>JAZKHJ010000070.1:0-53386 GCA_040385485.1 Pseudomonadota bacterium | reverse complement strand
GACACGAGCTGACGACAGCCATGCAGCACCTGTGTTACGGCTCTCTTTCGAGCACTAAGCCATCTCTGGCAAATTCCGTACATGTCAAAGGTGGGTAAGGTTTTTCGCGTTGCATCGAATTAAACCACATCATCCACCGCTTGTGCGGGTCCCCGTCAATTCCTTTGAGTTTCAACCTTGCGGCCGTACTCCCCAGGCGGTCAACTTCACGCGTTAGCTTCGTTACTGAGTCAGTGAAGACCCAACAACCAGTTGACATCGTTTAGGGCGTGGACTACCAGGGTATCTAATCCTGTTTGCTCCCCACGCTTTCGTGCATGAGCGTCAGTACAGGTCCAGGGGATTGCCTTCGCCATCGGTGTTCCTCCGCATATCTACGCATTTCACTGCTACACGCGGAATTCCATCCCCCTCTACCGCACTCCAGCGATGCAGTCACAAATGCAGTTCCCAGGTTGAGCCCGGGGATTTCACATCTGTCTTACATAACCGCCTGCGCACGCTTTACGCCCAGTAATTCCGATTAACGCTTGCACCCTACGTATTACCGCGGCTGCTGGCACGTAGTTAGCCGGTGCTTATTCTTACGGTACCGTCATGGACCCCCTTTATTAGAAGGAGTCTTTTCGTTCCGTACAAAAGCAGTTTACAACCCGAAGGCCTTCATCCTGCACGCGGCATTGCTGGATCAGGCTTGCGCCCATTGTCCAAAATTCCCCACTGCTGCCTCCCGTAGGAGTCTGGGCCGTGTCTCAGTCCCAGTGTGGCTGGTCGTCCTCTCAGACCAGCTACAGATCGTCGGCTTGGTGAGCCTTTACCCCACCAACTACCTAATCTGCCATCGGCCGCTCCAATCGCGCGAGGTCTTGCGATCCCCCGCTTTCATCCTTAGATCGTATGCGGTATTAGCGTAACTTTCGCTACGTTATCCCCCACTCTAGGGTACGTTCCGATATATTACTCACCCGTTCGCCACTCGCCGCCAGGTTGCCCCGCGCTGCCGTTCGACTTGCATGTGTAAAGCATGCCGCCAGCGTTCAATCTGAGCCAGGATCAAACTCTTTAGTTCGATCTTGAAAATTACTCATAACAACGGAATTGAAGTGAACTTCACTTCTATTCTCATGAGCGTTTAAAGTCTTGCGACTTGGACTCTTTCGAGTCCGTTTCGCAATCGCCTTCAAACGCCCACGCTTATCGGCTGTGTATTTTTAATGATCCTGCAAACCGACCAGCTTTCACCGTCTTCGTCTGCCTGCTTAGCTGCGATCAGCTGAGCCTCGTATTATGACACAGTTTTTGGAGTCTTGTCAAAAACATCGAATTTTTTGTTTGATGTTTTTGCACTGCCTTGGCTGCGTCTCCGCTGTCTTCTTTTGCCTCCCGATGGGTGGCTGCTGTGTTCAGCGGAGCCTTGCAGTATATGCCAGATTTTGAGCTCTCGTCAAACCGGTCGGAAAAAGTTTTTGAAGACATGCGGCGGTGCTTGGCTCGGCACCCGGCAGCACGCAAGATGCCTTCTCTATAGAGAACGGCTCCGCAGCGCATCGACTTCCTATAGGCAAGCGCAAGCGCGCACAGGGGGTGGCAGGGATAATCGCTGCTCTTTTGTCTCGGGCTTCGCATGGCACTCATCACCCTTCAGAACGCGCAGTTGGCCTATGGTCATGTGGCGCTCCTCGATCACACCGACTTTGCGCTGGAGACCCAGGAGCGGGTTGGCCTGATCGGGCGCAACGGGACTGGAAAGTCCTCCCTGCTCAAGATACTGGCCTCCTTGGAGAAGCCCGATGATGGAACCCTGCAAGTGCAGACCGGCTTGCGCATTGCCTATGTTCCGCAGGAACCCATCCTTGACTTGCAATCCACGGTGTTTGAGGCGGCCAGCGTGGGCCTGGCCGATGCGCGCGCGGCGCGTGATCTCTATTTGAGCGGCGTTGATGGCCTGGATCTCGATGCGCTACAGAACCGCATCGAGGCACTTGACGCCTGGAACTGGGAACAACGGGTGGAGGAAACGCTGCATCGCCTGCACCTGGATGGTGCGGTCAGGGTGGGGGAGCTGTCGGGTGGCAACAAGAAACGGGTTGCGCTGGCGCAGGCGCTGGTGAGCCGCCCCGACGTTTTGTTGCTCGACGAGCCGACCAACCATCTGGATCTGGACAGCATCACGTGGCTGGAAGACCTGATGCTGGAATACAAGGGCAGCTTGGTGACGATCAGCCACGACCGTGCCTTTCTGGACCGCGTGGCCACGCGCATGGTGGAACTGGACCGTGGCCGGCTGTTGAGCTATCCCGGCAACTTTGCGCAGTATCAGATACTGAAGGAAGAGCAAATGGCGCAGGAGGCGGTGATCAGCGCGCGCGCCGACAAGCTGCTGGCCCAGGAAGAGGTGTGGATTCGCAAGGGCGTGGAGGCGCGCCGCACGCGCGCGCAGGGGCGCATCACGCGATTGGAACGTTTGCGCGAGGTGCGTGCGCAGCGCCGCGACGCGCTGGGCAGCGTGAAACTGGAGGTGGCCAGCGGCACTTCCAGCGGCAAGATCGTGGCCGAACTGGAGAAGGTGACGCAATCGTTTCCGACCGCTGACGGCGGATCGCGCACGGTCATTCGCGACTTCTCAGCAACCATCTTGCGCGGCGACAAGATCGGCTTGATCGGGCCCAACGGCGCCGGCAAGACCACGCTGCTCAAGATCATCCTGGGTGACTTGGTGCCCACCGGGGGCTCGGTGCGCCAGGGAAGCAAGGTCAGCGTGGCGTATTTTGACCAGATGCGCGATCAACTGGACCTGGACGCTACGCTGGAGGATTTCATCAGCCCGGGCAGTGAGTGGATCGAGATCGGCAACAAGCGCACGCACGTCAAGAGCTACTTGAGCGATTTCCTGTTTTCACCGGCACGCGCCAACGCGCCTGTGCGAACGCTCTCCGGCGGCGAGCGCAACCGCCTGTTGCTGGCACGGCTGTTCGCACGCCCGGCCAACGTGCTGGTGCTCGACGAGCCGACGAACGATCTGGACATCGACACGCTGGAGCTGCTCGAAGACCTGCTTCAGCAATATGAAGGCACCGTGTTTCTGGTGAGCCACGACCGGCGGTTCCTGGACAACGTGGTGACGAGCACGCTGGTGTTCGAAGGCGATGGCCGCTGGCGCGAGTACGTGGGCGACGTGCAGGACTGGCTCACGCAGTCGGCCCGCTCGGAAGCCCTGCAGCGCGATCGCGACGCTCAGACGGCTGCGCCCGCGGTCAAGGCAACGCCTGCTGTGGCGCCGGCGAGCGCTCCTGCTGCTACCGCCAACAAGAAGAAGCTCAGCTACAAGGAGCAGCGCGAGTTCGACGCCCTGCCGGAGCGCATCGCGGCGCTGGAGGCGGAACAAGCGAGCGTCGACAGCGAACTGGGCAGCGGTCAACTATTCAACACCGATCCCGCACGGGCAGCTCAACTTGGCGCCCGTCATGCCGATATCGAGTCTGAATGGCTTCGGGCAATGGAGCGCTGGGAGGTGCTTGGCGGAAGCTGATGCACTCTTCGGTGCGCGCTGAAGCTGCGCACAACCCCACAATGGCTCATGACACTTGACCGCCTGGCTCTGGACCTGCAGCGCACGCTCAACGAGCTGGCGCGGGAGAAAGCGCGCACGCAGCAGTTGTTGAGCGAAGTCGAGCACCAGAACCGCGAACTCGAACGTCTGCGCAGTTCGGTGCATCGCGAATCCAACAGCCGCCTGCTGGCCGAAGAGGCCCTGGACGAAACGCGCGACCGGCTGCAGATGGCGGTGGACGCCGCGGGCCTGGCCTTGTGGGACTGGCAATTGCCATCGCGGCAGATGTTTCTTACGGCGCGCTGGGGTGAGCTGGTCGGTGATATCGGCAAGGACGCGTACTGGGAAGTGGCCGATCTGGAAGCGCGTTTGCATCCTGATGACGCACACCTGCTTCTGACGGCGATGACTGCATTGCTGGAAGGACGCGAGCAAAGTGCTGTGGCGCAGCACCGGGTGCGCACCTCCACCGGATGGCTCTGGGTGGAGACCCACGGCATGGTGGCCGAGCACGACGCCCGGGGCACGCCGATCCGGCTCATGGGCACACTGGCCGACATCGGCGAACGAAAACGCATCGAGCAGGACAGCGCACAGGCCCGAGAGATGGCCGAAAAGGCCAGTCGGGCCAAAAGCGAGTTCCTGGCCAACATCAGCCACGAGGTGCGCACACCGCTCAATGCGCTGATGGGCCTCACGCGCATGCTCATGGAATCGCCGCTGAATGCGGAACAGGCGAACTGGCTCGCGCTCATGGACAGTTCGGCGCATGCCTTGCTGGCCCTGCTCAACGACATCCTGGACCTCTCCCGCATCGAAGCGGGCAAGCTGGAGATCGAACACTCGCGCTTCGACCTTCACCGCGCATTGCGGGAAGCGTCGGGGCCCCACGCCGAGCACGCTCGGGCCAAACCCCTGACTTTCGAGCTCGTGCTGCACCCTGACCTGCCGCAATGGGTGTTGGGAGACCCGGGGCGACTGGGACAGGTGGTCGGCAACCTGCTGTCCAACGCGATCAAGTTCACGCCGCGCAATGGCCGCATTGAAGTGACGGTCTCCAGCCCCGAGGTTGCCGACTCCAGTGCTCGCGAACTGCAGTTGAAGGTGCAGGACAGTGGGGTAGGCATCGGGCGCAAGCAACAGGCCACGATTTTTGAAGCGTTCACCCAGGCAGATGCGTCAACTGCCCGCCGATACGGCGGCAGCGGACTGGGTCTGGCCATTTGCGCTCGCCTGGCTGGTCTGATGGGTGGCAGGATCGACCTGCAGAGTGAACTCGGTCAAGGCAGCACCTTCACGCTCACCCTGCCCCTGCAGGAGGCCCCTGCGGTGAATGAAGGACCCTTAAGCGCTCCCATGGAGCTGTTGGAAATCGCCGAGGCCGGACCGCGCTATGCCGGCATGGTGGTGTTGCTGGCCGAGGACCATCCGGTCAACGCAATGATGCTGCGACAGTTGCTGCTGCGCCTGGGTTGCATCGTGCGCGTGGCGCGTGGCGGCGCGCAGGCCGTCGCGCAATGGGAGCAAGGCGGCATCGACATGGTGTTGATGGACGTGCAGATGCCGGGCATGAGCGGCCTGCAGGCCACGCAGATGATCCGCGAGGCAGAAAGCAAGAGGCGCCTCAAGCGCACCCCGGTCGTGGCGGTGACGGCCAACGCCATGCCGGGCGATCGCCAGGCATGCCTGGCCGCGGGCATGGACGGTTACACGCCCAAGCCGGTCAGCCCGCAGGCCTTGATGCAGGAAATGGATCGGGTGCTGGCGTTGCCGGCATCCGGACCCGTGCCAGCCATTGCGACCAGTGCGCCACCCCCTCCCCCTGCCGCCATCAAGCGCCCCGCGGCTTCGCCCGCAGCGCTGGATGTGGACAAACTGCGCAGGCGCCTGGACGGCGATGAAGAAACCCTGCGGCAGTTGGCGCTGGCCATGCGCAGCGATCTGGTCTCCAAGCTGACCGACATGCAACGCGCATTTGAGATCAAGGACGCCGCCGCCGCCGTGGCGCATGCCCATGGGCTGAAGGGCTCGCTGGGCAGCATGACGGCCGAGCGTGGCGCGCGGCTGGCCAAGGGGCTGGAGCTGGCGGCACGGGGGGGTGACTGGGGCTTGTTTGGTCGGGCCTTGCCACTGATGCGAACCGAAGCGCGCCAGATCGACCGCATCCTCGCCCGCATCCTCGACGCCAGCGGCAACGACCTGTTCGGCAGCACCGAACCGCCTGTCACGGTGTACTGAGGTCTAGGGCCCCCACGCTCCCCCGCTGCGCGTGGTCCGCTGCCCCCCGAGGGGGCTGAGCCGGCCTTGGGGCGGCCCGGCGGCTGGTCTGTTACCCCCACGCTCCCCCGCTGCGCGTGGTCCGCTGCCCCCCGAGGGGGCTGAGCCTGCCTTGGGGCGGCCCTGCGGCTGGCTCGTTGGCATCCCGGGTCAGGCGGGTGAACACGCGCCAGAACGCGGCGTCCTGCGTGGTCGCGAAGTTGATGCGCATCAGCGTGCTCGGCGCACGCGCGGCGTGGAACAGCGCACCGGGGGCGATCAGGTAACCCTCATCCAGCATGCGCTGAGCCAGCGCGTCGGTGTCCACGCCCGTGTCGACCCAGCCAAACAGGCCCACCGGCTCGGCCGCGAACGTGCAGCCGGCCGCCAGCGCCAGTTTCACGCTGCGCGCACGCGCCGCGTCGAGCCGGGTGCGGATGCGCTCGGCGTGCCGGCGCAGCTGACCTTGCTCGATGCACAGCGCCAGCGCCTTTTCCAGCAGCGCGGGCGTGGTGAGCGTGCTCAGCAGTTTGGTGTCGAGCAAGGGCTCCACCAGCGCGGGCGGGGCGGCCAGATAGCCGATGCGCCAGTTGGGCGCCAGGATCTTGGCGAAGCCACTCACGTAAATCGTGCGTTGAAGGCCGTCGAGTGCACTCAGCCGCGTGGCGTGCTCGGGCGCGATGTGGCTGTAGGTATCGTCCTCGACGATGTGGAAGTTGTGCTGGTTGGCCAGTTGCAGCAGGCGGTGCGCGCTGCCCGGCGAGAGGCAGTAGCCGGTGGGATTGTGGAAGACGCTCACGCTCACGTACAGCTTGGGCTTGTGCACCTCGCAGTACTTCGCCATCACCTCCAGGTCCGGCCCGTCGGCGCGCCGGGGCACCGGCAGGATGCGCATGCCCAGCGCGGCCAGGCGCGCGAACTCCACCGCCCAGCCGGGCTCCTCCACCATCACCGGATCGCCCGCTCGCAGCAGCGTGCGGCTCACGATGTCCAACGCGTGCGTGGCGCCCACGGTGGTGATGATGTGGTCGGGCTCGGTGTGGATGCTCAGCGTGCCCAGTTTTTGCGCCAGCACCCGGCGCAAGCCGCCGTCGCCAAGTGGTTCACCGTACTGGAGCGAGAAGTCCTGCAGCGCGCGCGTGCTCGTGACCTTGCGCACCGCCGCGGGCATGAAGGTGGATTCCAGCCAGTCCGGCGGGAACACGCCCATGCCGGGGTGCGGTTTGTTGCTGACTTTGTGAAACATGCCGCGAATCAACGCTGTCGCGTTGACGGGCGATGCGCCGGTGCGCGCCGCCGCCTTGGCTTCGGGCGCCGCCACATCGCCGCGCGCCGTGGGCATCTCGCGCACGAAGAAGCCGCGGTTCTTGCGCGCCTGGACCAGGCCCTGAGCGAGCAGCTGGTCGTACGCCGAGACCACGGTGGCCGTGCTCACGCCGTGCTGCTCCGCGCACTGTCGAACCGAAGGCAGGCGCGCACCGGGCGCCAGCAGGCGGCTGCGAATGCGGTCGGCAAAGCGCACGGCCAGTTGCTCGGTGAGGGACTGTGCGGAGGTCTTCATCAGCATGGGGAACGCATCCTTCTTGGCGGGTGTGTACTGTCGAGGCGACCAATACAGATATCCAACTGCGCTGGCCAACTGTATTGGTTGTGTATTGGCGCAAAGATTACATTGATCTTCCCGAACTGACAATCTCCACGCCCCATTTCTCATGAGCGCCACCGAGTTGACCGCCCTGCTTCTGTTCTGCACAGCGATGAGTTTTTCGCCGGGCCCGAACACCACGCTGTCCACGGCGCTCGCGGCCAACCTGGGCCTGCGCCGGGCGCTGCGCTTCTGCTTCGCCGTACCCACCGGCTGGACGCTGCTCATGCTGGCTTGCGGGCTCGGGCTGGGCGCGCTGGTGCTGAGCGTGCCGGCGCTGCGCTGGGGCGTGAAGCTGCTCGGGGTGGTCTACATGCTGTGGCTGGCCTGGAAACTGGCCGGCGCTGCCAATCTTTCCGATGTGGATGCCTCGCGGCTCAACGTCACGTTCCTGCAAGGCGTGGGCCTGCAGTTCCTGAACATCAAGGCCTGGATGCTGGCGCTCACGCTCACCGCGGGCTGGGTGGTCAACGCGGGCGGACAACCCGCCACCAATCCCGGTGAACGGCTGGCCATCATCTGCGTGGTGATGGTGTTCTTTGCGTTCATCAGCAACTTCCTGTATGCCATGGCTGGCTCCTTGTTGCGCGAGTGGCTCACGCAAGGGCGACGCCTGGTGTGGTTCAACCGTGCGCTGGCCGCCGTGCTCGTGGCCACCGCACTGTGGATGTTGACGGTATGAGCGCCGCGCAGGGCCGCCCCAAACAAGCTCGCACCGCAGTGCGCAGCACGAAGGTATTCGCATGACCTCACACACCCTGCTCGCGCCGCGCTGGCGCGACCTCCCCGCCAACCAAGGCCTGCTGCTCGGCCTGCTGGGCGTGACCATCTTCGCGCTCACGCTGCCCATGACGCGGCTGGCCGTGGGCACGGTGGACGCGCCGCAGATGTCGGGCATGTTCGTGGCGCTGGGCCGCGCGGTCGTCGCCGCACTGCTGTCCATCGCGTTCCTGGTCGCCACGCGCGCACCCATCCCTCGGCGCGCAGACCTGCTGCCCTTGGCCATCACCGCAGGCGGCGTGGTGTTCGGCTTTCCGCTTTTCACCTCGGTGGCCATGCGCTACGTGGAAGCAGTGCACGCCAGCGTGATCGTCGGCGTGCTGCCGCTGGCCACGGCGGCGGTGGGCGCGTTGCTGCACCGCCAGCGCCCATCCGCCGGCTTCTGGATTTGCGCGGCGCTGGGCAGCGCACTGGTGGTGGGCTTTGCTGTGCTGCGTTCGGGCAGCGCGGGTTTGTCCATCCACCCGGCCGACGCGCTGCTGCTCGCGGCCATGCTTTGCGCGGCGGTGGGTTACGGCTATGGCGCGCGGCTGTCGCAGCGCATGCGTGCCGAGCACGTGATCTGCTGGGCGCTGGTACTCGCGCTGCCCATCACGCTGCCGCTGGCCGCGTTCACCCGCCCGCAGGCCGCGCTGCAAGCCTCGGCCTGGTGGGGCTTCGCCTACACCGCCGTGTTTTCGATGTGGCTTGGTTTTTTTGCCTGGTACCGCGGGCTGGCGCTGGGCGGCACGGTGCGCGTGAGCCAGGTGCAGTTGGTGCAGCCCTTCCTGGGCATGTTGTTTGCGGTTCCGCTGCTCGGCGAGCGGCTGGACGCGGTCACGCTGGGCTTTGCGGCGGCCGTCATCGCCACTGTCTTCATTGGCAAGAAAATGCCGGTACACGCCACAGCGCCCCACAAACGGATTTGAACGGAACTGAACGGAGAACGCCATGAAGCCCAACGACCTGCCCACCACCCCGCCCACCGCAAGCCCCTGGACCCTGGCTCGCCGCGCCGAGCGCATGAACCCGTCGGTGATCCGCGAGCTGCTCAAGCTCACCGAGCGCCCGGGCATCATCAGCTTCGCCGGCGGCCTGCCCTCGCCCGACACCTTCCCCATCGAAGCCATGCGCGAAGCCTGCGACCGCGTGCTGCGTGAGGACGGCCGCAGCGCGCTGCAGTACGCCGCCAGCGAAGGTTACGGCCCGCTGCGTGAGTGGGTCGCGGCCAGCCTGCCCTGGGCGGTGGACCCGGCGCAGGTGCTCATCACCACCGGCAGCCAGCAGGGCCTGGACCTGGTGGCCAAGGTGCTGATCGACAGCGGCAGCCGCGTGCTGGTGGAAACCCCCACTTACCTGGGCGCCCTGCAGGCGTTCGCGCCCATGGAGCCGCAGATCGACAGCGTGGCCAGCGACGCCGAAGGCGTGGATGTGGATGCGCTGCTGCAGCAATTGGGCGCTGGCGACGACCAGCCCGAGAGCATGGAGCGCCGCCGCCTGCTCACGCTCGACCTCGACCCTGCCAGCAGCCCGCAGGCCGCGCCGCGTTTCCTCTATGTGCTGCCCAACTTCCAGAACCCGACCGGCCGCAGCATGGGCCTGGCCCGGCGTCAGGCACTGGTGGCCGCTGCCGCGCGCGTGGGCCTGCCGCTGGTGGAAGACAACCCCTACGGCGACCTGTGGTTCGATCAGGCTCCGCCCACGCCGCTGACCGCGCTCAACCCCGAGGGCTGCATCTATCTGGGCTCGTTCTCCAAGATCCTCGCCCCCGGTCTGCGGCTGGGCTTCATGGTGGCGCCTGCGAGCATCTATCCCAAGCTGCTGCAGGCCAAACAGGCGGCCGACCTGCACAGCCCCAGCTTCAACCAGCGTGTGGTGGCCGAGGTGCTCAAGGACGGTTTCCTGGATCGACATGTGCCGACCATCCGCGCGCTCTACAAGCGCCAGTGCCAGGCCATGCTCGCCGCGCTGGACAACGAGATGACGGGCCTGGACGTGCAGTGGAACGAGCCCGACGGCGGCATGTTCTTGTGGGTGCGATTGCCCGAGGGCATGAACGCTGTGGAGTTGCTGCCCAGGGCGGTGGAGCACGGTGTGGCCTTCGTGCCCGGCAGCGCCTTCTACGCCGATCACGCCGACCCACGCACCCTGCGCCTGAGCTTCGTCACGGCCAGCGTCGAACAGATCGCGGTCGGCATCGGGGCGCTGGCCAAGGCCATCCGCGAGCAACAAGGGGCCTGAGCATGCTGCACCTGTGGGGCCGCCTGAGTTCGATCAACGTGCGCAAGGTCGTTCTGTGCGCGCAGGTGCTCGACATCGACCTGCCGCGAACCGACGCGGGCCTGGCCTACGGCGTGGTCAACACCCCCGACTACCGCGCGAACAACCCCAACGGACTGGTGCCGCTGCTGAGGGACGGCGACTTCACGCTGTGGGAATCGAACGCCATCGTGCGTTACCTCTGCGCGCGCGAAGGCAAGCTCTACCCATCAGACCTGCAACAGCGCTTCAACGCCGAGCGCTGGATGGACTGGCAACAGACCACGCTCAACCCGGCGGGCAGCCCGGGCTTCAAACAATGGATACGCACCGCACCCGAACAGCGCAACGCCGAGGTGATCGCGCAATCGGTGGCCGCTACCGAACCGCTGTTTGCGATGCTCGACGAACACCTGTCGCACCAGGCTTTCATGGCGGGCGATGCGCTCACCATGGCCGACATTCCGATCGCCTGCGAAGTTCACCGCTGGTGGAGCCTGCCGCAGCCGCGCCCGGCCTGGCCGCACCTCGAGCGCTGGTACGCCGGCTGGCTGGCCATGCCGGCGAGCCGTGGTGTGCTCGACCTGCCCTTGTCCTGAACCGGAACCCCCCATGACCCAACGCGCATTTCAACAAGTCGACGTGTTCACCGGGACCCCCTACCTCGGCAACCCGCTGGCCGTGGTGCTGGACGGCAGCGGCCTGTCCACCGAGGCCATGCAGCAGTTCACCGACTGGACCAACCTCTCTGAATGCACCTTCGTGCTGCCCGCCACCGCCCAGGGCCAGGCCGCGGGCGCCGACTACCGCGTGCGCATTTTCTGCCCCGGACGCGAGCTGCCGTTTGCCGGCCACCCCACACTGGGCACCTGCCACGCGTGGTTGACGGCGGGTGGACAAGCGCGCGGCGACCACGTGGTGCAGGAATGCGGCGTGGGTCTGGTGCGCATCCGGCGCGACGGGGCCCGACTGGCTTTTGCTGCGCCGCCCTTGCGCCGCGGCGGCCCACTGGATGAAGCCGACGTGGCGTTGATCGCGCGGGGCTTGGGGCTGCAGCGCGGCGACATCGTGGCGCACGCCTGGTGCGAAAACGGCCCCCCCTGGCGCGGCGTGATGCTGCGCAGCGCCGCGCAGGTTCTGGCCCTGAAGCCGAACGCTAGCGTGCTCGCCGGGCTGGACATCGGCGTGGTTGCGCCGCAGCCCGCAGGCGCTGACACCGCGTTTGAAGTGCGCGCCTTCTTCCACACCCACGAGACATTGAGTGAAGACCCGGTGACCGGCAGTCTGAACGCGGCGGTGGCGCAGTGGCTCATCGGCGCGGGTCTGGCGCCCGATCGCTACGTGGCCGCGCAAGGCACGGCGATGGGCCGTGCCGGGCGCGTGTACATCGATCGCGATGCCGACGGCACCATCTGGGTCGGCGGCGCGTCGGTCACCTGCATCAGCGGTCAGGTCGAGCTGTGATGCCGCGCATCGACCACCTCGTGGTGGCCGCGCGAACATTGGACGAAGGGGTGGCCTGGTGCCAAGCCACGCTCGGCATGCCGCCCGGCCCCGGCGGTGAACATTCCTTGTTCGGCACGCACAACCGGCTGCTCAAGCTGGACGATGGCAGCGACCAGGCACCGTACCTGGAGATCATCGCCATCGACCCGAAGGCCACGCCCACGCGCGCCAGCGGACTCAGGCGCTGGTTCGATCTGGACGACCCGGCCCTGCAGACCCGGCTGGCGCACGACGGCCCGCAACTGGTGCACTGGGTGGCCAGCGTGCCCGACATCGAGGCGGCACTCGCGGCCCTGCAGGCCATCGGCATTCAGCGCGGGCCGGTGGTCAGCGCCTCGCGCCAGACAGCCCACGGCCTGTTGCAGTGGCGCATCAGCGTGCGCGACGACGGCCAGCGGCTGTTCAACGGCGTGCTGCCCACGCTCATCCAGTGGGGCTCAACGCACCCCACGCAACACATGCCGCCCAGCGGCATCACGCTGCGCCAGTTGCGCCTTCGACACGCGGGTGCGGCCGGTCTGCGCGCGGCACTTCAGGCACTGGGTCTGGAGGGAATGAGCGTGATGGAAGGCCACGAGGGCCCCGCCGGTCTCACCGCTGAACTCGACACCCCGGCCCGTGGCCGCCTCACCTTGATGTCACCTCCATGAACGCCCACCTGCCCACCCTCGCCGACATCGAAGCCGCTGCCGCGGTGGTCTACCGCTCGTTCCAGGCCACGCCGCAGTACCGCTGGGCCACGCTGAGCGCGCGCCTGGGCACCGACTGCTGGGTGAAGCACGAGAACCACACACCCGTGGGTGCGTTCAAGATCCGCGGCGGCCTTACCTACTTTAACCAACTCAAGCAGCGCGGCGAACTGCCGCGCGAGGTGATGAGCGCCACGCGCGGCAACCACGGCCAGAGCATCGGCTGGGCAGCGCGCATGCACGGCGTGGCCTGCAGCATCGTTGTACCGCGCGGCAATTCAGTGGAGAAGAACGCCGCCATGCGCGCCCTGGGCGCGACGCTGATCGAACACGGCGAGGACTTCCAGGAAAGCCGCGAACACGCCATCGCACTCGCCGCCGAGCGCAGCGCGCACATGGTGCCGAGTTTTCACGCCGACCTGCTGCGCGGTGTGAGCACCGCCTGGTGGGAGTTCTTTCGCGCCGTGCCGCAGATGGACGTGGTCTATGTGCCGGTGGGCCAGGGTTCTGGCGCGTGTTCGGCCATCGCCGCCAAGCTCGCGCTGGGGCACCCGGTGCGCATCGTGGGCGTGATCAGCGCCCATGCCACGACCTACGCCGACTCGTTGGCCGCGGGTCGCGTGGTGGCCTCGCCCGTGACCACCGTGCTGGCCGACGGCATGGCCTGCCGCGTGGCTGACCAGGCCGCGCTCGAGGTGCTCGCGCCGCACCTCGATCACGTCGTGCAGGTGAGCGACACCGAGGTGGCCGAAGCCATGCGCATGCTGTTTGCCGACACGCACAACGTGGCCGAAGGCGCTGGCGCGGCCAGCTTTGCGGCGGCTTGGCAGGAGCGCGATGCGCTCAAGGGACAGGTGGTGGGCACCACGCTGTGCGGGGGCAACGTGGACACTGACGTGCTCGCCACGGTCTTGAACAGCTCAAACAGGTTCTGAGCGCACCAAGCGTGCCACCACTTCACAGAAGGCTTCGACCGCGTCGGTCTTGAACACCACCTCGCGTACCCCGGCGGCCTTGGATTCGGCCTGCAGTTCGTCGGTGATGTAGCCCGAGGCCACGGCCACCGGCAATCTCGGGTTGATCTCCAGCACCGCCTTGGCCACCTCCAGACCCGACATGCCGGGCATGTTGAAGTCGGTCAGCAACAATTGAAAACCCGTGGGCGACGCCCGCACCGCGTCGATGGCCTGCGTCTGCGAGGTGAACGCCGTGACGCGGTAGCCCCGGCGCTCAAGCAAGCGGCGCACGAGAAACACCAACGTATCGTCGTCGTCCAGGTAGAGGATGTGGGGTGGAACCGCAGAAGGGTCGTCGGCCATGGCTGGGTCGGTTGTGGGGCTTGGAACGGGCTGGGTAGATGGCGGGCTGAAAGCCATTGTGACGGCTTCGGGTGACGTCAGGGCATGGGTGGTTTCACCATGGCATTCGGGCCCGCCGCGGGCAGCGGGGAAAAACAGGGTGAACGTGGTACCCGCACCGGGTTGGGTGTCGACCTCGATCGCACCTCCGTGCACCTGCACGATGCCCAGCACCACCGGCAGGCCCAGACCCGTGCCCCTGCCCACCGCCTTGGTCGTGAAAAAGGGCTCGAAGATCCGGTTGCGCACGGCCTCGGTCATGCCGCTGCCGTTGTCCGTCACGCGCAATCGCACGGCACTCACATCGAGCTGCGCGCAGGTCTGGGCGAGCTCGGAGGGCAACAACGCGGAGGTGTGGGGCAGCTCGTCGATGCGGCATTCGATGCGTCCGGCGCGACCGTCCAGCGCATGGATGGCGTTGGTGCACAGGTTCACGAGCACCTGGCCGATCTGGGTCGCGTCGGCCTCGATGGCCAAGGTATCGGGTGTGCACGACTGCACCAGCTCCACGTGGGGCGGCAAGGCCCCACGCAACAGGGTGCACGAGTCGGCCAGCACGGTGCACACGTTGACCCGCGTGCGCTCCACGGGCTGCTGGCGACTGAAGGCCAGGATCTGGCGCACCAGTTCCCGCCCGCGCCGCGCGGCGGTGCTGATCTCATGCAGGCTCTCGCGCGAGGCGGCCTCGGGTGGCAGGTCCTGTCGCGCCAGATCGGCGTTGCCCAGGATGGCGGCCAGGATGTTGTTGAAGTCGTGTGCCACGCCCCCGGCCAGCGTGCCCAGCGCTTCCATCTTCTGGGACTGCGCCAGCTGCGCCTGCAGGTGCTTCTGCTCGGCCTGCGCGTTTTTCAGCGAGGTGATGTCGATGAAGGTGAGCACCACATGGCGCAAACCGCCCTGCGCGTTGTTTTCGGGGTAGGCGTTGCACAGCGCCCAGTGCACGCCCTCGCCCGCTCCCTGCGGCATGCCGATCACCACGCTGCGCACCGGCTGGCCCGTGGCCAGCACGCGCTCGAACGGCATTTCGTGCCGTCGCATCGGCTGGCCGTCTTCTCTCAGCATCTGCCAGCCGTCCGTCGAAGGTTCGGCCAGGGCTGGGTTCGCCCCCCCGTCGCTCCAGCCCAGAAAGCGCCGGGCGGCGGTGTTGATGCTGGACAAGGTGTGGTCGGGCCGAAACACCATCACGCCCGCGCTGAGGTTGTCGATCAAGGCGCGGGAGTCAGCCTCCCGCTGTTGAAGGCCCTGACGCGCCTGGTCGCCATCCATGCGCAGGCGGTAAGACACCAGGGCGCCATACAACACCACCCGCAGCAGTTTCGTGAGCAGGAAGAAGAATATGAAAGACGGGGTCACGTCTGCCTGCGACCAGTGCCCGACCCTCAAGGCCGCAACAAACCCCAACACGCCCAGAAACTCGATGGCCGTGAGCCACTTCAGCGCCTGCATTTCAGGCACGCGCCCCTGAGGATCGGCACGCTGGATGTCCCGAAAGCACAACAAGGTGATGGCGATCACAGACGCGGTAAAGACACCTTGGCGCACGGCCAGCACATCCCACTCGACGAGGAAATACAGCGTGACGCAGCAAAACGCCAGACTGGCCGCCAGCACGGGCATCAGGGGCCGGGGCAAACCGACGTAGCTGCGAATGCCCATCCAGGCACATAGGGCGCTGACCATCAGCGCGGTGTTGCCCAGCGGAAACGTCAGCGCGTCGGGCAAGCTGTCGCGCGACCACAGCATCACCGAGCCCACAATGCCCAACACCGCAGATACCGACCACCAGCCCGGGCCGCCAATGGCGGGGTAACGCCGCATCTGGGCCCAAAAGGCCAGCGCGATCAAGAACTCGATGCCCACCCGCAGTGCAAGCAGGGTCGGCAAGTCAAACAACATGGGTGGTGCGCAGGGCCAACATAGCCGTCGATTGAAGCACAGGACTTTTGCTGCAGCCCCCCGATAAGCGCCCCAAAGATACCGGTGTTCGGATCACCAGGCCGACCGGCAGACGCCTGCGCGACTGCGCCAGGTGTGACCAGTCGCTGCCGGGACAAAGTACCGCAGGGGCCCGGACCCAGAATGCCGGACATGGGAACGCTCTACCTTGTGCGCCACGGCCAGGCCTCGTTTGGTGCAGACGACTACGACCAGCTCAGCGAGATGGGCCATCGACAAAGCCGACGGCTGGGTGAGTACTGGGCCGAGCGCGGCGTGGTCTTTGATGCCGTCATCACGGGCACGCTCAAGCGCCACGCCCAGACCTGGGCCGGCATCGCCGAGGGAGCGAAGCTCAGCGAAGAGGCGCTGGCCTGGCCAGGCCTCAACGAGTACGACAGCGAAGCCGTGATCCGCGCGATCCACCCCCATCCACTGGAGAAGCCGCGGTCGGCCGAAGAAGCGCCCGAGCTCTACCGCCACCACTTCCGCCTGCTGCGCGATGGGCTCACCCAGTGGATGGCGGGCACCGTGAGCCCGCAGGGCATGCCCAGCTACATCGATTTCGTGCACGGCGTCACCAGCGCGCTGGACCACGTGCGGGCGAAACACCACGGGCAGAACGTGTTGCTGGTGTCCAGCGGCGGGCCGATCTCCACCGCCGTGGGCCAGGTGCTGGGCCTGAGCCCGGAGGCCACGATCGAACTGAACCTGCGCATCCGCAACAGCGCGGTGACCGAATTCCAGTTCAATCCCAAGCGGCACACGCTGCTGACCTACAACACGTTGCCGCACCTGGATCACCAGGACTTCAAGTCCTGGATCACGTACGCCTGAACCGGTGTTTCAGGTCTTCGGATTGAATGCCGTCGCCTCCGAGAGCGTGTCCCCCGGCAATCGGTCGATCTCGCTCAACAGGCGCGCCAGGGCACGCCCAGCCGCTTCCAGCACCGCACGGCCTTTGTCTGCCGTGGCCGCAGCCGCATTGCCCACCGCGCCGTGCGCGTTGTAGTCCTGCATCTGCCAACCCAGCTTGGCGCTCTTGCCGTTGCCCAGGATGCTGAATTGACCGGCGCGGTCCTGTGACTTCGACGCGAAGTTGGCGGCGTGTTGCATGCGGACCCTGTCCGGTGAGAGCGCCAGCATCAGCGAGGTTTCAATCTCCCCGGCGTGGATGCCGAAACGGTGTTCCTCGTTGCTGAACATCGCATTCAGGTCGCGGCCGGCCTCATCCAGCAGCGGCAGATGGAACCAGTTCACGCTGTAGACCAGCATGCCCAGCCGGGCGCGCAGGTCGCGTGCCACCACGTCCATCAGGCCCACCTGCCCACCGTGCGCGTTGAAAAGCACCAGCTTCTTCACGCCGCAGGCCGCCACGCACTCGCCGATCTCGGTCCACAGGCGCAGCACCGTCTCGGCTTTCAGCGTGAGCGTGCCGGCAAAGCGTGTGTGTTCGGGCGAGTAGCCCACGGCTTGCGTGGGCAAGAACAGCGCGGGCAGATCCGGCGCGATGTGCGGGATGCTCGCGGCGATCACCCCGTTGGCGATGTCGGTGTCCACCGACAGCGGCAGGTGCGGGCCGTGCTGCTCGATCGCGGCCACGGGCAGCACGGCCATGGCGCGCGCCTTGTCCAGCAATGCAAAGTCGGCGGTGGTGAGGTCGGACCAGTGGCGCAGGGGGCTTGTCATGTGCCGATCTTACGGTCGGCATACATCCAGTGGCGCGACCAGGGCAACTCGGTGGCTGGCTGCCCGGCCGCACGACACAGCACCTGGTAGATCGCCACCTCGTCGTGCTCGAACGCCCAGGCACAGCCGGCCAGGTAGATGCGCCAGATGCGCCAACGCTTCTCGTCCACCAACGGCTTGATCCGCGCCGTGTTCGCCTCGAAGGCCTCGCTCCAGAGCTGGGTGGTGCGCATGTAATGGCGGCGCAGGTTTTCCACATCGAAGGCTTCCAGCCCGCCCTCCTGCAGGGTGCGCAAGACGGTGCTGATGTGCGGTACCTCACCGCGCGGGAACACGTAGCGGTCGATGAAATGACCACCGCCATGGCGCGTTTCACCATCGTACGCATCGGTGCTGGTGATGCCGTGGTTCATGGCCCAGCCGTCGGGCTTGAGCAGCGAGCGGATGCGGGTGAAGTAGGGCACGAGATGGTCCAGGCCCACGTGCTCGAACATGCCCACGCTGGTGATGCGGTCGAACGGTTCATCCTGCACGTCACGGTAGTCCTGCAGGCGGATGTCGATGCGGTCCTGCAGCCCGGCGGCCCGCACGCGCTCACGCGCCAGATCGAACTGGTTCTGCGACAGCGTGACTCCCACGCACTGCGCGCCAAACTTCTCTGCCGCGCGCAGCACCAGCGCGCCCCAGCCACAGCCGATGTCAAGCAGGCGCTGTCCCGGCTGCAGGCGGATCTTGTTCAGGATGTGGTCGATCTTCTTGATCTGAGCGTGGTCCAGCGTTTCATCGCCTTGCTCGAAATAGCCGCACGAATACACCATGCCTTCACCCAGCCACTGGGCATAGAAGTCGTTGGATACGTCGTAGTGGTACTGGATGGCCTCGCTGTCGCTCTCGCGCGTGTGGCCGAAGCGCCGGCGCAGCCGGCCGAGCAGCCCACCCTCGGGTTGCGCGTGTTCGGCCAGACCGTGCGCCACGGCCAGGATGTCCGGCACCGAACCTTCCACGTCGATCAACCCTTCCACATACGCCTGGCCGAGTGTGTCCAGCCCCGGGTCGATCAGCAGCGGCAGGGCGGAGGCATCGCGCACGCGGATCTCCACCTGCGGTTGTTCAAAATCGCCCAGCGAAAGCGACGAGGCGCCGCGCTCACCCCAACTCAGTCGAACCGGCAGGTTCACCCGGGTTTTCATGCGTTGTGCCCAAGGCAGCAGCGCGCGTTCGACGATCGATCCCATGCACACCTCCATGCGGGCCTGACCCAGCTTTGTGATCCGGGTTGTACCCAATTGAGCTGAAGCTGTGAAGAGCCCGGAGTTCACGCACGGTCGACAAGACATAAAAACAGCGGTGACTTATATTCAAAAGCCGCCGCGCACGGCAGTCCGAGGAACTTGGGCGAGTCCGGCCGCTCACACTGTTCGCCGTCCCTTGTCCACACCCGATCCCGATGCAGTTCCCCCCCGGATTCAGAATCTCTGCCGCCCTGCGCCTGCTGGGCACCTGGCTGCTCGCCGCCGCCGTGCCCTTGGGTGTGGCTGCGCAGGGTTTGCTTGGAGGCAGCGCGGCCAGCGCGACGGTGGTGAAGAGCGACCAGGCACGTGCCGAACTGGTGGCGCATGCGCCGGACGGCGCCGGAGCGGGCCAACCCGTCTGGGTCGGCCTGCAGCTCACACACGCCCCCGAATGGCACACCTACTGGAAGAATTCGGGTGATTCCGGCCTGCCCACAGAACTGCGCTGGACGCTCCCACCCGGCGTGACCGCCGGCGAGATCGCCTGGCCCACGCCACGCAAGTTCCCGATCGGCAATCTGGCCAACTATGGATATGACGGCACCGTGGTGTTGCCAGTGCCTCTGACCGTGAGCCCGGACTTCAAAGGCGACGCGATCGACGTGCAGCTCTACGCCGCCTGGCTGGTCTGTCGCAAGGAGTGCATTCCGGAAGAAGGCAACTTCGCGCTGCGCATCCCCGTGCAAGGCTCGACCGGGAGCAACGGTGCCGCCTTCGAGGCCAGCTTCCAGGCCGCGCCCAAAGACCAACCCGCTGCGGGCAGCCAACTGCAACCCGAAGCGGGCTTCGTCAACGTGTCGCTGGCGAACCTGCCCGCCGCATGGCGCGGCAAGCCGCTGGAGTTTTATCCCGAAACCACCGGCCTGATCGAACCGGGCGCCCCCTGGACCCAAGCCTGGGACGGCACGCGCTGGACCGCCCGCGTGCCGCTGTCGCCGCACCGCAGTGAAAGTCCGGCCCAACTCGCGCTGGTGGTGGCCGAAGCCAACCCGCCCGGCCAGGGGCCGGGTGCCGCCGGCGCCCGCCTGGAGGTGCCGGTGCAGGGCGCCTGGCCCGCGCCCGCTCCCCTGCCGGCCGCCGTGCCCGACGCGCTGCAGGCCGCGCTGGACGCCAACGCCGCGCGCGCCGCCGCGCCGGTGAAAAGCGCCACCTCGCTCACCTTGGGCGCGGCCTTGTTGGGCGCGCTGCTCGGCGGCCTGATCCTCAACCTCATGCCCTGCGTGTTCCCGGTGCTGGCGATCAAGGTCATGGCTTTCGCGAAACACGCCAACGACCGCCATGCCCACCGCGCCCACGGACTGGCTTACACCGCGGGCGTGGTGCTCTCGTTCACCGCGCTGGGCGCCTTGCTGCTGGGCCTGCGCGCCGCAGGCGAGCAGCTGGGCTGGGGATTCCAGCTGCAAAGCCCGGCCGTGGTGGCGGGCCTGGCCGTGCTGTTCACCCTGATCGGGCTGAACCTGGCCGGTCTTTTCGAGGTCGGCAACGTGCTGCCCAGCCGCCTGGCCAGCCTGCAGGCCAAGAACCCCACGGTGGACGCCTTCCTCACCGGCGTGCTGGCCACGGCCATCGCCTCGCCGTGCACTGCGCCGTTCATGGGCGCCTCGCTGGGCTTGGCCATCGGCCTGCCTGCCGCGCAGGCGCTGGCCGTGTTTGCGGTGCTGGGTCTGGGCATGGCCCTGCCGTATCTCGCCGCCAGCTGGATTCCGGCGGTGGCGCGCGCCCTGCCCCGTCCCGGCGTCTGGATGAACACCTTGCGCCGCGGCATGGCGTTCCCGATGTTTGCGACCGTGGTCTGGCTGCTGTGGGTGCTGGGCCAGCAAAGCGGCATCGACGGTGCGGCCGGACTGCTCATGCTGCTGGTCGTGCTGGCCCTGCTGGTCTGGTCACTCGGCCTGCGCGGCAGGAGCCGTGCGGCGCTTGCCGGTCTGTCTCTCGCCGGCCTGGCCTGGCTGGCCTGGGTGATCGGGCCCCACGTCACACGCCTGCAGGAATCCACGCCCGGCCAGGCCGTGGCGACCGCACAAGATGGCGTGAGCTGGCAAACCTGGAGCCCCGAGGCGCAAGCCACCCTGGTGGCGTCGGGCCGCCCGGTGTTCGTCGATTTCACGGCCGCCTGGTGCGTGACCTGCCAGTACAACAAGCGCACCACGTTGGCCGATGCGGCGGTGCTCGGCGACATCGCCGGAAAGAATGTGGCCCTGCTGCGTGCCGACTGGACGCGCCGCGACCCGGCGGTGACCGCCGCGCTGGCCACATTGGGCCGCAACGGCGTGCCGGTGTATGCGATCTACAAGAACGGACAGGCGACGCAGGTGCTGTCCGAAGTGTTGAGTGTGGAGGAGGTCCGCGAGGCGCTGTCCAGGCTCTGAGCCTCTACCGCTGCCTTCATTGTTCCGCCATCAGGAGTCATCACCATGCAACGCCGCCCCATGATCGCCATCGCAGCCCTGTCACCCTTTGCCAGCCTGCTGCTGCCCGCCACCGCCCGGGCCGCCAACGTGGGCCAGGCCGCGCCCGACTTCACCCTGATGGACACCACCGGCAAGCCGGTGAAGCTGTCGCAGTTCAAGGGCAAAGCGGTGGTGCTGGAATGGAACAACCCGGGCTGCCCGTTCGTGAAGAAGCACTACCAGGGCAACATGCAGGCCCTGCAAAAAGAAGTGACGGGTCAGGGTGCCATCTGGCTGGCCATCAACTCCACACGCGACGACAGCGGCGACTACATGGCGCCCGCCCAACTCGGCCGCTGGATGACCGAGCAGAAAGCCAGCCCCACCGCTGCCTTGATGGACGAGGACGGCAAGGTCGGCCAGGCCTATGCGGCGCGTGTCACGCCACACATGTACATCGTCAACGCGCAGGGCGTGCTGGTGTATGCCGGCGGCATCGACAGCATCGCCTCGGCCCGGGTCGACGACATTCCCAAGGCCACCAACTACGTGCGTCAGGCCATGGCCGAGATCCAGGCCGGCAAACCGGTGAGCGTGGCCACGAGCCGGGCTTACGGCTGCAGCGTCAAATATGGGGCGGCGTAGCCGCCGCACCCCCGCGTCGCCTTCGGCGCCTCCCCCCTGGGAGGGGGGCGACACCTGGGGCCGCCGGAGCCGGACCCTCGGTGTCTCTAGGTGGGTGTCGCGTCTTGCGGTGCTGGTCGCGCTCCGGCATGGTTTTGCGGGACCGGGATAATCCACCCTTACCCCTGCCACTATCCGATCGCGTCACCCCATGCCCTTTGCCCCACTGCAGAACGACAGCTTCCTTCGCGCGTGCCTGCGCCAGTCCACCGACCACACCCCCGTGTGGCTCATGCGTCAGGCCGGCCGTTATTTGCCGGAATACCGCGCCACGCGCGCCCGGGCCGGCAGCTTCATGGGGCTGGCAACGAATGTGGACTACGCCACCGAAGTGACGCTGCAGCCACTGGAGCGCTACGCGCTGGACGCGGCCATTCTGTTCAGCGACATCCTCACGGTGCCCGACGCCATGGGTCTGGGCCTGTCGTTCGCGCTGGGTGAAGGTCCGAAGTTTGCGAAGACGGTGCGCACCGAGGCGGACGTGGATGCGCTGGCCGTGCCCGACATGGACAAACTGCGCTACGTGTTCGACGCCGTCACGTCCATCCGCAAGGCCTTGAACGGCCGCGTGCCGTTGATCGGTTTCTCGGGCAGCCCCTGGACGCTGGCCTGCTACATGGTCGAGGGGGGTGGATCGGACGACTACCGCGCGGTCAAGACGCTGATGTACAGCCGCCCGGACCTGATGCACCGCATCCTGGCCATCAACGCGGATTCGGTGGCGGTCTACCTGAACGCCCAGATCGACGCCGGCGCGCAGGCTGTGATGGTGTTCGACAGCTGGGGCGGCGTGCTGGCCGACGGCAACTTCCAGCACTTCAGCCTGGCCTACACCAAGCGCGTGCTGGCCCAGCTCAAGCGCGAACACGACGGCGTGGTGATTCCGCGCATCGTCTTCACCAAGGGTGGTGGCCTCTGGCTCGACGACATGAAGACCCTGGACTGCAACGCACTGGGCCTGGACTGGACCGTGAATCTGGCCAAAGCCCGTGCGCAAGTGGGCGAAGGCCCGGACGGCAAAGCCCTGCAGGGCAACATCGACCCCAACGTGCTGTTTGCGCAGCCCGGGCAGATCGACGCCGAAGTGGCGCGCGTGCTGGAAAGCTTCGGCCCGCCCCACCAGGGGCCGGGCACCGGCGCCACCCACATCTTCAACCTGGGACACGGCATCAGCCAGTACACGCCGCCAGAGCACGTATCGACCCTGGTGGACGCGGTGCACACCCATTCGAAGCGCCTGCGCGCGGCCGGCTGAGCCGGCGACTGTGGCGGGAAAGCGCACCGGTTGTTGCTCCGGTTTTCAGAGCTTCAGCGGCAGTTTTGGCGCGGGATACGGCGAACGCCCCAGGGACTTCAGGTAGGCCGAAAGACGTCATGAAACCGTCATGACCCCGGCGCAACACCGGCCATTAACACAAAACATGCCGAAAAACGCGCTTGACAAGCTTTACTTATGCACAAAATTTTTGCTGCGGTGCGCCATGAACCCCGAACACCCGTGCAAGCCATCCCCCACGGCGGATTCGCTTGCAAGTTATTGATTCATATAGATTTTGCAATCTGCTTTTTTTGAAGGCAGTTTAAGCAAAGCCTTGATTCTCAAGGGCTGCGGCGTCGGAAAATGAATCTATCAACAAAGTTATCCACAGAAAATCTGGATATGTCCCGATGCTGAGCCAAATCAACGACTTACGCCGCATTCCGACAGTTCAACTGAGGAAGAACCGCTAACCATGGCTTTCTGGCCCAGTGTCGTGGTGGCCACCCCTGCCCACAGCGGGGTGGGCGCCAGCCTGACCTACCGAAATGAGCTGCCGCTCGCTCCCGGCACGCTGGTGCGGGTGCCGCTGGGCGCGCGCGAGGTGCTCGGTGTGGTGTGGGACTGTCCGACCACCCCGCCCGAGGGACTGACCGAAGCGCAGACCAAAGCGGTGGCCGGCATGCTTGAAGGCCTGCCGCCGCTCAACGAACGCTGGCGCCAGCTGGTGAAGTTTGCCGCCCAGTACTACCAGCGCAGCCTGGGCGAGGTGGCGCTCGCCGCGCTGCCGCCGCAACTGCGCGACCTGAGCAACGTGCAACTGGCGCGCCGGCTCAAGCGCGGGTCGAAGGCGGGCGTGGATGGGAGCCTCCCGGCAGGCGATGTGGCGGATGGCCACGACCTCAGCGACGAACAGCGCCTGGCACTGGACGCCCTGGCATTGGCGGCGGCGCCCGTGCTGCTGTTTGGCGCCACCGGCAGCGGCAAGACCGAGGTCTACCTGCAGGCCACGCAACGCGCGCTGCAGGCCCATGCCGACGCTCAAGTGCTGGTGATGGTGCCGGAGATCAACCTCACACCGCAGCTGGAAGCGCGCTTTCGCGAACGCTTCGAGCCCCTGTGTGGCTCGGGCGCGGTGGTGTGCCTGCACAGCGGCATGACGCCGGCGCAGCGCCTGTCCAGCTGGCTTGCGGCCCACACAGGGCAGGCGCGCATCGTGCTGGGCACCCGCATGGCCGTGCTGGCCAGCCTGCCCGGGCTGCGCCTGATCGTGGTCGACGAGGAACACGACCCCAGCTACAAGAGCCAGGAAGGCGCGCGCTACTCGGCGCGCGATCTGGCGGTGTACCGGGGCAAGGTGGAGTCGGAGGCACTGCCAGCGGAAGAGCGCTGCCAGGTGGTGCTCGGCTCGGCCACGCCTTCGCTGGAGAGCTGGCACGCGGCCGACCAGGGCCGCTATTTGCGGCTGGCCATGCCGGCGCGCATCGGCGGCGGCGCGCTGCCACGCCTGCGGCTGGTCGACATGAACCACCAGCCCAAGGGCGCCGTGCTCGCGCCCCCCCTGATCGCTGCCATGGCCGAGCGCATCGGGCGGGGTGAACAGTGCCTGGTGCTGCTGAACCGGCGCGGCTACGCGCCCGTGCTGGCCTGCCACGACTGCGGCTGGAAGAGCCAGTGCGCGCACTGCAGCGCCTTTCGTGTCTTCCACAAACTCGACCGAACGCTGCGCTGTCACCACTGCGGCTTCACCGAACGCGTGCCGCGCGCCTGCCCCGACTGCGGCAACCTGGACATCGCGCCCGTGGGCCGCGGCACCGAGCAGGTCGAAGAACAGCTCGCCGGCCTGCTGGCCGATGTGAAACGCCCAGACGGAGGGCCCGCGCGCGTGGCGCGCATGGATGCCGACTCGACCCGCCTCAAGGGCAGCCTGGAGATCCAGCTGGCCACCATGCACAGCGGCGAGGTCGACGTGCTGGTGGGCACGCAGATGATCGCCAAGGGTCACGACTTCCGGCGCATCACGCTGGTGGCGAGCATCAACGCCGACTCGGGCCTGTTCGCCAGCGACTACCGGGCGCCCGAGCGCCTGTTTGCGCTGCTCATGCAGGCGGCCGGGCGCGCCGGGCGCGACGCGGCCCAGAGTGCGGCGAGTGAAATGTGGGTGCAGACCTGGTACCCGCAGCACCCGCTGTTCGCCTCGCTCAAACAACACGACTTTCCCGCGTTCGCCACCACCCAGCTGGCCGAACGATTGAGCGCCGGCATGCCCCCCTACGGTCACCAGGCGCTGCTGCGCGCGGACGCCCGCACCCAGCAGGCGGCCCAGGCCTACCTCAACGCGGCGGCGCAGGCGGCCGTGGGTTTGCCGCATTTCGACGACGTCACCCTCTACCCGGCCGTGCCGCTCACCATCCAGCGTGTGGCCAATGTGGAGCGCGCCCAACTGCTGGTGGAAGCCGCTTCGCGCGGCGCGCTGCAGCGCTTTCTGGCCGCATGGCAGCCGGTGCTGCTGGAGAGCCGCAGCCTGCCCGAGGCGCGGGGATTGATCCGCTTTGCGGTGGATGTGGATCCGCTGGTGATCTGATCCGTCCGTTCAGGCGTCGATCTTTTCCTCGGCAGGCCACAGCTGCTCGACGGTCTGGACCACGTCGCGCAACTTGAACGGCTGCAACAGGAAGCGGCGTACTTCCAGCTCCTTCAGCCGCTTCAGCATGGCCGCATCGCACGCGGGCGCCATCACCGCCACCGGGATGCCGGCCTCGCAACGGAAGTCTCCGGCGCGCAAGCGGCTCAGGAGGTCCAGGGCCGCATCCGGATCGGCCAGGGACAACATCAAGCCGTCGGCCTTCCAGGTCTGCAACCACTGTTCGCCCATCACCAGGCTGGTCGCCTGGTGCATGCGCACGATCTCCAGCTCTCGACACACGGAGGCCACGGTGCTGCGCACGAGTCCATCGGGCTCGATCAGCAGAACATGGATGGACGGGGCACCAACCGCCGCGCTCACGTCAAGGCCTCCTCGCGACGGAACATCTCCTCCACCACCAGGTCGCGCAGCCCGCCCAGGATCGCCACATCCAGCTTGTCGAACACCCGCGGGCGCCGGTCCATGATGCAGAAGGTACCGACGATCTGGCCATAGGGCAGGCGCAACAAGGCGCCGGCGTAGAACCGCACATACGGCTCCCCGATCACCATCGGGTTGTCTTCAAAACGCGGATCTTTCAACGCGTCGTGCACCACCAGCGTCTCGGACATGTTGACCGCATGTCCACAAAACGAGATGTCACGCGAGGTCTCGCACACGTCCATGCCGAAACTCGACTTGAACCACTGTCGGTCCCGGTCCACCAGCGAGACCAAGGCCATCGGAACGTCGAACTCCTTCGCGGCAAACGCCGAAATGCGGTCGAAGCGCTCCTCGGGTGGCGTGTCCAGGATAAGAAGCTCTCGCAGGGCCTGCAGGCGCTGCTTCTCGTTGTGGGGCAAAGGGGCCAGGATCATGGTGTTCTCCGTACGCGTCGCCGGCTGAGGCCTTCAACCGATCATCGAACCGTGGGTTTCACTGTGTATCGGCCCCTGCGCCGGCAAACTGAAGCCCAACGTTTCAGATCATCAACGACACGGCGCCCGAAAACGTGAAAAAGGCCGCAGCGGTCGTCACCAGGATGATGCGGGCGATGCGCCCGTTGTCCGCACCGAAGCGTTCGGCCAGCAGCGAGACATTGCTCGCGCTCGGCAAAGCGGCCACCAGCACCATCACCGTGAGCGCGGCCGGCGAGAGCGGCACGCCGAGCTGGATCGCCGCCGACCCCACCGCGAGCACCAGCAATGGGTGCAGCACCAGTTTCATCAGCGCCACCGGCAGGTAGTCCGACAGCGGCATCGGGTGGCTGGACTGCATCTGCGCGCGCGCCAGCACCGCGCCGATGGTGAACAGCGCCACCGGCGAGGCCGCATCGGCCATCAGCCAGACGGTCTGCTCGACCGGTTTTGGCAAGGTGAAAGCCCAGGCCGAAGCCACGGCGCCCAGAATGATGGACCAAGGCATGGGATTGGCCAGCACCCCACGCAATGCCTTCTTGCCCGCGTCCAGCATGGCCTGCCCGCCGTGCCCTTCGCCCTCGTCCAGGCGCGAAAGCGCAATGCACAGTGAACTGGTGATCACCATGTCGACCAGCATGGTCACGATCACCGTGCCGGCCACCTGCGCGCCCAGCAGCGCAGCCAGCAACGGAACACCCATGAAGCCGGTGTTGGGGAACGCCGCCACCAGGGCGCCGAGCGAAGCGTCGTTCCAGCGGATGCGTGTGTTCAACGTCATGGCAATCGCAAACGCCACCATCACCAGCGCGCACACCAGATACACACCCACGACCGAGGGGTCGAGCAACTCGGCGATGGGGGTGGTGGAGCCGAAGCGGTACAAGAGACACGGCAACGCGAAGAACAACACGAATCCGTTGAGTCCCGGGATGGCCTCCAGCGGCAACATCTTGCGGCGGGCAGCCACGAACCCAGCCAGCACGAGCGCAAAAAACGGGAATGTGACGAGCAGGATGTTGAGCACGGGCGCCATTGTGTCAGGCGAGGCTTCCCATGCGGCGTCAACCCCTCCCGGTATGATCCACCGCTCTGTTTTCGATGCGCTCACCGTCCCCTTTTCCATGTCCAACGGCCTGAACCTTGCCCAGCTCGAAGCCGTGAACCACCTGGGGGGGCCATGCCTGGTGCTCGCGGGCGCCGGCTCGGGCAAGACGCGCGTGATCACGCACAAGATCGGCCGGCTCATTCAGGCCGGTCTGGCGGCCGACCGCATCGCCGCCATCACCTTCACCAACAAGGCCGCGGCCGAGATGCGCGAACGCGCCAAGCAACTGGTGGGGCGTGACGCGAAGAAGGTGCTGATCTGCACCTTCCATGCGCTGGGCGTGCGCCTGCTGCGCGAGGACGGCTCGGCACTGGGCCTGAAGAAGCAGTTCTCCATCCTCGACACCGACGACATCACCAGCCTGCTGAAGGACTGCGGCGGCACCACAGACGCGGCCACCGCGCGCGGCTGGCAGTGGGCCATCAGCGCGCTCAAGAGCGCCGGCCTGAATTCGTCGCAGGCGCTGGCCCAGGCCAAGGACGAGAACGAGCGCGTGACCGCGACCATAATGGGCCGCTACGAGGAGCGCCTCACCGCCTACCAGAGCGTGGACTTCGACGACCTGATCTCGCTGCCGCTCAAGCTGCTGACAGAACACCTCGACGTGCGCGAGCGCTGGCAGAAAAAGATGGGCCACGTGCTGGTGGACGAGTACCAGGACACCAACGCCACGCAATACGAGCTGCTCAAGCTGCTGGTGGGCGAACGCGCGCGCTTCACCGCGGTGGGTGACGACGACCAGTCCATCTACGGCTGGCGCGGCGCCACGCTGGACAACCTCAAGCGACTGCCGCAGGACTACCCCGAGCTCAAGGTCATCAAGCTGGAGCAGAACTACCGCTCCACCAGCGCCATTCTGCGCGCGGCCAACAACGTGATCGGCCCCAACCCCAAGCTGTTTCCCAAGACGCTGTGGAGCGATCTGGGCGAAGGCGAACCGGTGCGGGTGGTCGACGCCGACAACGAGGAGCACGAGGCCGAGCGGGCCGTGGCACGCATCCAGAGCCTGCGCTCGAACTCGCAGCACAAGGAGTTCCGCGACTTTGCCATCCTCTACCGCGCCAACCACATGGCGCGCTCGTTCGAGCAGTCGCTGCGCCGCGCGCAGATTCCCTACAAGGTCTCGGGCGGGCAAAGCTTTTTCGACAAGGCCGAGATCCGCGATCTGTGCGCCTGGCTGCGCCTGTTGGTCAACAACGACGACGACCCGGCCTTCCTGCGCTCGGCCACCACACCCAAGCGCGGCATCGGCCACACCACGCTGCAGGCGCTGGGCACCTTCGCCACCCAATACAAGCTCAGTCTTTTCGAGGCGCTGTTCTCAAACTCGCTGAGCAGCGCCCTGCCCGCGCGCGCCGTGGCCACGCTGCACGAATTCGGCCGTGCGGTGAACGAGCTCGAATACCGCGCCAAGCACACGGTGGGCCATGAGGCCGCGCGAGCCTTCCTCACTGAATGGCTCAAGGACATCGCGTACGAGAAGCACCTGTACGACAGTGAGGACAACGAAAAAGTGGCTGCTGCACGCTGGACCAACGTCATGGACTTCTGCGACTGGGTCGCCGGGCGCTGCGGCGGCCAGATCGAGGACGAAGCCGGTGTGCAGGTGGAGAGTGAGCGCAAGAGCCTGATGGAGGTGGTGCAGACCATCGCCCTGCTCTCCACCTTGAGTGAACGCGAGAAGGACCAGAACGTGGTGACGCTCTCCACCTTGCACGCCTCAAAGGGCCTGGAGTGGCCGCACGTGATGCTTGTGGGCGTGAACGAAGGCCTGCTGCCCTTCAAGATGGACGAAGAGCCCGGCCAGAGCGATGCCGCCGCCGAGAGCATGGCGCAGCGCCTGCAGGAGGAGCGCCGCCTCATGTACGTGGGCATCACACGCGCACAACGCACGCTCGCCGTGAGCTGGCTCAAGCGGCGCAAGAAGGGCCGCGAAAGCATCCCGGGCCAGGCCAGCCGTTTCATCAAGGAAATGGCGCTGGACCAGTCCACCACCAAAGAAGACCCGCGCGAGAAACTGCGCGCCCTGCGCGCCGAGTTTGCCCAGCGCGCCACCGACCAGGCCGCGCAAAAGGCGGCCGACATCGCACCATGAAGACACATTGGCCCCACCGGTTTGCAACTGCCGCTCTGGCGCTCGCCGTCAGCCTGCCTGCCACGGCCCAAACCCCGGCGACAGGCTGCACCCCGCCCGCCGACATGGCGCCGGCCCAGCTTTACGGTCTGTGGCAGCTCGTGCTGTGGCCACAGACCGCCGGCAGCGAAGCCGCGCCCACCTCCACCGGCGCGCTCCTGTTCGAACGCCACCCCGAGTACCCGGGCAGTGTGCGAGGCAGCCTCAAGCGCTCCACCCCCGGCAATGATCGTCAGGCCCTGGTCTCGGGCGACGTGACCAGCGGCGAATTCAACCTCGACGAATCGGCCGATGGCGTGAGCATGGACGCCGTGTGGGAAGGCAACGTGACCGCCTCCGGCTGCGGCCAGGAACTGCGTGGCATCCGCCGCCCCGCCGAAGGCCGGCCTGCGGGCGAGCCGGTGATGAACTTCGTGTTGAAAAAGGCGCCTGGCTGGCGCTGAACAGCCAACCGGCCCACGGCAGTCCGGATCCGGAAGATACCCCGGTATGTATGTCGAACGGCTTTACAGACCGGAGGGGCAAGTTGCGAAAAATCATTACAAGTCATTGATTTTGCTTGGCTTCAAAAGCTGGCCCAACCTTTGCTATCAGGTGATCCGACGGGCAATACCGCCGTATGTATAGCTAAAAGGACGTTCCCATGAAACTCATCAACTCCTCCGTTGCCGCGGCCATTCTGGCCATTGGCAGCATCGCGGCGGGCGCGGCACATGCTGACACCGTCATCTTCAACAATGCCGTTCCTGCCAACGCCACTGTGGCGCTGGGTGTCAACGACAATGGCTCGCTGAACACCGCGGGCGGCAACATCGCGGTCAATTCCAGCCGCACTGGTCTTGCCTACAACTTTGGCACAGCCGAAGCCTCCGATTGGCGTGACTCAACGTCTCCTGGCTGCTTCTGCGAAGGCTGGGGCGTGTCGGTGAATGGCACCACCAGCGGTTACGCCAACGTGGCTGGAGGTACCGCCAATCTGACGGTCGGGGCACTCGCCAACGTGACCGGCACCAGCGTCACCACGACAACCTCGCTGACCAGTCTCATGGGCCTGACCGTGACGCAAGCCTATGCTGTGTCCGGTGCCACCAGCGCGCTGTTCCAGAACACGGTGACGATCACCAACAACACTGGCGCCACAGTGAATGACGTGAAGTACGTTCGGGTCATGGACTGGGATGTTCCGCCCACCGAGTTCGCCGAATACGTCACCATCAAAGGCACGGCCACTACCACGCTGCTGGAGCGGTCCCACAACGACGGCTTCGATACGTCCGACCCGCTGGTTGCCACGAGCGGCATTTTCGCCGCCACGGAAGACGTTGACTTCACCGACGTCGGCGCAGCTGACCACGGTGCCTACTTCCGTTTCAACTTCGGCTCCCTGGATGACGGCGAAAGCTACACCTTCGAAGTCTTTTACGGCGCAGCAGGCTCCGAGGCCGATGCACTGGCAGCAGTGGCCGCCGCAGACATCGAGCTCTACTCATTCGGTCAGTCATCGCGCGGTGGAGAAATCACCGGCTCTCCGGCAACCTTCATCTTCGGTTTCAGCGGCGTCGGCGGCATCCCGGTCGGCGAAGTGCCCGAGCCAGGTTCGCTGGCTCTGGTGGGCCTCGCACTTGCCGGTCTCTGCTACGCACGCCGTCGCCAGCAGGCCTGAGCCCCTCACCAAAGACGCCCTTGGGCGTCTTTGCAAAACAACCCCCGCACCGCCCCGGTTCGGGGGTTTTTTCATTGGCATGCCGCTAAGATCACTTCATGAAATACCAGCTCCGCTCTGCTTCTTTTCGGCCACTGCCCGCTGTGGCGCTGGTGATTGCCCTGCTGGCAGGCGCCACCACCGCCGACCTTGCGGCTGCACCGGTGGTGAACGACATATCAAAGCCCGGCAGCGGTGCGGCAGCAGAGGCTTATCAGCGCGGCATCGAGGCGCTGGGCAAGGGTGATCTGAAGGCCGCCGAGGCCAGCTTCCGCAGTGCTCTTCGACAAGACCCCAAAATGGTCTCGGCACTGCTGGGGTTGGGCGAGGTTGCGTTCCTCTCCCGGCGGGTTGACGACGCCGGCCAATGGATCGAGCAGGCGGTGAAAGCCGACCCGAAGGACGCCAACGCACAGGCGTCCTGGGGCCGGTTCCTGGCGCTCAAGGGCCGACGCGCCGAAGCTGAAGTGGCCTTGAAACAGGCGGCCGCGCTGGATGCGAAGGCTTTCCGCCCGCGCATCGATCTGGCGGACATGCTGCTCTCACGCGGCGACGGCGAAGGTGCCATCGTGCTCTACCGTGAAGCGCTCACGATCTCGCCCGAGCACCCGGGCGCGCGCTACGCGCTGGGGCAGGCATTGCTGAAAGCCGGCTACCCGGCGGCCGCAGCGGCTGAATTGACCCGGGCAGCGTCACTGGCCAAAGGCAATCCGCTCCCGCTGGTGGCACTGGCACGCGCCGAGTTCGCGCGCCAACAACCTGACGCAGCGATGGCTGCGGTCGACCAGGCACTGAGGATCCAGCCCAGCCTCGTCGAAGCGCTCATCCTCAAGGGCGATCTGCTGGACAGCCGAGGTTTGCCCGAGCCAGCCTTGAGGCACTACGAGCGAGCCGCACAACTGGCGCCCAAGCTGGCGCTGCCGCACATGCGCGCCGGCATGATCCAGCAGCAGCGCGGTCAACTCGATGCCGCAACACAGGCCTATCAACGGACCATCGTGCTTGACCCGAATCAGTCCGTTGCACTGAACAACCTCGCGGCGCTGGCCGTCGAGCGCAAGCAGAACCTGAAGCAGGCCGAGGGTTGGGCACGCCGCGCAGTTGCAGCGGTGCCACGCGCGGCGCAGTTTCATGACACGCTGGCAACCGTGTTGCTTGCGCAGGGCGACCGCAAAGGGGCCATCGCCTCATTCAAGACTGCAACGGAATTGGCTCCCAAGGATCCATCGATCCGCTACCACCTCGGCAAGGCCCTCGCCGAAGCCGGCGACAAGGCGGAAGCACGCAAGACACTGCAGGAGGCGCTGTCGCTGACGCCCAACTTCCCTGCAGCCGCCGACGCACAGAAACTGCTCGACAGCCTCGGCACGCCCTGAGCGCGCATCTGCGGACTGGTTCCGCGCGGCTCAGTCGCTCAAGTGGATTCGGCCAGGGGTACTTCACGGATGGCCATACGGGGGGCCATCAGTGCCGCCAACAGTGCTGGCACGTCGTTGTCGAAACTCATCAGGTTGTCCGCAGGCTGCGCGGCCGCTGCGGCTTGCAGGATCTCGCGCACGCTGTTGTGTTGCGTGCCGTTCACCGGCTGGCCGAACGCGGTGCCCAACGCAGAGACGCAGGCATCCAGCAAGCGCTGCGATCCGAGCACATGCCACGCATAGTCGATCTCATACCGTTCCACGGCATCCTTCAGGCTCTCACCATCGAGCCGCGCCTCTTCCGCCACATGACGCAGCGTCCGGGTGCTGAGCCCCTGGGTGAAGCGGGCCAGCAAGTCATCAAGCCCGGTGATCGGGTTGGCATGGATCATGGGGAGTCCAATCGTCAGGAGGGGCACAGGCCCTGGATCAATGCCGTGCTGGCCGATCCGGAAACGAAAAAGCCCATCGCGGTGGATGGGCTTTTGCGAGAAGTTTGGTGGCCTGGGACGGAATCGAACCATCGACACGCGGATTTTCAATCCGCTGCTCTACCAACTGAGCTACCGGGCCTTCGAGAGAAGCGAGATTGTAGCAGCTTCCATGACCTCGATTTCGAGCTGCACAGCACTCAAAGCGCGTTGCGTTTGCTGCGCGCCAGATCGACGCCGAGCTGCTTGAGTTTGCGGTAGAGATGGGTGCGCTCCAGACCAGTCTTCTCTGCCACGCGGGTCATGGACCCGGACTCTTTGGCCAGGTGGTATTCGAAGTAGGCCTTCTCGAACTCGTCGCGGGTTTCGCGCAGCGGACCTTCCAGGTTGAAGGACTGCGATGACTGCGGTCCCATGTCCATCACGGGCTCGGGCAAGGCACTGCCGGTCATGGCGGCCTCGACCGTGAGGTCCATCGACAGGCCCGAGACCAGACGTGTGGGCGCAGCGGTTGGGCTGGCCTTGGGCGGCGCCTTGTTCAGGCCTTGGTCCACAGCCTTGAGCAACTTGGCCAAGGTGATGGGCTTCTCGAGAAAAGCGGTGGCGCCGATGCGCGTGGCTTCCACTGCAGTGTCGATGGTGGCGTGACCACTCATCATGATCACCGGCATCGACAACAAGCCCGTGCTGGCCCATTCTTTCAGCAGCGTCACACCATCGGTGTCGGGCATCCAGATGTCGAGCAACACGAGGTCGGGGCGCAACTGGGCGCGCACGGCACGGGCCTGGGCCGCGTTCTCGGCCAGTTCGACTGTGTGACCTTCGTCGTTCAGGATTTCGGAAAGCAAGTCCCGGATGCCCAGTTCATCGTCTACAACCAGAATTGTTGCCATGGCGTGGTGTATTTCCCTCGGTACTTGTTGTCAATTGGCAACTGCGAATGATAACGACACTTGCGCGCCGATCACCTTGCCTTCGGTCACACGATTGCCGAGGTCGACGCGGCCACCGTGCTCATCCATGATTTTTTTCACCACGGCCAGGCCGAGCCCCGTGCCCTTGACCTTGGTGGTCACGTAGGGCTCGAACGCGCGCTTGAGAATATGCTCGGCAAAACCCGGGCCCTGGTCCAGCACCGAGAGGCGTACCCACTGGCCAGAATCGGAGCGGCGCGTGCGCAGCACCACCTGCGCGTCGGGAACGCCGGCCATGGCGTCCTGGGCGTTCTGCACGAGGTTGTGCAGTATCTGGCGCACCTGCTGGGGGTCGGCCTGGGCCATGGGCAAATCGTCGGCGGCCTCCAGGCGCACGGGCACGGCGGCGTTGTCGTAAAGCGAGATGATGTCACGCGCGAGCGCATTGAGGTCAACCGGCTGCAACTGCGCGGCGGGCAGGCGTGCGTAGTCACGGAATTCATTGACCAGACGCTTCATGGCGTCGACCTGGTCGACGATGGTTCGCACCGACTTGGTCAGGATGGCCTGCTCGGCGGGCTGCACCTTGCCGTCGAGCTTCATGGCGAGACGCTCGGCCGAGAGCTGTATGGGCGTGAGCGGGTTCTTGATCTCGTGCGCCAGGCGCCGCGCCACTTCACCCCAGGCCTTGGCGCGCTGGGCCGAGACCATTTCGGAGACGTCGTCGAACACGAGCAGGCGCTCGTTGTTGGGCAAAAGTGCGCCACGAGCAATCACTGTGATGCCTTCGTCGAACGGGGTGGTGCCGTTGGCGCTGAGCTCGAACGACTGCTGCCAGTACCCACCTTCGTGCGGCGTCTGGTCGGACAGGAAACGCTCGAACTGCTGCAGCACGCCGGTGGAAAACGCCTCCAGCCCGGGCACGTCGGCCAATGGCTCGCCCATGTGAAGCGCCAGCGGCGTGCGCAGGATGCGCGCGGCACCGGGGTTGACGCTTTGCAGGCGGCCTTGGCTGTCGAGCACCACGACACCCGCCGTGAGGTTGTCCAGGATGGTCTGCAGGTTGTCGCGCGCGGCATCCACCTGTTCCATGCTTTGCTGCACGGCGGCGCGCGCGTCCGACAGGTCCTGCGTCATGAGCGCGAAGGTGCGCGTGAGGCCGGCGAGCTCGTCGCGCGATGGAAGCGATTTTTTGGGCGAGAGATCGCCAGCGGCCACCTCGCGCATGCCTTCGGCCAGCACCAGCAGCGGACGAATCAACTGGTTGCCCAACAGCACCGCCAGCAGCACCGCGCCGAACACCGCCAGAAACAATGCCAGTGTGAGCGTGCCGATGTACATGCGCCGCAGACCCTCGCGGGCCAGCGCACGCTCCTGGTATTCGCGGTTGGCCACCTGCACAGCCAGTGCGTCAGCAACCAATGCGGCGGGCAGGGGGGCCACGACCTGCAGGAAGCGCGGTTCAGCATCGAAGCCAAAGCTGGGCGGGCTGACCAGCGCCAGCACCTTGATGCGCGCCTGCCCGGCCGCCAGCACGGCTTCCATTTCGCCATCGGCGCCCTCGTCGAGCCCCTCGATCTGCGCCACCACGCGCGAGTTGCGCACGCTGCGCAGTTGGGCAGCGCTGGGCCGTTCGGGGCTGAGATCGAATCGCGAGAGGCCGGAACTTCCGAGCGCCTGACCCGAGGCGCTCCAGAGCACGAGATCGGTCACGCCGAGTTGTTCGCGCAAGCGCTCCAGCGCGAGCACGGCCGATGAATTGGGTGTGCGCCCCAGGCCCTCGGCAGCCACCCGGGTTTTGCTGCTGAGGTCGGCGGCGAGCGTGTCCAGCGTGGTGCGACCGAGGTTGAGGCCTGCGGCCAGCGCCGACTCCACACGCACGTCAAACCAGCTTTCGATGGAGCGCGAGACGAACTGGTACGACACGGTGTAGATCAACAAGCCGGGCAACACGCCGACCAGACCGATGATGGCCGCCAGCTTGATGAGCAGGCGGCTGCCGAACTTGCCACGTCTGAAACGCATGGCCAGCCGCACACCCAGCCACACGATGACCAGCAGCAGGAAGCCGGCGACCGCCACGTTGATGGCCACCAACCAGCCGAAGTTCTGTTCGTAGAGGGCGCGATTGCGCGTGGCCAGGGTGAGCAGAAACAGCAGCACCATGCCCACGCCGGTCATGAAAACCAGGCCCGCACCGATGGCCCAGCGCACTGCCCCGGGCCGCTTGCGATTCGTGGGGGTGATCTGGTCTGGGTTCACAGTGAATGGTGGTGGGCGCGCTGGCGCACAGGGACTTCAGCGGACCGGGGAGGTGGGCTCCGCCTCGGACCGGGCACTGGCCGGGACTTCCACGGTGTCGACCCCCGCGGTCGCGGGCGTTGAAGGTCGGTCGGGCTCGGCGCGACGCGGGACCTCGATCCGGTCCCGAACCTCGATGGTCCATTCCCGCTGATTGCCCACACCGATCTGGAACGGTCGCGGCAACAGGGACAGGTCGAGGCGAAAGGCAAAGTCGACGTAGTGGCTCTCGTCAACGGGCAGGCGCGCGGCCTCGACGATCTTCCACCGTGTGACGCGGGCCACGCCGGCCAGAGCATCCGCCAGTGAGTCGTAGTTCTGGTGCAAGGCGTATTGCAAGCCGGCCCCGCCGGCGCTGGCACCCGCGTCGTTCGCCAGGCTCACACGCCAGCGACGGGTGAGGGGCTGGTAGGCCAGGCGCAAGGTGCGGGTGACGCTGGCGATGCGGCGATCAGCCCAGTACCAGCGCTCGCGGTAGACATCGGCCTGCCAGACGAAATACAGCGGCACCGACTTGAGCAGCACCTCCTCCACCACCTGGTCGGGCGAGAGCTCCATGCGTCCCGAGAGGTACAGCGCCTCAGTCGTGCGCTGCAGGTTCAGCTGGTACACCTGCGGTTTCTGCGCCTGCGCCTGACCCATCAGGCCCAAGGTGAGCACCCACAGACCCATGAGCCTGGCCAACCACACAACGACTCGCCACCGGCTCATGCCACCCACCCACCGCGTCTGGCGCGGCAACAGCTCAAGGCTGAGCCTTGTCGATGCAGGTGTAAAAAAATCCGTCATATCCACCCAACGGATTGTCGTTGAACTGTCCCTGGGGGGCGGCCGAACCAGGCAGCAAATGACCGGGCGAGGGCCGATGCACTGCATTGGTGTGGCGCTCAAGGAACGCTTGGACCTGTTCGACCCCTTCAGCGTGGAACACAGAGCAGGTGGCGTAGACCAGGCGCCCCCCCGGTTTTAGCATCGGCCAGAGCGCTTCCAGCAAACCGCGCTGCACTTTGACCAGCTGGTCGACGTCGCTGGCGCGCCGCAGCCAACGTACATCGGGATGGCGGCGCACGATGCCGGAGGCGGTGCAAGGGGCGTCGAGCAGGATGGCGTCGAATGGCCGACCGTCCCACCAAGTGGCCGGCTTGGCCGCATCGGCGCAGCGCACTTCGGCGCTCAACCCCAGGCGTTTCAGGGTGTCCTCGACGCGTTCGCAGCGGCGTGCGTCCACGTCCAGGGCCAGCAGGCTCACGTCAGCACGCTCCAGCAAGTGGGCGGTCTTGCCACCGGGTGCGGCGCAGGCATCAAGAACGCGACGCTCGGGGTTCCAGTCCTGACCGTCCAGAAGCAGCGGCGCTGCCAGCTGGGCCGCAGCGTCCTGCACCGAGCAGTGGCCTTGTGCAAAGCCGGGCAGGCGCTCCACAGGTTGGGGTGCGTCGAGCACCAGTCCGTCGTCGCCCACGGGCGTGGAGGCCACACCGATCGCCTGCAAATCCCGTTGGTAGGCAGCGCGCTCAACCCGGCGGCGGTTGACGCGCAGCGTCATGGGACCAGGCTGGTTGTTGGCCGTCAGGATGGCTTGCCAATGTTCGGGGTGATCGCGCTGCAGGCGCTCGATCCACCACAGCGGGTGGTTCCAGCGCGCCACCGGCTGGCGCATGGCCGCAGCCATCAGCGTCGGGCGTTCGCGCAGGAAGCGGCGCAGACAGGCATTGATGAACGCCGCCTGACGCGCGGTGCCGCGGTCCTGCCGAGCCGCGTCCACCGCCTGGTTGACCACCGTGTGGGCCTCATAGTGCAGGCCACTCGACGAACCCGTTTCGATGTCTTCAAGCATCAGGCTCAGGGCGCTGCACAGCAGGGCCTGTACCGCAGCGTCGGGTTTGCGTTGCACAAGTTGCTCCACCAGCGCGCGGGCCGTCCCCAGATGGCGCAGAACATGGAAAGTGAGTGCCTGCACGCCCGGACGAAGCTCGGGCGCCACCTGTGGCAGCACGTCGCTGAGCGACTGCCCCTGCTCCACCGCCCGCACGCAGCGCGCGGTATGACGCAGCTGGGTGGCGAGGCTGGGCCCGAAGGGTGCGCCTGGTGGACGCGAGGCGGGTTGGGAAGAAGCGGCCGAAGCGGTCAATCAGATTCCGGGCAAAAGGTGAGCGGGACAGGTGAGCGGGACAGGTGAGCGGGACAGGTGAGGGTACCAGCACAACCCGCCCGGTCACCTCAGATCAGGGTCCAGCCCGGGGCGTCGGCGCCGGGGGCTGCGGCTGGCGGGACGGCCTCGGGCTCTGTCTCGCGTTGCAGCGGCAGTGGGCCCAGGTTGCGGCCGTAGATGCGGCGAATCCGCTCGGAGAGGGGTGGATGAGAGTCAAACCAGCCCGCGACCTTGCCCGACTCGTTGGCCACCAGCAGCATGTGCTGCACCACCGAACCCACGGCGCGCGTTTCCACGCCCTCGCTCTGCTGGGTCAGGATCTTGCGCAGCACGCCGCCGAGACCATCGCGGCTGCGCGTCCACTGCACCGCGCGGGCGTCGGCCAAATGCTCGCGCTGGCGGGAAACAGCGGCCTGCAAGGCATGCCCGGCCACCCAGCCCAGCCAGCCTGCGGCCATGATGGCCAGCCCGATGAGCGAGGCGGCCATGCGACGGTCTCTGCTGTCCGGTTCGAACAGTGTCTGGCCCATGCGGTAGAGCATCTCCAGCCCGAACACCATGCCGACCAGCCGCATGTTCAGCCGCGTGTCACCCTCACCGATATGGCTGAACTCGTGCGCCACCAGGCCTTGCAATTCCTCGCGCGTGAGGTGGTCGAGCGCACCCTGGGTGACCGCCACCACCGCGTCGTCTTCGTCCCACCCGGCTGCGAACGCATTGATGCCCTGGTCGCGGGCTACCACCATGGCTTGGGGCCTTCTCACGTTGGACGAGATGGCCATTTCATCGACGATGTTGCAGAACCGCTGCTCGTCAAAGTTACCCGACGGCTGTGCGGGCCGCGCGCCCAGTTGCTCTGCCAGGCGCACCCCACCACCCTCGCTCAGGCGCGACGTTTCCACCCACCAACCGCCCAGCACAAAGAGCAGCGTGACGCCGGTGTTGACCGCGAAGAAATGGCGCGGGTAGGTCAGCGCGCCCGGCATCCAGAAACCCCAGGTCAGGCCCCAGGCCAGTGCCAGGGCCGCGTTGACCGCCACCACCAGCAGCACCACGGTCAGGCCAAAGGCCAGCAACAGGCGCGCGGTTTCGCCACGAGCCTCGCGCTGGAATTCGAAGAACCGCATGGCCGGGCAGGGCTACGGACGGCAGGGTCAGATCTCGATGCGCAGGGTTTGGCGCTCCACTTCGCTGGTGGTGGATTCCAGCATGGACTGCGGCAGGAAACCGAACAGGCGCGCCAGGACCAGCGTGGGGAACTGGGCCGCCGCGTCGTTGAATTCGAGCACGTTGTCGTTGTAGGCCTGGCGCGCAAAACCAATGCGGTTTTCGGTGCTTGAGAGCTCTTCACTGAGCTCGCGCATGGTCTGGTCCGCTTTGAGATCGGGGTAGGCCTCGGCCACGGCGAACAGCCGACCCAGCGCGCCACCGAGCAACTGCTCTGCGCCCGCGAGAGCGCCCAGCGCTCCCGCATTGAGTGGGCTGGCGGCCGCAGTCTGTTCGGCGGTGCGGGCCTGGTTGCGCGCGGCGATCACGGCCTCCAGCGTCTGGGACTCGTGTGCAAGGTACTTGCGCGCCACTTCCACCAGATTGGGAATCAGATCGTAGCGGCGCTTGAGCTGCACATCGATCTGACCAAACGCGTTCGCGATGCCGTTCTTCAGCCGCACCAATCGGTTGTAGGCACCGACACCCCAGAAGAAAACCACCAGACCCACGGCCAGAATGACCCACAGCGAAACGGACATGTTCGGAACTCCTTGTATGCGCCCCCGCCCCCCGGCAGGCGGGGCCAATATACCTGCGGCACACCGCGCGCGCGCGAGACATCACCATGAAAAAAGCCCCCGGTCGGATGACCGGGGGCTTTTTGTACGCCAGCGGGGAAGCTGACCAGAAACACCGCGGAACCGGCTCCGCCGGGCCGCAGGTGTTGCCCCCTTGAGGGGGTGACGGCAAAGCCGGCGCGGGGGTGACCCCTTATTCCGCGGATTCGTTGGTGCTCGACGCGTCGGCTTGCTCGGCCTGATCGGCCGCCAGCGACACGGCATCGGCCTCGGCGATGGCACGGCGCTCTTCGTCGTCCATCTTTTCCTTGACCTTGCGCGCTTCGTGGTAAGCCATGCCGGTACCGGCGGGGATCAGACGACCCACGATCACGTTTTCCTTCAGGCCACGCAACTCGTCGCGCTTGCCCATGATGGCCGCTTCGGTCAGCACGCGGGTGGTTTCCTGGAAGGAAGCCGCCGAGATGAACGAGTCGGTCGACAGCGACGCCTTGGTGATGCCCAGCAGGATGTTGCTGAACACGGCCGGCAGCTTGCCATCGGCGCGCAGCGCGTCGTTGGTGTTGAGGATCTCCGAACGCTCGACCTGCTCACCGGCGATGTAGTTCGAATCACCCACGCTGTCCACGACCACGCGGCGCAGCATCTGGCGAACGATCACCTCGATGTGCTTGTCGTTGATCTTCACGCCCTGCAGGCGGTAGACGTCCTGGACTTCGTCAACGATGTAGCGGGCCAGTTCTTCCATGCCCAGCAGGCGCAGGATGTCTTGCGGATCGGCCGGGCCGTCCACCACGCTCTCGCCCTTGTTGACCACCTGGCCTTCGTGCACCAGGATGTTCTTCTCCTTGGGGATGAGGTCGTCCCACACCTTGCCTTCGGGGTCGGTGATCTGCAGGCGAACCTTGCCCTTGGTTTCCTTGCCGAACGAGACGGTACCGGTCATCTCGGCCAGCATGCCCTTGTCTTTCGGGCTGCGGGCTTCGAACAGCTCGGCCACACGCGGCAGACCGCCGGTGATGTCGCGCGTCTTCTGACCTTCAACCGGGATGCGGGCCAGCACCTCGCCAGGGCCCACGTCCATGCCGTCGCGCACCTGGATCAGCGAACCAATCTGGAAGCCGATGGTCACCGAGTGGTCGGTGCCCGGGATCTTCACTTCGTTGCCCGAACCGTCGATCAGCTTGACCTGCGGACGAACCACCTTGGTCACGCCGCGGCGCTTCGGATCGATCACCACCAGGGTCGACAGGCCGGTGACATCGTCCACCTGCTTGGCCACGGTGAGGCCTTCCTCGACGTTCTCGAAGCGCACCTGACCGGCGAATTCCGTGATGACCGGGCGGGTCAGCGGATCCCAGTTGGCCAGGATCGCGCCGGCCTTGATGTTCTGGTCGGCCTTGATCGACAGAATGGCGCCATACGGCACCTTGTGGCGCTCGCGCTCGCGGCCATGTTCGTCGTGGATGACGATTTCGCCGGAACGCGAGATCACCACCAGCTCACCCTTGGTGTTGGTCACGTAGCGCATGGTGGCGTTGAAGCCGATCACGCCGCTGGACTTGGCTTCCACGCTGGAGGCCACCGCCGCACGCGACGCCGCACCACCGATGTGGAAGGTGCGCATGGTCAGCTGAGTGCCGGGCTCACCGATGGACTGCGCGGCGATCACGCCGACCGCTTCACCGATGTTCACCAGACCACCACGGCCCAGGTCGCGGCCGTAGCACTTGGCGCAGATGCCGAAACGGGTTTCGCAGGTCAGTGCGGTGCGCACCTTCACTTCGTCCACTGCCGCGGCTTCCAGCACGTCGAGCATGTCTTCATCGAGCATCTCGCCAGCGGGCACCAGCAGCGCGCGCGTTTCGGGATGCACCACTTCCTCGGCCGTGGTGCGGCCCAGGATGCGGTCGCGCAGCGATTCGATGACTTCACCGCCCTCAACGATGGCGCGCATCAGCGTGCCGTTGGTGGTGCCGCAGTCCTGGGTGTTGACCACCAGATCTTGCGTCACGTCCACCAGGCGGCGCGTGAGGTAGCCCGAGTTGGCGGTTTTCAGCGCCGTGTCGGCCAGGCCCTTACGAGCACCGTGGGTCGAGATGAAGTACTGCAGCACGTTGAGGCCTTCACGGAAGTTCGCCGTGATGGGGGTCTCGATGATGGAGCCGTCAGGCTTGGCCATCAGGCCGCGCATGCCGGCCAGCTGGCGGATCTGCGCAGCAGAGCCACGCGCTCCCGAGTCGGCCATCATGTAGATGGAGTTGAACGACTCCTGATCCACTTCCTTGCCGTGGCGATCGGTGGTCTTCTGCTTGGCCAGCTGGGCCATCATGACCTTGGAGATCTCGTCGCCGGCCTTGCCCCAGATGTCCACCACCTTGTTGTAGCGCTCGCCGGCGGTCACCAGACCAGACGCGTATTGCTGGGCGATTTCCTTCACCTCGTTTTCAGCGCGGTCGATGATGGCTGGCTTCTCCTTGGGCACCAGCATGTCGTCCACAGCGATCGAGATACCGGCGCGCGTGGCCAGACGGAAGCCGTTTTGCAACAGCTTGTCGGCGAACACCACGGTTTCCTTCAGGCCGCACTTGCGGAACGAGGTGTTGATCAGGCGCGAGATTTCCTTCTTCTTCAGTGCCTTGTTCAGCACGTCGAAAGGCAGGCCACGCGGCAGGATCTCGGAGAGCAGCGCACGGCCCACGGTGGTGTCCACCAGCGAGGTCGACGACACCCACTCACCGGTGGCCTTGTCCAGCGTCTGCTGGGTCAGGCGCACGCTGATCTTGGCGGTGATTTCCACCACCGCGTTGTCCAGTGCGCGCTGCAGCTCGGACAGATCGGCAAAGATCATGCCCTCGCCCTTGGCGTTGATGCGCTCACGGGTGGCGTAGTACAGGCCCAGCACCACGTCTTGCGACGGGACGATTGAGGGCTCGCCGTTGGCCGGGAACAGGATGTTGTTCGAGGCCAGCATCAGGGTGCGCGCTTCGATCTGCGCTTCCACCGACAACGGCACGTGAACGGCCATCTGGTCACCGTCGAAGTCGGCGTTGAAGGCCGCGCAGACGAGTGGGTGCAGCTGGATCGCCTTGCCTTCGATCAGGATGGGCTCGAACGCCTGAATGCCCAGGCGGTGCAGCGTCGGTGCGCGGTTGAGCATCACCGGGTGCTCTTTGATCACCTCTTCCAGGATGTCCCACACCACCGGCGTGCCGGCTTCAACTTCCTTCTTCGCGGCCTTGATGGTGGTCGCGATGCCCATGGCTTCCAGGCGCGAGAAGATGAAGGGCTTGAACAGCTCCAGGGCCATCAGCTTGGGCAGGCCGCACTGGTGCAGCTTGAGCGTCGGGCCGACCACGATGACCGAACGGCCCGAGTAGTCGACGCGCTTGCCCAGCAAGTTCTGGCGGAAACGGCCGCTCTTGCCCTTGATCATGTCGGCCAGCGACTTCAGCGCGCGCTTGTTGGCGCCCGTCATGGCCTTGCCACGGCGGCCGTTGTCCAGCAGCGAGTCAACAGCTTCCTGCAGCATGCGCTTCTCGTTGCGCGCGATGATTTCAGGAGCCTTCAGCTCCAGCAGGCGGCGCAGGCGGCTGTTGCGGTTGATGACGCGGCGGTACAGGTCGTTCAGGTCGGAGGTCGCGAAGCGGCCGCCGTCCAGCGGCACCAGCGGACGCAGGTCCGGCGGCAGCACGGGCAGCACGTCGAGCACCATCCACTCGGGCTTGATGCCCGACTTCTTGAAGGCTTCCAGCACCTTCAGGCGCTTGGCGTTCTTCTTGATCTTGAGCTCGGAGCCGGTCAGGTCGTTGCGCAGCTTCTCGATCTCGATGTCGAGGTCGATGGCTTGCAGCAGTTCCTTGATGCCCTCGGCGCCCATCTTGGCCACGAATTCGTCGCCGAATTCCTTGCGCTTGGCGTCAAAGTCGTCCTCGGACATGATGCCGAACTTCTTCAGCGGGGTCATGCCGGGGTCGGTCACCACGTAGGCTTCGAAGTACAGCACGCGTTCGATGTCGCGCAGCGTCATGTCCAGGATCAGACCCAGACGCGAGGGCAGCGATTTCAGGAACCAGATGTGGGCGCAAGGCGCGGCCAGATCGATGTGACCCATGCGCTCGCGGCGCACCTTGGTCTGCGTGACCTCAACGCCGCACTTCTCGCAGATGACACCGCGGTGCTTCAAACGCTTGTACTTGCCGCACAGGCATTCGTAGTCCTTGATGGGGCCGAAGATCTTGGCGCAGAACAGGCCGTCGCGCTCGGGCTTGAAGGTGCGGTAGTTGATGGTCTCGGGCTTCTTGACTTCACCGAAGGACCACGAGCGGATTTTTTCCGGCGAGGCCAGACCGATGCGGATCGCATCGAAATGTTCGTCGGGTGTGAACTGTTTGAACAGGTCGAGCAAAGATTTCATGTGACTCTTTCCTTTTCGGTGAATTAGGAGCGCTCGAGCTCGATGTCGATACCCAGCGAGCGGATCTCCTTGACCAGCACGTTGAACGACTCGGGCATGCCGGCGTCGATCGTGTGCTCGCCCTTGACGATGCTCTCGTAGACCTTGGTGCGGCCCTGCACGTCGTCGGACTTGACGGTGAGCATTTCCTGCAGGATGTACGAGGCACCGTAGGCTTCCAGCGCCCACACCTCCATCTCGCCGAAACGCTGACCACCGAACTGCGCCTTGCCGCCCAGCGGCTGCTGGGTAACGAGGGAGTAAGGACCGGTCGAACGGGCGTGCATCTTGTCGTCGACCAAGTGGTGCAGTTTCAGGAAGTGCATGTAGCCCACGGTGGTCTTGCGCTCGAAAGCGTCACCCGTGCGGCCGTCGTACAGCTGCGCCTGGGTGCGGGTGGCCGTCAGGCCCTTGATCTCGGCGATGTTGTCGGGATACGCCAGCTTGAGCATGGTGCGAATCTCGTCTTCCGACGCGCCGTCGAACACCGGGGTGGCGAATGGCACACCGGTGGTCAGGTTCTCGGCCATCTCGACCACTTCGGCATCACTCATGTCGCCGAGCGACTCTTTCTTGCCAGCCTGGTTGTAGATGGTGTCGAGGAAACCGCGCAGCTCGGAGACCTTGGCTTCGGCTTGCAGCATGTCGCCGATGCGCTGACCCAGACCCTTGGCAGCCCAGCCCAGGTGGACTTCGAGCACCTGACCCACGTTCATGCGCGAAGGCACGCCCAGCGGGTTCAGCACGATGTCGGCAGGCGTACCGTCGGCCATGTAAGGCATGTCTTCCACGGGCACGATCTTGGAGACCACGCCCTTGTTGCCGTGGCGGCCGGCCATCTTGTCACCCGGCTGCAGGCGGCGCTTGACGGCCAGGTAGACCTTGACCATCTTGAGCACGCCCGCGGGCAGCTCATCACCCTGTGTGAGCTTCTTGCGCTTCTCTTCGAACATCAGGTCGAAGCTGTGGCGCGTCTGCTCCATGGAGTTCTTGATCGACTCCAGCTGGGCAGCGGCGGTCTCATCGGCCGGGCGGATGTCGAACCAGTGGTACTTCTCGACGTCGTCCAGGTAGGCCTTGTCGATGGTTGTGCCTTTGGACAGCTTCTTCGGGCCGCCGTTGGCGGTCTTGCCGATCAGCAGTTTCTCGATCCGGTCGAACGCGTCAGCTTCCACGATGCGCAGCTGGTCGTTCAGGTCCAGGCGGAAGCGCTTCAGCTCGTCGTCGATGATCTGCTGGGCGCGCTTGTCGCGCTGGATGCCTTCGCGGGTGAACACCTGCACGTCGATCACGGTGCCTTGCGAGCCCTGGTCCACGCGCAGCGAGGTGTCCTTCACGTCGGAAGCCTTCTCGCCGAAGATCGCGCGCAGCAGCTTCTCTTCAGGCGTGAGCGTGGTCTCGCCCTTTGGCGTGACCTTGCCGACCAGCACGTCGCCGGGCAGAACTTCGGCGCCCACGTAGATGATGCCGGAGTCGTCCAGGCGGTTGAGCTGCTGCTCGGCCAGGTTGGGGATGTCGCGGGTGATTTCTTCCGCACCCAGCTTGGTGTCGCGCGCCATCACCACCAGTTCCTCGATGTGGATCGAGGTGTAGCGGTCTTCGGACACAACCTTCTCGGAGATCAGGATCGAATCTTCGAAGTTGTAGCCGTTCCATGGCATGAAGGCGATCAGCATGTTCTGGCCGATCGAGATCTCACCCAGGTCGGTCGATGCGCCGTCGGCGATCACGTCACCCTTGGCCAGCAGGTCGCCCTTCTTCACGATGGGACGCTGGTGGATGTTGGTGTTCTGGTTGGAACGCTGGTACTTGATGAGGTTGTAGATGTCCACACCCACTTCACCGGCCACCGCCTCGGCGTCGTTCACGCGAACCACGATGCGGGTCGCGTCCACGTAGTCGACCTTGCCACCACGGGTGGCGGTCACCACGGTGCCGGAGTCGATCGCGGCGACGCGCTCGATACCGGTGCCCACCAGCGGTTTTTCAGGACGCAGCACAGGCACGGCCTGGCGCGACATGTTGGCGCCCATCAGTGCGCGGTTCGCATCGTCGTGCTCCAGGAAGGGCACCAGCGACGCAGCCACCGACACGATCTGCGCTGGCGACACGTCCATGTACTGGATGGTGTCGGACGGCGTCAGGATCGACTCGCCCTTTTCACGGGCAGAGATCAGGTCACCGGTCAGGCGGCCTTCGCCGTCGAGCGTGGCGTTGGCCTGCGCGATGACGTACTTGCCTTCTTCGATGGCCGACAAGTAGTCGATCTGGTTCGTGACCTTGCCTTCGATCACGCGGCGGTACGGGGTTTCAATGAAACCGTACTCGTTCAGGCGAGCGTACAGAGCCAGCGAGTTGATCAGACCGATGTTCGGACCTTCAGGCGTCTCGATAGGGCAGACGCGACCGTAGTGGGTCACGTGCACGTCGCGCACCTCGAAGCCAGCGCGTTCGCGGGTCAGACCGCCCGGGCCAAGGGCCGACACGCGGCGCTTGTGGGTGATCTCGGCCAGCGGGTTGGTCTGGTCCATGAACTGCGACAGCTGCGACGCACCGAAGAACTCCTTCAGGGCCGCGGAAATCGGCTTGGAGTTGATCAGGTCGTGCGGCATCAGCGGCTCTTGCTCGGCCTGGCCCAGACGCTCTTTCACGGCCTTCTCGATTCGCGCCAGACCGGTGCGGTACTGGTTCTCGGCGAGCTCGCCCACGCAACGCACGCGGCGGTTGCCCAGGTGATCGATGTCATCGACTTCGCCACGGCCGTTACGCAGGTCCACCAGGATCTTGACCACGGCCAGGATGTCTTCGTTGGACAGCACCATGGCGCCGGTGGATTCGTCGCGGCCCACACGGGCGTTGAACTTCATGCGGCCCACGCGCGACAGGTCGTACGTGTCCGGGTTGTAGAACAGGCGGTGGAACAGGGCCTGCACCGCGTCTTCGGTCGGCGGCTCGCCGGGGCGCATCATGCGGTAGATGGCCACGCGCGCGGCGAACTCATCGGCGGTCTCGTCGATGCGAAGGGTTTGCGAGATGTACGCGCCCTGGTCGAGCTCGTTGGTGTAGAGGCACTGCAGGTCCTGCACGCCGGACGTGCGCAGCTTCTTCAGCAGCACTTCGGTCAACTCTTCGTTGGCCTTGGCGATGATCTCGCCGGTGTCCTCGTCCACGATGTTGCGGGCGACCACACGGCCGATCATGAAGTCCTCAGGCACGCTGATGTGCGTGGTGCCTGACTGCTCGAGTTCGCGGGTGTGGCGCACGGTGATGCGCTTGTCCTTGGCCACGACGACCTTGCCGGCCTTGTCGGTGATGTCGAAACGGGCCACTTCACCGCGCAGGCGCTCGGGCACAAAGGCCATCTGCGCGCCGCTGTCCATCACGCGGAAGTGATCGTTGACGAAGAAGTTGGCCAGGATGGTTTCCGGCGTCAGGCCAATGGCCTTGAGCAGGATGGTGACCGGCATCTTGCGGCGGCGGTCAACCCGGAAGAACAGCACGTCTTTGGGGTCGAATTCGAAGTCGAGCCAGGAGCCGCGGTAAGGAATGATGCGAGCCGAGAACAGCAGCTTGCCCGAGCTGTGCGTCTTGCCCTTGTCGTGTTCGAAGAACACACCGGGTGAGCGATGCAGCTGCGACACGATGACACGCTCGGTGCCGTTGATGATGAAGGATCCCTTCTCGGTCATCAGGGGCACTTCGCCCATGTAGACCTCTTGCTCTTTCACTTCCTTGATCACCTTGGACTGCGCGGTCGAGGACTCGCGGTCATAGATGATGAGCTGCACGCGTGCGCGCACGGCCGAGGCGAAGGTCAGACCACGGGTCTGGCATTCGCGCACGTCAAAAGCGGGCTTGGCCAGGTTGTACTCAACGAACTTCATCTCCACAAAACCGTTGTGGGAGACGATGGGGAAAGCGGCTTCAAACGCCGCCTGCAGGCCCTCGTTGGTGCGCTTCTTGGGCGCGTTGTCGGCTTGCAGGAACGCGGTGTAGGCGTCCTTCTGCATCTGCAACAGGTAAGGAATCGCGAGAACGTTTTCGCGGGTACCAAAGCTCTTGCGGATGCGTTTGCGTTCGGTGTATGAGTATTTCGATGCTGGGGCCATGAGATCTCCGGGCTTGAGGTCTGCGGCGACTGTCTTGCCTACCAGGAGGACGGATTCCTGGTGGCTTTCTTGGTGGCTGGCCTCTACCAACCATTGGCGGACGGCCTGTGCATTGCACACAGGCCCGAACCAAGTCGTTTTCTGCAGTCGGGGTCAGAAAACACTGCTAAGCAGACTTGAGAAATCTGCTTAGCGGTGTTTCATCAAGACACTCCGCCAGTGCCGAAGGCGCTGGCGAGGGTGTGCTCTGAAAGCACAGAAGGCTGGAGGCCCTTTCGGGCACTCCAGCCTCGGGACTCGAGCGAATTACTTCAGCTCGGCCTTGGCGCCGGCATCCACCAGCTTCTTCATGGCTGCTTCGGCGTCGGCCTTGGCAATGCCTTCTTTCACGTTCTTCGGTGCGCCATCGACCAAGTCCTTGGCTTCTTTCAGGCCCAGACCGGTGATTTCGCGAACGGCCTTGATGACCGAGACCTTGTTGGCGCCGGCTTCGAGCAGCACGACGTTGAATTCGGTCTTCTCTTCAGCAACAGCAGCGGCACCGCCACCACCGGCTGCGGGTGCAGCCATGGCGGCTGCACTCACGCCAAACTTCTCTTCGATGGCTTTCACCAGATCGTTGAGTTCCATGACCGTCATGCTGTCCAGCGCGGTCAAAAATGCGTCTTTATCGAATGCCATTTTGATTTCCTAACAATTGGTTGAACGAACGGTGCGCGCCACTCAGGCAGCAGCCGCTTCCTCGGCTGCCACAGGGGCAGCGCCTTCGCCTTTTTTCGCCGCCAGCGCGCCCAGCACAACGGCCGTACGCGACATGGGCGACATCAGCAAGCCACACAGCTGAGCCATCAGCACTTCTTTCGAAGGGATGCTTGCGAGCTGCTTCACGCCATTGACGTCCAGGACTTTGCCTGCATACACGCCGGCGCGAATGACCAACTTGTCGTTGGTCTTCGCGAACTCGGCCACCACTTTCGCGGCGGCCACGGCGTCAACAGAAAATCCATAGATCAGCGGACCGGTCATCTGGTCGGCGGCCACTTCAAATGCGCTGCCAGCCACTGCACGGCGGGCCAAGGTGTTTTTCAACACGCTCAGGGTCACACCGTTGCTGCGGGCTGTAACGCGCAGTTTGTCCATGTTCGCGACCGTGATGCCACGGTATTCCGCCATCACGAGCGTTTGAGCTTTTGCGGCGAGGCTGGTCACTTCGGAAATGACCGCTTCTTTCTCACTGCGATTCAGACTCAAGGTCTACTCCTTAAATGTGCCCGCGGTCCTGGGACCTGAGACACGCCTCATTGCAGCGATCAACTGTTTCGGAACGGATTCCATCTGCAGCGGGATCGCCATCTGCGTTGGCTTGTCACAATTAAGTCAGACCGCACTCCGAAGAATTTGATCCGACACCAACGGTCTTGGATGGCCCCGGAGGCCGGTCATGACAACCAGCCCCTGAGCCCACCACACCCGGGCGACCTGCGTCACCCGAATTCTTCGTCTCGGCGATTACGCTGAGATGGATTGCATGTCCACACGAACGCCGACACCCATGGTCGACGACACCGCCACCTTGCGCAGGTACACACCTTTGCTGGTCGCTGGCTTGGATTTGGTCAGGGCATCGAGCAGCGCCACCAGGTTGCCCTGGAGCTTGTCAGCGTCGAACGAACGGCGGCCGATCGTGCCGTGCACGATGCCGGCCTTGTCGACGCGGAACTGGACCTGACCAGCCTTGGCGTTGCGCACGGCTTGTGCAACGTCGGGCGTCACGGTGCCGACTTTCGGGTTGGGCATGAGGCCGCGCGGACCCAGGATCTGACCCAGGGTACCGACGACGCGCATGGCGTCCGGCGAAGCGATCACCACGTCGAAGTTCATGTTGCCGGCCTTGATGTCGGCGGCCAGATCGTCCATGCCGACGATGTCGGCACCAGCGGCCTTGGCTTCTTCGGCCTTGGCACCCTGAGCGAACACGGCCACGCGCTTGGTCTTGCCGGTGCCGTTGGGCATCACGACGGCGCCACGCACCACCTGGTCGGACTTCTTGGCGTCCACGCCGAGCTGGATGGCCACGTCGATGGATTCGTCAAACTTGGCGTTCGCGCATTCCTTGATGATGGCGATGGCTTCGGTCAGGGCATACAGCTTGTTGCTGTCGACCTTGCCTTCGAAGGCTTTCTGTTTTTTGGTCAGCTTGGCCATTTACACACCCTCCACAATCACGCCCATCGAGCGGGCCGAACCGGCGATGGTCCGCACGGCAGCGTCCACATCGGCAGCGGTCATGTCTTTCATCTTGGTCTTGGCGATCTCTTCGAGCTGTGCGCGCGTGATCTTGCCGACCTTGTTCTTGTTGGGCACCGAAGAGCCCTTGTCAAGCTTGATCGCCTTCTTGATCAAGGTGGTCGCCGGAGGCGTCTTGATGATGAAGGTGAAGCTCTTGTCCGCGTACGCCGTGATCACCACGGGCAGCGGCAGACCTGGCTCAACGCCTTGGGTCTGGGCGTTGAACGCCTTGCAGAACTCCATGATGTTCAGGCCGCGCTGACCCAGTGCCGGGCCGATCGGAGGGGAAGGGTTGGCCTTGCCAGCTGGGACTTGCAGCTTGACGAAGCCGACGATTTTTTTCGCCATTTTTTAGCTCCTGCGAGTGCAGACGGTTGCCACTGTGGACAACCTCCTCGCGGTTGGGGACCCGGAAAACTTCAACAGCACTGGCGTCGGGCCGACCCGCCAGCACTTGCATACGTCAAGTCTTCTCGACCTGGCTGAATTCGAGTTCGACTGGCGTGGCGCGACCGAAGATGGTCACCGACACGCGCATCTTGTTCTTCTCGTAGTTGACTTCTTCGACCGTGCCATTGAAGTCGGTGAAGGGCCCCTCCTTCACACGCACGTATTCGCCGACGACGAACTCCACCTTGTGGCGGGGCTTGTCGGTGCCTTCCTGCATCTGGTTGACGATCTTCTGAACGTCTTCCTCGGAGATCGGGGCCGGGCGGTTCTTGGCACCACCGACAAAACCGGTCACCTTGTTGGTGTGTTTCACCAAGTGCCATGTGTCGTCGTCCATCACCATTTCCACCAGCACATAGCCGGGGAAGAACTTGCGTTCGGTGGTACGGCGCTGGCCGTTCTTCATCTCGACCACCTCTTCGGTGGGCACGAGGATGCGGCCGAATTTGTCTTGCATGCCGGCGCGGTTGATCCGCTCGACGATGTTGCGCTCGGCGGCTTTTTCCATGCCAGAGTAGGCGTGGACCACATACCAACGCATGCCCTCAGCGGCCACACCGTCGGTTACGGGACTGTTTTGCTCGGTCATTATTTTCTCCAGCCCAGAATCAGGTCGTAGAACAGCCACTCGACCGTCTTGTCGGTGAGCCACAGAAAGAGCGACATCACCAGCACGAAGGCGAACACATAAGCCGTCATCTGGATCGCTTCCTTGCGGGCGGGCCAGACAACCTTCTTCACTTCGCGCCAGGAGTCACGACCAAAGGCCACCAACTGCTTGCCCGATTCGGACACACCAAAGACCACCACGGCCGCACCCAGCAACACGATCAGCGCGCCCCACTGCACCAGGGCGCCGCGGGACGACAGCAGATAGAAGGCGACAAACGAGCCCAACAGCAGCGCGATGGCGGCCGCCAGCTTGGCCCTGTCGGCGCCGGTGTGGACGGTTTGTACTTCGGAGGTGGCCATGAAAATCCAGACAAAACTTTTCAAAAAACGTGCTCAAAACCCGAAAGCTTGAGACACGCAAGCCCACCAGAGGTCTTATCGACTTCGGTGGGCTTGTCAACCACTCAACAGCTCCGAATCAGCTCTCGGAAACATCCTGTTGGGTGGCAGGGGCAGTAGGAATCGAACCTACAACCTTCGGTTTTGGAGACCGACGCTCTGCCAATTGAGCTATACCCCTACTGGCGATGCCCCTGAGGGCTGTTAATCAGCTGGGGTCAGAGCACATCGCTTAGCGAGTGGTCTGACCCGCAAAGTCCCTTACGCGATGATTTTGGCAACGACGCCAGCGCCAACGGTACGACCGCCTTCGC
>JAZKHJ010000069.1:0-53738 GCA_040385485.1 Pseudomonadota bacterium | reverse complement strand
GCGGCGGCACCAACATCTTCCGCGGCCACGACAACGTGCAGGGCGCGACCGACGTGGGCCCGAATCCCGACTCGCTGCCCGGCTACTACGGTCTGGCCGCCGGTTCGTGGAAACACTTCGCTGCCACCTGGGGTGTGGACTACGAGTGGATCAAGAAGCAGTACGCCGAGGGCATGATGGAAAAGCCCGGCATCACGGTCTCGCGCTGGATCGATGGCGTGCTGGAGAACAACGAGCTGATCGACCAGGGGCCGAACTTGCGCGGTGTGTTTTTCTGGGGCCATGCACCCAACTCGCAGACCCGTGGTCTGGAGATGAAGCGCGCGATGGACAAGCTGGATCTGCTGGTGGTGGTGGACCCGTATCCGTCCGCCACCGCGTCCATGGCGGCCATGCCTGGCAAGCCGGAGGACCTCAACCCGAATCGCGCGGTGTACCTGTTGCCGGCTGCCACGCAGTTCGAAACCAGCGGTTCATGCACAGCATCCAACCGTTCGCTGCAGTGGCGAGAGAAGGTCATCGATCCGCTGTGGGAGAGCCGCAGTGATCACATGATCATGCACCAGTTCGCTGAAAAACTCGGCTTCGCGACCGAGCTCAGCAAGAACTACAAGATGCAGAAAATCAAGGGCCTGGACGAGCCCGTGCCCGAGGACATCCTGCGCGAAATCAACAAGTCGGTCTGGACGATTGGCTACACCGGCCAGAGCCCGGAGCGCCTGAAGGCCCACATGCGCAACATGAACGTCTTCGATGTGAAGACGCTCAAGGCCAAGGGCAAGGTTGTCGACAAGGAAACCGGCTACGACATGACCGGTGACTACTTCGGTCTGCCCTGGCCCTGTTATGGCACTCCCGAGATCAAGCACCCCGGTTCGCCCAACCTGTACGACACCTCCAAGCACGTCATGGAAGGCGGCGGCAACTTCCGGGCCAACTTCGGTGTGGAACGTGAAGGCAAGTCGCTGCTGGCCGAAGACGGATCGTTCTCGGTGGGCTCCGAGATCACCACCGGCTACCCCGAGTTCGACCACGTGCTGCTGAAGAAGCTCGGCTGGTGGGAAGACCTGTCTGAAGCCGAGCGCGCCAAGGCCGAAGGCAAGAACTGGAAGACCGATCCGACCGGCGCCATCATCCGCGTGGCCATGGCCCACGGCTGCCACCCGTTCGGTAACGCCAAGGCCCGCGCCGTGGTGTGGAACTTCCCCGACGCGATCCCGCAGCACCGCGAGCCTATCTATGGCATCCGCCCCGACCTCGTGGCCAAGTACCCCAGCCACGACGACCAGAAGAGCCGCTGGCGCATGCCGGTGCTCTACAAGTCGCTGCAGGCCAAGAACATCGAAGACAAGATGCACGAGAAATTCCCGCTCATCATGACGTCGGGACGCCTGGTCGAGTACGAAGGTGGCGGCGAGGAAACCCGCTCCAACCCCTGGCTGGCCGAGCTGCAGCAGGAGATGTTCGTCGAGATCAACCCGCAAACGGCGGCCGCGCGCGGCATTCGCAACGGCGAGCGCGTGTGGGTGAGCAGCCCCACCGGTGCGCGACTCAATGTGCAGGCGCTGGTGACACCACGCGTGGGAGCCGACACCGTGTTCCTGCCGTTCCACTTCTCCGGCCGCTGGCAGGGCGTGGACATGAAGCCTTACTACCCGGATGGTGCGTTCCCTGTGGTGCGCGGCGAGGCCGTCAACACCGCGACCACGTATGGCTACGACATCGTCACGATGATGCAGGAAACCAAGACCACCATCTGCAACGTCGAAAAAGCCTAAGACCAGGAGCACACCATGGCAAGAATGAAATTCATCTGTGATGCAGAGCGCTGCATCGAATGCAACGGTTGCGTGACCGCCTGCAAGAACGAGCACGAGGTGCCTTGGGGCGTGAACCGCCGCCGCGTGGTGACGCTCAACGACGGCGTACCCGGCGAGAAGTCCATCTCGGTCGCCTGCATGCACTGCAGCGACGCACCCTGCATGGCGGTCTGCCCGGTCAATTGCTTCTACCGCACCGACGAAGGCGTGGTGCTGCATGACAAGGACGTGTGCATCGGCTGCGGCTACTGCTCGTACGCCTGCCCATTCGGCGCGCCCCAGTTCCCATCGCAAGGCACATTTGGTGTGCGCGGCAAGATGGACAAGTGCACCTTCTGCGCCGGCGGCCCCGAGGCCCACGGCAGCCAGGACGAGTTCGAGAAGTACGGTCGCAACCGCCTGGCCGAGGGCAAGCTGCCGGCCTGCGCGGAGATGTGCTCGACGAAAGCCCTGCTGGCCGGTGACGGCGACGTGGTGGCCGACATCTTCCGCAACCGCGTGTTGCAGCGTGGCAAGGGCGCCGAAGTCTGGGGCTGGGGCACCGCCTACGGCACCGCACAAGGGACCAAATCATGATCCAGCGTTTCACACTCACCATCGCGGCAGCAGCCTTGGCGCTGGGTCTGGCCGCGTGCGGCGACAAGCCTCAGGAAATGAACGGCGCTGGCGTCAAGCAAGATGGCGTGCCGTACAGCGGCGTGGGCAAGAGCCAGTACGCGCAAGGTGGCTGGAGCGTGGGCGACAAGGCCAGCTGGGAGCAGCAGCTCAAGGCGCGCGCGCAGTACGGACAGAACGACTACACCCGCATGTCCAAGTGACAAGGAACGCTGTATGCAACGGTTTTTGACCGCTGGCTTGCGCCAGCTCGCATCGCCTGCTTTCCTGGCTGCTGCCTTGCTCGCGCTCAGCGCGGGTGTGGCCAGCGCTCAAGCTGTGAAACCGGCCACGGGGCAGGACGATCCGGCTCCGCCGGCCGTGACCGCCCCGGCAGCCACCCAGCCCGGCGGCATCCGCAGTGCCAACATTTTCGAGATCGCGCCCGACGCGGCCACCGATCCGAAGTACGGCGAGCAGACCAACGCCGAACGCGGCAAGGTCCAGCCGGGCAACAACGCGCCCATGTGGCGCGATGTCGGCAAAGGCGTGACGGGCTATTCGAGCCTGCCCTACCCGGAAGCCGGCAACATGATCCAGGGCTTCGTGCAATACCCCGGCTCGCGCCTGACCAACGCCGGTGAAGCCTGGCGCCAGGTGCGCAACAACTGGATCATTCCTTACGGCGGCTCGCTGTTGTTGATCGTGGTGGTGGCGTTGGCACTGTTCTACTTCGGCAAGGGCACGATCAAGCTGCACGGCAGCGAGACCGGCCGTGTCATCGAGCGCTTCACCTACGTCGAGCGCGCTGCCCACTGGACCAACGCCATCGCCTTTGTGGTGCTGGCTGTCTCGGGCATCGTCATGGCGTTCGGCAAGTTCTTCTTGCTGCCCGTGTTTGGCGCCACGCTGTTTGGCTGGTTGACCTACGCGCTCAAGAACATGCACAACTTTGCCGGCCCGCTGTTTGCGGTGTCGCTGGTGGTGGTGTTCTTCACCTTCCTCAAGGACAACTGGCCCAGCAAGGAAGACTTCGCCTGGATCATGAAGGCGGGCGGCCTGTTCGGCTCCGCAGAAGTGCCTTCGCACCGTTTCAACGCGGGTGAAAAGCTCGTGTTCTGGGGTGGCGTGTTTTTCCTGGGGCTCATCGTGGTGGGCTCCGGGGTGTTCCTCGACAAGATCGTGCCGGCCGTGGAGTACACCCGCGCCAACATGCAGGTGGCCAGCATGATCCACGGGGTGGCCACCGTGCTGATGATGGCCATGTTCCTGGGACACATCTACATGGGCACCATCGGCATGCAGGGCGCCTACAAGGCCATGAAGACCGGCTATGTGGACGAGACCTGGGCCAAGGAACACCACGAGCTCTGGTACGACGACATCAAGGCCGGCAAGATCCCCGCCCACCGCACGACGGCTGCCACGGCGGCCAGCGATGCGCCCCGCACCGCCTGACCGCATCCCGATTTTCTGAAGCAAGGAACCTTCCATGAAACGCAGCCTTCTGTGCCTCTCGATGCTGTTGGCCACGTCCGTGTTCGCCAAGTTGCCCGCACCCGTGTTGACCGAGGAAGCCAAAGCCAAGGCCGAAGAAGCCAAGGCCAAGACCGCCTGGGCTGCCAAGGTCGACAACTACAAGCTCTGCCTGTCCATGGACCGTGCGGCCGGCAACTACTTCAAGACAGCCGCCGCCAGTGGCAAGTCCGTGAAGCCCGCGGCGGCAGGGCCTGCCTGCGCCGATCCGGGGCCATTCACCTACGTGGCCGCAGCGGCCGCTGCCGTGGCCAAGCCGGCCGAAGCAGCGGGCGCCCATTCGCCCGCAGCCACGGCGGCCAGCCCGCCCAGCGGCAAGGTGCCCGCCGCGGTGACCACACCGGCCAAGTGAACAGTGGCGGCGCTGCCCGCTTCTGTCTGCCATCGCTTGAAAGGGCCGCGCCTTCGGGTGCCGGCCCTTTGACTTTGTCGTCTTCGAATTTGTTGTAGTCTGCCGCCATGCCTTTGCCCAACCTCACCCAGGCCCGTGCGCCATTGACCCGCGAAGTCGAGGTCATGAACCAGTTTGGTGAGCGCGAGACGATCTTCATACCCGCCGAACGCGACCTCACCGTGTATGTGGACAAGCGCGAGCTGGTGACCTTGATGACGCTCGGCGCGCAGCCCGAGTGGCTGGTGCTGGGCTATTTGCTCAACCAGCGTTTGATCGCCTCGGTGGACGACATCGAGTCCGTCACGGTGGACTGGGAGGTGGGCGCGGCGTCTGTCAAGACGCGGCATGGTATCGACCACATCGAAGAGCGCACCTCCAAACGGGTGGTCACCACCGGCTGCGGCCAGGGCAGCGTGTTCGGCAACCTCATGGACGAGATCGACAGCATCCGCCTGCCCGAATCCATGGTGCTGCGCCAGTCACAGCTGTATGGCATCGTCAATGCGATCCGGCTGAAAGAGAGCACCTACAAGTCGGCGGGTTCGGTGCACGCGTGTGCGCTGTTTCTGGGCGAAGAGCTTCAACTTTTCGTTGAAGACGTCGGCCGCCACAACGCGGTGGACACCATTGCGGGATGGCTCCCGCTTCAAACCGAGTTGCCCGCAGGCGACAAGATTTTTTACACCACTGGCCGCCTCACCAGCGAGATGGTCATCAAGTCGGCCCAGATGGGTGTGGCGGTGGTGGTCTCGCGCAGCGGCATCACGCAGATGGGGCTGGACCTGGCGCAGCGCGTGGGCCTGTGTGCCATCGGCCGGGCCACCAACAAACACTTCCTGTGCTACACGCACCCCGAGCGCCTGGTGCTCGACGCGGTGCCTCCTGCCACGCCCATGGCCCGTGAGCGCGCCGCCAGCCCGTCCTGACGCGGCGCTGGCCCGGGCGATCGGGCATAAACTCGGTTCACTTTTTTGCCGAGAAATTCCCCATGAGCCGAGACGTCCACGTCATTGACCACCCCCTGGTGCAGCACAAGCTCACCCTCATGCGCCGCAAGGACACGAGCACCAAGAGCTTCCGCGAACTCGTGCACGAACTCAGTGCGCTGCTGGCTTACGAAATCACGCGCGACATGCCGATGCAGGAGATCGAGATCGAGACCCCGCTGGAGAAGATGACCTCGCGCGTGATCGACGGCAAGAAGGTCGTGCTGGCTTCCATCCTGCGCGCGGGCAACGGCTTTCTCGACGGCATGCTCCAGGTGATCCCCGGCGCACGCGTGGGCCACATCGGCCTGTACCGCGACCCGGCCACGCTCAAGGCGGTGGAGTACTACTTCAAGATGCCGCAGGACATGCACGAGCGCGACGTGATCGTGCTCGACCCCATGCTCGCCACCGGCAACTCCGCCGTGGCGGCCGTGGACCGGCTCAAGAAAACCGGCCCGCGCTCGATCCGCTTCGTGTGCCTGGTGACCTGCCCCGAAGGCATCAAGACCTTCCACGACGCCCACCCCGACGTACCCATCTATACGCCGGCCGTGGACCGCGGCCTGAACGAGCACGGCTACATTGTTCCGGGCCTGGGCGACGCAGGCGACCGCATTTTCGGCACGAAGTAGGGCTCCCCCCGCGCCGCGCTTGCAGCGCGTCACCCCCCAGGGGGCAACGCCTGCGGCCTGGCGAAGCCAGTTCCGCGGCGTTCTGAGCCAATGCACTTCGCGCCGGTTCGGTGTGTGGCTTTTGTTGATGCGATAAGGTCCTGCGAATGCGTACACCTCCCACCTCCCTGCCCATCCGCTTCTGGACCCTCGGCTGGTCTTCGCTCGTCAGGGACTGGCGCGCCGGTGAGCTTCGGCTGCTGATGATCGCCGTCACGCTGGCGGTGGCCGCGCTCACGGCGGTGGGCTTCTTCGCCGACCGCCTGCAGGGCGGCCTCACGCGCGATGCGCGCGCATTGATCGGTGGCGACGCCGTCATCAGCAGCGACAACACGCCGCCGGCCTCGTTCGAGGCGCGGGCGCGCGAGCTCGGCCTGACCACCACGCAGACGCTGGGCTTTCCCACCATGGGCCGAGCGCGCGACGAAGAGGGCGGCGCGGCGCGTCTGGTCGCCCTGAAGGCCGTGGGCCAGGGTTACCCGCTGCGCGGTACCCTGCGCGTGGCCGAGGCCCAGGGTGGGCCCGACAGCGCCACCAGCGAGATTCCCGCACCCGGCTCTGTCTGGGTGGACGAAGCCTTGCTGGTCTCGCTCAACCTCAAGCTGGGCGACCCCTTGCTGCTGGGCGACTCGTCGCTGCGCATCACGCGCATCATCGTGGTCGAACCCGACCGGGGCGCTGGCTTCATGAGCTTTGCCCCGCGCGTCATGCTCAACAGCGCCGACCTGCCCGCCACCGGCCTGGTGCAACCCGCCAGCCGCCTGACCTACCGCTTCGCCGTGGCCGGCAACGAGGCGCGCGTGGGCGAGTTCAGCCGCTGGGCCCAACAGACCATGGAGCAGTCCGGCGTGCGCGGCATGCGGCTGGAGTCGCTCGAAGGCGGGCGCCCGGAGATGCAGCAGACGCTGGGGCGCGCCGAAAAATTCCTCAATCTCGTGGCCCTGCTGGCCGCGCTGCTGTGCGCGGTGGCCGTGGCCATCGCAGCGCGCGGCTTCGCCCAGCGCCACCTGGACGACTGCGCCATGCTGCGCGTGCTCGGCCTTTCGCAGGGCACCATGGCGCGCGCCTACACGCTGGAGTTCGCGCTGATCGGCCTGTTCGCCAGCGCGCTGGGTGTGGCCATCGGCTACGCGGTGCACCACGTGTTCGTGCTGCTGCTCGCGGGCCTGGTGGAATCCAGCCTGCCGGCGCCGGGCATCGCGCCGGTGCTGCTGGGCCTGGGCATGGGTCTCACGCTGATGATGGCTTTTGGCCTGCCGCCGGTGCTGCAGCTTGCGCAGGTGCCGCCGCTGCGCGTGATCCGCCGCGACGTTGGCCAGCTCAAGCCCGCCACGCTGGCTGTGCTGGGCCTGGGCATCGTGGGCTTTGCCGCGCTGCTGCTGGCCGCCAGCCGCGACCTGTTGCTGGGCGCCATCGCCGTCGGTGGTTTCGCCGGTGCGGTGCTGCTGTTTGCCGCCGCCAGCTACGCCGCCGTGCGCGTGCTGCGCGCCAGCGTGAACGAAGCCACTGCGCCGCGCGCGCTCGTCATGGCCACGCGCCAGCTCTCAGCCCGCCCGGCGTATGCGGTGGTGCAGATCAGCGCGCTCGCCGTCGGCCTGCTGGCGCTGGTGCTGCTGGTGCTGCTGCGCACCGACCTGATCTCCAGCTGGCGCGCTGCCACACCACCCGACGCGCCCAACCGCTTCGTCATCAACGTGCAGCCCGAGCAGGGTGAGGCCTTCCAGCAGGCGCTGCGCCAGGCCGGTGTGCAGCGCTACGATTGGTACCCCATGATCCGGGGCCGGCTGGTCAACATCAACGGCAAGGCCGTGGTGCCCGAAGACTTCACCGAAGACCGCGCACAGCGCCTGGTGGAGCGTGAGTTCAACCTCTCCAACAGCGCCACCGTGCCGGAGCACAACCCGGTGGTCGCCGGCCGCTGGACCGACAACGAGGCTGACGGGCTGAGCGTGGAAGAGGGCCTGGCCGAAGAGCTGGGCTTGAAGCTGGGCGACCGCCTGGGCTTCGACATCGCGGGCCAGATCACCGAAGGCCGCATCACCAGCCTGCGCAAGGTCGACTGGGGTTCCATGCGGGTGAACTTCTTCGTCGTGTTCCCCGTGGCGCAGGTGCCCGACGTGCCGATGAGCTTCATCAGCGCCTTCCGCGCGCCCGAGACCGGGAACGGCGCGGCCAGCGGTTTCGACAACGCCCTGGTGCGCCAGTTTCCCAACATCACCAACGTCGACATGAGCCAGACCATCGCGCAGGTGCAGCGCGTGCTGGGTCAGGTGATCAGCGCGGTGGAATTCCTGTTCGCCTTCACGCTCGCGGCGGGTCTGGTGGTGCTGCTCTCGGCCATCACCGCCACGCGCGGCGAGCGCGAGCGCGAGTTCGCCATCCTGCGCGCCGTGGGCGCGGGCTCGCAGCTGCTGCGCCAGGTGCAACGCATCGAGTTGCTCGGCGTGGGCCTGCTGGCGGGCTTTCTCGCCTCTGTGGTGGCGGTGGCGGTGGGCTGGGCGCTTGCGCGCTTCGTGTTCGAGTTCTCCTGGACCGCCTCGCCCTGGGTGCCGCTGGGTGGCGCCCTCTCCGGGGCTGTGCTCGCGCTTCTGGCGGGTTGGTGGGGGCTGCGCAGCGTGCTGCGCACGCCGGTGGTGGAGACGCTTCGCAAGGCGGCTGTATGAACACCCCGGTGCACGAGCCCCAGGAACCCACGCAACACGCCACGCCGTTTGAATGGATCGGCGGCGAAGACAAGGTGCGTGCGCTGGTCGATCGCTTCTACGACCTCATGGACATCGAGCCCGGTTACCTCGAACTGCGTGCTGCCCATGGCAACACGCTGGCCGATGCGCGGCAAAAGCTGTTCTGGTTCCTCTGCGGCTGGCTCGGTGGCCCGCAGCACTACACGGAACAATTCGGCCACCCCCGCCTGCGCGCGCGCCACATGCCGTTTTCCATCGGCATCGTCGAACGCGACCAGTGGCTGGCCTGCATGGACCAGGCCATGGGCGAGACCGGTGTGGATTCGGTGTTGCGCGAGCGATTGAAGACCAGTTTCTTTCAGACCGCGGACTGGATGCGGAATTCGCCGGGGTGAGAGCCGGTGCTTTCAATCAACCAACGGGGGTGCGACATGCAAACGGCGATACCTGAAGTGACCACGGAGTTTCTTGAAGCGTTCGCCGCGGCGTGGAATCGGCACGATGTTGACGCCCTCATGTCGTTCATGACAGAGGATTGCGTCTTCGAATCGTCGGCCGGTGCTGATGCCTGCGGCACCCGCTACGTCGGAAGCGAAGCCGTGCGAGCGGCCTTCGCGCAGGTGTGGGCCGTCTTTCCAGACGCCCGATGGGCTCATGCGCGCCATTTTGTCCACGGGAACCGCGGCGTGTCCGAATGGACGTTTCTGGGAACGCGGGCGGATGGCTCGCGCGTTGAAGTTCATGGCTGTGATCTGTTCACGCTTCGAGGCGGCAAGATTCTCCTGAAGAACTCCTACCGGAAAAATCGCTCGCCCTCCTGAAGGCGTGCTCAGCGCAGCCTCGGGGCCCAAAGCCGCGCTCACCCGGAGCGCAACAACACCACCAGCGCTCCAGCCCCACCGTCGGCTGGGCGTGCCTGCACGAACGCCATCACCTCGTTCTTCTGCACCAGCCAGCGCAACACGCGGTTCTTGAGCACCGGCATGCGCCCGGGGGAACCCAGGCCTTTGCCGTGCACCACGCGCACGCAGCGCAGGCCCTGCTGGTGGGCTTCGCGGATGAAGCGGCCCAGGGCTTCGCGGGCTTCGTCGGTGCGCAGGCCGTGCAGGTCGATCTGGCGCTGGATGCTCCAGCTGCCTTCGCGCAGCTTGCGCATCACGTCCGGCCCGAGGCCCGGGCGGCGGAAGCTCAGCATCTCGTCGGTGTGCAGCAAGGTCTCGATGTCGAACTCGTCGGACAGCGCCTCTCGCATCACGGAGGCCTCGTCGAGCTGGCGCTGCACGGGCAGTGGCTCCACCGGCACCGGGCGCGGCTCGATGCGGCCCGGGTTGGCAATGGCTTGCACCGGCCCCACGGCGCTGGCAAACAGGCGCTGCTCGCGTTCGCGCCGCAGCGCGGCCTGGCGCGCGACTTCGCGCTGGATGGCTTCGGCCGCAGCACGCTCGGCGATGGTGCGTTTGAGCGCCTTCAGATCGGCCAGCGTGTTGACTTTCATGGCGCGATTGTGACGGAGCGTTCTCGATTGCTGCTGCGGGCGCGAGATCAACCCTGCAGTGTCAGATCAAGCCCATTTCGGCCATGGAGGCGGCGTGATGGCGCGTGACGATGAAGTGGTCCAGCACGCGCACGTCAACCAGCGCCAGCGCCGACTTGAGCGTGGCGGTGAGGGCTTCGTCAGCGCGGGAGGGCAGGGCGGTGCCGCTGGGGTGGTTGTGCGCCAGCACCACGGCAGCGGCATGGTGGTGCAGGGCGCGCAGCACCACTTCTCTGGGGTACACGCTGGTCTGGGTGAGGGTGCCGCGAAACAGTTCTTCGAGCGCCACCAGTCGGTTCTGGGAGTCGAGGAACATCACCGCAAACACCTCGTGCTGGCGGCCCCCGAGCTGCAGTTGCAGGTACTCGCGCACCGCCTGGGGGTTCTCCATCAGCGTCTTTTCCTGCAGTCGCTGGGTGAGCGCGCGGCGAGCGAGTTCGAGCACCGCCAGCACCTCGGCGCGTTTGGCCGGACCCAGGCCCTTGACCTGCCGCAGCGCATCGGCGGTGGTGTGCAGCAGTCCTGCCATGCCGCCAAAGTGCTCCAGCAGCTCCTGAGCGAGCTGCACCACGTGTTTGCCACGAATGCCGGTGCGCAGGAGCAGCGCCAGCAGCTCCACGTCACTGAGCGCGGAAGGTCCGCGCGCCAGCAGCTTTTCGCGCGGTCGCGCGTCGTTCGGCAGGCTTTTCAGCCCGACTGCAAGAAGGCCATCCATCGTTTTTTCTCCCTGTTTCAGTCCGCTTTTTACAATACAGGCTTCACCCCATCGCCAGCGCCCCGGTTTTTGACCGTTTGCGCCACACTCCTGCCCATGCTTTCCCACCCCCCCATGCCCCAAGTCCAAGAAGGCTCCTTCCTCACCCTGCACTACCGCATGTCGGGACCGCAGGGCCAGGTGATCATCGATACTTTTGCCGGCAAGCCCGCCACGCTGAGCCTGGGCACGGGCGAGCTCTCGCCGGCCATCGAGCAGCGCCTGATGGGGCTGGACGAGGGCACCCGCACCGTGATCGAGCTGGTCGCAGGCGAGGCTTTCGGTGATCGCCAGCCCGAGATGGTGCAGTGGGTGGCGCGCAAGCTGCTGAGCGAGCTGGGCGACCCGCACGAACGGTACGTGGCCGGCGATGTGGTGCAGTTCCCCACGCCCGATGGGCTGGGCACCTATGCGGGCGCTGTGTTGCAGGTGCGCGAAGACGGTGCGGTGCTGTTCGATTTCAACCACCCGCTGGCGGGGCAGCCGGTGAGCTTCGAAGTGCAACTGATTGGAGTGCTCTGATGCCGATGTCCCAGGAAATCGTTCTCGCCGAGCCGCGCGGCTTTTGTGCCGGCGTGGACCGCGCCATCGAGATCGTCGAGCGCGCGCTCGCCAAGTTCGGCCGGCCCATCTATGTGCGCCACGAGATCGTGCACAACACCTATGTGGTCAACGATCTCAAGGCCAAGGGTGCGGTCTTCATCGAGGAACTGGCCGACGTGCCGGCCGGCGCCACGCTGGTGTTTTCGGCTCACGGCGTGAGCAAGGCGATCCAGGACGAGGCCAAGCGGCGCGGCTTTCACATCTTTGACGCGACCTGCCCGCTGGTGACCAAGGTGCACGTCGAGGTGGCCAAGCTGCACCGCGAAGGTTTTGAATTCATCATGATCGGTCACAAGGGCCACCCCGAGGTGGAAGGCACCATGGGCCAGCTGGAGAGCGGCATCCACCTGGTGGAAGACGTGGCCGATGTGGCGCACGTTTCGCCAGCGCAGACGGCCAAGCTTGCCGTGGTGACGCAGACCACGTTGTCGGTGGACGATGCGGCCGAGATCCTCAAGGCCGTGAAAGCGCGATTTCCGCAGGTGCGCGAGCCCAAGCAGCAGGACATCTGCTACGCCACACAGAACCGGCAGGACGCGGTCAAGCTGCTGAGCCCGCAGGTCGACATCGTGATCGTGGTGGGCAGCCCCACCAGCTCCAACAGCAACCGCCTGCGCGAAGTCGCGCTCAAGCTCGGCACGGTCAGCCACATGGTCGACAACGCCGATGAGCTGCGCGCCGAGTGGTTCGAAGGCAAGAGCCGCGTGGGTCTTACTGCCGGTGCATCTGCGCCAGAGATCCTGGTGCGCCAGGTGATCGAGCGCATCAAGGCTTTGGGCGCCATCTCCGTGCGCACCATGGACGGTCTGACCGAGACCATCAAATTCCCGCTGCCCAAGGGCCTGAAGATCGACGGCGAAGACGCCGCGCCGCTGCAGCACCTGCGCTGAGCCGCCGGGGCACCCAGGTGCCTTTTGCCCAAACCTACAATCGCCGCATGCTAGACATCGTTCAACTGAGAAAAGACCTCCCCGGGGTCGTGGCGCGACTTGAAACGCGCAAGAGCCCACAGCCGTTTCTGGATGTGCCCGCCTACCAGGCCCTGGAGACGGAGCGCAAATCGCTGCAGACCCGCACCGAAGAGCTGCAAAGCCAGCGCAACACGCTGAGCAAACAGATCGGCATGCTCAAGGGCAAAGGCCAACACGCCGAGGCCGACGCCGTGATGGCGCAGGTGGGCGCCCTCAAGACCGAGCTCGACGCCTCGGGCACCCGGCTTGAAGTGATTCAGGCCGAATTGCACAACCTGCTGCAGGCCGTGCCCAACCTGCCGCACGAGAGCGTGCCCGTGGGCAGCGACGAGCACGGCAATGTGGAACTGCGCCGCTGGGGCACACCGCGCGTGTTCGACTTCCCGGTGCGCGACCATGTGGACGTGGGTGCCCCGCTCGGGCTCGATTTCGAAACCGGAACCAAACTCGCCGGCTCGCGTTTCACCTTCATGCGCGGCCCACTCGCGCGCCTGCACCGCGCCCTCGCGCAGTTCATGCTCGACGTGCAGACCCAGGAGCACGGCTACACCGAGTGCTACACGCCCTACATCGTGAATGCCGACACCCTGCGCGGCACCGGCCAGTTGCCCAAGTTCGAAGCCGACTTGTTCGCGGTGAAAAAGGGCGGCCAGGAAGGCGAGGCCGTGCCAGACACCCAGGCGCTCTACCTGATCCCCACGAGCGAAGTGACGCTGACCAACACCGTGCGCGACACCGTGGTGGCCGAGACCGAGTTGCCGATCAAGCTGACCGCGCACACCCCGTGTTTCCGGTCGGAGGCCGGCAGCGCCGGGCGCGACACGCGCGGCATGATCCGCCAGCACCAGTTCGACAAGGTCGAGATGGTTCAGATCGTGCACCCCGACAAGAGCTACGAAGCCCTGGAGGCCATGACCGGCCACGCCGAAGCCGTACTGCAGAAGCTCGGCCTGCCGTACCGCGTGCTCGCCCTGTGCACCGGCGACATGGGCTTTGGCGCCACCCGCACGCACGACCTGGAAGTGTGGGTACCCGCGCAAGGCACCTACCGCGAGATCAGCTCGGTCTCCAACTGCGAGGCCTTCCAGGCCCGGCGCTTGCAAGCTCGCTTCAAAAATGCGCAGGGCAAGAACGAACTCGTGCACACCCTCAACGGGTCGGGTCTGGCCGTGGGCCGCGCGCTGGTGGCGGTGCTGGAGAACTTCCAGAACGCCGATGGCAGCGTGACCGTGCCCGAGGTCCTGCGGCCGTACATGGGTGGGCTGGAGCGCCTGAATCCGGCATGAAAACGGCTTGAGGCGAAAAGCTTCGCCCAGCAAAAAGCCACCGGGTCCGGTGGCTTTTTCATGTCTGGCGGAGAGGGTGGGATTCGAACCCACGGTACCTTGCGGTACGCCTGATTTCGAGTCAGGTACATTCGACCACTCTGCCACCTCTCCGGTGTCGGTCTTCATCGCGAACCGGCGAGTATAGCAGGCGCTCAACGCCGAGATGTTTGCGCGTCAGGCGCGCTAGGCGGGTGAGACAATGCGCCCACCGCCGCATTCCACCCACCCATGCTCGTCGACACCCAACCAGCGACCTATCAACACGTGCCGGCATCGCCGGAAGTGCGTGACCATTGGGTGTACTCGCAACTCATCGGCGTGTTGATGGACAACATGGGTCCGTCGTTGGTGGCTGCCACTCTCTCGCTGCCCTTGCTCGTATACATGATGGCGGGGGATGTCAACACGGTCGGCCTGGTGGTCTGGAGTGCGCTGATGCTGGCGATGCTGGTGTACCGTTACCGCCTGATCGGCATCTACCGTTTGCGCTACGACAGCCTGGAGGGCCCGCAACGCATCACCTTCATCAAGCGCTACCACTGGAGCTGGGCCGCTGTGGCCCTGCTGTGGGGCGGGCCGGTGTTGCTGAGTTACCAGCAGGCACCGATCGCCACCCAGTTTGTTTGCGCGCTGGTGGTGCTGGGGCAGGGGCTGCTCACACTCAGCTCCTTCAGCGCCTACCTGCCGGTCTATCGCACTTACGCCAACGCACTCATGCTGTCGGTGCTGTTGAGCTTGGTTGTCGTCATGGTGGCGTTGCCCCAACCGCCCGGGGCACTGCAGACCGGACTGGTCCTCATGGCGCTCCTGGTGGCGTTCTGGGGCTTGCTGTACATGACGGGAACACGCATGCACGAGGTGCACCGTGCCAGTTTTGAGCTGCAGTTTTCCAATCAGGAACTGATCGACTCGCTCACTTTGCAGACCCGTGCCTCGTTGCGCGCGGTGGCCACCAAAAACCGATTTCTGGCGTCTGCCGCCCACGACCTGCGCCAGCCGGTGCACGCGCTCAGCCTCTACGCCGACTGGCTGGCCACCGAGCCGGAGATGGCACGCGACATCGCGCCGCGCATCCTGCAGTCCACGCGCGCCATCAACGAGTTGTTTGATTCATTGTTCGACCTCACGCGCATCGATGCAGGCAACTACAAGGTGCGGTTGCAGCACGTGGACGTGGAGAAACTGTTTGCCGATCTGTCGCTGCAGTTCGAGCCGGTGGCGGTGGGCAAGTCGCTGCGTCTGCGTTCCCACACGCGGCCCACCACCCTGTGGTCAGATCCTGTGGTGCTGCGCCGCATTCTGGGCAACCTGGTGTCCAACGCGCTGCGGCACACCCATCAAGGGGGCGTGTTGCTGGCGCTGCGTCAGCGCGAGGACATGCTGGTCTTCGAGGTCTGGGACACGGGCGTGGGCATCGCGCGCGAGCACCAGCAGGCGATCTTTCAGGAGTTCTTTCGCGTGTCCCAGCACCAGGGCACCGAGGACAGCCTGGGCCTGGGTTTGACGATCGTGTCCAAGCTGGCGTCGCTGATGGGCTACCAGTTGGCACTGACGTCGGAGGCCAACCGGGGCAGTGTCTTCAGGGTGATGCTGCCGGCGTTTACCCAGCAGGAAGCCACCGGGATGCCCGAACCCACGGTGGTGCGCAGCGCGGCCTGATCACGGGCCGCTGCGCTGCGGCGGGATCAGAGGTCCAGCAAACCAGCGGTGCGGGCGAGGTGGCTGGCCTGCGAGCGGCTCTTGACGTTGAGCCGACGGAACAGCCGCCACAGGTGCACCTTGACGGTGTGCTCACTGATCTGAAGTTGCTCCGCGATGTCGCGGTTGCTCAGGCCCCGGTCCAGCATGACCAGCAACTGCTTCTGGCGTTTGGAGAGTTTGTCCGGAATGGTGGGGGCGTTTTCGTCTTCCACCTCGTCGGTCAGGAATTCGCGCAGCACCTTGGCGATCTGCGCCGCACCGGCCGATTTCTCCACATAAGCGTCGGCGCCGGCTTCGCGGGCCAGGTCTTCGTAATCGGATGAGGGTGAAGCCGACAGCACGATCAGCGATGTATCGGGCAACATCTGGCGGACTTCGCGCACACCGGACACGCCATTGGTATCGGGCAGTTTGAGGTCGAGGCAGACCAACTCTGGCTCACCGTGTTCGGCGATGGCCTTGCTCACGGACGCCAGCCGCTCGAGTTCAATCACCTGGGTCGAGGCCCGAAGGCGGCGAAGCAGCATGACGACGGCTTCACGCATGAGCGGATGGTCGTCAATAACAAAAATACTCATATCGGGCTGTGCTGGTAATAAATGGTTTCAACCGAAGAGCATATCGGCAACTTCAACCTTTGGCGATAGACGCCTGCGGCGAAATCAGTCCCGAGATGGGACTTGTTGCACGATATGCGTCGCGCGGTGTGGGCTTCCATCGAATACCCCACATGGTACGCGCATGGGAGGCGGGATGTTACCCAAAAGAAGACACCCTTCGCGGAGGGCTTCTGCGGGGGCATTGCAACATCGTCACTCTGGTTCAGTCGGCCTGCTCGTTGAAGGACTGCAAGGCAGCTGACACGGCCGCAGGATCGCCACGGGACGCCAGTTGACCCGACAGGGCATCCAGCGCCATGTCGCCTTCCCGTTGAAGGCGCATCATGGCCTGAGCCGCGTCGCGTGGAGCGGTGAAGCCGGTGCTTTGCAGCAGAAGCGCGCCCTGGGCGTCGAGCAGCTTGAAATAGAACAGGCCGTCCTGTTCCCGGTATTGTTTGAAACTGGGGGCAGCACTCTTGCTGACCTTGCTGACCACGGGCGTCTCCGCCACCTGAAGCGGACGCAATCCGACGGCGTGGCGCAGTTTCGATGTGAATGGGGTGGCGATGGCGCGTGCTCTTTCAGCGCCTGCTTTCAAGGTCTTTTCTATCCTCGCTGGCTCCTGGATCAGTTCGTCATAGATCAAGCGAAGCGGTGCAATTTCCTGGTCCAGACGTTCGAACAGAACCTGCTTGGCCTCACCCCAGGCGATGCCGTCCGAGTAGGCTTTCGCCAACGCTGCGGTGTCATCGGCCGAGGCGAAGGCCTGGTAGAGCTGGAACAGCGCGGAACCATCGGTGGACTTGGGCTCGCCTGGTGCGCGCGAGTCGGTGACGATGCCCATGATGAGTTTCTTCAACTGCTCGCGCGGCACGAACAGCGGGATGGTGTTGTCGTAGCTCTTGCTCATCTTGCGGCCGTCAAGCCCGGGCAGGGTGGCCACGTGTTCTTCGATGGCGGCCTCGGGCAGCGTGAAGTGCTCGCCGTAGAGGTGGTTGAAGCTGGCCGCAATGTCGCGCGCCATTTCAATGTGCTGGATCTGGTCGCGCCCCACCGGCACCTTGTGCGCATTGAACATGAGGATGTCGGCCGCCATCAGCACCGGGTACATGAAGAGACCGGCGGTCACGCCAGCGTCCGGATCCTCGTTGGCTGCGTTGTTCTTGTCGACCGAGGCCTTGTAGGCGTGCGCGCGGTTGAGCACGCCCTTGCCAGTCACACAGGTCAGGAACCAGGTGAGTTCGGGGATCTCGGGAATGTCGGATTGGCGGTAGAAGGTGACCTTCTCGGGGTCGAGCCCGCAGGCCAGCCAGGTGGCGGCAATTTCCAGCGTGGAGCGCTGCACGCGCGCGGGCTCGCCCACTTTGATGAGCGCGTGGTAGTCGGCCAGGAAGTAGAAGCTCTCGACCTCGGCCAGGCGGCTGGCGCGCACCGTAGGGCGGATGGCGCCGACGTAGTTGCCCAGATGGGGCGTGCCCGAGGTGGTGATGCCGGTGAGGACGCGTTGGGTTTTCATGGGCGGAGCAACTCGCGTTTACAGGATCAGCATGCGAAGGGGTGTGAGCAGCACTTCGATGGCGCTGCCGGTGAGCATCATCAGGGGTCGCAGCCAGAGATTTCCCACCACACCGCTGATGACCAGGGCCATGACAATGAAGAAACCCCAAGGTTCCACGCGTGAGACCAGTTCGGCCTGGCGCATGGGCAACAGGCCCACCAGAATGCGTCCGCCGTCCAGCGGGGGGAGTGGAAAGAGGTTGAAAGCGAACATCACCAGATTCACCAGCACGCCCGCGCGGCACATCTGCAGGAAGAACTGTTCCTGCACGCCCAGCGCGGCCAGCACATAGAGGAGCACGGTCCAGGCGATCGCCTGGAACAGGTTGGCGCCGGGCCCTGCCAAGGCAACCCACACCATGTCGCGCTTGGGGTTGCGCAGGCGCCCGAAGTTGACCGGCACCGGTTTGGCATAGCCGAACAGGAAGGCCCCGGCGGTCGCGAAGTACAGGATCAGCGGCATCGCGATGGTGCCCACCGGATCGATGTGCTTGACCGGGTTGAGCGTGATGCGTCCCATGAGTTCGGCGGTGCGGTCGCCGAAGTGCCGGGCCGCGTAACCATGCGCTGCTTCATGCAACGTGATGGCGAACAGCACGGGAATGGCGTAGAGGGCGACGGTCTGAACGATCTGGGCGAAATCCATGGAGGGTGCGCTGAGGGCAAACGCGTATTGTCCCAGACTGGGCGAGAGCTCAGCCGGGGCGGCTCAGAGCCCGAGTGGACCGAGGGCGCCCTGGCCTGCGCGGATCACTTCGGGGTCCCCGCCGCTGCCCATGGGCGTGAGGTCGATCACCGTGGTGGGCTCCAGCGCACAGGCGCCGGCGTCGATCACACCGGCCAGCTCGTGCTGCAGACGTTCGCGGATCTCCTGGGCATCGTTCAGTGGGGTGGTCTGGCCGGGCAGGATGAGCGTGGTGGAGAGCAACGGCGCACCATGCAGGCCCAGCAGCTCCAGCAGCGTCCTGTGCTCGGGCACGCGCAGGCCGATGGTCTTGCGCGAGGGGTGGCTCAGGCGCCGCGGCACTTCCTTGCTCGCTTCCAGGATGAAGGTGTAGGGGCCAGGTGTCGCGAGCTTGAGCAGCCGGTACTGGCGGTTGTCGACCCGCGCGTAGCTGGCGAGTTCACTCAGGTCGCGGCAGATCAGTGTGAGGTGGTGCTTGTCGTCCACCTGCCGAATGCGGCGAAGGCGGTCGGCTGCTGCCTTGTCGTCGAGGTGGCAGACCAGGGCGTAGCTCGAATCGGTGGGCACGGCCAGCACGCCGCCGCGCTCGAGCAACTGCACCGCCTGCTTGAGCAGTCGCGGCTGGGGATTCTCGGGATGGACTTCGAAAAACTGGGACATGGCGCGATTGTGATCCCGCTCAAGCCTCGGGTTGGTCCACTGGCAGGCGTCGGTCACGCGCGGTGAGCCAGCTGGCGGTGGCGCCGCACAGCACGATCATCGCGATGCCGATGAGCTCCAGGCGTCCCGGCACATGGCCGAACACGACCCAGCCACAGAACATGGCGAAGCCGATCTGGCCGTAGAGGTAGGGCGTGAGCGTGGACGCCTGCGTGCGTTTGAACGCCAGGATCAGCAGGAAATGACCGACGGTGCCCATCAGGCCGATCAGGCACAGGAGCGCGAAGGTGGCGGCGTCGGGCACGGTCTGCCACACCACGGGCAGCACCAGGCTGGCGAGCAGCGCGCCGACCCAGCCGGTGTAGAAATGCATGGTCATGGGGTCTTCGGTGCGCGCCATCTTGCTGGTCAGAATCTGGAACCAGGCATAGGTGAACACCATCACCAGCGGCAGCAGACTGGCCCAGCCGATCACATCACCACCGGGTTGCACCACCAGCAGCGCGCCGGCGAAGCCGCCGCACACCAGCACCCAGCGCAGCGGCGACACGCGCTCGCGCAGGAACAGCGCAGCCAGCAGCGTGACGACCAGCGGCGTGATCATGACGATGGCGGTGAATTCGCCGACCGGCATGTACTGCAGGGCGACGAACGAAATTGCGCTCACGGCCAGCAGCAAGGCACCGCGCAGCACCTGAAAGCGGGGGTGCGCGGTTTGCATCAGGCTGCGACCGCGCAGCGGCAGCATGACCGCCGTGACCAGCACGGCGTGGAACGCGTAGCGGAACCACACCGCCATCAGCACGGGCACGAAAGCGCCGACGTACTTCACGGTGGTGTCCAGCACGGCAAAGAACGCCGTGGCGAGGACCAGGAAGCCAATGCCCAGCGCGGCCTGCGCGGGCGGGTAGCGCGTCGGCTCCGCCATCACTGCAGGATGCGCGACTGCAACAGCTCCCACACCGGCGTGACGCTGCCGGGCAGGTCGGGCAGTTTGCCCAGGTCCATGTGGCTTTCTTCCGGGCTGTGGAAGTCGCTCCCGCGCGAGGCGGCGAGGCCGAATTCCTCGCAGTATCCCGCGTACTTCGCGTAGTCGGACTGGTTGTGCGCACCGGTCATCACCTCCACCGCCTGACCGCCGTGGTTCTTGAATTCGGTGAACAGCGCGAACTCTTCATTGGGCGTGAGCTTGTAGCGGCCCGGGTGGGCGATCACGGCCACGCCGCCGGACTGCGTGATCCAGCCCACCGCGTCGGCCAGCTTGGCCCAGCGGTGCGGCACGAAGCCAGGTTTGCCTTCGGTGATGTACTTGCGGAAGACGTCGTTGGTGTCCTTGCTCACGCCGATTTCCACCAGGTAGCGCGCGAAGTGGGAGCGAGAGATGAGTTCGGGATTGCCCACGTACTTCAAGGCGCCTTCATAGACACCTTTGATGCCCACGCGGGCGAGGTCGTCGCTCATGTCGCGAGCGCGCTGTTCGCGCCCGCCGCGCGTGGCCCGAAGGCCGGCCAGCAGGGCAGGGTGCGTGTGGTCCATGCCCAGGCCGACGATGTGCACCGTGATGCCGAGGAAGGTCACCGAGATCTCGACGCCTGTGAGGTAACTCATGCCCACCTCACGCGCCGCCGCCATGGCGCGATCCTGTCCACCGAGCTCGTCGTGGTCGGTCAGGGCCCACAGCTCCACGCCGTTGGCCTGGGCGCGCTGCGCCAGCGCCTCGGGCGTGAGGGTGCCGTCGGAGACGACGGAGTGGCAGTGCAGGTCGGCGTTGGTCAATGTGTTCACCGGATCATTTTAGGTTTTACCCATTCACCCTGTGTTTCGCAGGCCCGCCGCGATGCCGTTGATCGAAATGTGGATGCCTCGGCGCACACGTTCGTTGCGATCGGCATCGTTTTCACCGGCCCGGTAGCGCCGCACCAGTTCCACCTGCAGGTGGTGCAGCGGGTCGATGTAGGGGAAACGGTGGCGCATGGAGCGCTGCAGCGCGGCGTTGTTCACCAGGCGCTGTTTTTCACCGGTGATGAGCGCCAACGCATCGGCCGTGCGGTGCCACTCGGCTTCGATGGCGGTGAACACCTGCTTGCGCAGGCGCTTGTCGGGCACCAGTTCGGAATACAACGAAGCAAGCGCCAGATCGCTCTTGGCCAGCACCATGTCCATGTTGGAGAGCAGGGTGCTGAAAAACGGCCACTGCTTCACCATTGTCTGCAACAGCGCCTTTTGCGTGGCCACGCCTTTTGGGCCGTCGCGGTGCAGGAAGGTGTGCACCGCCGAGCCAAACCCGTACCAGCCCGGCAGCGTGAGGCGGCACTGGCCCCAGCTGAAGCCCCAGGGAATTGCGCGCAGGTCCTCGATCTTCTGCGTGGCCTTGCGCGAGGCCGGGCGCGAGCCGATGTTGAGTTCGGCGATCTCGCGGATCGGGGTGGAGGCGAAGAAGTACTCGGCGAAGCGGGGAGTGTCGTAGACCAGCGCGCGGTAAGCGGCCATGCTCTGGCGTGAGAGCTCGTCGGCCGCCGCCAGGAAAGCGGCGGGTGCGTTGCGTGTGGGCTTGAGCAGCGTGGCCTCCAGCGTGGCAGCCACCAGCGTTTCGAGGTTGCGCCGGCCGATTTCCGGGTTGGCGTATTTGGAGCCGATCACCTCGCCCTGCTCTGTGAGGCGGATCTGGCCGCGCACCGTGCCCGGCGGCTGCGCAAGGATGGCCTGAAAACTTGGACCACCGCCGCGTCCCACCGTGCCGCCTCGACCATGGAACATCCGCAACTGGATGGGTCTTTCCCGGCCCTGGTTGAGGGTGTCGAACAACTCGACCAGCGCGATCTCGGCCCGGTACAACTCCCAGTTGCTGGTGAAGATGCCACCGTCCTTGTTGCTGTCGGAGTAGCCCAGCATGATGTCCTGCTCGCAGTAGCCATCGGCTGCGCCCCGTTCGACCATGGAGCGCACACCGGGCAGGGCCAGGTACTCGCGCATGATGGGGGCGGCGTTGCGCAGGTCTTCGATCGTTTCGAACAGCGGCACCACGATCAGGTCGCACAGGGCGTCTTCATTCAGCGTGCCGCGCATCAGCCCGGCCTCTTTCTGCAGCAGCAGCACCTCCAGCAGGTCGCTCACGGTTTCGGTGTGGCTGATGATGGCGTGGCGAATGGCCTGCGCGCCGAAACGCTCGCGCCCGCTGCGCGCGGTGTCGAAGATGGCCAGTTCGCCCAGCGTGTGGGCCGAATAGGCAACACCGGGCACACGCAAGGGTCGCGCGTCGTTGAGCTGGCGCAGCAGCACGGCGCGCTTGCCGGCTTCGTCGAGTTTCGTGTAGTCCGGTTCGATGCGCGCCCCAGCCAGCAGCTCGGCCACCACCTCCTCGTGTTTGTCGGAGCTTTGCCGGAGGTCGACTGTGGCCAGGTGAAAGCCGAACACCTGCACCGCGCGCATCAACGGCTGCAGGCGCGCGCGCGCCAGTGCGGCGCCATGGTGCGATTTGAGCGAGGCTTCGATCGTGCGCAAGTCGCCCAGCAGCTCGGCGGCGCTGGTGTAGGCGTCCTGGGGTGCGATGGCGTGGCGTGCCGCCTCGCCGCCGGTGAGGTGGTGGAGCGTGGCCGCCAGACGCGCGTACATGCCGGTGAGCGCCCGGCGGTAGGGCTCGTCCTGGCGGTGGGCGTTGGTGTCGGGCGAGCGCTCGGCCAGGGCCTGCATGGCCGGGCTCACGCTGGTGAGCATGGCCGACACCGAAAGCTCGGCGCCCAGGTGATGCAGCTGCGTGAGGTGGTGGCGCAGCACCATGTCGGCCTGGCTGTGCAGTGCGAGTTCGAGTGTCTGCGCGGTCACGTTGGGATTGCCATCTCGGTCACCACCGATCCACTGGCCCATGCGCAGGAAGGGCGCGATCACGGCGTTCTCACCACTGTCGCCCAAGCCTTCCTCCAGCTCGCGGTACAGGCGCGGGATCTGCGTGAGGAAGGTGGCCTCGTAGTAGCTCAGTGCGTTCTCGATCTCGTCGGCTACGGTGAGCTTGGTGAAGCGCAGCAGGCGCGTTTGCCAGAGCTGGGTGACACGGGCTCGGATCTGCGCCTCGATGTCGTCGCGCTCGCGCGGCAGGCGCTCCTGTTCGTCGCGTTCGCCGAGCAGTCGCGCGATGGCACGCTCGGCGTCCAGGATGCTCTTGCGCTGCACCTCGGTGGGGTGCGCGGTGAGCACGGGCGAGATGTGGCTGTGGGCCAGCGTGTCGACGATGGCGCCCGGTGCGATGCCGGCCTTGTGCAGGCGCTGCAGCGTGCGCGCCAGGCTGCCTTCCTGCAGCTCACCAGCGCGCTCGTGCACGGCGCGGCGGCGGATGTGGTGGCGGTCCTCGGCCAGGTTGGCCAGGTGGCTGAAGTAGGTGAAGGCGCGGATCACGCTCACCGTCTGGTCACCGCTCAGGCCCTTGAGCAGCTTCTTGAGCGCCTTGTCGGCCGACTGGTCGGCGTGGCGGCGAAACGCCACCGAGAGCTGACGGATCTGTTCGATCAGCTCGAAGGCCGCCTGGCCCTCCTGCTCGCGGATCACATCGCCGAGGATGCGTCCGAGCAGGCGGATGTCGTCGATGAGCGGCTGGTCCTTGTCGGCGCGGCTGGAGGGGCGGGTGCGGGTGTGCGCGATCGTTCGGCTCATGGTGTAGGGAGATGAGAGGCCTGCCGACAGGGCCGGGTGATCTGGAGAAAACCCGGTCGAAGGGCCATGCTAGCATCCAAAAACACCCTGCCCGGTTACGAACCGGGTACCAAATTTCGCGCGTTGCGCCGCCCCCAGATCCTCTCTTCCGTCCATGCCCACTTCCACCTCCCTGGCCATCACCATCGCCACCCGCGAGAGCCGCTTGGCGCTGTGGCAGGCCGAACACGTCAAGGCTTTGCTGGAAGGCCTGGGCCACCGGGTGACGCTGCTGGGCATGACCACGCTGGGCGACCAGATCCTGGACCGCAGCCTGTCCAAGGTGGGTGGCAAGGGCCTGTTCGTCAAGGAACTCGAGGTGGCGCTGGCAGAGGGCCGCGCCGACATCGCGGTGCATTCGCTCAAGGACGTGCCGATGCAGCTGCCCGAGGGCTTTGCGCTGGCCTGCGTGATGGAGCGCGAAGACCCGCGCGATGCCTGGGTGTCGCCGGGATGTGCGTCGCTGGCGGACCTGCCGGCAAACGCGGTGGTGGGCACCTCCAGCCTGCGCCGCCTGGTGCTGTTGCGCGAATCGCTGGACCGCCTGGGCCGCACCGATGTGCGCATCGAACCCCTGCGCGGCAACCTGGATACGCGCCTGCGCAAGCTCGACGAAGGCCAGTACCACGCCATCGTGCTGGCCGCGGCCGGCCTCAAGCGGCTGGGCCTGGGCCAGCGCATCCGCCACATCTTCGAGCCGGCCGACTCCTTGCCCGCCGCCGGCCAGGGCGCTCTCGGCATCGAGGTGCGATCAGATCGACAAGACCTGATCGACGCGCTGGCGCCGCTGGCGCACACCGCCAGCTGGCAGCGCGTGGCGGCCGAGCGCACGGTCTCGCGCGCCATGGGTGGCAGCTGCTCCATGCCACTGGCGGCCTACGCCGACTGGCAGGCAGATGGCACGCTGCAGCTCGACGCCGCCTGGGGCGATCCGCAAGGCCATCACGCCGTGGTGCGGGTGAGCGGGCATGCGCATGTGCACACGCTGGCCGAGGCCGAGGCGCTGGGCCAGCGTGTGGCCGCCGACCTGCGCGCGGCTGGCGCCACGCCGCCCCCGGTGGAGGTCTGAGACCTTGAGTGCGCCCACTGCCCAGCGGCCCGCACCCGGCCGGCTGGCGCGGCTGATCGTCACCCGTCCCGCGGGTGAGGCCGCTCACTGGGTGCAAGCGCTGCGCGCCCAGGGCTGGCCAGCGCAGGCACTGCCCTTGATCGACATTGGCGAGCCGTCGACCAGCGAGGCCAAGGCTGCCTTGCAGGTCTGGCGCGCGAACTGGTTCCAAGTCGATGCGCTGCTGTTCGTGAGCGGCGCGGCCGTGAGCCATTTTTTTGCCGAAGGGGCGGTTGCGCGTCCGCTGGCGCCGTTCAAAACACGCTTCTGGGCCCCCGGGCCTGGCACGGCGCGCCAGCTCAAACAGGCGCTCGGCGCCCTGGGCATTGCACCCGAGCGCATCGACTCGCCGCCAGCCGACGCCGCGCAATTCGATTCCGAGCATCTCTGGCCCGTGGTCGCCCCGCAGGTGGCGGCGGGAAGCCGGATCCTCATCGTGCGGGGATCGACCATGGAAGCGCCTGCAGCCGAGGGCTCTGTGCCCGGGCATGGGCGCGACTGGTTGATTCGGCAATGCGAGGCCCGGGGTGCGCGGGTGGAAGGCTGTGTGGCCTACGAACGACGCCCGCCGGTGTTCGACGATGCCGATCGCGCGCTCGCGGCGCAGGCGACCCTGGCTGGCAGTGTGTGGCTGTTCAGCAGTTCCGAGGCACTGGCTGCGCTGCGCGTGGCGCAACCGTCGGCCAGCTGGAGCGCGGTCACGGCGCTGGTGACGCATCCGCGCATTGCCCAGGCTGCGCGCGACACGGGCTTCGGGCGTGTGATCGAATCACGTCCCAGCCTGCCCGACGTGTTGCGCGCCCTAGAATCAGAGTGCACTGCACCATGAGCTCCAACCAACCCGTTCACCCCTCCACCGACACTGCGGCGCCCGCCGTGGCGCCGATCCTCGCAGCGCCGCTCTCATCTTCTCCGGGGGTGCGTCGCCCCGGCTCGGGGCTGACGTGGCTGGCCGTGCTGCTGGCCGCGCTGGCACTCGTGCTGGCCGGCTTGCTGTGGCAAAAACTCAACCTCACCCAGCAGGAGCTGGCCCGCCGCGCGCAAGAGAGCGGCGAGCAGGCCGTGGAAGCCCGGACCATGGCCGCACAAGCCGAGGCGCTGGCGCAGGAACTGCAGGCGCGGCTGGCCGTGGCCGAGGTGCGCTTGTCCGAGGTGAGCCTGCAGCGCAGCCAGCTCGAAGAACTCATGCTGGCGCTCTCACGCTCGCGCGACGACAACCTCGTGCAGGACCTGGAGTCGGCAGTGAAGCTGGCGCAGCAGCAGGCCCAGCTCACCGGCAGTGCCCAGCCGATCATCTCCGCTCTCCAGGCGGCCGACCAGCGCATTGCCCGGGCCGCCCAGCCACGGCTCAACCCGGTGCAGCGCGCCATCGCACGCGACATCGAACGCATCCAGGCCGCCCCGCTGGCCGACATTCCCGCCCTGGCCTTGCGGCTGGACGAGCTGGCTCGGCAAGTGGACGAATGGCCCGTGCTCAACCAGGTCGGTTTGCAGAGGGCAGCGCCTGCCGCACGCAAGACTGCTGCCCAGACCGTGCCAGCGTCTGCAAAGAACCCTGCCACGCCACCGGCTGCGAGCCCGGCACCAGCCTTCCCTGAAGCCCAGGAGCCCGCGCTGGAGAGTGAGCCGGTTGCCGAGCCCGGTGGGTTCAGCCACGGCTGGGCACGTGTGTCCGGCTGGTGGAGCGCCCTGTGGGAGCGCACATGGGCAGAGATCACGCGCAGTGGCCGCGAGCTGGTCCGTGTGAGCCGAATCGACCGGCCGGAGGCCGCACTGCTCGCGCCCGAGCAGGCGTTCTTTCTGCGGGAAAACATCAAGCTGAAGCTGCTCAACGCCCGCTTGGGGCTGCTGGCCCGGCACATGGCCGCCAGCCAGGCCGATGTGGTTGCGGTGGAGGCGTCCATCGCGCGCTACTTCGACACCAGCGCACCCCGGGTGGCCAGCGCGCAAGCCTTGCTGGGTCGCCTGCGCCGCGATCTCGTCGACAGCGAACTGCCGCGTCCGGAAGCGACCCTGTCCGCCCTGGCCGCGGCTGCGGGAGGCCGCTGATGCGCCGCCGTCAGCGGGGCGCGATGCGCAACGTGTTCTGGTTGCTGGGGCTTGCCGCCGTGGCTGTGGCGCTGGCGCTGCTGGTGGGGCACAACGCGAGCACGGTCACGCTGTTCTGGCCCCCTTACCGGTTCGACGTCTCCTTCAACTTCGTCCTGTTCTGCCTGATCGCCGGCTTTGTGCTGCTGCACGCCGCGTTGCTGGCCGTCGGTCTGGTCCGAGACCTGCCCGAACGGGCTCAGCGCTGGCGCAGCCAGCAGATCGAGCGCTCGGTGGTGGGCTCGGTCATGGACGCATTGGCGCACCAGTTGGCGGGGCGCTTCGTGCGGGCGCAGTCGGCAGCGCAGCATGCGCTCGATCAACTCAAGACCGTCGCGCCAGGGCACTGGCCGCGGCGCGACCAGTTGCAGGTGCTCGCGCATTTGTTGGTTGCCGAAAGCGCGCAGTCGTTGCAGAACCGCGAGCGGCGCGACGAAAACCTGCAGGCCGCGCTCGATCCCGCCCTGGCCAAGGGTGCGCCCGATGCGTCCGAGGGCGCCCTGTTGCGCGCGGTGCGCTGGGCGGTGGAAGACCGCGATGTGGAGGCTGCGCGCAGCCGTCTGGCCGAGTTGCCGCAAGGCGCTGGCCGGCGCATCCAGGCGTTGCGGCTCAAGCTGCGCGTGGCGCGCCTGGGGGGCGCCACCTCGGAAGCGCTGGAGACTGCACGCCTGCTCGCCAAGCACAAGGCGTTCTCACCCGAAGCCTCGCTCAGCATCGTGCGCGGACTGGTGCTCGACGCCTTGCGCGAATCACACGACATGGCGCAGCTCGAGGCCGTGTGGAATGGTCTGGACGCCAGCGAGCGCGCCATGCCCGAGCTGGCCCTGGCCGCCGCGCGGCGCGGTAACCAACTGGTGCTTCAGCGCAGCGACGCGGACGGCGATGAAGCCCACGCGGTGGCCGCTCGACTGCGCTCGTGGCTGGAACCCTTGTGGCAGGGCTTCGATGCCCTGACGTCAGCGCAACAACGCCAGCTGGTGGCAGCTTTCGAGCCCGGCCTGCCGCAACTCGACAGCGCCTGGCTCGCTCGCTTGGAACTGCAACAGCGCCTGTCGCCGAACAACGCCTTTCTGCAATACCTCGCCGGGCAGGCCTGCATGCAGCGCCAACTCTGGGGCAAGGCCAGTCAGCTGCTCACGCAGGCCAGTCACGGCTTGAATGACGCCGCGCTGATGCGCCGAACCTGGCGCTCGCTGGCCCTGCTGGCCGAGGAACGCGGCGACGAGACGGCGGCGCAATTGGCCTGGAAGCAGGCAGCGTTGCTGGACTGAACGCCTGCTCACCAGCCAAAAGAAAAGCGCCCGAGGGCGCTTTTCTTTTGGGATCCAGACCTTCAGGCGCTGTCGCCTGAAGGTGGGGGCGATCAGCGTGTCTCGAAAGGCAGCTGCATGTCGCGCAAGTCCTTGCGGGTCTCGACCAGCACCAGCGGGCCGTCGTCCAGCACCACCGCCGGCTTGGGCTCGCGCGGCACGTGCACGGGCTTGGGCTCGGCTGCGATCGCGGCTTGCACCTGGGCCACCTTGTCGGCGTTGGAGTTGACCCACTCCAGTCCGCTGGCCTGGGCGACCTGCTGCATCTCGTCCAGGGGCAGCGAGAAGCTGGCCACCTTGGGCAGACCACGGGCCGCGGGGGCCTCGGTCACCACTGGCGCTGCGGGCTTGGGTGCCGGTGCCGGTGCCGCCACGGGGGCTGCCACCGGCGCCATCACGGCAGGTGCCATCACCGGTGCCGGGGCGGTCTGCTCCATCACCTGTGCTGCGACGGGTGCTGCCACCGGAGCAGGCGCGGCCACAGGGGCCTCGCTCACCACTGGCGCGGGTGCGTCCACCGGCAGGCTGAAGTAGCTGCGCGTGGGAGCTTCGTCCGCCGGTTCGTGCGAAGGAGCCAGCGTGGAGGCCGCGGCAAAGGCCACTTCGCTGGCGGGCATTTCGGTAGCGGGTGCTGCCTGGTTTTCGCCGCCTTCGGGGGCGGTGTCGGGATCGCGTGGGGCGCGCTCGCGGCGGTCACGGCCATAGCGGTCACGGCTGCGGCGCTCGCGCGGGGCGCGTGGTGCGCCCTCGCTGCCATCGGCCATCTCGCCTTCGCGGGGCATCTCTGTGTTGTCGCCAGCTTCCTGCGTGACCGGCGCGGCATCACCTTGGGCGATGGGGGCCTGACCCTCGGCGCCTTCGGCGGGACGACGGCGGTTCTCGCCACCGCGCCCACCACGACCGCGGCGCTGGTTCTCCCCGCCTTCGTTCGTTTCGCTGGGTGCGGCGGGCGTTCCGTTCGCCAATTCAGCTGGCGCTGCGCCTTCAACCGGCGCGGCGTCGCGGCGGTTGTCGCGGCGACCATCACCCCGGCGACCCTCACCACGGCCTTCGCCGCGACCTTCACCGCGTGGTTCTCCACGGCTCTCACCGCGTGGTTCGCCACGCACTTCGCTGCGGCCTTCGCCTCGCGGCTCGCCGCGACCTTCGCCCCGGCGACCTTCACCGCGGCCTTCGGCACGTCCTTCCGGGCGTCCTTCCGGGCGTCCCTCCACACGGCCTTCACCGCGCGGCTCGCCTCGGCCCTCGACGGGGCGGCCTTCACGACCACCTTCACGACTGCCACGGCCGCCTTCGCGGCCACCGTCACGTTGTCCACGGCCTTCGGCGCCGCCACGTCCACCGCGGCTGCGGCCATCGCGGCCACCTTCACGACCACCTTCGCGTGGACCACGGCCATCGGCGCGCTCTTCGCGGGCACCGGGTTTCGCGGCGGGAGCGGCCACTGCGGGTTTGGGTGCCGGGGTTGGAGCGTCACTGCCACCGAACAAGCTCTTGAGCCAACCGAAGAAGCCCTTTTCCGCCGGTGCGGCAGCGATGGGTGTGGCCACGGGGGCTGCGACGGCCTTGGCTGCCACGGGGGCGGCCACCGGTGCCACCACCTCGGGGCGCGGAGCCGCCACGGGTGCCGGACCATCGGGCAGCACGCCCTTGATCACCGGTTCCTGCTTGTTGGTGCGTTCCTGGCTGCGGCGCGTGAAGCCGGTGGCTTCGTCCGGCTCGTCGGCCAGCTTGTAGCTGGCATCCAGGTTGTCCAGGCGTGGGTCGTCGTGCTTCAGACGCTCGAGCTTGTAGTTGGGCGTGTCCAGCGATTTGTTGGGCACCAGCAGCACGTTGATGCGCTGCTTGAGTTCGATCTTGGTGATCTCGGTGCGCTTTTCGTTGAGCAGAAAGCTGGCCACTTCGACGGGCACCTGCACCAGCACGGCGGCCGTGCTGTCTTTCAGCGACTCTTCCTGGATGATGCGCAGGATCTGCAGCGCCGATGATTCGGTGTCGCGGATGTGGCCCGAGCCACCGCAGCGCGGGCAGGGGATGGACGAACCTTCGTTCAGTGCGGGCTTGAGGCGCTGGCGACTCATCTCCAGCAGGCCGAACTTGCTGATGGCGCCGAACTGCACGCGGGCGCGGTCCTGGCGCAACGCGTCGCGCAGGCGGTTTTCCACGTCGCGGCGGTTCTTCGACTCGTCCATGTCGATGAAGTCGATCACGATCAGGCCGCCCAGGTCGCGCAGGCGGGCCTGGCGGGCCACTTCATCGGCGGCTTCGAGGTTGGTGCGGGTCGCGGTCTCTTCGATGTCGCCGCCCTTGATGGAGCGGGCCGAGTTCACGTCCACCGCCACCAGCGCTTCGGTCTGGTCGATCACGATGGCGCCACCGCTGGGCAGCTGCACGGTGCGGCTGTAGGCGGTTTCGATCTGGTGCTCGATCTGGAAGCGCGAGAACAGCGGCGCGTCGTCGCGGTAGCGCTTCACGCGATGGCCGTGCTCGGGCATCACGTGGCTCATGAACTGGTGCGCTTGTTCAAAGATGTCGTCGGTGTCGATCAGGATCTCGCCGATGTCGCCGTTGAAATAGTCGCGGATGGCGCGGATCACCAGGCTGGATTCCTGGTAGATCAGGTAGGCACCCTTGCCGCCTTGTGCCGCGCCGTCGATGGCGTTCCACAGCTTGAGCAGGTAGTTCAGGTCCCACTGGAGCTCGGGCGCGTCGCGGCCGATGCCGGCGGTGCGCGCGATGATGCTCATGCCGTTGGGGTATTCGAGCTGGTCGAGCGCCTGCTTGAGTTCCTGGCGGTCTTCGCCCTCGATACGTCGGCTCACGCCGCCGCCGCGCGGGTTGTTGGGCATCAGCACCACGTAGCGGCCGGCCAGGCTCACGAAGGTGGTGAGGGCCGCGCCCTTGTTGCCGCGTTCTTCCTTCTCGACCTGGACCAGCAATTCCTGGCCTTCGCGGATCACATCGTTGATGCGGGCCTGGTTGACCGGCACACCGGCGGCGAAATACTGGCGCGAGATTTCCTTGAACGGCAGGAAGCCGTGGCGGTCTTCGCCGTAATCCACGAAGCAGGCTTCCAGCGAAGGCTCGACGCGGGTGACCACGGCCTTGTAGATGTTGCCTTTGCGCTGTTCGCGCCCTTCAATCTCGATTTCGTAGTCGAGCAGTTTTTGCCCGTCCACAATGGCCAGCCGGCGCTCTTCGGCCTGCGTGGCATTGATCAGCATGCGTTTCATGATGCGATTTCCTTCGTTCAAACACACAAGGACGCCCGGGTTCGAAAACCACAGGCGTCAACTCGCCGTGAACCAGCGGAAAAAGCGAACGGGGGAGGAATTGCCGGAGAGCCGTTGACCCGCAGTTCGGGGAGGCGTTCAACACAGGCGGGCACCAAGGTGCCGCGTCGAACCGCCAGGTCAGGGCGTAGGCGCGTGGAGTTGGGTGAGCAGGGAAGGCTGGATGGCTGTCAATGACATGGATCTGGCCGGGTTATCTCTGTGTTCACTTTGTCCTCGACCAGCTTCACGTTGGAAAGCTGGTCGATTGGGGTATTCCGTAATCGGGTTCGCTGTTTTCATCAACCGGTTCGCCCGCGGCGTCTACCGCACCTTGACCGCACCGGGATTCCATGGGGAATGGCCGCGGGTGCGATGGGAGGTGCCGGGTGCTGCGGGTGGCAACCTCTCACGTCGGTCTCCCGCTTTGTCGGGCCGGGAGGTCTGTGCCTTCAGTGCTTGCCTTAAACTCAAGGCAAATCAATCACTTACAGCACGTGACGAGAGTGACGCATTATAGACAGCCAACCGTCACCGTGGTGTCCTATTTCCCCTCGGATTCCCTTGCCTCAGTCCCCGAACTCCGCAGCCGCAGCCGTGCGGCACCTCACGGTGGACGAAGAGTCGGCCGGCCAGCGCCTGGACAACTTCCTGTTCCGCGAGCTCAAGGGGGTGCCCAAGACCCACATCTACCGCATCATGCGCTCGGGTGAGGTGCGCCGGAACAAGGGCCGGGTCGGGGCCGACGACCGGGTGCAGGCCGGTGACGTGTTGCGCATTCCGCCGATACGCCTGTCCGAGCGGGCGGAAGAAAAACAACTCAATCCGGCGCCCGCCCGGCAATTTCCGGTGATTTTCGAAGACGAGGCATTCCTGGCCATCGACAAACCCGCTGGTGTTGCGGTTCACGGGGGCAGTGGCGTGAGTTTTGGCGTGATCGAACAAATGCGCCAGGCCCGCCCCGACGCCAGGTTGCTCGAATTGGTCCATCGCCTCGACCGTGAAACCAGCGGGCTGTTGTTGATTGCCAAAAAGAAAAGTGCACTCAAGGCCTTGCAGGATCAATTCCGCGAGCGCGAGACCGGCAAGACCTATCTCGCGTTGGTCAAAGGGGCTTGGCCCGCGCGCCTGAAGGTGCTGGACCAACCATTGCACAAATACCTGCTGGCCGATGGCGAGCGACGCGTCAAGGTGACGACCAAGGACGACCCCGACGGCATGCACTCGGTGACCTTGGTGAAGGTGGCGATGCGCGTGCCCGTTTCCTCCGCATTGGCCTCTGTGCTGCCGGAGGGACTGAGCTTGCTGGAAGTGACCATCAAGACCGGCCGCACCCACCAGATCCGGGTTCACCTCGCCAACGCCGGTCATCCGATTGCTGGAGACGACAAATATGGTGATTTCGAACTTAACCGCCAATTGGCGCGCGCAGGATTGAAACGCATGTTTCTACATGCCTGGCGCCTTCGATTGAGTCACCCCGTTGCAAATACGCCGGTTGAGTTGCATGCGGACTTGCCCGACGAACTGCGACCATGGTCCGGTGGTTGGTCGGGAAAAGGTGATTAGAATGCAACGGCACGTCGGCAACTTTTAATCGCACATTCCGATCGATTCCATCTTTATAAGGATTTATCAATGGCCAGCTATTCCGAACTCATGGCGCAAGCCCAAACCCTGATGGCGCAGGCCGAACAGGCGCGCAAAGACGAACTCTCGTCCGTGATTGCCGATATCAAGGCCAAGATGAAACAATTCGGCATTTCGGTGGCCGATCTGGGTGGCACGACCGGGGCGAAGAAGCCTGCCAAATCCAAATCGGCATCGGCCCCGAAGTACCGCGGCCCCAACGGCGAACTCTGGGCGGGTGGCCCGGGCCGCAAACCCGAGTGGGTACGCGCCGTGCTGGCTTCCGGCAAGAGCATCGACGACTACCGAATCTGAGTATTTCCGGCCTTTGCAAAGCCCGCCTCTGGCGGGCTTTGTTTTTTCCGAGGCGTCATGTCTGGTGCTCTCGCGGCTCGCTATCCTTGCGGCATGACCAGGATCCTTCTCGTTTGCATGGGCAATATCTGCCGCTCCCCGATGGCCGCCAGCGTGATGCATGCCGAAGTGCAACGCAGGCGGTTGGCCGATCGGGTGTCGCTCGACTCTGCCGGCACTTACGGTGCTCACCGCGGGGAAAAGGCCGATCGTCGCGCCATCCTGCTCGCGCAAGCCCGCGGCTACAGCCAGATAGCCAAGGAGCGTTCGCGCAAGGTGACGGACGAGGACTTCGAGCAGTTCGATCTGATCCTGGCCATGGACCGCGACAACCTGGCGAACCTGCAGCATGTGTGCCCGCCGCAGCACCAGCACAAGCTGCACTTGTTTCTGGAGTACGCGGGCGTGCCGGGCACGTTCGAGGTGCCCGACCCTTATTACGGCAACGCGGAAGGTTTCGAGGTCGTGCTGCGACTTTGCGAGCAGGGCGCTGAGGGGGTGCTCAGCCGCCTTTTTGCCAGATGATTTTCTTGCCCGACGCTTCCCAGCTCTCGTAGTGCCTGGCGTACAGGTCCTCGATGCGGTTGCGCTTGACCTTGAAAGTGGGTGTGATGACATCGTTGTCCACCGTCCATGCGGTGGTGACCACCACGATGCACTGCAGTTGCTCGTGTGGATCGAGCGTGGCATTGATGGTCTTGAGGTGAGCGGCCAGTGAAGCCTCCAGCTCGCTGCGCGCGCCCGGATCGGTCACCTTGGTCACCGCATCGGCGTTGAGCATCACGATGCCCAGCGGCTGTCCGAGGTTGGCGCCGGTGACCACGCAGGCCTCCACCGCTTCGTGCATCACCAGCTTGTCCTCGATCGGCGCGGGCGCCACGTACTTGCCCTTGCCGGTCTTGAACAGATCCTTCACGCGCCCGGTGATGCGCAGCAAGCCCTGCTTGTCGATCGTGCCCTTGTCGCCCGTCTTGAGCCAACCGTCATCGGTGAAGCTTTCCTTGCTCTTCTCGGGCTCCTTGTAGTAACCCAGCATCATGGCGGAGTTGCGCATCTGCACCTCGCCGGTTTCGGGGTCCAGTCGATGCTGCACGCCCTCGTAGGCCGGGCCCACCGTGCCCTGCTGGTTCTTGCCCGGTTCGGTGATGTGGGAAAGCGCCAGGTTCTCCGTCATGCCGTAGCCTTCGTTGATGTTCAGGCCCAGCTTGCTGTACCACTGCAGCAGTGCAATCGGCATGGGCGCTGCGCCGCCCGCGGCGAACGTGCACTGGTCCAGGCCCAGGGCTTTCATCACCTTCTTGCGAACGATGCCGCCGAGGATAGGGATGCCGAGCAGGCGGTTGAGTTTGGCCGGCGGCATTTTGTGATGAATGCCCTGCTGGAACTTGACCCACAGGCGGGGAACCGAGAAGAAGATGGTGGGTCGGGCGCGCTGCAGGTCGGCGGCAAAGGTGTCGAGCGATTCGGCAAAGAACACATGCATGCCGGTGCGCAGCCAGCCGTGCTCGACCAGCATGCGCTCGACCACGTGGGCCAGTGGCAGGTACGACAACATTCGGTCGTTGCCGGACATGGGAATGCGCTTGAGGCCGGCGTCGAGTGCCCAGGCGAAGTTGGCGAAGGTGTGCATGACGCCCTTGGGCATGCCGGTGGTGCCCGAGGTGTAGATGAGGGTGGCGAGTTCTTCACCATCGCGCAAGGGCTCGCCCGCCATGGGCTGGCTGCGCTTGCAGATGGCGTCCCAGCCCTCGCAGTTTTTCACCACGTCTGCGGGCGAGAGCGGGTAACTCATGCAAGGCAACTCGATGGGCACGCCGGGCTTCATGCCTTCCCAGCCGTCGAGCTTGCCCACGAACAAGGCCTTGGCTTCGCTGTGCGCCAGGATCTGGCGGATGGTCTCGGGCGCGAGCGTGGGGTACAGCGGCACCGACACGTAGCCCGCCATCCAGATGGCCAGGTCGCTCATCATCCACCAGGCGCAGTTCTTGGAGAGGATGGCCACTTTGGAGCCAGGCTCCCAGCCGTGCGACTGCAGGTGGGTCGCCATGCGGCGCACCTGGTCAGCCACTTGTGCCCAGGTGAAGTCCTGCACCACTGCGTTTCCCATGGGTTGCGTGAGGGCCACGCGGGTGGGGGCGGTTTTTTCCCAGTGGTACAGGCGTTGAAGGGCCAGCAGCTCGGGCGCTATTCTGCTCATGTGGTTTGTCTCCTTTGTTTGTGCTGCGAACGAATCTACCAAGGCTGTCTCCTTGTGTTTAGAGGGTTTCACCTGCAAGGGAACGCCCTTCTCACTTGGTGAAGCTCACCGAGAGGCTGGGCAGTGGTGAGGTGAAGCGCGCCGACCATTGCTCGCCGGGCGCAACAGCCCAGGCATCGGTCCAGGTACCGGTGGTGATCACGTCGCCGGCTTGCAGAACGGGTGCGCCAGGGCAAGCGCGCAGGGTCAGTGTGAAATGCTGCAGCGCGCGCAGTGGGCCATCCAGCACGTTCGAACCCTGGCCTTCCTCAACAACCTCCTCGTCCTTGAGCAAGCTCACCTGTGCATGGGCCAGCAAGGTGTCGAGTCCGTCGGCGCTGGCAGCCAGCTCACGCACCGGCGTGCGGCGACCCACCACCAGGCGCGCATGCAGCGCGCCATCGGCCACGGTGTCGGCGGGTAGAAACTTCCAGTCCGGCAGGTGCGACTGCACCACTTCGAAGCCAGGTGCTACCCAGTCGATGGCCTCGAAGAGATCGTCCAGCGTGGCGTTGGCCGCGGGGGTGGTCTTCAAACCGAACACGACCTCGGGCTCCAGTCTTGGCTGGCAGGTGTGGGTGAGCGACACGCTGCCCTCGCCGTCGCACAGAGTGAGCGTGCTGTCCCACACGCTGCCCCAGATCGGCGCGAACACGTTGTAGCGCGGCCAGATCGAGCGGTTGGTGAAGCCCACCTTGTAGCCGCGCGGTTGTTCGCCGCGCGCGATGCGCAACTGCCGCACGGCGAGCGCTTGCGCGTACGCGTCGTCCAGCGTGAGTCCGGATGGGTTGGGCCAGAGTCGGCCCTGGTCCAGGTGGTCGAGCAGGGTGTGAGGTGTCATGGTCTGGTCCTGGCGTGCGAGAACAAGCCTTCATCATAGGCAGCCGGTATGCTGCGGGTCATGACCTCACACACGCTTGAAACTCTCGAACTCGTCACCGGTGGAAACCCTGCAGCCGCTCCCGTGGCCAGCATCGTCGTGCTGCATGGCCTGGGCGCCGACGGCAACGACTTCGTGCCGATCGCGCAGGAACTTGATCTGGACGCCATCGGCCCGGTGCGCTTCGTGTTCCCCAGTGCGCCGGTGCGCCCGGTGACGCTCAACGGTGGCTATGAGATGCGCGCCTGGTACGACATCCACCCACCCATCGGCCAGTCCCGGCGCGAGGACGAGGCCGGTCTTCGCGAGTCCTGCGCGCTGGTGCAAGGGCTGCTGGACCGCGAGGCAGCGCGCGGGGTGCCGCCCGCGCGCACCGTGCTCATGGGGTTTTCGCAAGGCTGCGCCATGACTCTCATGGCCGGGCTGCGCGCGCCGCAACGCCTGGCTGGACTGGTGGGCCTGTCGGGCTACCTGCCGCTGGCAGCCAGTACAGCCGCCGAGCGCTCCGAGTCCAACCGCGACGTGCCCATCTTCTTGGCGCACGGCACGCACGACCCGATGGTCGTGGTTGAGCGCGGTGCGCAGACGCGTGATGCGCTGCAGGCGCTAGGCTACACGGTGGACTGGCACACCTACCCGATGGAGCATTCGGTGTGTGCGCAGGAGGTGGCCGATCTCAACGCCTGGCTGGTGCGCCTGCTGGCGAGCTGAATGCCAGGTCCTGTGGGTTTCTTCACACGCCGCTGGCGCGGTGCGGTGCCGATGCGCGTGCTGTTCTGGCGCGACATGGTGACGGTGGGCACGGTCCTCAACCTGTTGGCCACCGCGGTGGCGCTCGCCGTTGCTTTGGCGGACGAGGCCATCGCACTGGCCGCAACGGTGCACTTCGCGCCGCTGCCTTACAACCTGTTCCTCGTGGCCTCGGTCTGGCGCTTGACCGACACCGGGCCTTATCGCTGGGCTTCGCTGGCGTGGCTCGCTGTCGTCACGCTGGTGTGAGCCGCGGTGCGGGTGCGCAGCCAGGTGTTCAAGTCGCGGCCGTACAGAATGAGTGCCAGCGCCAGCAAGATCAGCGGCATGGCCACAAACACCCAGCCTGTGAGCTGCTCACCGCCGAGCAGCACGCCCACGCAGAGCGCGACCACCGGGTTCACGAACGAGTAGCTGCCCGCCAGCGCAGCGGTGGTGTTTTTCAGCAGCCACAGGTAGGCATTGAGCGTGACCAGCGTGCCCATGACCACCAGGTACACCCAGGCCAGCGCGGACGCAGTGCTGACCTGTGCCCATTCGAACTGGCGCGCGCCGGGCTCGAACATGGCTGCCACCACCACACCGAGCAAGCCGCCGATCAGCCACTGCGCGCCCGAGGCCATGGCCGGTGCGGGCAACACCAGCTTGCGCGAGGCGTACGAGCCCAGGCTCCAGCACAGCGGCGCGCCGAAGGCCAGCAGCGCACCCAGTGGCGTGGCGGAAAAATCACCTTCCATCGCCAGCACCAAAGCGCCCAGCGCGCCGAGCGCCAACCCGATCCAGCTGGTGAGCGGCACGCGCTCGCCGCCCCACCGTGTCCACAGCGCGAGCCACATGGGCATGGTGGTGACCACCGTGGCCATGAGGCCCGAGCCGATGCCCAGCCGCTGAGCCAGCACCACCAGCGCCATGGCCGCAAAGGCCATGAGCGCGCCGATGAGCGCGCTGCTGCGCCATTGCGAGGCCGTGGGCCAGGGCAGGCCCCGCCAGCGCGCGATCGCCAGCATCACCGCGCCAGCGATCACGAAACGCGCGCCGTTCATGAGCACCGGTGGCAGGCTCTGCATGGCCACGTCGAGCGCGAAATACGTCGTGCCCCAGACGATGTACACAATCAGCAGGGCACCGTACAGGCGTATTGTCTGGCGTTCCAGGCCGAGTGGGCTGATGAATGTCGGCATATTTGTGTTCCCGTAAGATAATTTCCGGCAGATCTCTCTGGCGCCGTATTTTGAACAGGATTTTGGCCGTATGCAAGCAAATATTCAGCCGGACGACATGGATGCCAGAATTTTGACGGCACTGAGCTCCGACAGCCGACGTTCTTACGCCGACGTGGCGTCCGAGGTGGGCTTGTCCACCGCCGCCGTGCACGAGCGGGTGAAGAAGATGGTGGAGCGCGGTGTGATCGAGCGCTTTTCGCTGCGGGTCGATCCCGATCGCGTGGGGCTGCGCTTCACCGCGTTCGTCGCCATCCGCAACGACGGCGGCATCCACTGCCGCGAGGTGGCGCCCTTGCTGCGCGACATGCCCGAGGTGCTGGAGCTGCACAGCGTGGCTGGCGAATACGACTTCCTGGCCAAGATTCGCACCACGCACGCCCGTGCGCTGGAAGACGTGCTCTACAAAATCAAGGCCATTCCCGGCGTGGCCCGCACCACCAGCACCGTGGTGCTCAACACCGAGTTCGAAGACCGGCCGCTGCAGCTGCCGGGTGCCCCCGCGACCTGACGAGCGACCGGACGACAGCGGGAATTGAACGGCGAAGCCCCGGCTTTTCCGGGGATGCGGCGCGAGCGTGACCACCAGAATGACCTTGGGCCAGGTTCAAGTCTGACAACTTGTTACCGATAAGGATTTACATCCCTTCCGGATGCCCCCCTCAACCTGTTCTCTCTGGAGTTGTCATGAAACTGAATCGCGTCCTCCTGCTGGCCACGCTGGCCGTCTCTGCCTCCTTCGCCCACGCCAACGATCCCAAAGCCACCATCGCCGACCTCGACGGTCGCCTGACCAAGATCGGCGCACCCCGCGTCGAAGGCACCGACACCGTGGCCGGCAAGACCGTGCCCGCCCTGTTCTTCGGCGAGCGCAAGATCAACAACAACTTCGACGTGGTCGACGGCATTCGCAAGAGTCACCAAGCCACTGCCACCGTGTTCGTGAAAGAGGGCGACGAGTTCGTGCGCGTCAGCACCAATGTGCTCACGCCGGAAGGCAAACGCGGCGTGGGCACCCAGCTCGCCCGCAACGCGGCCTACGAGTCCGTGAGCAAAGGCCAGCAGTTCTGCGGCCCCATCGACGTGCTGGGCACCGCTTTCGACGCTTGCTACAACCCGATCAAGGACGCTGGCGGCAAGATCATCGGCGCGAGCTACATCGGTCACAAGAAGTGATGGCGGTGGCGCGATGAAAAAACTTCTCAATCCCTTTGGCTGGCTCCACCGACTTTCGGTGGGCCAGCAGCTCTTCGGCGCGTTTGCGTCCATTCTGGTGTTGACGGCGGTTCTCGGCGCCACCGCTTTGGTGGGTCTGAAGAGCGTGGATGGTGAAGCCATCGCGCTGTCCCAGAAATGGCTCAAAGGCGTGGGCGCGCTGTCGGATGCGCGTGCCCTGGCGGTTGAATATCGCGAGTTCGAGGTCAAGCACAGCCGCACCGAAGACGGCAGCTACCACGCCGAATACGAAGACAAGATGAAAGAGGCCGGCAAGTCCTTGCAGGCCTTGTTCACTGGTTACCAGGGACGCGTGTCGGGTGATGAGGAAACGGCGTTGAACGCCAAGCTCTCGAGCGCCTGGGCCGCCTACCTGCAGGCCAACGAAAAGGTCATCAAGCTCGGCCGCGACAAAAAGCAGGTGGACGCTGCCGACATCGCCGACGGCCTCTCCAGCATGGCGTTTGACGAAGTGGTCTCGACCCTCAACGGCTTGATCCAGTTCAACTACGACGGTGGCGAAGCCTCTGCGAAACACGTCACCACCGTGTACGACCAGGCGCGTTTTGCCGTCATGGGCCTGCTGGGCTTGGCGCTGGTGGTCGGCATTGGCCTGGCGCTGATGATCACCCGCAACATGCTGCGCCAGCTCGGTGGCGAGCCGCGCAGCGCAGTGAGCATTGCACGGGCCGTGGCCGAAGGCGACTTGACCACGCCGATCCACCTCAAGAAGGGCGATACCGACAGCCTGCTGGCCTGGTTGCTGGCCATGCAGCAGGGCCTGTCCAAGGCCGTGACGGATGTGCGGCGCAGCTCCGACTACGTGTCGCACGCCAGCGGCGAGATCGCCTCGGGCAACCAGGACCTCTCGGCCCGCACCGAGCAACAGGCCAGCGAACTGCAACAGACGGCGGCCACCATGGAGCAACTGGGCACAACCGTGCGCCACAACGCCGACAACGCGCGCCAGGCCAGCCAGCTGGCCCAGAGTGCGTCCAGCGTGGCGGTGCAGGGCGGTGAAGTGGTGGGCCGCGTGGTGCAGACCATGAAGGGCATCAACGAGAGCAGCCGCAAGATCGGCGACATCATCGGCGTGATCGACGGCATCGCGTTCCAGACCAACATCCTGGCGCTCAACGCCGCGGTGGAAGCCGCGCGCGCCGGTGAACAAGGACGCGGCTTTGCGGTGGTGGCCGGCGAGGTGCGCAACCTGGCGCAGCGCAGCGCCGAGGCCGCCAAGGAAATCAAGGGCCTGATCGGCGCCAGCGTGGACCGTGTGGAGCAGGGTTCGGCCCTGGTCGACCAGGCGGGCACCACCATGCAGGAAGTGGTGGCCTCGATCCGCCGCGTGAGCGACATCGTCGGCGAGATCAGTGCGGCGAGTGCCGAGCAGAGCTCGGGCGTGGCGCAGGTCGGCCAGGCCATCACCCGCATGGACCAGGGCACGCAGCAGAACGCGGCGCTGGTCGAGGAAAGTGCCGCTGCGGCCGACAGCCTCAAGCAACAGGCACAGCAACTCGTGGCGTCGGTGGCGGTCTTCAAGACCGGGGTGGTTCCCGCCTGAGCCCGATCCCACCGCTGGAGGCATGAACCGCCTCCACCGCCCGCATCACGCAACCGCCTGCGTCAGTTCTCTGGCCAGGCGGTTGTGCTTTTCCAGCAGCGGACCGAGGTCCACCGTGGTGAGTTGGCCTTGCCGCACCACCACCCGCCCGTTCACCACCGTGTAGGCCGCCTGCGGGCTGGCGCACAGCAGGAGGCTGGCCACCGGGTCGTGCACCGCGCCGCCGGCAAAGCCCAGCGTGCGCAGATCAAAGAGCGCGAAGTCCGCGCACAGGCCAGGCGCCAGATGCCCGACATCACTGCGTCCCAGCACTTGCGCACCACCACGCGTGGCCAGGTGCAGCGCGTCGCGCGCCGTCATCTCGGCCGGGCCGAGGTCACAGCCGAAGAAGGTCTTGCCCGCGCGCACCTCGGGCGGCTGCATGGCGCGGCCCACGCGCGCCAGCAGCAGCGCTTGGCGCGCTTCGCCCACCATGTGCGCGCCGTCGTTGCTGGCGCTGCCGTCCACCCCCAGGCCCACCGGCACACCGGCGTCCAGCATGCGGCGCACCGGGGCAATGCCCGAGGCCAGGCGCATGTTGCTGCACGGGCAATGCGCCACGCCGGTGCGGCTCGCCGCAAACAGCGAGATGCCGTCGTCGTCGAGCTTGACGCAGTGGGCGTGCCACACGTCATCGCCCAGCCAGCCCAAGTCCTGCGCGTACTGCGCGGGCGTGCGCTTGAACTTCTCCAGGCTGTACGCGATGTCGTGGTCGTTTTCGGCCAGGTGGGTGTGCAGGCGCACGCCTTGGCCCTTGAAGGACCGTGCCAGCGCCGCGCTTTCCTTCATGAGCGCGGTGCTCACCGAAAACGGCGAACACGGTGCGAGTGCGACCTGCAGCATGGCGCCATGCTGGGCGTCGTGCCAGGTTTCTATGAGCCGCTGGCTGTCTTTGAGGATGGCGTCCTCCTGCTCCACCACGGAGTCCGGCGGCAGGCCGCCCGCGCTCTGACCCACGCTCATGCTGCCGCGCGTGGCCATGAAGCGCATGCCGATGCGCTGCGCCCCTTCAATGCTGTCTTCCAGCCGCACGCCATTGGGGTAGAGATAGAGGTGGTCGCTGGTTGTCGTGCAACCGCTCATGAGCAGCTCTGCCATGGCCACCTGGGTGGAGACCTGCACCATCTGAGGCGTGAGTCCTGTCCAGATCGGATAGAGCCCTTGAAGCCAGCCGAAGAGCTCGGCGTTCTGCACCGCCGGTATCGCACGCGTGAGGCTTTGGTACATGTGGTGGTGCGTGTTCACCAGGCCGGGGGTGACGAGGTGGCCGCGCGCGTCGATGGTCTCGTCGGCGTGCTTCAGCGCGGGTGGCAGTTCACTGGCCGGGCCGATCCACTCGATGAGGTTGTCGCGCACGAACAGGCTGGCGTCGTTGAGTTCGCGCCCCTGCGCCGGATCGGCGTGGTCGAAGGTGGCGATGCAGGTGGCGTTGTGGATCAGCAGGGTGGTCATGGGGTGTCGCGAAGCCAGTAGCCCGGTTTGGCGTAGATCTTTTTCAGGTGGTCGATGAAGAAGCGCACCTTGGCAGGCAGGTGGCGCTGTTGCGGGTACACCGCCAGGATGTCGTATTCGGGCAGGGCAAATTCATCGAGCACGGTGACAAGTTCGCCGCGCTGCAGCTGCAGCTGGATTTCCCAGGTGCTGCGCCAGCCCAGGCCCAGCCCTTCGCTCACCCAGCGGTGCAGCAGCTCGCCGTCGTTGCAGTCCAGGTTGCCCTCGGCGCGCACGGTCACGGTTTTGCCATCCTGCAGAAAATACCAGCCGCGCTGCTGCCCGCCTTGCAGGTTGAACGCCAGGCAGTTGTGCGCTTTCAAGTCGTCCAGCGTTCTGGGTTTGCCGTGCTTGCGGAAGTAGGCGGGCGTGCCGCACACCACCCGTTGGTTGGTCGCGAGCTTGATGGCCACGAAGTTCGGGTCGATGACGTTGCCGATGCGCAGGCCCATGTCGTAGCCCTCGCGCACCAGGTCCACCACGCGGTCGGTGAGGTTGAACGAGAGTTTGACCCCTGGGTTGGCCTTGAGGAAAGCGCTGGCGTGGGGCGCCACGTGCAGCCGCCCGAACGCCGCCGGGGCCGACACCACCAAGTGGCCGCTGGCGCTGTGCCGCTGCGAAGAGACCGAGGCTTCGGCGCTGGCCCATTGCGCCAACAGGCCGCGGCATTCGTCCAGAAAAGTCGCGCCCTGTTCGGTCAGCACCAGGCGGCGGGTGGAGCGGTGCATGAGTTGCGTGCCCAGGCGTTTTTCCAGCGCGTCGATGCGCCGGCCCATCATCACAGGGGTGATGCCCGCGTGCAGTGCGGCGGCGGCCAGGCTGCCGTGTTCCATCACCTGCACGAAGGCTTCGATTTCCTTGTATCGGTCCATGGGCGCATGTTATCCGGGGGATTGCATACCTGGAGTATCGAATCACAGTACAGCCAGTGGCATTCTCAAAACCGCATGCCGTCCATAGCATCGGAACCAGTTCACAAACCGACTGGAGACAGACATGGCCAAGATGAAAGCCGCGATGGCGGCGGTGCTCGTGATGGAAAAGGAAGGCATCACCCAGGCCTTCGGTGTGCCCGGTGCCGCCATCAACCCGCTGTACGCGCAGCTGCGCGAGCGCCAGACCATCACCCACGTGCTGGCGCGGCACGTGGAAGGCGCCTCGCACATGGCCGAGGGCTACACCCGGGCCAAGGCCGGCAACATAGGCGTGTGCATCGGCACCAGCGGGCCGGCCGGCACCGACATGATCACCGGCCTGTACTCGGCGATTGCCGACAGCATTCCCATCCTGTGCATCACCGGCCAGGCGCCGCGTGCCCGCATGTACAAGGAAGACTTCCAGGCTGTGGACATCGAAGCCATCAGCAAACCGGTGACCAAGTGGAGCGTGACGGTGCGCGAGCCTGCGCTGGTGCCGCGGGCTTTCCAGCAAGCCTTCCACCTCATGCGCTCGGGCCGTCCTGGCCCGGTGCTGATCGACCTGCCGATCGACGTGCAGATGGCCGAGATCGAGTTCGACATCGACACCTACGAGCCGCTCCCGGTCTACAAACCGGCCGCCACGCGCAAGCAGGTGGAGAAGGCGCTGGACATGCTGACCGCGTCATCCAAGCCGTTGATCGTGGCCGGTGGCGGCATCATCAACGCCGATGCGTCCGATCTGCTGGTGGAGCTGGCCGAGCTCACCGGCGTGCCGGTGATCCCCACCCTCATGGCCTGGGGCAGCATCCCCGACGACCACCCACTCATGGCCGGCATGTGCGGCCTGCAGACCAGCCACCGCTACGGCAACGCCACCCTGCTGGCGAGCGACTTCGTGCTGGGCATCGGCAACCGCTGGGCCAACCGCCACACCGGCTCGGTCGAGGTCTACACGCAGGGGCGCAAGTTCGTGCACGTGGACATCGAGCCCACGCAGATCGGCCGCGTGTTCAACCCCGATCTGGGCATCGTGTCGGACGCGAAGATCGCGCTCGAACTCTTCGTGCAGGTGGCGCGCGAGCGCCAGGCTGCTGGCGCCCTGAAGGACCACGGCACCTGGGCTGCGCGCTGCGCCGAGCGCAAGAAGCTCATGCAGCGCAAGACACATTTCGACAACGTGCCGATCAAGCCGCAGCGCGTCTACGAAGAGATGAACGCCGCCTTCGGCCGCGACACGGTCTACGTGTCCACCATCGGTCTCAGCCAGATCGCCGGCGCGCAGTTCCTGCACGTGTATGGCCCGCGCCAGTGGATCAACTGCGGCCAGGCCGGCCCCTTGGGCTGGACCATTCCCGCCGCGCTCGGCGTGGTGGCGGCCGACCCCACCAAGACCGTGGTGGGTCTCTCGGGCGACTACGACTTCCAGTTCCTGGTGGAAGAGCTGGCGGTGGGTGCGCAGTTCCGCCTGCCGTATGTGCAGGTGCTCGTCAACAACAGCTACCTCGGCCTGATCCGCCAGGCGCAGCGGGGCTTCGAGATGGACTACTGCGTGCAGCTCGCGTTCGACAACCAGAACGTGGACGACCCGACGCTCAAGGGCTACGGCGTGGACCACCAGGCAGTGGTGGAGGGGCTGGGCTGCAAGGCGCTTCGCGTGACCGACCCGGCAAAGATCGGGGCAGCGCTGCGCGAGGCCCAGGCGATGGCGCGCCAGTACCGCGTGCCGGTGGTGGTGGAGGTGATCCTGGAGAAGGTGACCAACATCGCCATGGGCACCGAGATCAACGCCATCAACGAGTTTGAAGACATCGAGTGCCTGCACCCCGAGGGGCGTGAGGGCCTGGTGGCCGCTGGATTGCTTGAATGACACCAGGGAAACAGACATGCCCCGTTTTGCCGCCAACCTCTCCATGCTCTGGAACGAGCTGCCGTTTCTCGACCGTTTTGCTGCCGCCGCGAAGGCCGGTTTCAAGGCGGTTGAGTTCCTGTTTCCCTACGACTTTCCCGCCGACGAGATCGCCAGCCGGCTCCAGAACAGCCACCTCGAACTGGTGCTGCACAACCTGCCACCGGGCGACTGGGCCGCGGGTGAGCGCGGCATGGCCTGCATCCCCGGGCGCGAAGACGAGTTTCGCGCGGGGGTGGCGAAGGCCGCCGCTTACGCACCCGTGATCGGCACCCAGCGTTGGCACTGCATGGCCGGGCTGGTGCCCGCCGACGTGAGCGAGGCGCAGGCCCGTGCCACCTGGGTGGGCAATGTGCGCCATGCGGCTGGCGAGGCGAAGAAGCTCGGTATCCCGCTGCTCATCGAGCCCATCAACCGCTTCGACATGCCGGGCTTCTTCGTCAACCGCCCGCGCCAGGCCATCGAGCTGATGGACGAGGTGGGCTCGGACAACGTGTTCCTGCAGTACGACATCTACCACGCTCAGCGCATGGAAGGCGAGCTGGCCAACACCATCCGGGAGCTGCTGCCGCGCATCGCCCACATGCAGCTGGCCGACACCCCGGGGCGCCACGAGCCCGGTACCGGCGAGATCGATCACCAGTTTCTGTTCGACCACATCGACGCGCTGGGCTACACCGGTTGGATCGGCTGTGAATACAAGCCGAAAGATGCGACGCCCGGCGGCACGGACAGAGGCCTGGGCTGGATCGCAGCGCACCACCAGACGCTTTGAAATTTCCAAAGACAGACATGACCAAAAACGGACTCAAAGTTGGCTTCATCGGCCTGGGCACCATGGGCACGCCCATGGCAATCAACCTGCTCAAGGCGGGGCACAGCCTGTTTGTGAGCAGCCGCGGCAAGGTGCTCGAGGCCTTTGCCGAGCAGGGCGCCACCATCTGCACCAACGCCACCGAGGTGGCCAAACGCGCCGACATTGTCATCACCATGGTGCCCGACACGCCGCACGTGCAAGACGTGCTGTTTGGCGAGCACGGCGTGGCCCAGGGCCTGCAGGCCGGCAAGGTGGTGGTGGACATGAGTTCCATCAGCCCGATGGCCACCAAGCAGTTCGCGCGGAAGATCAACGCGCTGGGCTGCCAATACCTGGACGCGCCGGTCAGCGGCGGCGAAGTGGGTGCCCAAGCTGCCAGCCTCACCATCATGGTGGGCGGCTCGCAGGACGCGTTCGACCGCGTGAAACCGCTGTTTGAAGCCATGGGCAAGAACATCACGCTGGTGGGGGGCAACGGCGATGGGCAGACCACCAAGGTGGCCAACCAGATCATCGTGGCACTCAACATCGAGGCCGTGGCCGAAGCCCTGCTGTTCGCCAGCAAGGCCGGGGCCGACCCGGCCAAGGTGCGCCAGGCGCTGATGGGGGGCTTCGCGGCCAGCCGCATCCTGGAGGTGCACGGCGAACGCATGATCCAGCGCACCTTCAAGCCGGGTTTCCGCATCGAACTGCACCAGAAGGATCTGAACCTCGCGCTGCAGGGCGCCAAGGAACTGGGCCTGAGCCTGCCGCACACGGCGAGCGCGGCGCAATTGATGCAGAGCTGCGCCGCCCACGGCATGGCGGGGTTGGACCATTCGGCGCTGTGTCGCAGCCTCGAACTGGCGGCGAACCACCCGATCGCGCCGGACCCGGCGGCCTGAGCGGTCTTCACTTCCTCTCCCTCTGGGAGAGGGCAGGGGTGACGGGCTCCCCCGGCATTTATCTACACTTGCCACCATGCCCAACCCGACCCCATCCCCCTCCCTGAACGATCCCCGCGCCCTGTTGCGCCACCTGTTTGATGTGGCGGTGCAGCGCGCACTGCCCCTGCACAACACGGCCGCGTTCCTGCCGCCGCCGCCCAAGGGCCGCACCGTGGTGATCGGTGCCGGCAAGGCCGGTGGCGCCATGGCCCAGGCGGTGGAAGCGCTGTGGCCGGCAGACGCCCCCATCTCGGGCCTGGTGGTCACGCGCTACGACCACACACCACCGCGCCCGGCAGGTTTGAAGGAGCGCATCGAGGTGGTGGAAGCCTCGCACCCGGTGCCCGACGCCGCGGGCCTGGCCGCCGCGCAGCGCATTCTTCAGCTCACCCAGGGCCTCACGGCCGACGATCTGGTGCTGTGCCTCATCTCGGGTGGCGGTTCCTCGCTGCTCACGCTGCCGGCCGACGGCCTCACGCTCGAAGACAAGCAGCGCATCAACCGCGAGCTGCTGAACAGCGGCGCCAACATCCTGGAAATGAACACGGTGCGCAAGCACCTCTCGCGCATCAAGGGCGGGCGGCTGGCGGCGGGTTGTGCGCCTGCGCGCGTGGTCACCATCACCATCAGCGACGTGCCGGGCGATGACGTGAGCGTGATCGCCAGCGGCCCCACCGTGGCCGACGCCACCAGCTGCGCCGACGCGCTCGACATCCTGCAGCGCTACGGCATTCAGGTGCCGGCTGCCGTGCGCGCGCAGCTGGAGCGCGGCGAGCTCGAAACACCCAAACCGGGTGATGCGCGCCTGCAGGGCCACGAAGTGCACCTGATTGCCACGCCGCAGCAAAGCCTGGAGGCGGCTGCGGCCGCGGCGCACGCGATCGGACTCAACACCTACGTGCTCAGCGACGAGATCGAAGGCGAATCGCGCGAGGTGGGCAAGGTGCACGCCGCACTCGCGCGCTCGGCCGCGCTCGGGCGCAGCGATTTCAAGACACCGTGCGTGATCCTCAGCGGCGGCGAGACCACCGTCACGGTGCGTCCCCGCGTGGAAGGCCAGGCCAAGGGCAAGGGCGGCCGCGCCGGCGAATTCTGTCTGGGCATGGCGCAGGCGCTCAACGGGATCGCCAGCGTGTGGGCACTGGCCGCCGACACCGACGGCATCGACGGCATGGAAGACAACGCCGGCGCGCTCGTCACCCCCGATACCCTGGCGCGTGCCGCGGCGCGGGGGCTCAAGGTCACCGACCATCTGTCGCGCAACGACGCCTACGGCTATTTCAAGCCGCTGGGCGACCTCGTGATCACAGGGCCCACAAACACCAACGTGAACGATTTCCGGGCCGTGCTGGTTATCTGACGCGGGCAGGCGTAGGGCGACAACTTAAATGCGACTGGCGCCAAGGTGCTGCGCCTGACCACAACCATCTCCTGGGGTGTTGTCGCCGAGCTTGGAGCGCATTTCCGAGGATGCTGATGCCTCGGCTACGATGACTCCGATCGGCCAGAAGCGGCCTTTCAAGAACGCACAAAGGGGATGCTGTGCAGATTCTCAGGATGCCCGACGTGACCTATTCCATACGCGTGGAAGAGTATGAATTGACGGTCTTGAACAATGCGCTGAACGAGGTCTGAAACGGACTCCACATCGCTGACTTTGAGACGCGCGTTGGCGCTCCGTTGCGGTTTGCTGAACAGATGCTGGCACAAATTGGTTCGGCACTTCCGAACACTAAATCGAACTGACTGCTGCCTTGGCCAAAAGCGGACAACCTCATACGGCAAAACCAATGCGCTGGCTACTACATATCTGCCAAATGACACCAACAGCTCCTCTGCGTTTTGGCGCCCTCGTTGTACTCGTTGTACTCGCTGGCTGTGCCTCTTCACCCGAGGATGTCCGTCGCTCGGCTGCGGGCAAGGTCGATTTCGAAATTGAGAGACCGCTAGCTGGGGTCTTCGAAGAAATCGCCACAAGAGCAAAGCAGTGCATTCCTAAAGATGCGCCTGACAGCCCCCCTGGTATGCGGATTCAATGGATTGTCCAAACCCAGATGGCCAAGGATCAGAGCAGCGGACAGATTCTCTTCTTGAATCGTCACACCGGCATGGAGAACCACTTCATGGTCAGCGACTTCGTTTTTTTAGGCGCTGCAAGAACTCGGATTACCACGCACTATCGGCATCCAGCATGGGTGCGAGCAGCGAACAACGGGAAGGGGTGGGTAACCGGAGGTTCTCAGTCTTGCTGGCTGAAAAGCTGAGGCCGGATGCATTTGCAGACGGCAAGGACAACTCGACTTCATTGTCTACTTCGGGCCCGGTCCCGCCTCAGCTAGCATGGCGGTCATCGGCCAGAAGCGGACATACGACATCTAGGAGTAATCTCCATTGCCACTCAAGATCGACTACTCTTTGATCGGAACAGGTTGGGCGAAATGCACAATCAGTGATGGACAGAGCGAGGCTACAGTTTCCGCGTCGTACCTTTCCGACGCGTTAGGGAATCTGCTCATTGCGGCCTGTGCCGCCTTGCGGGAATTCAGAGCGATTACGTTTTCGTTTGATGAGGAGCCGGGTGAATTCCGTTGGGTCCTAATCAGCCTCCGCCCCAATGAATACGCCCTGGAGATTTTGGAGTTTTCTGACCTTTACGGTGATGCTCCTAACTCCGAAGGAACCTCGCTTTTCAAGAGCACTTTCTTGCCAGAGACGTTCGCCACGGCCGTACGCGATGCGGCGGCGGGGCTTCTCCGCGCAGTGGGTGCGGACGGATACAAGGAGGCATGGCATGAGCACCCGTTCCCAATGGAACAGTTTGGAGAGTTGGAGCGACTTCTCGCGTTGAACGGGTGAGTCTTCGCCGTCTTCTTATCGTCCGACATGGGCTCGGCACAGCCTGGGCTAGCATGGCAGTCCTCGGCCAACAGCGGACCTCCGTCATGGCCATCTACTCTCTCGTCACAAGCATCGTTTACCTATGAAGTCGTATGCACAGAACCGAGGACGGGGACCAGATTTCTTCGTGAAGTACCGTCTTTATCCGGCATCCGAAGGTGGACGAAAAGTCACGTTTCAACATCTCCGCTGCGATTTCATGTACGCCGGCGACGATCCACAGAAAGATGGAATTTTCATGATCCATCCGGAGTTCCTTGATGAACACAATGCACCAATTGGAGAGGATGTGATCATCCCCCTGACAGGTAGAGCGTCAATGTGGATCTTGAGTCCGGAGATGCGCTCAGAGGTCCACAGATCCCGAGCTGCCGTGGGGGTGCGCGGGCACTTAATGGAGGGTGCGAGAAAAGTTGCGGACGTGGAGATCGACGCCATCGCAGGCCTCCATGAAGCCCTTCCACGTGAACTTGGCGAAGGCTTCAGTCGGCCACAACCAAACGTTCAAGGACGACTGCTCTTGGGTCGCTTGAGTTGGCTCAAGATGAGCCTCACTGCCGGATTGTGCGACCACACAGAGGAATCACGATGGTGACCAACTTACACCTAGAAGTTGAAAAACTGAGGCACTGGTTGACGACCAATCGTTGGGTCGATGACTACGACGCTTGGTGGGCCGAAGGAGGCGTCATAGGGGTATTTCAGGAGTTTCTGTCTAGGGTACCTCCTGGCGACTGGTCCGATGATGACGTCACAGACATCCTCTACGTCCTTGAGCAATCAAACACCGAGTACCCCGCTGAGCTTGCTACGCGGACAGAGGAGATGGCTTTAGCTATTGCCGAGCACTCGCTTGCGCGCGGCGGTATTGCCAGCGATGACATCGCTGAACAGTTGGGGAATTGCGTACAGCGCCGCACAGACGCGGAAGCTCTATTGATGCGTTTCGCGCAAGACGAACACGAACGGACGCGTCGTGTCGCCGGTCTTTCCTTAGCAAGGCTTCGATTTTCCGATTGACAGCTTTTCGGCAGTGAGTTTGAACACACCGATGACAGCAGCGGGCGGCGGATTCAACCGGTCGACGCAACACATTCGCTGAACATCTCAGCGGGTGTGTGGAAGCCGAGCGTCTTGCGCGGCCTCTCGTTCAATTGTCTCGCGATTGCGTTGAGCTGAAGCTGTGAGAAACCCGAGATATCCATGCCCTTGGGCATGTACTGCCTCAGCAGCCCATTCGTGTTCTCGTTGCTTCCTCGTTGCCACGGACTTTGTGGATCGCAGAAGTAGACCTGGATGTCGGTGGCCACGGTGAACTGCTTGTGCGCATGCATCTCCGTACCTCGATCCCAGGTCAGTGACTTGTAGAGCTCTTGCGGCAGTTTTCGGGCGTTCTTGATGAGCGCGTTGACGACCGTCTGCGAGTCTTTGCCGTCCAGCTTCACCAACATCACGTATCGCGTTTGACGCTCGACCAATGTCGCGATTTGACTCTTGCCACTGCCAAAGACCAGGTCCCCCTCCCAATGTCCTGGCACCGCTCGGTCTTCGACGCAAGCTGGCCGCTCGCTGATCGAAACAGCATCGACGATCTGTCCGTGAATTGCGGTCTTCTGCGTGTAGTGACGAGATCTACGCATCCCGCGGGTACGTCTCAGGTGCTCCAGCAACTCCTTCTTCAAGGCTCCACGCGCTTGAATGAACAGACTGCGGTAGATGGTCTCGTGTGACACGTGATGGCTCTCGTCGCTCGGATAAGTATGCTTGAGCCAACCTGCGATTTGTTCTGGCGACCAGAGCATGCGCAACTTGTCAGCGACGATTCGAGCCAAGGCACGGTCCTCAATCAGCTTGCAGCGCTTTGGGCGCCTCGCTCGCTCCCAAGCCGCTTCATCAGCCTGATTTGCACGGTAGCCTTCACCGCCTCCATTGCGCTTGATCTCCCGGCTGATCGTCGACGGTGCGCGCCCTAGCCGCGCCGCTGTTGATCGAATCGATTCGCCAGCCACCATTGCTCGCGAGATCTCCTCGCGTTCCGCCAAGGTCAATGCACTTGATGCACGTAATCGCTGGGCCGGCCGGAACCCGCCTGTCTCCGCAAGTATTCCGCGAATTGACGTATGGGCACGATCGAAGAGCTTGCCGATCTCATGAAGCGTCCAGCCTTGCTTCCAGCGCTCCCACATCAAAGCCTTCTGGCTGTCCGAGTAGTAGATCCGTGGCCGTTGCTTCATCTGCAACACTCCTTCCGCTTACGCGGTGGTTAGTGTGTTGCGTCGACCAGTTGAATCCGCCGCCCGAAGCGGAAGCTCAACAGTTGACCATCAGCATGTCCTGAGCAGCGGCATGGGTTGCCCCAGCCTCAGCGCACAAGGAACGGTCTACCACAGAGATGCCAACAGCCTTCCGACGAAGCTCACAAGAAGGTAACCCAGCATCACCACAGTAGAGAACACCACCACCGACGCGAGGTAGAACCCCACGGCTTCCACAGCGTGAAGGTGGCCAAGCCAGAAAACCCACCCGATCTGCACGAAGGTGGTCAGCCAGACAAAGATCAGCAAGAAGGCCAGTCGGGGTCTCGCACTCACCCACACAACTGCTTCTTGCAGGGAGTCAGCCCGGATGATCAACCGGACAACCACCAGACAGACCGTAACCGTCACAAGGTGCAAAGGGATACTCACGGCCCGAACTTGCACAATTTGCAAAAGTGCGTTCGTGGCGAAAATGGCGAAGAGTAGCCAGTCAAAGGATCGGGTGCGTCTCAACATAACTCCGATGGAAACTCAGGGGCTGAAACCTATTGGCTTACTGCTTTGGCTCAAGGTGGAAGTTCGCTCATGTGATTGACGGCACACATGGGCCTTGGAGATAAAGCACCTCGACTGAGCACGGCCTGGAGCAATCAAAGTGTTCTGCGAATGCAATGACTTCCTCAACTGATTCGCCCGTGTGCGCTGTCGTAACAACAAACTGCGTTGCCAAACCGGCTTCTTTAACTTCAATAAATAGCCAGTCCATCTCTTCCTCCCAGTTCTGGGCGCTCTGACCAACCGCGCAGAACAACTCGACCTTCGCATTTATAAGTTCGAGCAGGAATGCTCGGTCGCATTGGGAGATGTAGTCGCGACTGGCGACGAGAACAACTTTAGGTGGGTGCATGTAGCTGGCAATTCATGCCCAAGCTGCGGGATGATGTCTGCTTCTGGCCGGTGGCCGACTCGTCATGGCACCGATGTTCTGTGCAGCAGCTTTCTAGCTTCTTCCTGTACACCCTCGTCTGAATCTGCTCGACTAGTGGACTGTAACGATTGAATCGGGAGTAATGCGTCGTGACAGATCACAGTAC
>JAZKHJ010000068.1:0-38870 GCA_040385485.1 Pseudomonadota bacterium | reverse complement strand
CCATAGCGAGGTGGTCCCACTCCTTCCCATCCCGAACAGGACAGTGAAACGCCTCCGCGCCGATGATAGTGCGGGTTCCCGTGTGAAAGTAGGTCATCGTCAGGCTCTTACCCAGCCCCCCAAACCCCCTCGTACCTCATGGTGCCAGGGGGTTTGGGCTTTTTGGGAGCCTGATTCCATTCATCTGTATTGTTTCTAAGTCAAAGGCTGTTCAAGCATTGTGGATGTGCCCCGACTCGATACGCAGAGCGTGACTTGTACTCAGTTCGCTGAGCAAGGCATCGAGTGATTCACGTAGACGGGGCTCAGTAGTGAGCGTCGAACGTTGCTCAATGGCAGCGATGTAGGGCGTGCTCCGATACCAAGCGAAAAGATCTTCAATCGACACGGATTGCCATTCGAGTAGTTTGAATTTGATGAGGACCTTGACGGCATGCCGGCGGTGTTTGACCGGATTCTTGGTGAATTGCTCAAGACGACTTCTGGCACGCTGCAATGCTCCTGCCAAGTTCTCAAATATTGAACCATGTCCTGGAATGATGATGCTGGGCGCCAAGCGCTCGATTAGATCCAAGGTGTCTGCAACTTCATCGAAGGCGTCGACGCCTTCCAGCTCCGGGAAAACGATGCCGAAGCCGTTCTCCCACAATGCATCTGCCGAAATGAGGATGCGCGAATTGGGTTGAAATAGGATCACAGAGTGCGGATCGTGACCTTTTGCCGCGTGTATTTCCCATGTGTCTTGGCCCAATCGCATGCTGGTTCCTGGAATCAACACGCCTTGGTGCGTGAACGCAGGACATGACTGCCCTGTGGGGACGTAGGTCAGCGCGACCGGATCCCATTGCGCCACCGCCGCCGCCTGACCCGGTGGAATCAGGGTTTGCAGATGAGGAAACGCGCTTTGCAGTTGCGCGTTGCCTCCGCAATGATCGCTGTGTAGGTGGGTGTTCAACAGCAGGTCTAAGGAATGGCCGTGCAAGTTGTCCCGCAGCAATGCGAGCGTTTGTTGCGCATGGGTACAGTAGCCCGAGTCAACCAAGGCGCTGGGGCCGTCACCTTGCAGCAGGATGTTGTTGGATGAGAGCCAGCCCCGTTCAAAGACGGTCACACCCCTCTCGTTGAGGTTTGAACTGACGGTGCACTTGTCGTGGAGAGGAAGCATTCGATGCATCGCTTATGTGAAGAACAACTTCGAGGGCTGTCATGTGGCCAATGATCAACCGTGGCGCTCCAGCTCATGGCTTAGTGCCGCGCTGCAGGCGTCCAGCGGCTGGTCGAAGAGCGCGGCGATCCACCGCGACTCGCGTTCCTGGATGGTGTCGAGAAATGCGCGCGCATCGCCCAATGCGGAAAACGCATCAAAACCGCTTTCAAGAAAATGCTGCAATGCGTCCAACCCCGCCGCGCGCGCTGGATTGCGCATCATCCGCAGGCCCAGCCGCAGGCTCTTCATGCGCGTCAGGCGTTGCAGTTCAAGCCCCATGTGCTGAACGACGGACAGCTGCCGATCTCGATCAACCCTGGAATCTGTTAGCCGCCAACTCAGGATGTAGCGCGTCGCCGTGGGGAGCGCGTCGTCCAGCGTGAGCCAGTGTGTGGCGAGTTGTTGGTCCAGTACCTCGGTGAGAGCGTGCGTCTCGGCCAGGTCCACGGCCAGTTGCGCAACAGCGTTGGGAAATAATCGCTCCAAGGCGCCAGCGATTCGGGAGAACTGGGCATCGCGTTGCACGAAGTCGTGCACGCCATAGAGTTCATCGAGGAAAAACCGGGTCGCTGGAGCGTAGCGTGTTTGCCCCAGTAGGTCGGAGTATGTCCCGCGAAACCGAAGGGCCTGCAATCGTTTGATGTCGTCAACAGCCGACTGCAATCCTTCAGCTTGTGCCCGCAGGCGCAGTTGCTCCACGCACGCTAGATGCGCCCGTATCAGGTCTGCGGCGGCGGGATTCTCATTCATGGGGTTGGAGGCTTGCGAAGAGTCTAGACGGAGAGTCTTGGACCTGGTGTCGCGGATGCTGACCGCAGGCGCAGCCGACGCCACATGAGCGGGCATGCGATAGTTTGACGATGAGATCGCCTATTACACCCTTCGCCGACGCAACCCGCCCTGACTCCTCCTCGCTTGCCAGGTTGCAACAAGGGATTGTTCTCATGATCTTTGTTGCCGCCGCGACGTGGCTGTGGTGGATGGCACCCCGGTCTGTGGCCTGGGCTGTGGCGGGCGTGGCCGTCGTGTTCTTGGGGTATGCCGTCATTCTGGCGGTGGAGATGGTCGCTGCTGCGGTGGTCAACCGCGACGATGCAGCGCCCAGGGCCAATGCGACCCATTGGATATCGGCCTGGTGGCAAGAGGTGCGGGTGGCGCCGCTGGTGTTTGCATGGCGACAGCCCTTTTGCTGGCGGCAACTGCCGGACAGCGCCGAGGCGCAGGTTTCTCAACGGGCGGTGGTCCTGGTCCATGGATTTGTCTGCAATCGCGGGTTCTGGCTGCCCTGGATGAAGCGTCTGCGAGCCCTCAAGGTGCCCTACGTGTCACTCAACCTGGAGCCGATCTTCGGCTCGATTGACGAGTATGTGCCGCTTGTGGACGCAGCTGTGGCGCGGGCCACAGCGTTGACGGGCTTGGCGCCGACGCTGATCTGCCACAGCATGGGCGGACTGGCCGCGAGGGCTTGGCTGGCCAGTTCGCCGGGCGCAGCTTCACGTATCGACAAGGTCATCACGATTGGAACGCCGCACCGCGGCACCTGGCTGGCCCGATTCAGCCACCTGAACAATGGACGCCAGATGCGCCACGACTGTGACTGGCAGCAAGACCTGCTGTCGCGCGAACTGCTGCTCCACGCCGAGCGCAACGCGAATCGGTTTGTCTGTTGGTACAGCAACACGGACAACATCGTCTTTCCGGCCTCGACGGCCACACTCCCCGGCTCCGACAATCGTCTGGTGGCCGGTGCTCCCCACGTTGCGTTGGCGTTTCACCCGAGGGTGATGGACGAGTCGCTGGCGATGGTGGCGTCGGGTTCCAGCTCGCCGAGCGAGCGCACCGCCTCATAGATCGGCGCAAAGTCGGGCGCAGTCATCTCGAACAGCTGCTCGAAGCTGTCGATGACGAAGTACGTGGCCTGGTAGTCGTCGATCTTGTAGCGCGTGCGCATGCAGCGCAGCAGGTCCAGCGCAATACGTTGTGGCTGCGGACTGGTGACGCTGTGGCGCAGTTCACCCGACGAGCTGAGGATGCCGGCGCCGTAAGCCCGCAGGCCGTCAGCCTGGCGGATCAGGCCAAATTCAATGGTGTACCAGTACAGCCGCGAGAGCAGTTCGCCCGCACCCAGGTCGTGTGCCTTCAGGCCGCCCGCGCCGTAGCGCTGCACGTAGTCGGCAAAAACGGGGTTGAACAACAAGGGCACGTGCCCGAACAGATCGTGGAACACGTCGGGCTCGACCACGTAGTCAAACTCTTCGGGCTGGCGGATCCAGTCTGTAACAGGGAAGCGCCGATGGGCCAGCAGATCGAAGAATGGCCGCTCGGGGATCAGGCCCGGTACGGCCACGATCTCCCAGCCGGTGGCGGGCATCAGGCGTTCATTGATTTCCTCGAAGCGCGGAATGCGGTCCTTCACGCCGAGCGAAGGGAGCGCCTCGATGAAGGTGTCGCAGGCCAGCCCGGGCAGCAGCGCGGTCTGGCGCTCGTAGAGCCGACGGTACGTATGATGATCGGCCTCGGTATAGGAGGCCCAGTTCTGTGGGCAGGTGTAATCGGCCTGCGCGCGCGAGTAGTCGCCGCGCGGTGGGCGGTCACTGGCCCCATAAACGACGGGTTCAACTGCCATGGCGTGTGCCCTCAGGCCTTGAGCACGCCACGGCGCACCTGGTCCAGCTCCATCGTCTCGAACAGGGCCTTGAAGTTGCCCTCGCCAAAGCCCTGGTTGCCCTTGCGCTGAATGAACTCGAAAAAGATCGGGCCAAGCTGGTTCTCGCTGAAGATCTGCAGCAGCAGCTCACCGGGCACGCCATCCACGAGGATGTTGCGCTGCTTCAGCGCTTCCACGTTTTCACCGTGGTTCGGGATGCGGTTGGGCAGCAGCTCGTAGTAGGTCTCGCTGGTCTGGAGCAGCTTTACGCCGCTGAGTTCGAGCGCATCCACCGTGTCGTAGAGGTTGGTCGAACCCATGGCGATGTGCTGAATGCCTTCACCGCGGTAGCGATCCAGGTATTCCTGGATCTGGCCCGCCTTTTCGTTGCCTTCTTCGTTGATCGGGATGCGGATCTTGCCGCAGGGGCTGGTCATGGCCTTGCTCTTCACGCCGGTGGCTTGGCCCTCGATGTCGAAGTAACGCACCTCGCGGAAACCGAACAGGCGCTCGTAGAAGCCGGCCCACTCGTCCATGCGGCCGCGGTGCACGTTGTGCGTGAGGTGGTCGATGTAGGTCAGGCCATGGCCGAGCGGATTGAGCTCCGCACCGGGCAGGGGCTCGAAGTCCACGTCGAAGAAGCCGATGTTGCCGATGTCGCCCACCTGGGCGCCGTTCTTGCCACGCCAGCGGTCGATGAAATAGATGATGGAGTCACCAATGCCCTTGATGGCCGGGATGTTCAGCTCGCCGGGGCCGGCCGACTGCGCGTAGCCCCATGCGCCCAGCGAAATGGCGCGCTCGTAGGCGGCCTTGGCATCGCGCACGCGGAACGCAATCGCGCACACACTGGGGCCATGCAGGCGCGCGAAGCGTTGCGCAAAGCTGTCGGGCTCGGCGTTGATGATGAAGTTGATCTCACCCTGGCGGTACAGCGTCACGGCCTTGTGGCGGTGCTTCGCGATCGGCTTGAAGCCCATCCGCTCGAACAGCGCGCCCATGGCCACGGGGTCGGGCGCGGCGTACTCAATAAACTCGAAACCATCGGTGCCCATGGGGTTGTCCCATTCGGTGGCGGCGTTCTGGGTGGCGGCGGGCAAGGCGTTGTTCATGGCTGTCTCCGTGGGGCGAGGGGGACTCGCCACTGTATCGGCGCAGCGTGTCACGATTCCAGCGTTTTGGGGCGTTCCACTTGTCCTTCTTGCAGGAAACCTGCATAGTTCGGTCGATGGAAGCACTGGACAAGCTCGATCGACACATTTTGCGCAGCCTGCAGGCCGACGGCCGCGCCACCTACGACCAGATTGCCGAATCCGTGGGCCTGTCGCCCAGCGCAGTGCTGCGGCGCGTGCGCCGGCTTGAAGAGGCGCACGTCATCGATCGCTACGTGGCCCTGGTGCGCCCGGAAGCCGTGGGCCTGGGCCTCACCGCGTATGTGAACGTGCGACTGGAGAAGCACGCCGGCAGTGCAAAGCGCAACCCCATGGACCAGTTCCGAGCCAGTGTTCTGTCGTGGCCCGAGGTGGTGGAGTGCGCAGCGCTCACTGGTGAGATGGACTTTCAACTGCGCCTGGTGGTGGCCGACATGGCTGCCTACTCCCGCTTCATGATGGACACCTTGCTCAAGCACCCGAGCGTGCAGGACTGCAAGACCAGTTTCGTGATGGACCGTGTGAAAAGCACGACCGCTTTGCCGCTTTAGACCATGACACGAGGCGACCAGCGGTCGCCTGCAGTCCGCCCATCGGGTGCCTGAGGGTTTAGGGGCATTAGTCCTTGTGAATATAGGGATAACCCTTACATTTCTGCCATGGTCGATCCCACCCGTTGGTTCAAGTCTGCAACACCGCCCGCCCAGGCGCCGGTCAGCGCAGCTGCGAGCGGGGCGCGTGCGCCCAATGACCACAGCTTTCCGTCCACCAGCGTGGTGGTGCCCATCCGATCCATCGGCCCTGGCCAGCGTGATCGCATCCTGGACCACCTGCTGTCGCTGGAGCCGCACGACCGCTATCTGCGTTTTGGGTACGCGGCCAATGACGAGCAGATCACCCGCTATGTGGATCAACTCAACTTCGAGCGCGACGAACTCTTCGGCATCTTCAACCGCAAGCTCGACCTGATCGCCATGGCTCACCTGGCCTTCTCGATCGATCCCCAGTACACCAGTTGTGCCGAGTTCGGCGTGTCGGTGGCCAAGAGTGCACGCGGCCGGGGCTATGGCAGCCGGCTCTTCGAGCGCGCTGTCATGCACGCACGCAATGAAGGCGTGACGCAGTTGTTCATCCATGCCCTCTCGGAGAACACCGCCATGCTCAAAATTGCGCGCCACGCAGGCGCCATCATCGAGCGCGACGGCTCCGAGTCGGAAGCACACCTGCGGCTGCCACCGGCCAATTTCGATTCGCGCGTGACCGAACTGGTCAACCAGCATGTCGCCCTCACCGACTACCATTTGAAGGTCCAGGCCAAACAGTTCTGGAGCCTGCTTGCCGTGTTGCAAGACATTCGGCAGGGTGTGCGCGAAGCGCGCGAACGGGTGCGCGGCTGACGCTGCCCGCGAGAGCGGTGGCGGCCTGACCGCCTTTTTGCTCCGAGACACCGGCTTGGGGTATCCTTTCGCACCGTTACAACTCCCCCAACCTTCAGTGGCCGAATCCCCTCCCAGTAGTGGGCCGCAGCGCAGCCTGCGGCATGCCGACAAACGTGGTTTCCTGCAAAAGCTCGCGGAGTTCATCCACCCCGGGCCGGACTCCAAGGATGAACTGATCGAGACCCTCGCCGACGCCGAGGACAACGACATCATCAACGCCGAGTCGCGGGTGATGCTCGAAGGCGTGATCCGCATCGCCGACATGACCGCTGGCGACGTGATGGTGGCCACGCCACGCATGGATGTGCTGGACATCGATGCACCCTACGACGAGTTGCTTCATCTGGTCATCGACACCGCGCACTCGCGCTTTCCGGTCTTCGAGGGCGAGCGCGAAAACATCATCGGCATCCTGCTGGCCAAGGACCTGCTCAAGCTGCAGCGCGCCCCCGAACTCAACATCCGTGCCCTGCTGCGCCCGGCCACTTTCGTGCCCGAGACCAAGGGTCTCAACGATTTGTTGCGCGAGTTCCGTGGCAACCGCAACCACCTGGCCATCGTCATCGACGAGTTCGGCCGCGTGGCCGGCCTCATCACCATCGAGGACGTGCTGGAGGAAATCGTCGGTGAGATCGAAGACGAATTCGATGTCGCCGAGGACGAGGGTGACATCTTTGGTCTGGCCGACAGCACCTGGCGCGTGAGCGGTGACACGCCGATTGAACGCATCAACGAATCCTTCGGGCTGAAGCTCTCGGAGGACGACTTCGACACCATCGGCGGCATGATCGCCCACGCCATGGGCCATGTGCCCAAACGCGGCGAGGTGCACGAGCTCGAGGGCCTGCGCTTCACCGTGCTGCACACCAAGGGTGGTGCGGTGAAGTGGTTCAAAGTCGCGCCCGTCCCGGCCGAGCCCTGAAGCCGCCCGGGTTATGCGCAGCCTGTTCGGATCGCTTCACACGCCGTCGAGTTTCAACCCGATGAGCCGCCGCCCTCCAGGGCGCAGCGCTCGAGGCAGCGGGTATTTCTGGTGGTGGATCTGCCTGGCAGGCGGTGTCCTGCAGGCGGCCTCTGTCGCGTGGCCGTTCCCCGGCTGGAGCTTGCCGGGCATGAGCGCGGGCCAGCCCAGTGGCTTTTGGCAGATTGTTTCGTTGTCCATGCTGGTGCTGGCCCTGCAATACGCCACACGTGTGGGGCAGGCGGCTTGGCGGGGCTGGGTGTTCTCCACGGCATGGCTGTCCGGCACCTTCTGGTGGTTGTTCATCTCGCTGCACACCTATGGCGGTCTGCCTGCCTGGCTGGCGGTCGTGGCGGTGTTGATGCTGGCGGGCTTGCTCTCCATCTACTACGCCGTGGCCGTGGGCTTGTTGTGCAGCTGGGCGCCGGTTTCTCGGACCGCCCAGGCGCTGTTGTTTGCATCGCTCTGGACCTTGGCCGAGCTGGCGCGTGGCCACTGGTTCACCGGTTTTCCGTGGGGCGCCGGCGGTTACGCCCAGGTGGACCTGATGGCACCGTGGGCCCCGTTGGTGGGCGTTTACGGCATGGGTTTTCTGGCCGCAATCCTGGCCTACGCGCTGGCTTCACTGATATCCGGTTTGTGGCGGCGCCTGAGCACCTGGATGCTGTCGCCGGTGAGCCGTCCTTCCAGCCGCCCCGGCCCGGGCGTGCGCGCCGTGGCGCCGGGCCCGCGTGTGCAGGCGCGCGTGGTGCCAGGGCTCACAGACGGTTGGTGGGGCCTGGTGCGCACGTGTCTCTTGCTGTTGGCAGTGGCGGCCTTGCTCGTGAGCATGCTCGCAGGCGGACAAGCCTGGCGAACGCTGGGCCACCGCGGAACCACCAGCGCCGGTGAGCTGCGGGTCTGGCTGCTGCAAGGCAATATTCCACAGGATCAGAAATTCGAGCCCGGTACCGGCATCGCGCAGGCCTTGTCGTGGTATCCACAACAGATCGGTCTGGCGGTGGATGCTGCGCGCGCCAACCCCACCACCGGACCGCAACTGGTGGTGGCGCCCGAGACGGCCATTCCACTGCTGCCCAACCAGCTGGGCGCCGAGTTCTGGAAACCGCTGCTCGGCAGCCTTGCGGATCAACCGGTCGGTGGCGTGAGCGCCATGGTCGGCCTGCCCCTGGGCGGCCTGGAGCAGGGTTACACCAATTCGGTGTGGGGTTTGAATCCCGAAGCGGCAGCGAAGGAGCGAGACCGGGTCGATGTGCCGGGTGCGCTCGGGGCAGGGATCTTCCGTTACGACAAGAACCACCTGGTGCCGTTTGGCGAGTTCATTCCGCCGCTGTTTCGCTGGTTCACCGATCTGATGAACATCCCTTTGGGCGACTTCAACCGGGGTGGCCTGGCCCAGCCCTCGTGGGCGGTGGCCGGGCAGCGCATTGCGCCGAACATCTGTTTTGAAGACCTTTTTGGCGAAGAACTGGCGGCGTCGTTCACCAGTGCAGGCACCGCCCCCACCGTGTTGATCAACCTCAGCAACATCGCCTGGTTTGGTGATTCGGTCGCCATCGATCAGCACTTGCAGATTTCCCGGCTGCGCGCCATCGAACTGGGTCGACCCATGCTGCGGGCGACCAACACCGGCGCCACGGCCGTGATCGATCACACGGGGGCGGTGACGCATCTGATGGATCGCATCACCCGCGGCCGACTCGAAGCCACGGTGCAGGGGCGCAACGGCATCACGCCCTATGCCCAGTGGACCGCGCGCTGGGGACTGATGCCGATGTGGGTCGGTTGCCTGGTGCTGGTGCTCGTCATCGCGTCGCTGCGCAGCCTTGGCCGGCGTGGCGGACGTACCCGACGGCGCTGAGCCACCGCGCGCGGCATCAGCGATTCGGCAGGAATCGCTCAGAAGTCCATCAAACGCCTCGCCAGATGCCTTGATACAACCCAAGGTGCCCCGCCAATTCGGCGGGAAATTCTTGCGGGAGTTCTCCATGGCGTCATCCATTCCGTTCGATCATCCCTCGCTGGTGCTGGGTCATGTCGTCAACACCGACCTGCTCAACCTGCTGGAAAAAATCGCCGGCCTGCAGGCCAAGACAGATGCCGCTTTCGAGCGGATGAACTCGTTCATTGCCATGCGGCGGGGGCTGAGCATGACCATCAATGAACTGGTCGGCCTGGGCGTGGACATCACAGAGCTCAAGGAAAGGATTGTCGACCTGAACAAGAACGTGAGCGACGCGGCGCGCGATTACATGACGGCGCGCATCACCAACGACACCGGCGTGCAGCAGCTGCGCGAAGAGGTGGCGTCCATCGAGAACGTTTCGGGGCTGGAGAGTCCGCTGGATTTCACGGGAGTGCAGGTCGCGCGGCTGGCGCTGGCCTCCGATTCGATCAAGATCGACCTTCAGTATTTTTCCTACGGAAGCAACGAAGACACCCAGACCACCGCCATCTCGGGTATCGAGAGTGCGATCCGCGAAACCACCTCGCCACTGGGCCCCACCGCCCGGGAGGTGCCCAAGGCCGCCGCGGCCCAGATCAGCCAGCAGCTCAAGAACCACAACCTGGTCGGCACGCTGGTGATCACCGCCAGCGCCACACACCGATCATCAGCCATGCTGGAGCCGCTCAAGCTGGATGTGGACAAGGCGGTGGAGGTGTGGAACAGCGTGCACAGCGGTGCTGGCGACGGCATCAACACCTCCGACCTGGCGGCGATGATTCAGGCGTCCGAAGCGCAGGAGGGCGCTGCCAATGCCCGAACGCTCACCCTGCTCACGGGGGCGAACTACGGTTCCAGCTTCATCGGCATGGTGCACATGGTCAACAGTGAAGCCACCGGCACCGGCTTGGGCGAAGAGCAGGAAGAAGCCTTGCAGGAGCAGATGCGCTTGGGCGGGTGGATGAAGGCGGCCACCGGGGGGTTTGGCATCGATGAATCGGTGCTGGACAACGTGCGCAAGCTCCTCCGCACCCAGAGCGTGTCCACACATGCCAACCTCATCGTGTTGGGGGCAGTGCCCACCCTGTCGTCATCGCAGTTGCGCATGGGCGTGACCACCTTGCTGGACGATCAGTCGCGCGCGGTTGCGGGCTCGCAGGGCCAGCAGCACGAGGCACGACAGACCCCCAGTTCCATGGCGGATGCCTCGGTCAAAGGCGGGCAACAGTTGGCACGGCAAAGCGGCCTGATGCAAAGCGTGATTCAGGGGCTGGGCGCTATCGACCAGGGAAGCAACAAGGTGGTGGACCTCAGCACCTTGATGAATGCCTTCGACAACTACATCGCTCAGGTCTCGGACACCCGATCCGTGGGTATTCCGATCAGCTTCTTCTTCAAGAAAATTTCCAGGAGCCACATCGCCCGACTGTGGCTGGACAAGTACTTCTCCATGGCCAAGGCCAAGGGCGATCCCGCTGCGGCCAGGAGCGCCGCGGTGAAGTGACCGGCTGCACCGGGCTGGGCGGGGCGCGCCCGTAAAATCAGGTGTTTGCGCAGCCGCGGTCGGCGCGCTCCTTCCCCTTTCTTCGCGGCCCGCGCGCCAGCCCCATGTTGACCTTCCAGCAAATCATCCTGACCCTGCAGTCCTACTGGGACAAGCAAGGCTGTGCCCTGCTCCAACCCTACGACATGGAAGTGGGCGCCGGCACCAGCCACACCGCCACCTTCCTGCGCGCGCTCGGCCCCGAGCCCTGGAAGGCCGCCTACGTGCAACCCAGCCGCCGCCCGAAAGACGGCCGCTATGGTGAGAACCCCAACCGCCTGCAGCACTACTACCAGTACCAGGTGGTGTTGAAGCCAGCGCCCAGCAACATCCTCGAGCTCTACCTCGGCAGCCTCGAAGCGCTGGGCTTCGACCTGAAGAAGAACGACATTCGCTTCGTCGAGGACGACTGGGAAAATCCCACGCTGGGCGCCTGGGGCCTGGGCTGGGAGGTGTGGTTGAACGGCATGGAAGTCACGCAGTTCACCTACTTCCAGCAAGTGGGTGGCATCGACTGCAAGCCTATCACCGGCGAGATCACCTACGGGCTGGAGCGCCTGGCCATGTACCTGCAGGGCGTGGACAACGTCTACAACCTCAAGTGGACCGACACGCTGAGCTACGGCGACGTCTACCTGCAGAACGAGAAGGAACAGTCTGCCTACAACTTTGAGCACAGCGACGCCGACTTCCTCTTCACCGCTTTCACGGCGCACGAGAAGCAGGCCAAGCACCTGATGGAGCAGCAGCTCGCGTTGCCGGCGTACGAGCAGGTCTTGAAGTGCGCGCACAGCTTCAACCTGCTGGACGCGCGCGGCGCCATCAGCGTGACCGAGCGCGCCGCCTACATCGGCCGCATCCGCAACCTCGCGCGCGGCGTGGCCCAGAGCTACTACGAGAGCCGCGAGCGCCTGGGCTTCCCCATGGCGCCGCGAGAGTGGGTGGAACAGATGGTGAAGAAGGCCGCGTGAGCGCCCCGGAGAAAGAACAAGAATGACTGCACAGAACCTGCTCGTAGAGCTGTTTGTTGAAGAGCTGCCACCCAAGGCATTGAAGAAACTGGGCGACGCATTTGCCTCCGTGCTGGCCGACCAGCTCAAGGCCCAGGGCCTGGCGCCCGCCGACGCGGTGGTGACGGCGTTCGCCTCGCCGCGACGCCTCGCTGCCCATGTCACCGGTGTGCTGGCTCGCGCAGCCGACAAGGCCGTGTCGCAAAAACTCATGCCGGTGAACGTGGGCCTGGACGCCAGCGGCCAGCCCACCCCCGCACTGCTCAAGCGCCTGGGTGCGCTCGGTGCCGATGCGTCGGCCGTGGCCGGCCTCAAGCGCGCGCCCGACGGCAAGGCCGAGGCGCTGTTTTACGAGAGCGTGGCGCCCGGCGTTGAGTTGGCTGCGGGTCTGCAGAAAGCGCTGGACGAATCGCTCGCCAAGCTGCCCATTCCGAAGGTCATGAGCTACCAGCTGGAGACCGATTGCGAACTGCCCGGCTGGAGCAGCGTGAACTTTGTGCGGCCGGCGCATGGTCTGGTCGCTTTGCACGGCAGCAGCGTCGTGCCGGTGAAGGCTCTGGGGCTGACATCGGGCCACAGCACACAAGGCCACCGCTTTGAAGCCGCGGTGTCGCCGGTGGTGTTGAAAGACGCCGACAGCTACGCGGCCACGCTGTTGAAAGACGGCGCGGTGATCGCCTCGTTCGCCGAACGCAAGGCCGAGATCGCACGCCAGCTCGCCGCCGCCGCCGCGAATGTCGGTGGCGGTTGCAAGCCCATTGAGGACGAAGCACTGCTCGACGAAGTCACCGCGCTGGTGGAGCGCCCCAATGTGCTGATCTGCGAGTTCGAGCAGCAGTTTCTCGACGTGCCGCAGGAATGCTTGATCCTCACGATGAAGGCGAACCAGAAATACTTTCCGATGCTCGACGCGCAGGGCAAGCTCACCAACAAATTTCTGGTGGTCAGCAACATCAGCCCCACCGACGCCAGCGCGGTGATCGGCGGCAACGAGCGCGTGGTGCGTCCGCGCCTGGCCGATGCCAAGTTCTTCTTCGACCAGGACCGCAAGAAGACACTGGCTTCGCGCGTCGAGGGCCTGGGCAAGGTGGTCTATCACAACAAGTTGGGCACGCAGGGTGAGCGCACCGAGCGGGTGCGAAAAATCGCCAACGAGATTGCTCGTGAGCTCCGTGCAGCGGGTGTTGCTGGGGTTGAGGCAGAGACGGCATCCACGGCGGCCTTACTCGCCAAGGCGGACTTGCTCACCGACATGGTGGGCGAGTTCCCTGAGTTGCAGGGCACCATGGGGCGTTACTACGCTCTGCACGACGGTCAGTCTGAAGACGTGGCCTTTGCGATCGAGGACCACTACAAGCCACGCTTCGCTGGTGATGAGCTTCCGCGGAACATGACGGGCGTTGTTGTTGCCTTGGCCGACAAGCTCGAAACGCTGGTTGGAATGTTCTCCATCGGCAATTTGCCGACCGGCGACAAGGATCCCTTCGCGTTGCGCCGTCATGCCCTTGGGGTTGTTCGGATGTTGGTTGAACTTCGGTTGCCCATCGATCTTTCCACTGTCGTTGCGGCGGCTAGTCTTGCTTTCCCACAAGCTGGTGAGCCCGTTCGGCAGAGCCTCTATTCGTTCATGTACGACCGCATGTCGAACATGCTGCGAGAGCAGGGGTTCAGTGCTCAGGAGGTCGATGCAGTCGTCGCGCAGAGCCCTGAGCGTTTGGGCGATCTGCCCAAACGCCTCGCCGCCGTCCGCGCCTTCGCCGCTCTGCCCGAAGCCTCCGCCCTCGCCGCCGCCAACAAACGCATCGGCAACATCCTCAAAAAATCCGAGGGCGATGTAGCCGCAACGGTGAACAAGGACTTGCTGCCAGAGCCCGCAGAACAAGCGCTGTTCGCCGCCATGCAGAGCACCGTGCCCGACGCCAACGCGAAGTTCGAGGCCGGCGACTACACCGCCAGCCTGCAGGCGCTTGCCGCGCTGCGTGCACCGGTTGACGCCTTCTTCGACGGCGTGATGGTCAACGCCGAAGACCCCGCGCTCAAGGCCAACCGCCTCGGCTTGCTCAAGCAACTGCACGACGCCATGAACCGCGTGGCCGACCTGTCGCGCCTGGCCACCTGAGACCACCATGAAACTCCTCATCCTCGACCGCGACGGCACGCTCAACCGCAGCCGCGACGACTACGTCGCCTCGCCGGACGAGTGGGAGGCCTTGCCCGGTGCGCTCGAAGCGGTGGCGCGGCTCAACCAGGGCGGCTGGCGCGTGGTGCTGGCCACCAACCAGTCCGGCATCGGGCGAGGCTTGTTCGACATGGCCTCGCTCAATGCCATCCACGCCAAGATGCACCGCCAGCTGGCGGCCGCGGGCGCTCGTGTGGAGGCGGTGTTTTTCTGCCCCCACGCACCCGACGAAGGCTGCAGCTGCCGCAAGCCATTGCCGGGCCTGTTCAAGCAGATCGGGGATCGTTTCGGCGTGTCCCTGGCGACGGTTCCGGCGGCCGGCAATGCGCTGCGACATGTCCGCGCCGCGGCTGTGGCCGGCTGTCCCGCGCACCTGCTGCTCACCGGCCAGTCCGAACACCTGCGCGGCCGTGTCGGCCACGGTTCGGGCGGCGATCTCTCCGCGCTTGCACCCGACCTGCCGCCCGGCACCCACGTACACGACGACCTCGGCGCATTTGCCGACTGGCTGCTCGCGCAACCCACGACCTGAACGGTTTTCATGCTTCTCATCAATCTCCTGCGTTCGATCCTGCACACGCTGTTCATGGCCGTGACGGTGGTGCCTTGGGCGCTCGCGGTGCTGATCGCCGCCCCGTTTCTCAACAGCACGCAGATCTACTGGATGTGTGCCGGCTGGCTCAAGCTGGCCGTCAATGGCGGCACGGTGATCCTGGGCATCAAGAACCACGTGATCGGGTTCGAGAACCTGCCCGTGGGCAGCACTGCGCCCGCGGTGTTGCTGGTCAAGCACCAGTCCACCTGGGAGACCTTCTGCATGCCCGCGCTCATGCCCCACCCGTTGGCCTACGTGTTCAAGAAAGAGTTGCTCTACGTGCCGTTCTTCGGCTGGGCCATGGGTCGCATGGACATGATCCACATCGACCGCAGCAAGCGCGCCCAGGCTTTCAACAAGGTGGTCGAGCAGGGCCAGCGCCTGCTCAACCAGGGCACCTGGGTGATCATGTTTCCCGAGGGCACGCGCATCCCGCGCGGACAGAAGGGCAACTACAAGAGTGGCGGCACGCGCCTGGCAGTGGAGACCGGCGCGCCGGTGATCCCGATCGCCGTGACCTCGGCCAAATGCTGGCCGCGCAAGGCCTTCATCAAGAAGCCCGGCACGGTGGAGTTTTCCATCGGCAAGCCGATTCCCAGCGCGGGCCGTGAGCCCGACGAGCTGATGCGCGAAGTCGAGGCCTGGATCGAGGCGGAAATGCACCGCCTCGACCCCGCGGCCTACCCACAGGGCTGAGGCTGGCCATGCAGCGCTTCCTCCAGCTGGCGCTCGACTTCCTCGGTGGACCCGATCCCGAACCACTGCGCACGGCTCCCCCGCCGCCGGTGGTGGCCGCTGCACCGGCACTGCCGATGAACCAGGTGTTCCAGCCCGCGGCCTGGGACCACCCACGCGCCAACCGCATGCTGCGTCTGGGCTCGTGCGAAGTGGCTTACGAATTCAAGCGCGGCAAGCGCCGCACCATCGGCCTGTCGGTGAGCCCGGATGGTCTGAGCGTGAGTGCGCCGCGCTGGACGCCGGTGGGTGAGGTCGAAGCCCTGCTGCACGACAAGTCGGCCTGGGTGCTGGAGAAGCTGCAGAACGCGCGCGAACGCGCCGGCGAGATGGCGCAGGCCCGCATCACGTGGGCCGATGGCGCCGAGTTCGACTACCTGGGTGGGCGTCTGCGCCTGGTGCTCGACCCGGCACACGGTTTCACGCAGGTGGGGGCGTTGTTCGAGGCCGCGGCCGGCCCGGAATCCGTGGCCACACTGCGCCTGGGCGTTGCAGGCAACGCGAACGAAGCGCAGATCCGCGACGCCGCGCAGGCCTGGCTGATGAAGCAGGCCAAGGCCTTGTTCGCCCAACGGCTGGACCACTTCGCGCCGCAGCTGGGCGTGCGTTACACCAAGCTGCGCCTGTCCAGCGCGGGCACACGCTGGGGCAGCGCCAGCGCCGACGGCACCATCCGCCTGAACTGGCGCCTGATCCATCTCAAGCTGGAGATGGTGGACTACGTGGTGGTGCACGAGCTCAGCCACCTGCACCACATGGACCACAGCCCGCAGTTCTGGGACGTGGTGGCCAGTGTCATGCCCGACCATGCACAGCGGCGCAAGGCGCTGCGCAGCGCGGCCGTGCCCCTGGGCGAGTAGGGCGCCCGGAGAGTGGGTACTTGCGACGGCGATTCCGTTAAGATCGCCGACTGACGTTGACGTAAACGTCAATTACAGGGCAAGAACCCATGGCGACGAACCCGACTTACACCATCAGCGACCTGGCGCGCGAGTTCGACCTCACCACCCGCGCCATCCGTTTCTACGAAGACATGGGGCTGCTGCAACCGCAGCGCGAAGGCCCGGGTGGGCGCAACCGGGTCTACACCTCGCGCGACCGCACGCGTCTGAAGCTCACGCTGCGCGCCAAGCGCCTGGGCCTGTCGCTGACCGAGGCCAAGGACATCATCGACATGTACGACAGCCCGCGCGACACCGGTCCGCAGCTGCGCAAGTTCCTCACCGTGCTGGCCGACCACCGCCGCCAGCTCGAAGAGCAGATGGCCGATCTGGTGGCCAATCTCGACGAGGTGAAGGTGCACGAAAAGGAAGCCCGCGCCCTGCTGGGCAAGGTGGAAAAGAAAGCCTGAATCCGTCCATTGAAGGAGTTGTCATGTCCCTGATCGCCAACATCGTCGTCGCGCTGGTTGCGCTACTGCACTTCTACTTTCTGGTGCTGGAGATGTTCCTCTGGGACAAGCCCGCCGGGCTGAAGGCCTTCGGTCAGACGCCTGCATCGGCCGCCGCCACCAAGGTGCTGGCGGCCAACCAGGGCCTGTACAACGGTTTCCTGGCCGCTGGCCTGCTCTGGGGCTTGTGGCTGGGCCCCGAAGGGTTTGGCGTGAAGGTGTTCTTCCTGTTGTGCGTGCTGGTGGCGGGCCTGTATGGCGCGGCCACCGCGAGCCGCAAGATCCTGTTCGTGCAGGCGCTGCCGGCGGCCGTGGGCCTGGTGCTGGTTTATCTGAGCCGCACGGCCTGACGGGTCAGCCCGGATCGGCGTCTTCGACGGTTCGCCACACCACCTGACCTTGCCCGGCGTCGTTGATGCGCGCCACCAGCGCCGCAGCGCGTGGCTGGGGCACGCGCAGGGTGGCGTCCACCCCGTCGCCGTGTTGCACCTCGGCCAGGGTGGCGCCGAACGCGCCGAGTTCGCGGCGCAACCAGCCTTCCAGCGCGTAAGGCAGCACGCAGCGCAGCCGCTGCCAGCGGATCACCGGCACCTTGTCCGCCGTCAACAGGGCCTGGGCCACGCTGTCGGTGTAAGCGCGCACCAGCCCGCCCGCGCCCAGCGGCGTGCCTCCGTAGTAGCGCACCACCGTGGCCAGTACACCTTCCAGATCCTGATGACGCAGCACCTCCAGCATCGGACGTCCGGCCGTGCCACCCGGTTCTCCATCGTCGTTGGCTGCCGAGTGCCCGCCCGCCATGAGCGCCCAGCACACGTGGGTCGCGCCAGGGTGGTCTGCGCGCAGCCCGGCCACACGCGCCAGAGCGGCAGCGCGGTCGGCCACCGGCTCCACGCAGCCGATGAAGCGGCTTTTCTTGAGGGTCAGGTCGCTGTGGACGGGGGCAGTCAGGGTGAAGGGCATGGCCGCTTGAGCATAGCCTTGGCCATTGGTCGCGATGCCGGTCTGAAATTGACGTTTACGTAAACGTCAACGTAGAATCCAGGGCTCCTCCCACGCACCGAGAACGCCGTGAGCCTGCCCACCTTCGATCCCCGCAACCCCGACTTTGAAGCCCGCGTGCGCGAGAGCTTCGCCCGCCAGGCCGCCATGCGCACCCTGGGCGCCACGCTGGCCGTGGTCGAGGCCGGCCGGGTGGAGATCACGTTGCCGTGGGCCGAGCCGCTGACTCAGCAACACGGCTTTCTGCACGCCGGCATGGTTGCCACCGGGCTTGATTCGGCCTGCGGCTACGCCGGGTTCTCACTGATGGCAGCCGATGCGGCGGTGCTCACGATCGAGTTCAAGATCAACCTGCTGGCACCCGCCCAGGGCCAGAGCTTCCGCATGGTCGGCACGGTCATCAAACCCGGGCGCACCGTCACGGTGTGCGAGGGCCATGCTTACGCCATCGACGGCGGACAAGAAAAACTGGTGGCCACCATGGGCTGCACGCTCATGGCCGTGGTCGGCCGCGACAACATCCAGGGCTGAAGCCCGCTTCACTTTTCATCGGAGACAACACCCATGACCAACCTGCCCGGCCTCAATTTCCAGCTCGGTGAAGACATCGATGCCTTGCGCGACGCGGTGCGTGATTTTGCGCAAGCCGAGATCGCCCCGCGTGCGGCCGCGATCGACCAGAGCGACCAATTCCCCATGGACCTGTGGCGCAAGATGGGCGATCTCGGCGTGCTCGGCATCACCGTGAGCGAGGAATACGGCGGTGCCAACATGGGCTACCTGGCCCACATGATCGCCATGGAAGAGATCTCGCGCGCTTCGGCCAGCGTGGGCCTTTCGTACGGCGCGCACAGCAACCTCTGCGTGAACCAGATCAAGCGCAACGGCAGCGACGCGCAGCGCCAGAAGTACCTGCCCAGGCTCATCAGCGGCGAACATGTGGGTGCTCTCGCCATGAGCGAACCGGGTGCCGGCTCCGACGTGATCAGCATGAAGCTGAAAGCCGAGGACAAGGGGGGCTACTACCTGCTCAACGGCAGCAAGATGTGGATCACCAACGGGCCCGATGCCGACACCATGGTGGTCTACGCCAAGTCCGAACCCGAGATGGGCGCGCGTGGCGTCACGGCTTTCATCGTGGAGAAAGGCATGAAAGGGTTCAGCACCGCGCAGAAGCTCGACAAGCTCGGCATGCGCGGCAGCCACACCGGCGAGATGGTGTTCAACAACGTGGAAGTGCCGGTGGAGAACATCCTGGGTGGCCTGAACAATGGCGCCAAGGTGCTCATGAGTGGCCTGGACTACGAGCGCGCCGTGCTCACCGGCGGCCCGCTGGGCATCATGCAGGCCGTCATGGACAACATCGTCCCCTACATCCACGACCGCAAGCAGTTCGGCCAGAGCATCGGCGAATTTCAGCTCATCCAGGGCAAGGTGGCCGACATGTACACCGTGCTGCAGGCCGGTCGCTCGTTCGCCTACACGGTGGCGAAAAACCTCGACCTGCTCGGCGCCGAACACGTGCGCCAGGTGCGCAAGGACTGCGCGTCCGTCATCCTGTGGTGTGCCGAAGAGGCGACCAAGATGGCCGGCAACGGCATCCAGATCTTCGGTGGCAACGGCTACATCAACGAATATCCGCTGGGTCGTCTCTGGCGCGACGCCAAGCTCTACGAGATCGGCGCCGGCACCAGCGAAATCCGCCGCATGCTGATCGGCCGTGAACTTTTCGCGGAGACCTGCTAACTTCAGTGGCTTCCCGGCGCGAGTGCGCACCCCTTGGCCGCGCCGCCACCTCCTGAGAACACCGCATGACCTCGCACCTGCAGAACCTGTTTGACCACAACCGCGCCTGGGCCGCCGAGATGGTGGCCGCGCGCCCGACTTTTTTCACCGAGCTGCTCAAGCAGCAGAGCCCGCGCTACATGTGGATCGGCTGCTCCGACAGCCGCGTGCCGGCCAACCAGATCACCGGGCTGGCGCCAGGCGAGGTGTTCGTGCACCGCAACGTGGCCAACGTGGTCGTGCCCACCGACCTCAACTGTCTGTCGACCATCCAGTATGCGGTGGACGTGCTCAAGGTCGAGCACCTGATGGTGGTCGGTCACTACGGCTGTGGTGGTGTTCTGGCCGCGCTCAAGGATGTGCGCGTGGGGTTGGCCGACAACTGGTTGCGCCACATCAAGGACGTGCGCGACCGCCATGCCGGGCTGATCGACAGCCTGCCCGATCACCGCCGCGCAGACGCGCTGTGTGAACTCAATGCGATCGAACAGGTGATGAACGTGGCCCAGACCACGGTGGTGCAGGACGCCTGGGCGCGCGGCCAGGCGCTCACGCTGCACGGCTGGGTATATGGCCTGAGCGATGGCTTGCTGAAAGACCTGTTGATCACGGCCGAGGGCTCGCAGGGACTGGATGCCATTTACCGTGCGGCAGTGGATGGCGTGACGGCACGGCACTTCGGCTGAACACCATCGGCGCCATGCTTCCCCAGCGCCTTGACTCGACACTGGCCTACGCCATCGCCAAGGCCATGATCGACGGTTTCAACCGGCACTACCGGTTGTTCCGCACCGAGTCGGCGCGCGCCAAACACCGCTTCGAGACGCGCGACTGGCTTGGCCAGCAGCGCGCACAGCGCGAGCGCATCGAGTTCTACGACCTGCGGGTCAAGGAATGCGTGATGCGGCTCATGAAGGAATTCGGCGCCGACGAACAACCCATGGACGTGTGGGAGCAGGTCAAGCTGCACTACATCGGGCTGCTGGTGAACCACCACCAGCCCGAGCTGGCCGAAACCTTCTTCAACTCCGTCACCACCAAGATCCTCCAGCGCGCCTACTTCCAGAACGACTTCATCTTCGTGCGCCCGGCGGTATCCACGGAGTACATCGAGAACGAAGAGCCCAGCGCGAAGCCCACCTACCGCTGCTACTACCCCACCGCAGAGACGATGCAGGTCGAGGCCTTGCGCATGCTCCAGGACTTCGCCCTGCGCGTGCCGTTCGAGAACCTGGAGCGCGACGCCGAGCTGGTGCTCGGTGCCATGAAGCAGCACTTCGATCATGTGAAGCTGCGCGCCAACTTCCAGTTCCAGGTGCTCTCGGGCCTGTTCTTCCGCAACAAGGGCGCGTATGTGGTCGGCAAGATCATCAACGGCTTCCAGGAGGTCCCGTTTGCCCTGCCTATCCTGCACAACACCGACGGCAAACTGGTGGTGGACGCCGCGCTCTTCGGCGAGGACGACCTGCTGATCCTGTTCAGCTTCGCGCGCGCCTACTTCATGGTCGACATGGAGATCCCGAGCGCCTATGTGCAGTTTTTGCGCAGCATGATGCCGCGCAAACCGCGCGCCGAGTTCTACAACGCGCTGGGCCTGGCCAAACAGGGCAAGACGCTGTTCTACCGCGATTTCCTCTTCCACATGCGGCACTCCACCGACAAGTTCCGCATTGCGCCCGGCATCAAGGGCATGGTCATGCTGGTGTTCGATCTGCCGAGTTTTCCGTTCGTGTTCAAGGTCATCAAGGACTTCTACCCGCCGCAGAAGGACACCTCGCGCGAGCAGATCCGTGGCAAGTACCTGCTGGTCAAGCAGCACGACCGCGTGGGCCGCATGGCCGACACGCTGGAGTTCTCCGAAGTGGGTTTTCCGCGCAACCGCTTCACCGACGAGCTGATCGCCGAGATCCAGAAGTTCGCGCCCAGCCAGCTCGAGATCAGCGATCGCGACGGCGATGGCGACATCGAGGTGATCCTCAAGCACTGCTATATCGAGCGCCGCATGATCCCGCTCAACATCTACCTGCGGGAAGCGTTCGACGCGCTGCAGGTGCAGGCCGCCGACCCCACGGCCCTGGCGCAGATCGAGCGCGCCGTGGTCGAATACGGCAACGCCATCAAGGACCTGGTGGCCGCCAACATCTTTCCTGGCGACATGCTGTGGAAGAACTTCGGCATCACCCGCCACGGCAAGGTCGTGTTCTACGACTACGACGAAATCGAATACATCACCGACTGCAACTTTCGCCGCGTGCCCGAGCCGCGCAACGCGGAGGATGAAATGTCGGGCGAGGTCTGGTACACGGTCGGCAAGCGCGATGTGTTCCCCGAGACCTTCGGCCCCTTCCTGCTCGGCAACGATGCCGTGCGCGAGGTGTTCATGAAGCACCACGCCGACCTGCTCGACGCCGCATTCTGGCAGGCGCACAAGGAGCGCATCGCCGCTGGCCATGTGCACGACGTTTTCCCCTACGAGCGCGATCGGCGGTTTCTTGCCCATGCGCTCGCCTGAAGCCCATTCGTCCTCACCCTTTCAAGGAGATTCACCATGTCCCAAGACCCCATCGTCATCGTTGGCGCCGCCCGCACCCCCATGGGTTCGTTCCAGAGCGACTTCGCCAGCCTCTCAGCCCACGACCTCGGTGGGGTGGCCATCAAGGCCGCCGTGCAACGCAGCGGCGTCGACCCCGAGAAGGTCGATGAAGTGCTGTTCGGCAACTGCCTGATGGCCGGCCAGGGCCAGGCCCCGGCGCGCCAGGCCGCGTTCAAGGGTGGGCTGCCGAAATCGGCTGGCGCCGTCACGCTCTCCAAGATGTGCGGTTCGGGGATGAAGGCCACCATGCTCGCGCACGACATGCTCGTCGCCGGCAGCGCCACCGTGATGGTGGCCGGCGGCATGGAGAGCATGACCAACGCGCCCTACCTGCTGCAAAAGGGCCGCGGCGGCTACCGCATGGGCCACGACAAGATCTTCGACCACATGATGCTCGACGGCCTGGAAGACGCCTACGAGGCCGGTCGCTCCATGGGCACCTTTGGTGAAGACTGCGCGGCCAAATACAGCTTCACCCGCGAGCAGCAGGATGCCTTCGCCATTGCGTCGGTCACACGCGCGAAGGCGGCCACCGAGAGCGGCGCGTTTGCCACCGAGATCACCCCCGTGACGGTGAAAGACCGCAGCGGCGAGCGCGTGGTGTCCACCGACGAAGGCCCGGGCAAGGTCAAGCTCGACAAGGTCACCAGCCTCAAGCCCGCGTTCAAGAAGGACGGCACCATCACCGCCGCCTCCAGCTCGTCCATCAACGACGGCGCCGCCGCGCTGGTGCTGATGCGCGAGTCCACCGCGAAGAAGCTGGGTGCGAAGCCGCTGGCGCGCATTGTGGGCCACACCACCCACGCGCAGGAGCCCAACTGGTTCGCCACCGCACCGGTCGGCGCCACGCAGAAGCTGCTCGAGAAAACGGGCTGGAAGGTCGGCGATGTCGACCTGTGGGAGATCAACGAGGCCTTCGCCGTCGTGCCCATGGCGCTCATGACCGAGCTGAACATTCCGCATGAGAAGGTCAACGTCAACGGCGGCGCCTGTGCGCTGGGCCACCCCATCGGCGCCAGCGGCGCGCGCATCCTGGTCACGCTGATTCACGCGCTGCAGGCGCGCGGCGGCAAGAAGGGTGTGGCCACCCTGTGCATCGGCGGTGGTGAAGCCACCGCCATGGCGATTGAACTGGTCTGACACCACGGCCATGGCCATCACCGTGCTCGTGATCGGCGCGTCCCGCGGCATCGGCCTCGAGTTCGTGCGCCAGTACCTGGAGGCAGGCGCGCGCGTGATCGCCACCGCGCGCGACGATGCCGGCCTGGAACGCTTGCGCGAGCTCGGTGCCGAGCCGCTGCGCCTGAACGTGGCCGATCCGGCCAGCGTGAGTGGCCTGGCCTGGTCGCTCGATGGCCAGGAGATCGACGTGGCGCTGTACGTCGCGGGCGTGTACGACGCCGGCGACGCGCAGACCCCACCCACCCGCGAAGCCTTCGATCGCGTGATGCACACCAATGTGCTGGGTGCCATGCAGGCCATGCCGCAGGTGCTGCCGGTGGTCGAAGCGGCCCGCGGCGTGTTCGGCGTGCTCTCCAGCGGCATGAGCCAGATCGGCGACGTCTCCGCCAGCAACGCATGGCTCTACCGCGTGAGCAAGGCGGCGCTCAACATGGCCCTGGCCAGCGCCCGCCACAGCTACCCCGCGGCCACCTGCGTCGCGCTCGACCCTGGCTGGGTGCGCACCGACATGGGAGGCGACTCGGCACCCTTGACGGCCGAGCGCAGCGTGGCCGACTTGCGCCGCACGATCGCCGCTCTCACCCCCGACGACAACGGCCACCTCATCCACCGCGACGGCCGGCGTGCCGCCACCTGGTGAACCCCCTCGAAAGACGCTTCCATGCCACTCAACCAAGACCAACTCATGATCCGCGACGCCGTGCGCGCCTTTGCCCAGGAGCAGCTCTGGCCGCACGCGGCGAAGTGGGACAAGGCGCACCACTTCCCGACCGACGTGCACCAAGGGCTGGCGGAGCTAGGCGCCTACGGCATCTGCGTGCCCGAGGCACTGGGTGGCGCGGGGCTGGACTATGTGACGCTGGCCGTGGTGCTGGAGGAAATCGCGGCCGGTGACGGCGGTACCAGCACCGCGATCTCGGTGACGAACTGCCCGGTCAACGCCATCCTGATGCGCTACGGCAGCGCGTGCCAGCAAGAGCAGTGGCTGCGCCCGCTGGCCGCCGGCCAGATGCTCGGCGTGTTCTGCCTGACGGAGCCGCACGTGGGCTCGGACGCTTCGGCCTTGCGCACGACGGCGACCAAAGAGGGCGATGAGTACGTGCTCAATGGCGTCAAGCAGTTCATCACCAGCGGCAAGAACGGGCATCTGGCGATCGTGATCGCGGTGACGGACAAAGGCGCCGGCAAGAAGGGCATGAGCGCCTTTGTGGTGCCCACGGCCACACCGGGTTATGTCGTTTCGCGCCTGGAAGACAAGCTGGGTCAGCACAGCAGCGACACCGCGCAGATCAACTTCGACAACTGCCGCATCCCGGCCGACAACCTGATCGGCGCCGAAGGGGAGGGCTACAAGATCGCGCTCTCGGCACTTGAAGGTGGGCGCATCGGCATTGCCGCGCAAAGCATCGGCATGGCGCGCAGCGCCTTCGACTGCGCGCTGGCCTATTCCAAAGAGCGCGAAAGTTTTGGCCAGCCGATCTTCAACCACCAGGCGGTGGGGTTTCGGCTGGCCGACATGGCCACGCAGATTGAAGCGGCGCGAGCGCTCACGCACCACGCCGCCGCCTTGCGCGACGCGGGGCAGCCCTGCCTGAAGGAAGCCGCGATGGCCAAGCTGTTTGCCAGCGAGATGGCCGAAGCCGTGTGCACTGCCGCCATTCAGGTGTTTGGCGGCTACGGCTATGTGAGCGACTTTCCGGTGGAACGCATCTACCGGGACGTGCGGGTGTGCCAGATTTATGAAGGCACGTCAGACATTCAGAAAATCATCATTCAGCGCGCTTTGGCCTGAGTTTCTTCTCCGACTGGGCCGGTCATCGACGGCCACGGGGCACGGCTCCGCGAATGTCCTCCGGGGCCTTCGGCCCCTCCCCCTTTATTTCGCTGCGCCGTGCCCCATGGCCGCCAATGACCTCGTTGGTACTCGGTCTGTGGGTGGGCCAACATGGTTTCAGGCTCGCGGGCGCATGGCGTTCTGCGCAGCGAAATAAAGGAGGAGGCGGCACCAGCCGCCGGGGGACATTCGCGGAGCAGAGCGCCATGGGTCCGCGAGCCCGCGAGGTGCATGCCTGAAAACGCAGGCCGCCCCCACATCCCCTCGTATGATCGCGCCACCATGAACATCATCATCCTGGGTGCCGGCCGAGTCGGCGAAAGCGTCGCGGAGAGCCTGGTCTCCGAACAGAACGACATCACCGTGATCGACATGGACCCGGCCCGCCTGCGGCTCCTGGAGGAGCGGATCGACCTGCGTGGCGTGGTGGGCAACGGCATCCAGCCCTCCGTGTTGCGCGAGGCGGGCGCTAAGGACGCCGACATGGTGATCGCCTGCGCCGCCAACGACGAAACCAACCTCGTGGTGTGCAAGGTCGCGCACGACATCTTCAACGTGCCCAGCACCATCGCCCGGCTGCGCTCACCCGAATTCGCCGAGGGCGACGAACTGCTGGGCCGCAACGGTTTTGCGGTGGACCATGTGATCTGCCCTGAAGAGTCGGTCACGCGCTACATCCACCAACTCATCAGCTACCCCGAAGCCCTGCAGGTGCTGGAGTTCGCCGACGGCCGCGCCAGCCTGATCGCGATCCGTGCCACGCACGGCGGCTCGCTGGTGGGCCACACCATCGGCGAATTCCGCGAACGCTTCCCCCACGCCGAGATGCGCGTGGTGGCGCTTTACCGGCTCGACACCGAGATGGAAGCCACCAAGACCACCCGCATCCTCGCGGGCGACGAGGTGTTCGTGCTGGCCGACACGCAGAAGATCCGCTACGTGCTGGGCGCCATCCACAACATCGACAAACCGGTGCGCCGCATCATGATCGCTGGCGGCGGCAAGGTCGGACTGCGCCTGGCGCGTTCGCTCGAAGGCCAGTGCCAAGTGAAGATCATCGAGCACTACAAGGCCCGTTGCGAATACCTGGCCAGTCAGCTGCCCTCCAGCATGCTCATCCTCAACGGCGATGGCGCCGACGAAGACCTGCTGCTGGAAGAAAGCGTGGGCGAGATGGACATGTTTCTCGCGCTCACCAGCGACGACGAGGACAACATCATGTCGGCCATGCTGGCCAAGCGCATGGGCGCCGGGCGCGTGATGGCCCTGATCAACCGCCGTGCCTACGCCGACATGATGCAGGGCAGCACCATCGACATCGCGATTTCGCCTTCCCAGACCGTCATCGGCGAACTGCTCACGCACCTGCGCCGCGGCGACGTGGCGGCCGTGCACAGCCTGCGGCGCGGTGCGGCCGAGGCGCTCGAAGGCATTGCGCGTGGCGACGTGAAGACCAGCAAGCTGGTGGGTCGCAAGGTGGAAGAGCTCAAGCTGCCCAAGGGCGTTCGCATCGGCGCCATCGTGCGTGGCGAAGGGAGCCGGTCGGAAGTGCTCATGCCCCACCACGACACCGTCATCGAGGCCGATGACCACATCATCATGTTCATCCCGAACAAGCGCCTGGTGCGCGAGGTCGAAAAGCTGTTCCAGGTCGGCGCCACCTTCTTCGGCTGAAGCCCGAACCTGCCTTCATGCCGTTGCTGCGCATCTTTCCTGTGCTGGGAGCCATCTTGATGGTGTTCTCCCTCACCCTGCTTGTCCCCTGGCTGGTTTCCTGGCTGTCACAGGACGGCGCCCAGGCGGCTTACTTGCCGGCCGTGGCCGTGACCTTTGTCATTGGGCTGCTCATGCGCAGCGCCGTGTTCAAAGTGGGGCGCAAGGTGGAGTTGCAGACGCGCGACGGCATCTTGCTGGTGGGGCTGGTCTGGACGCTGCTGCCGCTGTTTGCCAGCCTGCCGCTGCGGCTGTATTTTGGCCAGACGGCCACCCCCATCAGCTGGACCGACGCCTACTTCGAGACCATGTCTGGCCTGACCACCACTGGTTCCACCGTGATCACCGGGCTGGATGCATTGCCCGGTTCGATCAACCTGTGGCGTTGTTTCCTGCAGTGGCTTGGCGGCATGGGCATCCTGGTGCTGGCCGTGGCAATCCTGCCCATGCTGGGCGTGGGCGGCAGCCAGCTGTTTCGCGCCGAGGCCACCGGCCCGATGAAAGACGCCAAGCTCACCCCGCGCATCACCGAAACCGCCAAGGGCCTGTGGACTGTCTACTGCGTGCTCTCGTTGCTTTGCGTGCTGGGCTACTGGCTGGGCGGCATGTCTGCGCTGGACGCCTGGGCCCACATGTTCACCACCATGAGCCTGGGTGGTCTGTCCACGCACGACAGCAGCTTCGGTTTTTTCCAGTCGCCCACGCTGGAGTGGGTGGCCATTCTCTTCATGCTGGTGGCCAGCTGCAACTTTGCGCTGTATTTCGTGGCCTTCGCCAAAAGGCAACCCGCCCGCATCTGGCGGGACGCGGAGTGGCGCGGTACCGTGGGCCTGTTGCTGGGTTCCAGCGTGTTCGTGGCCGGGTTGTTGCTCGTCAAGGGCACCATGACCGACCCGCTTGAAACCCTGCGGGTGGCCATGTTCAACGTGATCTCCATTGGATCGACCACCGGTTTTGCCACGGTGGACTACACCACCTGGCCCGTGTTTGCACCGCTGTTCATGATCATGCTGTCGGGTGTGGCCACCAGCGCGGGCTCCACCGGCGCCGGTATCAAGATGGCGCGCGTGCTGATCCTGCTCAAGCAGGCGAAGCGCGAAATGTCGCGCATCATCCACCCGCGCGCGGTGTATCCGGTGCACCTGGGCGGGCACGTGGTGCAAACCGGCACCTTGCTGTCGGTGCTGGGCTTCATGCTGGTGTACGGTGGCACGATCATCGGGTTGACCATGCTGTTGCTGCTCTCCGACCTGCCGTTCGACACCGCGTTCTCGGCGGTGGTGGCCAGTGTGAACAACATGGGCCCGGGGCTCAACGAGGTGGGGCCGGCGGGCAACTTCCAGGGATTGACCGATTTCCAGACCTGGGTGTGTACCGTGGCCATGTTGCTGGGTCGGCTGGAAATGCTGTCGTTCCTCGTGCTGTTCACCCCCGGCTTCTGGCGCAAATAGACTGCCACATGCTGTTCACCCTGTTGCCCGTCCTCTCGGTGTTCTCGCGCGTCTTGCTGGCGTTTGCGCCGGCCTTTCTGGTTCCGCTCGGCTGGGCGCTGTTTCTGGACGCGCAGGGCCATGCGGCGGTGTGGGCCGTGGGCTTCGTGGTCACCATCCTCAGTGGCTTGCTGCTGTGGCAATGCACCAGGCAGCACCGCCGCGAGCTGCAGACGCGCGACGGCTTCCTGCTGGTCAACCTGGTCTGGCTGGTGCTGCCGGTGTATGCCGCAGTGCCCTTGCTCTACACCGTGCCCGACATCGGCTGGACCAAGGCCTACTTCGAGGCGATGAGCGCGCTCACGGCCACCGGGGCCACGGCGCTCTCGGGCCTGGACGCGCTGCCGGTATCGGTCAACGTCTGGCGCTGTTTCCTGCAGCTCGTCGGCGGGCTGGGCATCATGCTGCTGGTGGTGGCGGTGTTGCCCCTGCTGGGGCTGGGCGGGGTGCAGCTCTACCGCGCCGAGACGCCCGGGCCCATGAAGGACACCAAGTTCACCCCGCGCATTTCCGAAACCGCGCGTGGCCTGTGGGGGGTGTACGTGCTGTTTTCCGTGGCCTGCATGCTGGCCTATCGCTGGGCCGGCATGAGCTGGGCCGATGCCTTCATGCACATGTGCACCACCATGGGCCTGGGCGGTTTCTCGTCGCACGATGCCAGCTTTGGCTATTGGGATTCGCCGAAGATCGAGGCCGTGGCCACGGTCTTCATGGCGCTGGCCGGTGTGAGCTTCATGCGCTATTTCATCGTGTTGCGTCATCGTTCGCTGCGCCCGCTCACCCACGACCGCGAAATCCGCACCTACGTCAGCGTGCTGGTGGTGTCCGTGATGCTGGTGGCCATCCTGCTGACTGCGCATGGTGTGATAGGCAGTTTCCCCGAGGCGCTGCGAACCAGTGCGTTTCATGTCGTGTCGGTGGCCACCACCACGGGTTATGCGTCCACCGACTACGCGCAGTGGCCGGTGTTCGCGCCCGTGCTGCTCATGTTCCTGGGCTGTTTCGTGTCGTGCGCGGGCTCCACCGGCGGCGGCATCAAGCTGGTGCGCATGGTGCTGCTGATCAAGCAGGCGCGGCGTGAACTGGTGCGCATCGTGCACCCGCGCGTGGTCAATCCGGTCACGCTGGGCGGCGCCATCATGCCCGCGTCGGTCATGACCGCCGTGCTGGGGTACATGCTGATCTACGGCGCGGCCACGATGGGCCTGACCATGCTGCTGCTGTTCACCGGACTGGACATCGTGACCTCGTTCTCGGCCGTGGTCGCCACGGTCAACAACATCGGCCCCGGTCTGGGCGATGTGGGGCCGGCGAGCAATTTCGGCGTGCTCAACGAGTTCCAGATCTGGGTGTGTACGTTTGCGATGCTGCTGGGCCGTCTCGAACTGCTCACCGTGTTGGTGCTGTTCACCGGTCACTTCTGGAGGAAGTAGGCCCACCCCCGCGCCGCGCTTTCAGCGCGTCACCCCCTCAAGGGGGCGATGCCTGCGGCCTGGCAAAGCCAGTTCCGCGGCATCCTTGGTTGGGGCATTTCGCTCGCGCGTTTCAGCCGCGCGCCGGGATGGCGAGGCCCTTGATCACCGCAGGGCGGGCACCGAAGGCCTCCAGCACGCGTGCGAGTTCGGGGAAGTCCTTGAAGCCCACGATCTCGCCCGCGCCGTAGAAGCCCACCAGGTTGCGCACCCAGGGCCAGATCGCGATGTCGGCGATGGAGTAGTCCGTGCCCATGATCCACTCACGCCCGGCCATGCGCTGGTTCAGCACGGCCAGCAGGCGCTTGGCTTCGCTCACGTAGCGGTCGCGCGGTCGCTTGTCCTCAAAGTCCTTGCCGGCGAATTTGTGGAAGAAGCCGAGCTGCCCGAACATGGGGCCCACGCCACCCATCTGGAACATCAGCCACTGCAGCGTCTCGTAGCGCGCGGCCGGGTCCCGCGGCAGGAACTGCCCGGTCTTCTCGGCCAGGTACACCAGGATGGCGCCCGACTCGAACAACGCCAGCGGCTGTCCGCCCGGGCCGTTGGGGTCGAGGATGGCCGGGATCTTGTTGTTCGGGTTCAGTGAGAGGAAGGCCGGCGACGTCTGGTCGTTGGTGTCGAAGCTCACCAGGTGCGGCTCGTAGGGCAGGCCGGTTTCCTCCAGCATGATCGAGACCTTCACGCCGTTGGGCGTGGGCAGCGAATACAGCTGCAGGCGATCCGGATGCTGTGCGGGCCACTTCTGCGTGATGGGGAATTTGTCGAGAGATGTCATGAATGTCTTTCCTCTGAATGAGAGCCGCATTGAACACCCGTCCCGCATGACCCGGGCTCTGCAAGGGCATCGATAATTCCGTATCCACCGGAGACAAGACATGCCGATCACCAAAGGCTCCCAAGCGCTCGTGGCTGAAGCCAGCGCACAGATCACCACCTACAGCGTGGCCGAGATCCAGGCCCGTCTGGCCGCGGGCGATGCGTGCCTGCAGCTGGTCGACATCCGCGACGTTCGCGAGCTTGAGCGCGAAGGCACGGCGGTGGGTGCGCTGCACGCGCCGCGCGGCATGCTCGAGTTCTGGGTCGACCCGGCCTCGCCGTATTTCAAGCCTGTGTTTGCCGACGAAGGCCGCGAGTTCGTGCTCTTTTGCGGTGCCGGCTGGCGCAGCGCGCTGGCCACCAAGGCCCTGCAGGACATGGGCATGACCAACGTGGCGCATATCGAGGGCGGCTTCACCGACTGGGTGACGCAGGGCGCGCCGGTGGAGACGCTGGAGCAGCGCAAGGCGAAGAAGGCCGGATGAAAGAAGCATGCCCCTGCGGGCTCGGAGCGTCCTTCGAGACCTGCTGCGGCCGCTACATGGGCACCGGCGTGGCCACCCCCGACGCCGAATCGCTCATGCGCTCGCGTTACACCGCCTTCGTGCGCGGCGACGCGACGCACCTGCTGGCCACCTGGCACGCGAGCACGCGGCCACGCTCGCTGGAGCTGGAGCCGGGCCTGAAGTGGCTGGGCCTGGAGGTGAAGCGGCACACGTCCCTGGACGCCGCCCGTGCCGAAGTGGAGTTCGTCGCGCGCTCAAGGCTGCAGGGCCGCGGACAACGCCTGCACGAGCGCAGCCGCTTCGTGCGCGAGGATGGACATTGGTTTTATGTGGATGGAGATCTTTTGTGACTCAGTTCGACGGTGTTCTCTTTGATTGCGACGGCGTGCTCGTGGACAGCGAACCCATCACCAACGGTGTGCTGCGCGAGGTGCTCGTTGAGAGCGGCTGGGCGCTCACGCAGGCCGAGTGCATGCAGATCTTCATCGGCAAGGCGGTGCGCGACGAGCGTGCGCGCATCGAGGCCGAAACCGGAAAACCGCTCACGGACGCCTGGATGCAGGCCTTCTACGAGCGCCGCAACGCGCGCCTGCGCGCCGAGCTCAAGGCCGTCGATGGGGTTCACGAGGCGGTGGCCCACCTGCATGGCCGCGTCGGCGGCCGCATCGCCTGCGCTTCGGGCGCCGATCGAGCCAAGGTGGTGATGCAGCTGGAGCACGTGGGTCTGGCGGGCTGGTTTGGCGACGCGGTCTTCAGCGGGCACGACCTGCCGCGCTCCAAACCCGCGCCCGACGTCTACCTGGCCGCCGCGGCGCACCTGGGCGTGGACCCCAGGCGCTGTCTGGTGATCGAAGACACAGCACCCGGCGCACAGGCCGGCCTGTCCGCAGGCGCCACGGTGTGGGGGTACTGCCCCGAGGGCCATGGCCGGGCGTTCGAAGGCCTGGCGGTCGCGCGCGTGTTCAGCCACATGCGCGAGTTGCGCGTCTGACCCATCAGGTCTTGCCGGAGCGCGTGCCCCACTTCAGCAGATGCCGTGGAACTGGCTCCGCCAGGCCACAGGCATCGCCCCCTCGAGGGGGTCGCGCGCAGCGCGGCGGGGGTGCCTCACTCTCTCCGCCAATCGCCCGGTGACTGTCCCGTCCAGCCCTTGAAGGCGCGGATGAAACTCTTCTCGTTCTGAAAACCTGCCGCCTCGGCCACCTGCTTGATCGGGCGCTTCGTGCGCAGCAACAACTCGGTGGCGCGCTGCCGACGCACCTCGTCCTTCAGGCCCTGCAGCGATGCGCCTTCGTCCTTCAGCTGGCGGTGCAAGGTGCGCGGCGAGGTGTTGAGCAGCGCGGCGAGGTCGTTGGCGTTGTGCGCGTCTTGCGGTCGGCTGGCCAACACCTGACGCACGCGCTGCACCAGCAGGCGGTCGCGCCGGTAGGAGCGCACGGTCAGGGGCAGGGCGCGCTGCAGCAACTGGTTCATGGCGGCTTCGTCGCGCCGCACAGGCAGGCTCAGGTAGCGGGCATCGAAGTGGATGGCGGCGTGCTCCGCGTCGAATCGGGTGGGCGCGTCAAAAAGAACGGCATAGGCCTCGGCATGCGGTGGCGCGGCGTAGGGAAACTGCGCACCCAGCAGCGCGATGCGCGACTTAACATACCAGCTGGCCAGGCCGTGGATGTTGCGCAGCAACGAGACCGCGCAGAGTTCGGTCATCGGCCCGCGGTCGCGGTGCAGATGCAGGACGATGCTGGCCACCTCGCCATCGACCTCCAGGGACAGTGTGGCATCGGGCGCCAGCAGGCCGTGGTGCCGACACCAGCGCTTGAGCGCCACACCCAGCGTGGGGCTGGAGAGCGAAGCGCGGGCGAGCAGGCCATAGCTGCCCCAGGGCAGAGCCCGTGCGAAACAGCCCAGGCCTTCGTCGTCGAGCTCGCGCATGGCCGCACCCGAGATCACCTCCATCTGTGTCGCGGTGATGCTGGCGGTGGGGTTCTTCAATTGTGCTGGCGCTATTTGTGCCTGCTCAAGCGCCTGTGAGGGGTCCATGCCACGCGCCTGATAGGCCAGCACCATGGCACGGATCAGCGCCATTGGCGTGAGGGCCGGTCCGCCGAGCAGGCGGGTGGCATCGGTCAGTTGGGGCACACGGCGGTGGACGGCTTGGGGCATACCCTGATTTTGAAGGGCGCTGGCAGCATTTGCAACCCAAGTGACCGACACGGGGTCGGCCCTATCCGCCAAAATGACCTCTTCCCCCACAGACAACCTGACAGGACCGCGACATGTCGACCCTGGAGACACAACTCAACGCCCGCTCCGCCGACTTTCAGGCCAACGCCGCCGCCATGCGCGCGGTGGTCGATGACCTGCGGGCGCAGGTGGCCAAGTCCACCTTTGGCGGCGGCGACGTCGCCCGAGCCCGGCACACCAAACGCGGCAAGCTGTTGCCGCGCGAGCGCGTGCAGATGCTGCTGGACCCAGGCACGCCCTTCCTGGAGTTGAGCCCGCTGGCCGCGCTCAACATGTACCCCGACCGCGACGGCACTGACAGCGCGCCCTGCGCCGGCGTGATCACCGGCATCGGCCGCGTCAGCGGCGTGGACTGCCTCATCGTCTGCAACGACGCCACCGTCAAGGGCGGCACCTACTACCCGATGACGGTGAAGAAACACCTGCGGGCGCAGGAGGTGGCGATGCAGAACAACCTCACCTGCATCTACCTGGTGGACTCGGGCGGTGCCAATTTGCCCAATCAAGATGACGTGTTCCCCGACCGGGACCACTTTGGCCGCATCTTCTACAACCAAGCCAACATGTCGGCCAACGGCATCGCGCAGATCGCGGTGGTCATGGGCTCGTGCACGGCCGGGGGCGCGTATGTGCCTGCCATGAGCGACGAGACCATCATCGTCAAGAACCAGGGCACCATCTTCCTGGGCGGCCCACCGCTGGTGAAAGCCGCCATCGGCGAGATCGTCTCTGCCGAAGACCTGGGCGGAGGCGACGTGCACACCCGCCTCTCGGGCGTGGCCGACCACCTGGCGCAGAACGACGCGCACGCGCTGGCCCTGGCGCGCCAGGCCGTGGCCACGCTCAACAAGCGCAAGATCGCCACGCAGGCGCTGCGCGAACCGCGCGCACCGCTCTATCCCACCGAAGACATTTACGGCGTGATCCCGGTTGACACGCGCAAGCCCTACGACGTGCGCGAAATCATTGCCCGCATCGTCGATGGCAGCGAGTTCCACGAATTCAAGGCCCGCTATGGCGCCACGCTGGTGTGCGGCTTCGCGCACATCGAGGGCATGCCGATCGGCATCGTCGCCAACAACGGTGTGCTTTTCTCCGAGAGCGCGCAGAAGGGCGCGCACTTCATCGAGCTGTGCTGCCAGCGCAAGGTGCCGCTGCTGTTCCTGCAGAACATCACCGGCTTCATGGTCGGCAAGAAATACGAAAGCGAAGGCATCGCTCGCCACGGCGCCAAGATGGTCACCGCCGTGGCCACGGCCCAGGTGCCCAAGTTCACGGTGATCATCGGCGGCAGCTACGGCGCCGGGAACTACGGCATGTGCGGTCGCGCCTACAGCCCCCGCTTCCTCTGGATGTGGCCCAACGCGCGCATTTGCGTCATGGGCGGCGAGCAGGCTGCCGGCGTGCTGGCCACCGTCAAGCGCGACGGCATCGAGGCGCGGGGAGGCACATGGAGTGCCGAGGAAGAGGCGGCTTTCAAACAGCCGGTGCTCGACCAGTTCGGGCACCAGTCGCATCCCTACTACTCCAGTGCCCGCCTGTGGGACGACGGCGTGATCGACCCGGCTGACACGCGCCGTGTGCTCGGCCTGGCGCTCTCGGCCGCGCTCAACGCGCCGATCGGCGAACCGAAGTTTGGTGTTTTCAGGATGTGACGCCATGCAGGCGCACCAGCATTTCACCCAGCTCGCCCGCTACAACGTGTGGGCCACCGAGCGGCTGCTCGCTGCCATCGACCCGGTCAACGAGTTCGACTACCGGCGTGACCTGCGGCTGTTCTTCAAAAGCATTCACGGCACGCTCAACCACCTGCTGGTGGGCGAGCACATGCTGTGGCAGCGGCGCTTCGCGCGGGGGGAATCGCCGAAGCTGGAACTGGACATGGAAGCCGAGCCCGAGCGCGACCGTCTTGCCCAGGCCTTGAAGGGCGGCGCCAAGGTGTGGGAGCCGTTGATTGCCAGCTGGCCCGCCGAGCGCTTCGACGGCAAGCTCGACTACACCAACATGCGTGGCCAGGCCATGAGCCTGCCGTTTGCCGCCACGCTGGCCCACGTGTTCAACCACGGCACGCACCACCGGGGTCAGATCAGCGCGGCACTCACCATGCTGGGCCAACCCGCGCCCGAGCTGGATCTGGTGTATTTCCTGCAGCAGACGGCTTGAGCCTCACGACAACAACAAACGAGACAAGACCCATGAGCGCCACCATCTACGACAACCCCGACCACGAACTGCTGCGCGATCAGGTGGCGCGTTTTCTCGAGCGCGAAGTGGAGCCGCACGCCGCCGCGTGGGAAGAGACCGGCATGGTGCCGCGCGATGTGTTGCGCCGCATGGGCCAGGCGGGTTTGCTCGGCATCGCGTTCGAGAGCGACTACGGCGGCGCCGACGCCGACGCCATGACCAACCTGGTGTTCGCCGAGGCGCTGTCGCAAAGCACCTTCGCCGGTTTCATCATCACCGTGCTCGTGCACACCGACATGGCCGGCCCGCACCTGCACCACGCCGGCACCCCGGCACAGAAAGCGAAATACCTGCCCAAGGTGACATCGGGCGAGCTGATCACCGCGGTGGGCATCAGCGAGCCTGGTGCCGGGTCCGACGTGGCCGGCATGCGCACCACCGCGCGCCGGGAGGGCGACGAGTGGGTGATCAACGGCACCAAGATGTTCATCACCAACGGCGTGCACGGCGACCTGTATTTCGTGGCCGCCAAGACGGGCACAGCGCGGCACGACATGTCGATGTTCATCGTCGAAAAAGGCACACCGGGCTTCACCGTTGGACGCGCGCTCAAGAAGACGGGCTGGCTCTCCAGCGACACGGCCGAACTCGTCTTTGACAACGTGCGCATCCCGGCCGAGAACCTGCTGGGCGAAGAGGGCAAGGGCTTTTATTCGGTGATGAAGAACTTTCAGACCGAGCGCATTGCACTGGGTGCCATGGCCATCGGTCACTGCACGCAGGCCCTCAAGATCACGCTGGACCATGTGCGCCAGCGCCAGGCCTTTGGCGCCACGCTGTGGGATCAGCAGACGATCCGCCAGCGCATCTCGATGCTCGACGCCAAGGTGCGCGCGGCGCGGCAGTTCATGTACCACTGCGCCTGGAGCGTGACCCAGGGCCACGACATCGTGCAGGAAGTCTCCATGCTCAAGGCGCTCACCGGCGAGCTGGTCAACGAGGTGGTGCAGACCTGCCAGCAGTTCCACGGCGGCATGGGCTTCATCCGCGAGACGGCCATCGAGCGTCTGTGGCGCGATGCGCGTGTGCTCGCCATCGGCGGCGGCGCCACCGAAGTGATGCTTGAAGAAGTTGCGAAGAGGTACTGACCATGACGAACGTGCTTGAAGTGACCCGCCCCAGCGCCCATGTGGCGCGCGTGTGGCTCAACCGCCCCGACGTGCGCAATGCCTTCAACGACGACGTGATCGCCGCGCTCACCGAGACCTTCACCGGCCTGTCGAAAGACGAAGAACTTCGCGTGGTGGTGCTCGGGGCGCACGGCAAGGCCTTCTGCGCCGGCGCCGACCTGAACTGGATGAAGGCCATGGCCGGCTACAGCTGGGACGAGAACCGCGCCGATGCGCAAAAGCTCGCCGACATGCTGTGGACGCTGGACCAGTGCCCGGTGCCGGTGGTGGGCCGCATCCAGGGCGACTGCTACGCCGGGGGCATGGGGCTGGCCGCCATCTGCGACGTGCTGGTGGCCGTCGAGGGCGCAACCTTCTGCCTCTCCGAGGCACGCCTGGGCCTGCTGCCCGCGACCATCAGCCCCTACGTGGTGCGCGCGTTGGGGGAACAGGCTTCGCGCCGCTACATGGTCACGGCCGAGCGCTTTTCGGCGGTGCGCGCGCACGCGCTGGGCATGGTCCACGAACTCGCCACGCCCGAGACGCTGGACGCCCGGGTCGACGAGATCGTGGCCACCCTGGTGGCCAACGGACCAAAGGCCGCGCGTGAATGCAAGCGCCTGGTGCGCGACGTGAGCGGCGTGCCCGTCACCGCCGAACTGCGCGGCGAGACCGCGCGCCGCATCGCCGACATCCGCGCCAGCGACGAGGGTCGCGAAGGCCTGCAGTCCTTCCTCGGCAAACGCGCACCGGGCTGGTTGCCACAGGCCTGATCGACCATGACGGAAACGCTCGCCTCCCTGGGAACGCCCGAGCTGCTGGCTCTGGCCGGGGCGCTCGGCTGGGCCAGCGGGTTCCGTCTTTACGCGGTGGTGTTTCTGGTGGGCGCGGCTGGTGCGCTGGGCTGGATGGAACTGCCCGCCGGTCTGCAGGTGCTGCAGCACCCCGCTTTGCTGGGGGCCAGCGGGTTCATGCTCTTTGTCGAGTTTTTTGCCGACAAGATTCCCGTGGTCGACTCGCTGTGGGACATGGTCAACAGCGTGGTGCGCATCCCCGCCGGCGCCGCGCTGGCGGCTGGCGTGTTCGGTGCCGACAGTGGTGCCATGGCCCTCGCCGCCGCCTTGCTGGGCGGCTCGCTCGCCGCCACGAGCCAGGCCGCCAAGACCACCACGCGCGCGGCCATCAACGCCTCGCCCGAACCCTTCTCCAACATCGCCATGAGCCTGGTCGAGGACGGCCTGGTTGTGGGCGCTGTGTGGCTCGCCACCAACCACCCGGTTGCTTTCGGCGTGCTGTTGCTCATCACCGTGGTGCTGATGTGGGTCGTCACCTGGATGCTTTTCAAATTCCTGCGTGCGGTGTTCCGTCGCGCGCAGGGCTTCTTCTCCGGACCTGTCAAGGAAACCTGATGTTCACCAAAATCCTGATTGCCAACCGTGGAGAGATCGCCTGCCGTGTGGCTGCCACTGCCCGCCGACTCGGCGTGCGCACCGTGGCCGTGTACTCCGACGCCGACGCGAGTGCCAAGCACGTGGCCGCTTGCGACGAGGCGGTGCACATCGGCGGCAGCGCGCCCAAGGAGAGTTACCTGCAGTGGGAGCGCATCATCGAGGCCGCCCAGGCCACCGGTGCACAGGCTATCCACCCCGGCTACGGTTTCCTGAGCGAGAACGACGCCTTTGCCAACGCCTGCGCCAACGCCGGCATCGCCTTCATCGGCCCGCCGGCCTCCGCCATCCTGGCCATGGGGCTGAAGGCCGAGTCCAAACAACTGATGGAAAAAGCCGGCGTGCCGCTGGTGCCCGGTTACCACGAGGCCGACCAGGACCCCGCCATGCTGCAGCACGAGGCCAACCGCATCGGTTACCCGGTGTTGATCAAGGCCAGCGCGGGCGGCGGCGGCAAGGGCATGCGCGCCGTGGACAAGGCGGAAGACTTCGCCGCCGCGCTCGCGAGTTGCCAGCGCGAGGCGCGCAACAGCTTCGGCAGCGACGCGGTGCTGATCGAAAAGTACGTGCAGCGCCCGCGCCACATCGAGATCCAGGTGTTCGGCGACACGCACGGCAACTGCGTGTACCTGT
>JAZKHJ010000067.1:0-20307 GCA_040385485.1 Pseudomonadota bacterium | reverse complement strand
ACCTGCAGGGCGTGCCGTTCCGCCGCGGCGTCAAGCAGGACGGCAAGGTCAACGGCGGCATGCCGGCCGACTTCAAGCCGTCCGACCACAACCTCACCAAGCTCAAGGTGGCCTCGCGCGGCGGCGTCGTTTTCGCCTCGTTCGACCACGACGTGGAGCCGCTGGAAGACTTCCTCGGTCCTGTGATCACCGGCTACTTCGACCGCCTGTTCGACGGCCGTCAACTCAAGATCCTGGGCTACAACCGCCAGCGCATTCCGGGCAACTGGAAGCTGATGCAGGAGAACATCAAGGACCCCTACCACCCGGGGCTGCTGCACACCTGGTTCGTCACCTTCGGCCTCTGGCGCGCCGACAACAAGAGCGAACTGAAGATGGATGCGCGCCACCGCCACGCGGCCATGATCTCCACGCGCGGTCAGTCGGGCAAGGCCGACCAGGTGACGCAGGTCTCCAGCTTCAAGGAGAGCATGCAACTGCACGACCCGCGCTTCCTGGACATCGTGCCCGAGCCCTGGTGGGAAGGGCCGCCGCCGCCGGGCCGCCCCAAGGCGTCGGACGCCCCCTCGGGGGGCAGCGAAGCGCGCGAAGCGCCGAGCGTGGGGGCACCAGTTCCCACGGCTGTGATGATGACGCTCTTTCCCAGCATCATCCTGCAGCAGCAGGTCAACAGCGTGTCCACGCGGCACATCCAGCCCGATGGTCATGGCGCGTTCGATTTCGTCTGGACGCACTTCGGCTTCGAGGACGACAGCGCCGAGATGACCCAGCGCCGCCTTCGCCAGGCCAACCTGTTCGGTCCGGCGGGTTTTGTCTCTGCCGATGATGGCGAGGTGATCGAGTTCTCGCAGCAGGCCTTCGAATCGAAGCCGTTTCACCGCACGCTGGCCGAGCTCGGGGGGCGCGAGGTGGGCGACACCGACCACATGGTCACCGAGACCCTGATCCGTGGCATGTACCAGTACTGGCGCGAAGTGATGGAGGACCCGACATGAGCACCGCTCCGACCATCCGCTTCGAGGACCACATGGCCATTGCGCGGCTGTACGCCGACTACGCCCAGGCGGTCGATTCCGGCGACTGGGACCTCTGGCCCGAGTTCTTCATCGACGATTGCGTCTACAAACTGATCCCGCGCGAGAACCACGAGCGCGGCTTTCCGCTGGCCACGCTGTTTTTCGAGAGCAAAGGCATGCTCAAGGACCGTGCCTACGGCATCAAGGAAACGCTGTTCCACGATCCCTACTACCAGCGCCACGTGGTGGGTGCGCCGCTGGTGCACAAGGCCGAAGCAGACCGTTTCGAGGTCGAAGCCAACTACGCGGTGTTCCGCACCAAGCTGTCGCACGAGTCGACAGTCTTCAACGTTGGGCGCTACATCGACGTGATCGTGCGCACACCGGCCGGCCTCAAGTTCGCCTCGCGTCTGTGCGTGTACGACAGCGAAATGATCCCGAATTCCATCATCTACCCGATCTGAGCACACACCATGAGCAACGACCCAGAGTGGCTGGACGCCAGCGATGAAGCCGACGTTCCCGAGGACGACGTGATCGGTTTGGAGGTGGGCGGCCGCGACATCGCCCTCTACAAGGTGGACGGCAGGGTGTTCGCCACCGACAACACATGCACCCATGGCCAAGCGCGCCTGTGCGACGGGTTTCTCGATGGACACGAGATCGAATGCCCGCTGCACCAGGGCAAGTTCGACATCCGCGACGGTAGCCCCACCTGCGCGCCGGTCACCGAGGCCATCCGCTGCTACCCAGTGCGCATCGAAGGCGGGCGGGTATTCCTGCAACTGCAGGGCTGAGCTCAGATCTGCCGATTGCGCGCCAGCGGCGGGTTCTTGCCGAAGTAAGCCACGATGCCCCGCAGCAGCGCATCGGCCAGGTCGTCCTGGTATGTCGGATCGTTGAGTCGGGCCTCTTCATCGGGGTTGCTGATGAAGGCGGTTTCCACCAGCACGCTGGGGATGTCGGGGGCGCGCAGCACCGCGAAGTTGGCTTGTTCCACGCGCGGCTTGTGCAGCTTGCCCACCTGCTTCACATGGCCGAGCATCGCGCTGCCGAGCTTGAGGCTGTCGTTGATCTGCGCGGTGGTGCTCATGTCGAGCAGGGCGCGCTGAACCGTGGCGTCCTTGGCCTTCACGTTGAGGCCGCCCACCTGATCGGCGGCGTTTTCCTTGTTGGCCATCCAGCGCGCTGCGGCACTGCTGGCGCCTTTGGTGCTGAGTGCGTACACGCTGGCGCCTTGCGGACGCGGCGTGAAGAAGGCGTCGGCGTGCAGGCTGATGAACAGGTCGGCCTGCACGCGCTGTGCCTTCTGCACCCTCACCTGCAGCGGCACGAAGAAATCCTTGTCGCGCGTCATGTAGGCGCGCATCGGGTTGCCGTTGACGCGTGTGTCGTTGATGCGGTCGCGCAGTTTCTGCGCGATCTGCAGCACCACTTTTTTCTCGAGCGTCCCACCCGGGCCGATGGCGCCCGGGTCTTCGCCGCCGTGGCCGGGGTCCAGCGCCACGATGATCAGACGCTCGGTCTTGCCCTTGTCGCCGGACGGCTGTTTGGCTGGGCCGCCTTTGTCGGGCTTGGCGCCGGCCACGGCGGTGTCGTCGTCGACCGATGGCTTGGGCGCTGGCAAGGTCGGGCCGGGGCTCTGATGGGGGTTGACGGGAGGCTTCGGCCGCTCGCGGCCCGCGATCAGTTCGCCCAGCGGATCGTCTGTCCGCGTCGCCGGCTTGGTGACCTTGTCGGCTTCCAGGCCCAGCAGCCGCGCAGCGCGTTCGCTGGCCGCGTCCATGTCCTTCATGCGCTGAGCGATCAATTGCTCCAGCGGATCGGGCGCGTTCACCGGGTAGAGGTCGAGCACCAGTCGGTGCTGGTACGCAGCGACCGGCTCCAGGTTGAACACCTGCGGCTTGATGGCCTGTTTGAGGTCGATCACCAGCCTCACCACGTTGGCCGCGTTCTGCGCCACGCGGATGCTGCCGATGTTCGGATCGTCCGACTTCAACTTGCCCACCAGTTCGCGCAGGCCAGGCAGCAGGTCGATGCCTTCGATGTCCACCACCATGCGGGGCGGTTCGGTCACGAAGAACTTCTGTGCCTTGAGTTCCCCGTCGGACTCGATGGTCACGCGGGTGTAGTCCTCGGCGGGCCAGATGCGCACCGCCAGCACACTGGCCCCGCGCGCGATGTGTTGCACGCCCAGCAGCAGCACCAGCGTGCCGGCGCGCAGCAAGCTGCGGCGGCTGACGGGTCTCGTCATGCCAGCGCCTCCAGCAGACGCTGGCCTGTGAGGGTGAGGGCGGTGGCGCGCACGGCGCGTGCGCTGTCGTGTTCCGGGTCGATGTGGGCGTTCATGTTGTCGGGTTGGATGTCGATCTGCAGATCGACCGCCGGCAAAAATGCACCGGCGCGTTCGGGCCACTCCACCAGCTTGAGACCCGGGCTGGCAAAAAGTTCGCGAAAGCCCGCGTCTTCCCATTCGCGCGGGTCGTTGAAGCGGTAGAAGTCGAAGTGCCAGACCGACAGCGGCTCGCCCGCGGGCATGACCGGGCAATCCATGGCGCTGTGCGGCTCCACCACCGCATAGGTGGGACTTTTGATGCGACCGCGCACGCCAAGTGCCCGCAACAGGTGCCGCGCCAGGGTGGTCTTGCCCGCGCCCAGGTCGCCTTGCAGGGTGAGGGTGGCGTGGGCAATGGCCGGCGACAGCGCGAGGCGTTGGGCAAAAGTCTGTGTGTCTTCTTCGTTGATCCAGCGGCCGTGCCACTGTTGCGACGCGGACGGCGATACCGCAGGCACCGATCCGGTTCCTACAATGCTCGTCACATGAATGTCGCTTTGGATGCCGCTCAACTCGTCTCTCGGATTCAGGCCTGGGGCCAGGAGCTCGCATTTTCCCAAATTGGGGTGACCGGTGTGGATTTGTCGGCTGCCGAGCCCGGATTGTTGGCCTGGTTGTCGGCTGGATGTCACGGTGACATGGCCTACATGGCCGCGCACGGCCTCAAACGCGCACGCCCGGCCGAACTGGTGCCGGGCACGCTGAGTGTGATCACCGCCCGCATGGACTACCTGCCGCGCGCCACGCCCGAGGGCTGGCAGGGCATCGAGTTCGAGCGGCTCGACCGGCCGCAAGAGGGGGTGATCTCGATGTATGCGCGCGGACGGGACTACCACAAGGTCCTGCGCAACCGCCTGCAGACGCTGAGTGAGCGCATTGCGGCGGCCATCGGTCCTTTCGGCCACCGCGTGTTCACCGACTCGGCCCCGGTGCTCGAGGTTGAGCTGGCGTCCCGAAGTGGCATCGGCTGGCGCGGCAAGCACACGCTGGCGCTGCACCGCGAGGCGGGTTCGATGTTTTTCCTGGGCGAGATCTGTGTGGACCTGGCGCTGCCGCCCACCGAGGCCACCAGCGAACACTGCGGCAGCTGCACGGCGTGCATCGACGTCTGCCCCACGCAGGCCATCACCGGTGCGCAGCGGGTGGACGCGAGGCGCTGCATCAGCTACCTGACCATCGAACACGCCGGCGCCATTCCCCTGGAGCTGCGTCCACTCATGGGCAACCGCATCTACGGCTGCGACGATTGCCAGCTCATCTGCCCCTGGAACAAGTTCGCGCAACGCTCACCCTTGCCCGATTTCGACGAACGCGCCGGGCTTTCGGGCACTTCGTTGATCGAGCTGTTCTCGTGGAGCGAAACCGAGTTCCTGCGCCGCACCGAGGGCAGTGCCATCCGCCGTATTGGCCACGAACGCTGGCTGCGCAATATCGCGGTGGCGCTGGGCAATGCCTTGCGCGCGGGGCACGACGAGAGGGCCTTGCGCGCGCTGCAGGCCCGTGCAGTCCACCCCAGCGAACTGGTGCGCGAGCACGTGGCCTGGGCGCTGGCGCAGTGCGACGGTGCCGGCTGAACCCGTTTCAGCGAGCTTCTTCGCCCACGTTGTCCTGCAGCCGGCCCAGCAGAGAGAGCAGGGTGGCGCGCTCGCTCTCGCTCAGGCCCGCGGTCATGGACTTCTCGAAGCGCACCTGGTGCAGCTGCATCTTGCGTTGCAGAGCCTGGCCCTCGGGCGTGACGCTCACCCGCTGACTGCGGCCGTCGTTCGGGTCGGGCTGGCTTTGCAGCAGGCCGCGCTCATGCAGGGCCTTGACGATGCGCGCGATCTGCGCCTTGTCGCGCCCCGAGTGCTGCACCAGATCACTTTGTGTGGCGCCAGCGTGACGCAAAAAATAACCCAGGCAGCGAACCTCCATCGGTCCGAGGCCATCGCCGTCCTGCCTTGCGGCTTCCTGCAGGTGGCGCCGCAGGCCGTGCATGAGCGTGTGCAAGTGATCCAGCACTTCCGTGTTTGCTTGTTTCGTCATCGTGGGTCTATATGGTTGACATTATCATCCAATGCCGGCATGATGGTTGTCATTATCAACCACATGAAACCATGACCACAATCACCCATTCCCCTCTGGCCGTCGAACGCGTGCGGCATCCGCTCCAGGTGCGACGCCTGCAGGTGCAACGCATCGATCGCATCAGCGCGAGCTTCCTTCGCATCCGCTTTGCCGGTGATGCCCTGCAAGGCTTTGTGAGCGCATCGTTTGATGACCACGCCAAGCTCATGCTGCCGCCCCGACCAGGCCAGCCCCTGGTGTTGCCCGAACCGGGCCCCGACGGCCTGGCGCAGCCGACCGGTTCCGAGAAGCCGGCCATGCGCGACTACACGCCGCGCCACTTCGACGCCGCGGCCCGTGTGCTCGACATCGAGTTCGTGTTGCACGGTGACGGCGTGGCTTCACCCTGGGCAGAAGCGGCCAAACCTGGCGACGAAGTCGGTCTTGGCGGACCACGTGGTTCTTTCGTGGTGCCCACGGGCTTCGACTGGCACGTGCTGGTGGGCGACGAAACCGCCATCCCGGCCATTGCGCGGCGGCTCGAAGAGTTGCCCGCGACCGCGCAGGCGATCACCGTGATAGCAACCGCCGACGCGGGCGACCGCCGCAGCTTCAGCACCCGCGCGCGCCTGCAGACGCACTGGATCGAGACAGGCTCCACCAATGCACTTGCGCGCCAGGTGGCCGCGTTGACGCTGCCCCCTGGCGAGGGCTTTGCGTGGGCAGCCGGCGAGGCAGCCAGCATGGTGGCGGTGCGCCAGGCGCTGGTTGAGCAGCATGGGTTGGACAAGGCCCGCGTGCGCGCCTCCGCCTACTGGAAACGCGGCAGCGCCGGCCACCACGAGACACTGTGAGCGTGCGGCGTCAGCCGGCGTAGTGCTGGCGCAGCTCGCGTTTGAGCAGCTTGCCGCTGGGGTTCTTGGGCAGGCTGTCGGTGAAAACCACGCGTTTGGGGCTCTTGAACGTGGCCATGTGAAGGTTGCAGTGTGCGATCACCTCGGCCTCGGTGAGTTGTTGCCCGGCCTTGACCACGATCACCGCCGTGACCGCTTCGACCCACTTGGCGTCGGGCAGACCGATCACCGCCACCTCGCTCACACTGCTCAGGCGGTAGATCATTTCCTCCACCTCGCGGCTGGCCACGTTCTCGCCGCCGGTCTTGATCATGTCCTTCTTGCGGTCCACCACGGTGATGTAACCCTCGTCGTCGATCACCGCGAGGTCGCCGCTGTGGAACCAGTCGCCTTCAAATGAAGCCTCGGTGCGCTCGGGGTCGTTGAAGTAGCCCAGCATGAGGTGGGGCGAGCGGTGCACGATCTCGCCGACCTCACCCACGACCACGTCTTCCATGGTGTCGTTGACCACGCGCGTTTCCACGTTGAGCACGGCCTTGCCGCAGGAGCCGGGTTTGCGCAGCTGGTCCTGGGGCCCGAGCATGGTGGCCAGTGGCGCAATCTCAGTCTGTCCGTACAGGTTCCACAGCCTCACCGCGGGCAGGCGCGAGGCCAGTTCCTTGAGCACCTCCACCGGCATGATGGACGCGCCGTAGTAGCCCTTGACCAGGCTCGTCAGCTTCGTGGCATCGAACAAGGGGGAGCGCAACAGCGCGATCCACACCGTGGGCGGCGCAAAGAAGCTGGTGATCCGCATCCGCTCGATCAGCGCCAGCAGGTTGTCGGGCACCGGCTTGGCCGTGATCACGTTGCTGCTGCCGATGTAGATGGCGGGGCCGAAGAACACGTCGAGCTGGGCGCAGTGGTAGAGCGGCAGCGCGTGCAGCGCCCGGTCTTCCTCGGCGATCTCGGCATTGATCACGCAGCTCACGTACTGCCACAGCACCGCGTCGTGCGTGAGCATGGCGCCTTTGGGTGTGGACTCGGTGCCGCTGGTGTAGACGATCTGGGCCAGATCAAAGCTGCCCAAGGTCACCTCGGGCAACGGGTCTGCGCAGGCGGCGAGGTGGTCAAAGCGGTGCATGGAGGCGTCGGGCTCGCTCGGGTCTTCGCTGGGCAACCAGATGAACCGCTCCACCACGGTGTCCAGCGCTGCGGCGTCGCGCGCCAGCGCGGCCAGGCCGCTGTCCGTGGCGAGCGTGCGGGCGCCCGCGTGCCGCAGGATGTAGGCCACTTCATCGGCCTTGAGCATGAAGTTGATCGGAACCAGCACCGCGCCGCGGCGCGCCAGGGCGAAGCGCAGCGCTGCGAAGCCGTGGGAATTGCGCGCCAGAACGGCCACCTTGTCCCCCTGATCCACGCCCAGGCGGGCCAGACCCGCGGCCAGGCGGCTGACCAGCGCGTCGAACTCGGCGTAGGTCCATTGGGTGGTGCCACAGACGATGGCGGTCTTGTCCGGCAAACGCAGGGCGGTGCGGTGCAAGGCGTCGGCAATGGTCTGGCGGCGCACCACCGGGTGAAGGGACGAGGACATGCGTGGGCTCCTGGAGGGATGGATGCTGGCTGGGGTCAGTGGTCTGATTGAAGCCCAATCGCCGGCCTTGGCCATGCGCGTTTTCACCAGCCTGCTGTCACCTTTGTACACGGCATGCTCGCTGAACCTTCACAGACCGAGGACTATCATCGAACGATGAACCCCGTCTCCGCCTGTCAGACCCTCATGACCCGCTGGGGCCACCGGGTGCGCCTGTCGTGGATCACCTGGTGGCATGTGGTCATGCTCGGCGCGCAAATCCTGGTGATGGCGCTCACGCCGTCGAGCTACGCCGCCGGTCCGCGTCGCCTGAGCGTGCTCTTGCATGTCTACAAGGCCACTGCGCCGCTGCTGACCGGGTTTCTGGTGCTGTCGGCGCTCATTAGCCTGGTGCTGATCCGCATCGTGGTGGCCACGGCCTACAGCTATGGCCTGTCGCAATACGCGCTGGAGGTGCTGGTGCGCACGCTGGTGCTCGAACTCATTCCGCTGTATGCCGCGATGTTTGTCGCGGTGCGCTACGCCATGCCCGGCGCCCAGTTGGTGCGCGAACAGTTGTCTGTTCACCAGCGGGCGGGCCATGAGTTGGGCCAAGGCGTGTTGTTGAACACCGAATTGCTGCCGCGCGCCCTGGCCTCGGTGTTTTCGGTGCTGATGCTCGCTGCCCTGAGTTGCGTGATCGCGCTGGTGCTCACCTACCTCACGGTTTACGGCTTTTCGCACTGGGGCCTGCCTGGCTACACCCGCAGCGTGGGCCAGGTGTTCACGCCCGCGGTCACCTTGATCTTTGCGCTCAAGACGCTGTTCTTCAGCCTGGCCGTGGCCGTTGTGCCCCTGGCCGGCAGTGCTCAGCAGGATGCTCAGGGGCTGTATGCCCAGCGCAGCGACATCTCCGAATTCGCCCGACTGTTCTCCGTGGTGCTGCTCATTGAAGTGGTCTCGCTGGTGGGCAACTACTACTGAACACCATGAACCCCACGCCCGATGAACCCGCCGCATCCGATTTGCCCGAGGTGAAGAACCTCGAGTTCAAGGCCGCGCTGCTGCTGGTGACCATGCTCGTGCTCGTGATCGGTTCGGGCCTGTATGTGATGTTTGCGCGCGGCATGTTCGAGCAGACGCAGCGGCTGGTCCTCATCTCCGACGACTCCGAAGGCGTGGTGGTGGGCATGGACATGACCTTCGCCGGTTTTGCGATCGGGCGCGTTGCACGCATCGAGCTGGGCGCGGACGGCAACGCCCGCATCCTGATCGACGTGCCGACCAAGGAAGCCAAGTGGCTGCGCACCTCAAGCATCTTCACCATGGAGCGTGGCCTGGTGGGTGGCACGCGCATCCGGGCCTACAGCGGCGTGCTGGACGACCCGGCACTGCCCGACGGTGCGGAGCGCACCGTGCTGCGTGGCGACACGGCCGCCGAGATTCCGAAGCTGGCGGCCAGCATGCGCGAGGTGCTCGAGAACGTGGCCGCTCTCACCAAAAAGGATGCCGCGCTGGATGTGGCGCTGACCAACGTGCAGAGCGCCACTGAGCGACTCAAGGGACCGCAGGGCGCCATGGGCGTTCTGATGGGCAACGACGAAGACGCGAAGAAACTGGTGCTCACCATCGAGCGCGCGAATGCTTTGCTGGCGCGCGCCGACGCGCTCACCGCGCGCATGGACAGCCTGGTGAGCAATGCGAACAAGCAGGTGTTTGGCCAGGGCACAGACCAGGGTGGACTGGTGGCCGATGCACGCGTGACAGTGCAGCAACTCAATGGTCTGCTGGCCGAGGCCCGCACCAGCCTGCAGAAGGTGGACGCGGTGCTCGTGGAGGCCCAGGGCATTGCCAGCAACACGCGCGAGGCCACCACCGATCTGGGTGTGTTGCGCGGTGAGGTGGAATCCAGCCTGCGCAAGGTCGACGGGCTCATCAACGAGATCAACCGCAAGTGGCCTTTCGCTCGCGACACAGAAATTCGACTGCCATGAACACAAGAATCTCCATCGTCGTATGCGCGCTCATGGCGCTCGCCGCCTGTTCCAGCAATCCGCCCGCACCCGACTGGCCAGGCGAAGCCAAGGGCAGCAGCGAGCGGGCCACCGAGGCCTGGCTCAGTGGCAACAGCCGGATCGAGATGGCGGAATTCAACCGGGCGCGGGCCGAGGTGGCGCGCACCGGACAGGTGGCGTTGGTCGCGAGGCTGGAGCTGCTGCGCTGCGCCACGCGCGTGGCCAGTCTGGTGGTGGAACCCTGTGTCGGCTTTGAAGCGCTGGCGCAAGACGCGGCACCGGCCGAGCTGGCCTATGCGCGTTATCTGGCGGGCAATGCGCAAGCGGCGGATGCGGCCTTGCTGCCCGAGGTGCACCGCGCGCTCGTGGGCAACACCGCGCCGGACGCTGCGCTGGCATCGATCCAGGACCCGCTTTCCCAACTGGTGGCCGCCGGCGTGTTGTTTCGCAGCGGTCGTGCCACGCCCGGCGTGATGACCCGCGCGGTGGACACCGCTTCGGCGCGCGGCTGGCGCCGGCCCTTGCTGGCGTGGTTGAAGCTGCAGCAACAACGCGCCCAAACGGCTGGCGACGCCGAGGCAGCGGCCCGCTTGCAGCGACGCATCGACCTGGTGGCGCCGGCCCGGTGATCAGCGCATGGGGATCGTTGTGCCGGGGGGCAGCGGCACGGCGGTGATGCTGTTGTCCGGCGAGCCTTCGATCACGCGGTCGGAGTAGCTCAGGTAGACCAGGGTGTTGCGGGTCTTGTCGACCATGCGCACCACCTGCAGCTTCTTGAACACCAGCGAAGTGCGCTCGGTGAACACGACTTCCTGCTGACGCAAGGGATCGCCCACAAACGAGACGGCGCCCACCTGCTTGCACTCGATGCTGGCGTCCGACTTGTCCTCGGCCAGACCGAGCCCGCCCTTGATGCCACCGGTCTTGGCCCTCGACACGTAACAGGTGACGCCCTTGACCTTGGGATCGTCGAAAGCGTCGACCACGATCTTGTGGTCGGGCCCCAGCCACTTGAAAACCGTGTCCACTTCGCCGATGGCCTGGGCTTGGGCCGCAGAGGGGGCGAACAACATACCCAGCACCAGGCCGGACAGGAGAGCAGCGGGATGGCGCAACGGGTTCATGGTGTCTTTCAGGGGAGGAGGTTGATCATGCGCCGGCCATGGGTCTGAGCACGCCCAGGGCAAATGGCAGGCTCACGATGCCCAGCAAGGTGGACAGCGTGACCAGCCCGGCCACGTAGGGTCCGTTGTAGCCCATGCGCGCGGCCAGCACATAACAGCTGGATGCGGTGGGCACGGCCGAAAACATGAGCAGGATGGTGGTCTGCGTCGGGTCGAGGCGGAACAGCAGGGCCAGCCCGAGCGCCATCACCGGCATGCCCAGGTGTTTCACCGCCAGCACCAGGCCACCCAGCGTCTTGGCGCTGGCCAGCATGCCGAACTGCATGCCCGCGCCAGCGGCCATGAGCCCCAGTGCCAGCGAAGCCTGGCCGATGCGGTTGACCGTGGGCTCGAGCCAGAACGGCACGGAAAATCCCAGCAGGTTGGCCACCAGCCCAGACACCGTGCCGATGATGAGCGGGTTGCGCAGCAGCTCGCGCAGGAATCCCTTGTTGGCGTGGCGCGCCATGGGCCACACCGCGCCCACGTTGAACAGCGGCACACACACGCCGATGAGCACCGCGATCATGAGCAGACCGGGTGGCCCGGCCACTTTCTCGGCCAGCGCGAGCGCAATGAAGGAGTTGAAACGAAAGCCCACCTGGGCGCTGGCCGCGTGCAGGCGCACATCGAGCCGTTTGCCCAGCCAGGGCCAGTGGGTCAGCGAGTACGACAGGGCAATGCCGCACAAGCCCAGCGAGATGCCCGCCCCCATGAGGCTGGAGGCCTGGCCCAGATCCAGCGGGCTCTTCACGATGCTGTGAAACAGCAGCACCGGAAACAGAAAGTAGTACACCAGACTCTCCACCTGCTCCCAGACCTTGCGGTTGAGGGCGGTGAAGCGGCAGACCAGGTAGCCACAGAGGATGAGCGAGAAGTCGGGGAAGAGCAGCTGGGCGAAGTTCACTGGTCGAGCATAGCGCGTCGGGGGTTTCCACTTATGTAGTTGTCCCATGTTCATGCGCTTGCGCAGCGGCTACATTGCAGGCTCGCATCGCGCGACCGTACCCCGCTCGCGCGGATCAGGATCAGGCTGACCCCGGCCTGCCTTCATCGATGTCTCAAGCAAGGAGCAAGTCTCATGGTTTCTCGTCGTCAACTGGTTGCAATCGGTCTGGCCACCGCCTCGGTGGCTGTGGGCGGTACCGCCTTCGCCCAGGCCTACCCCAACAAGGTCATCCGTCTGCAGGTTCCGTTTGCACCCGGCGGCACCACCGACATCATTGCGCGCGTCATGTCGGAGTCGCTCGGCAAGGCCCTGGGCCAGAACATGATCGTGGAGAACAAGGCTGGTGGCGGCGGTGTGGTGGGTGCGCTGGAACTGTCGCGTGCCCCGGCCGACGGCTACATCCTGGGCATGGCCACGGTGTCCACCACCGCGGCCAACCCGGCGATCAACGCCAAGATCCCGTACAACACGCTCACCGACTTCACGCCCATCATCAATATCGCGGCCACGCCCAACGTGATCGCCGTGCACCCCAGCTTCCCGGCCAAGGACTACAAGGGTTTCGTGGCCGAGCTGCAGAAAAACCCGGGCAAGTACAGCTACGCCAGTTCGGGCACGGGCGGCATCGGTCACCTGCAGACCGAGTTGTTCAAGAGCCTGACCAACACCTTCATCACCCACATTCCCTACCGTGGCGCGGGCCCTGCGCTCAACGACACCGTGGGTGGCCAGGTGCCGATCATTTTTGACAACCTGCCTTCGGCGCTGCCCTTCATCCGCGACGGTCGACTCATCGCCATCGTGGTGGCCGCGCCCCAGCGCGTGGCGAGCATGCCCAATGTGCCCACCTTCAAGGAAGTGGGCCTGGAGCCGGTGAACCGCATGGCCTACTACGGCCTCATCGGTCCGAAGGGCCTGCCGCAGGAGGTGGTGGACAAGGTGTCCAACGCGACCAAGCAGGCACTGAACGACCCGGCCGTGAAGAAGCGCGTGGAAGAAACCGGCTCGCTGATCGTGGCCAACACGCCAGCCGAGTTCACGGCGCAGATCAAGGCCGAGTTCGAGGTCTACAAGCAGGTGGTTGCCAAGCAGAAGCTCAAACTGGAGTGATGAACCCGGCCTTGGCATCGACCAGCGAGGACCTTGCCGGGGCTTTTGTCGACGCGCTCTGGCTTGAGGAGGGCCTCTCGCGCAACACGCTGGATGCCTACCGGCGTGATCTCGTTTTGCTCGGCCAGTGGCTGGCCGGGCAGGGCAAGACCCTGCCACTAGCCACCGAGGCCGATCTCAACGGCTACTTCAGCGAGCGCCACAGCCAGACGCGCGCCACCACCGCCAACCGGCGGCTCACGGTCTTCAAGCGCTACTTTCGCTGGGCGCTGCGCGAACGCTTCATCTCCGCCGATCCGACGCTGCGCCTTTCCCCGGCGCGTCAGCCCTTGCGCGTGCCCAAGACGATGTCGGAAGCGCAGGTGGAAGCCCTGCTCAACGCGCCCGACGTGAGCACCCCACTGGGCCTGCGCGACCGTTGCATGCTTGAGCTCATCTACGCCAGCGGCTTGCGCGTGAGCGAACTCGTGACGCTGAAAACCTGGCACGTGGGCATGAACGAACACGTGCTGCGCATCACCGGCAAGGGCAACAAGGAACGGCTGGTGCCGTTCGGGCAGGTGGCAGGGCAATGGCTGCAGCGTTACCTGGGTCAGGCGCGCGGCGAGATATTGAATGGCTTGCAGAGCGAAGACCTGTTCGTCACCTCGCGCGGTTCTCGCGCCGGCGAGGCCATGACGCGCGCGATGTTCTGGCAACTGGTGAAGAAGTACGCGCTGGCCGCCGGCATCACCTCGCCGCTGTCGCCCCACACGCTGCGACATGCGTTTGCCACCCATCTCATCAACCACGGTGCCGACCTGCGCGCAGTGCAGATGCTGCTCGGCCACGCCGACATCTCCACCACCACCATCTACACCCACGTGGCGCGCGAGCGGCTCAAGACCATCGTCGCGCAGCACCACCCACGCGGGTAGTCCACGCGGATCATTTTCGATCGGGCTTCACCAGCGCTTGGGGCTTGTGTGAAGGCGCTCGCCTGCCGCTGCGGACACCCTCGCATTGGCAATCAGCCGTCAATACCCATTGCACTGTGGGACGAAATCCGTTTGCGGCCCTAGGCTGATCGTTAGATGTTTTTTCCACAACAGCCGTGCGATTCTGTGCCCGCCGTGCCATGCGCGGTATTCATTCCCCTATTTTCTACATCTGGAATCACCATCATGAAACTCTCGGAATTCGAAGCTTCTTTGCTCAAACTCGGCCCCAATTTCAAGAAATCGACTGTCCCGGCCACCAGCGATTCGATCAACCTCGAAATCGACGACGTGGATTTCACCGTGGTTGCCAACAGCGCGAACGTTGATCGCGTGACGGTCTGCTGCTTGTTTGGCGCCGTTCCATCCGAACACATGTCCGATGTTCTTCGTGGCATCGTGAAGCGAAACCTGGAATTGATGCGACAGCGATCGAACGCGGGATTTGGCGTCAGCGATGGCGATCTGATCTACGCCTTCAGCACGGACGTGTCCAATCAGCCGGAAATCGTGCAGGCCGTCGGCCACATCATGCAGACAACGGCCAGCAATGCCCGGCATTGGCAAAAGTCACTTTGATCTATCAGTCTTTCAATTTGCGCCCGTATGCCTTTGAGGGCACGCTGCGCATTTCATCTCATCAGTAAAGGGAGTTTTCAATGGAATTCACCACCAACACCACTTCTTCAGCGTCCGCAGGGGCCGAAGGCGCCTCATCGGTTCCCTTCACCTGGCAAAACCCGGTCTTTCCCGCGCCCAGCCCGCGCGCACGCCGGGCGAACTCGGATCGGCTGACCGGCGTTCTGTATTCGCACGCTCCGCGCTGGACGCAGGGCAAACACGAGCGCATCCTGGCCCAGATCAAGGCCACGCGCACCGACCTCGATCCCTCGTTTCCCCGGCCCGCTGCTGAACCGCAAGCCCCAGCCGCCGCTGCATACCAGCTGAGCGAACTCATCAACAATCTTGCAAAAGGCACGAAATCGTATTTCGACAGCCTGACCGCCTATGCACTCGAGCAGTTGTACGGCCCCACGTCGGCCGCGCCAGCCACCAGCGGCAACCGACCAGAACCGGACGCGCAGAGAAGGGATTTCGTCAACTCACTGCACAAAGCCGGGATGTCGAAGGACTTGGCGACGAACATCCTTGTGGCGTGGACGGCAAACGGCATTCCGCTGAACGCGCAGGCAGCGCCCACCATCGTCAACTTGGTCTTCGAGTTCCTTGCAGAAGACAGACTCTCAAGTTCCAGCCGCGCCTTGCAGGTGTACTACGAGACGGGCCGTGGCGACAAACTGATGCTCAAGTGCTATCCGCCCGCCTCCGAAGTGAACCTGCGCCTGCTCAACGACATGACTGGCATCGATCCCCAGCATCCGAAATTCGAGGCGCGGTGCCTGCTTGCCAGCCACATTGCGCACAACATCCTGGGCTGGGACTTCATTCCCAAAGCAACCATGGGTTTCGTCGGTGGGAAGGCGTGCGTGGCAACCCCGCTCATTGGGGGACCCACCTTGAAGCAGGCAATGGACAACAGCCCGGCCCTGAGCTATGTCTTCCATGGTGCCGTGAAGGACGGCGTTGTTCACACAGAACAATGGGATGCCTTTTTCGGCGAGCAGCTCAGGCACGACTACATGCGCTTGCTCGTCTTCACGGTGCTGGTGGGTGATTGCGACCGCCATTACTCGCAATTGATCATCGGTGCAGACAAGGAGCATGGAATCAATTCGATCAAGGCGATCGATTGGGACGCGACCTTCGGCAGCAAGAAAACCGACGACGTGCTCTACATCAAAAAGGAGACCGGTCAACCGACTTCGCTCTGGCCCAGCTCTCTCCCCCAGACCATTTGCAACGAATTCGGCAAGGTCAATGAAGCCAATTTGAAAGAGGCGGCAGCCATCTTTGAATTGACCGACGAGGAAGTGGCCGCCTTGCTGTCCCGTTTCGCGGTGATCAAGAAAAAGCTGGCGACGATCAAAAAAACCTGATCCAAGGAGTTTTCAATGGAATTCACCACCAACACCACGTCTTCAGCAACCGGTGGGGCCGAAGGCGCCTCATCGGTTCCCTTCACCTGGCAAAACCCGGTCTTTCCCGCGCCCAGCCCGCGCGCACGCCGGGCGAACTCGGATCGGCTGACCGGCGTTCTGTATTCGCACGCTCCGCGCTGGACGCAGGGCAAACACGAGCGCATCCTGGCCCAGATCAAGGCCACGCGCACCGACCTCGATCCCTCGTTTCCCCGGCCCGCTGCTGAACCGCAAGCCACTGCCCCAGCTGGTGCGGCATACCAGCTGAGCGAGGTCATCAGCAATTTCGCCCAAGGCACCAAGTCGTATTTCGACAGCCTGACCGCCTATGCGCTCGAGCAGATGTACGGGCCAGATATCCCGGCCGCTGCACCCAGCGGTGTTTCCAAGGCCGCAGACACACAGAAAGCCAACTTCATAAAGACCTTGCGCCAGAACGGGGTGACAAGGGACCAAGCGGCGAACATCGTGATCGCGTGGGCGGCGAATGGCATTCCCTTGCACCCCTCCACCGTGCCCAGCATCTACAACCCTGCGTTCGAGTTTCTGCCAGGAGACAAACTCAAAAGCACCAGCGGTGCCTCATTGGTTTATTACAAATCGGGGAAGGGCGAAGAACTGGTTCTCAAGTGTTATCCCCCGGCCTCCCAGCAGAAACTGAGTCTGCTCAACGAGATGACCGGCATTGATGCTCAAAATCCGAAGTTCGAGGCACGTTGCCTCTTGGCAAGCCACATCGCGCACAACATCCTCGGCTGGGACATCCTTCCGAAAGCCTCCTTGGGGTATGTCGGCGGAAGGGTATGCGTCGTCACACCGCGCGTCAAAGGAGCCGAATTGTTGAATTCAATCAACAACAATCTCGATTTCGCTCAAGTTTTTCTGAGCGCCATGCGCGGTGGAATCGTTCATGTCGACGAATGGGGGGATGAATTCGCCCGTGAATTCAAGGAGAACTACATTCGACTGCTGGTGTTCACGGTCCTTGTTGGTGACTATGACCGTCATTTCCAGCAATTCATCATCGATGCGAAAGGCCTCAAGCCCGATTTCATCCAGTCCATCGATTGGGATATTTCGTTTGGCAGTAAAAAAACCGATGATGTGCTCTATATAGACCAAAAAACCCGCCAGCCTGGATCGCTCTGGCCCAGCTACATTCCACGGGCCGTTTGCAACGAATTCGGCAAGGTCAATGAGGAAAACCTTCAAGAAGCAGCCGCCATCTTCGAGCTGACCGAGGAGGAGGTGGCCGCCTTGATGTCCCGCTTTGCGGTGATCAAGAAGAAGCTGGCGACCATCAAGAAGACCTGATCCCACGCATGCCCGATGCGCGCAGCGTCGGGCGCCTATCCACAAAGGGAGTTGTTCCAATGGAATTCACCACCAACACCACGTCTCAAGCATCCGCGGAGTCCGATGGAAGTCCATCCAACCCCTTCACCTGGCAAAACCCGGTGTTTCCCATGCCCAGCCCGCGCGCACGCCGGGCGAACCCGGACCGCCTGCCCGGCGTTGTGTACTCGCACGCCCCGCGCTGGACACCGGGCAAACACGCGCGCATCCTGGCCCAGATCAAGGCCACACGCACGGACCTCGATCCCTCGTTTCCCCGGCCCGCTGCTGAACCGCAAGCCGCAGCCCCAGCCGCTGCGCAATACGAGTTGAGCGAGCTCATCAGCAATTTGGCCCAAGGCACCAAGTCGTACTTCGACAGCCTCACCGCCTACGCGCTCGAGCAGTTGAACGGGCCGGATCTCCCGGCCGTCACGCCCCCCGGTGCCCATCCGACACTCGCACCCACAGGGCCTCATGCAACGACCACACCCGTAGCCCAGCCGAAAAATCCGGAATCACAGAAAGCGAAATTCATCGATGCCTTGCGCAGGGCCGGCATGACGAAGGACCAGGCCATGAGCATCGTTGTGGCGTGGACTGCGAACAACATTCCGTTGAATGTGCATGCTGCGCCCGGCATCTGTGATTCCACGCTCGAATTCCGTCCGGACGAAAAAATCGGCAGCTCCAGCGGCGCTTCATTGGCTTACTACAAGACAGACGAGGGAGAACGCTTCGCCCTCAAGTGCTATTCGCCCATATCGGAGCGAAAGGTGCTTCTGTCCAACCAGATGACCGGCATCGATCCCCAGAATCCAAGATTTGAGGCCCGGTCTTTGCTCGCCAGCCACATCGCACACAAGCTTCTCGGCTGGGACATCGTTCCGAAGGCTTCGATGGGCTATTTCGGTGGCAGGGCATGCGTCATGTCACCCCGGGTGGAGGGCAGCAGCCTCGAAAGGCTGATGACCAACAACCTGGCGCTACATCAAGCCTTTGTGGGTGTTGTGAGGCAGGGTGTGTTTCACATGGACCAATGGAACGATCTGCTGACACCGGAATTCAAGCAGAACTACGCGCGGCTGCTGGTGTTCACCGTGCTCGTCGGTGATTGTGATCGCCATTTCAAACATTTCATCGTTGGCAAGAAGAATGGAAAGATCCACTCCGTCCAGTCCATCGATTGGGATCTGGCCTTCGGCAGCAAAAAAACCGGTGACGATCTTCATGTCTACATGGATCTCTCAGCGGAACAAAAAACCCTTCAATGGACATCCATCTGGCCCAGTTCGATTTCCAAGGGCATTGCCGATGAGTTCGGAAAGCTCAATGAGGGCAGCTTGAGAAAAGCAGCGGAGCTCTTCGAGTTGTCGGACGAAGAGACGTCGGCCTTGGTGGCGCGCTTCGAGCTGGTCAGGAAAAAACTGGCGGCCATCCCGAAGACCTGATCCATCACGTGTGGGCTGCGACTATTGCTTGGCGGCGCCCCACAGTTGCTGCAAACGCGCGTCGCGTCCGCAACTCGTGCGGTAGTACTTGTAGCGGATCGGGTTCTTCAGGTAGTAGTCTTGGTGATAGGCCTCGGCCGGGTAGAAGCGGCTGGCCACAACCACTTCCGTGACGATCGGCTCCTTGAAGGGCTTGGACTTTTCAAGCGCCGCCAGCGAACGCTTCACCACATCGGCCTGCGCCGCATCGTGCGTGAAGATCGCCGTGCGGTACGGCTTGCCGGCGTCGCAGAACTGGCGGTCTTTCGTGGTGGGGTCGATGGTGCGCCAGAACTTCTCCACCAGGGTGGCGTAGCTCACCTTGGCCGGGTCGAACACGATCTCCACCGCTTCGGCGTGGCCCGTGTCCTTGCTCGAAACCTGCTCGTAGGTGGGGTTGGCCAGGGTGCCGCCGATGTAGCCCGAGGTGGTGGACAGCACGCCGGGGATCTTGTCGAAGTCGGACTCGACGCACCAGAAGCAACCCCCCGCGAACGTGGCCTTGGCGGTGACAGGGGCGGTTTGCGCCTGCGCCGCACCGGTCGACACGGCAAGGGAGGCGATCACAGGCAGAAGGCTGCCCAGCCAGCGCGCGCTCATGCGGCCGCCTTGAAGCTGAGTGCCACGCCGTTGTTGCAGTAGCGCTTGCCGCTGGGCTTGGGGCCGTCGCTGAACACGTGGCCCTGGTGACCGTCGCATCGAACACAGTGGTATTCGGTGCGGGGGAAGATCGCCTTGAAATCGGTCTTGGTGCCCAGTGCACCTGGCAGCGGCGTGTGAAAGCTCGGCCAACCGGTGCCGCTTTCGTATTTGGTGTCGGACGAAAACAGCGGCAGATCACAGCCGGCGCAGTGGTAGGTGCCCGTGCGCTTTTCGGCGTTGAATGGACTGCTGCCTGGGCGTTCTGTGCCCTCTTCACGCAACACGTCGAACTGGGCCGGGGTCAGCCGCTTCTTCCACTCGGCCTCGCTGAGCTTCCAGGGGTCGGTGGCGGCCACGGCGTTGGTCACCGGGGTGATGGCCTGAGAGCCCAGGCCAAGCAATGACAGCAGTTTCATGGTCTGGCGGCGGTTGATGACGGGCAAGGTGTTCATGGCAGTGAGTCGACCACAGCCCGCATTCCTTACACGGCCCCACGGGTAATCCGGAGCGAGCGACGGACGGCAGCGGTCTTACAGCTGCGCCATGCGCAGGCGGCGCGCCGCGTCTTCGTCTCTCGCGTCGTCGATCTCGCGCATCACGCTGCCCAGGTCCACCGTGCCAGGGGCGCGCTCGTAGCGGCCACTCAGCGGTGTGTCGTTGGAGAGCAGGCCGCTCTGGTACAGGCCCCAGATCTCGGGGCCGTACTGGGTCTTCAGCAGCTCGGGCGCGAACTGGCCGAAGAAGTCGCGCAGGTTGGCCACATCGCGCAGCAGCATGCGCTGGG
>JAZKHJ010000066.1:0-12812 GCA_040385485.1 Pseudomonadota bacterium | reverse complement strand
GTCGCGCAGGTTGGCCACATCGCGCAGCAGCATGCGCTGGGCGTGGTTGTTGCCGGCAGCGTCCACCGCCTGCGGCAGGTCGATGATCACGGGGAAGTCGTCGGTGTTGTCTTCGCCCGAATGCGCCAGCAGGATGTTGAACTCCGACAGGTCGCCGTGCACCACACCCGCGCACAGCATGCGCACGACCTCGCCAACGAGCGTGGCGTGGTGCTGGCGCGCCTGCTCGGGCGTGAACGACACGTCGTTGAGCCGGGGTGCCGCGTCGCCCTGCGCATCGGTCACCAGTTCCATGAGCAACACGCCTTCGGAGAAGTTGAACGGCTGCGGCACCCGCACGCCCGCGGCGGCCAGCCGGTAAAGCGCATCCACCTCGGCGCTTTGCCATGCGGCTTCTTGGGACTCACGGCCGAATTTGGTGCCCTTGGCCATGGCGCGCGCCTGGCGAGAGTTCTTCACCTTTCGGTTTTCGGTGTAGTCCACCGCCTGGCGAAAGCTGCGGTTGTTCGCTTCCTTGTAGATCTTGGCGCAGCGCGTCTCGTCACCACAGCGCACCACGTACACCATGGCTTCCTTGCCGCTCATGAGCTGGCGCACCACGGTGTCGATGAGACCCTCTTCAACGAGGGATTGCAGTCGGGGGGGAGCTTTCATCGGGCCATTTTGCGCCCGCGCCTCACAAGGGCTTGAGAACGAACGCGATCGACAGGCCCGCAGGCGTCACCGTGATGGGGCCGGGTTGCATGCCCATCGCATCGGCCATGCGAAGGTCTTGCGGCTGCAGCCGGTGCAGTACCACCTCCCGCAGCGACTGTTCGGCCAGGGCCGGGCCGTAGGCGTTGAGCAACTCCACCACGCTCGGCTGCAGGGTGGGAAATCGCAGTCGGTCGATGCGCAACTGGTGTGCGCGCAGCGTGCGGTCGCTCGCCTCATAGCGCAGCGCAAAGTCCAGGTCGAAGCTGCCCCGGTGGATGCGATTGAGCGCCGGGCCGGCGGCTTCCACCACCATTTCGGCACGCAGACGGTTCTGCTCGGGCAGCAAGCTCAGGCGCGGCGGCTGAAGGTCCAGGTTCAGCAGCCCCTGCACCGGGTAGCGCTGGGGAAAGCGCTGCGCCACCGCGCGCTGCAACACGTCGGCCGACACTGTGTAACCAGGGGTGCTGGAAGGCCGGTCCTCGGAATCGACTGGTTGGGCCCATGCCAGTCGGCCCAGGGTGGCGCCCAGGGCGGCTGAAAAAAGGAATCTGCGGCGCATAGGCAGGTATAGAGTCGAACGTGCACCGAGCGTTCAGGGCAAAGGGTCTCTATTTGTAGAAGACCTCGACCTTGCCCTTGAGTTGAATGAGCAGCGGCTGCCCCTTGCGGTCCACTGTCTTGCCAGAAGGCACCTTCACCCAGCCTTCGCTGATGCAGTACTCGGACACGTCGAAACGCTCCTTGTCGTTGAAGCGGATGCCGATGTCGTGCTCGAACACCGCGGCCACATGGTGCGGGCTGCGGGCGTCTATGGAGAGGCGGTCGGGCAGGGAAGGGGGGGTGGTGGGGGTGGATTCGCTCATGGCTGGATTGTCGGCCAGAACGTGGAAATGGCCTTTGCGTGCCGTTTGTCACTTCACTTTCCCGCGAAAGGGTCGATCTCCTGTGACCATGAAACTACAGCACAAGGCTTGGGCGTTGATCCTCGCAGTCGTCATCGTGTGCGCGGGCGGCGGGATGTTGGGCGCTCGCTACGTCGTGCAGGACTCGTTCGACCGGCTGGAGGTCGAGCACGCAACGCTCGAGGGTGAGCGCGCCAAGCGGGTGTTTGCCCAACAGGTGCAGGTCTTGAGGGCCACCACCCAGGACTACGCCTACTGGGTCGATGCGGTGAATTTTGTTCGCGGCAAGCAACCCGCGTTCATCGCGGACAACTTTGATGCCGACAACATGGGGTACCTGCGCATCTCCGAAGTGCTGGTGTTCGACGGCCGCGGTCGCGTGCTGGCGACAATGAAGCGCGAAGGGGAGGGGCGGTTGTCCAAGCTGGGGGCCGAACGCATATCGCCTTTGGGCGAGCTGGCCCAGCTCGTCCTGGCAGGTAAGGATTCCAAGACGGTGCTCCAGACACTGCGCATGGCGGATGGGGGGTTGGAGATCGTGATCGCAGCCGGCATTCGTCAGCCCACCCAGACCGTTGGGGTGGCGCAGGGGGTCATGGTCATGGTGCGTCGTTTTGACGAAGCGGAGGTCCGCCTTTTGGCCGATGTTCTGATGATGCCGGCGCGCCTGTCGTTCGAATCGCCCGGCCACTCACAGAAGATGTTTCATGTGGAGCGGGTGAACGCCGAACGGGACGATCTGCATGTCTTGCTGGAAGATCACCAGGGTCTTGCCGTGGCAGAACTGGTCCTGGGGCTGGATCGACGCCTGCAGGAACACGGCCAGGCGCTGAACCGGCAGGGTATGGTGACGGTTGCCCTGACGGCGTTGATGGCCAGCCTGTTGCTGGTGCTCATCCTCGACCGGTTCCTGCTCAAACGGCTTCAGCGCCTCTACACCGACATTGAAGTCATCACCCACGACGGCCCCACTTCGGCGCCGCCTGTGCTCGTGCAGGGGCGTGACGAGATCAGTTCTCTCGCATCGGTCGTCAATCAGCTGTTGCAGCGCGTGCGGACGGACGCGCATGAGCAGCGGCTTTCCTTCGAAAGGCAGGAGGCCATTCAGGCGCAGCTGATGCAGAGCCAGAAATCCGAAGCACTCGGCCGACTGGCCGGTGGCATTGCTCACGACATCAACAACTCGCTGGCGGCAGTGACGGGCTGGGTCCGGCTCACGATGGAAGATCTCGAAGAGAAACATCCCGGCCATGAATCACTGGGTCAAGCGCTGAAGGCCACGAAGTATGCCGACGGCCTGATACGCCAGTTGCTGGCATTTGGCCGCAAGACAACGCCCAAACTGCAGAGGCTGCACCTTAGGAGCCTGGTGGAAGACACCCGCCGGCTCGTTAGTGCCGGTCTGACGCGCGAGTGCGAGATCGTTGCCATCCATCGCGTGGATCCGGCCGTCGTGGAAGGCGACCCGACGCAATTGCAGCAAGTGCTGGTGAATCTGTTGATCAACGCCGCAGACGCGATGGAGGGCAAGGGCCGAATCGAGATCACCATCGACGAGGTCTTCCTGCCGCTCGCGGGGGATCGGACCCCGCCGCCGGGCATCGCTCAACTGGGTGAGGGGCGATTCCTGACGATCGAGGTCTGCGACTTCGGCCCCGGGATGGCGCCCGACGTGGCCGACCGCGTGTTCGAGCCCTTCTTCACCACCAAGAGCGTTGGTCGCGGGACCGGGCTGGGATTGTCGGTCGCGCAGGGCATCGTGGCGCATCACGGTGGCCACATCCGCCTGTCCAGTGCATTGGGAGAGGGGACCCGTTTTTGCCTGTACCTGCCGGCCAGTGCCGACGACGCTTCCGCTCCTCCCTCTGCACCCCTCCCCCAGCCAGAGAACAGAAGGCGTGAACTGCTGTTCGTCGACGACGACCAGTTGGTGCGCCAATCGTGGAGCGCATTGCTGGAGCGCAGGGGCTGGAACGTGACGCGCGCCCGGGACGGCGAAGAGGCCTGGAGCTACCTGGTGCAGTCCGCCCAGCGTTGGGACGTCGTGCTCACCGATCTGTCGATGCCGCGGCTCGACGGTGTGGGCCTGGGTCAACGCATACGCTCGATGGACCAACCGCCGCCGGTGGTCTTGCTGAGCGGCAATCTGGACGAGGCGCACGAGCAGCACCTGAAGGCGTTGTTTGCCGTTGTGCTGCGCAAACCCGTCGAAGCCGGCGATCTCGATCGTGTGCTCAATGACGTGGTTCGGGGTGCAGTTCGCTAGGATGTTGTTTCCTTTCACCCGTTGAGTAACAGGAGCTCACCATGGAAACACAGGAACTGCACCGAGGTCGGCTGATCGACCACATCCAGCTCGTCGTGAAGGACCTCCCGGCCAGCCAGGCGTTTTATGAGGCCGTGTTCAAGGTCCTGAAGGTGCCGATGGGCGGCACTGGCGAGGGCTATTTCTGGGCCGACGAGCTGTTCGTCTCCACAGCTGAGAGCGAAGCCGCGGACGGCGCACTCACCGGGCGCCATCACCTGGCTTTTCAGGCGCAGGACCGTGCCATGGTCGATGCATTTCACGCAGCCGCACTCGCAGCTGGCGGCAAGGACCACGGTGCACCGGGTGAGCGCAAGTACCACCCCGGCTATTACGCCGCCTTCGTCATCGATCCCGACGGCAACAACATCGAAGCTGTGTTCCACGGCGAGGCGCAGCGCAGCGCACCTTCGGTGAAGGTCACTTTCTAGAAGGTGTGTCCTCACGGGGAAGCGTGCGCGTGGGTCCCACATCCAGAATGTGCGGCCCCATGCAGCCATAGCGGGCCTGCGCCCGGTCGACCAGCCAGCCACCGGTGAACAAGGAAAAGGCGGGCAAGATGAGTTGGCGGTTGATCACGGCGAAGGCCGGAAAGCGACCGCGAAAGCCAGGCACGCGAACCACGGGATGCAGATGGCCGGACACGCCAAACCCCTCATCGCTTTCGGGCCCCTGGCGGGCGGCATGGGCGAACACGAACGGGCCGTCGACGATGCGATCACGCCGCTGCTCGATGCCCAGTCCCGCGTGCGCCGCGGCGCGGTCGTGGTTGCCCTCGACGAGCAACATCTGAAGCCCGGCATGCAGTGCGCGAAATCGCGCCCACTCTTGTTGCCATGGCCTGTCGACGTGGTGGCCATGCAGCAGATCGCCCAGCACCCAGAGCGATTCGGCGCCGCTGCGTTCGATCAGCGCCGTGAGTCGATGCAGGTCGTGGCGCGCGCCACCCGTGGGCAGCGCAATGCCGGCGGCTCGGAACGCATCGTCCTTGCCCAGGTGCACGTCGGCCACGAACAGGCGACGCCGCGCGGGCCAGTACAAGGCGCGGTCGGCATACAGGCGCAGGGGCTCGCCGACCAGCACGATGTCGATCGAATCATCCATGGCGGGCCTGCAGCTGCTCGGCGGCGCGCCGCACGCGGGTCGACCATTCCTCGGTGCTGAGTTCGCCGCGCACCGCCTCGGCCCACAGCGGAAACGACAGCGGCGTCAGCGTGTCGAGTTCGCGCAGGTCGACGCGGCGCGTGGCGCAGCGGGCGAGGGTGGCCGAGAGGGCCTGCACGTCCATCTGCGCCTCGAACACTTCACGAGTTGCCTGAGCCAGCAGCAGATGCTCGGGGTCGTAGCGCTGCAACACGTCGAACAGCAGTCCGCTGGAGGCCTGCAACTGGCGTTGGCTGCGCTGCGCGGCCCCCGGCAGGGATGGTGTCAGCATGCCCGCTACGCGTGCGATGTCGCGGAACTGGCGGCGTGCCATCTCGGTCAGGTTCATGCCCTCCTGCAGGTTGTCCATCAGGCCCGCCGGTGCCAGCAGCCGGCCCAGCAGATCGGGGTCCACCGGAGACCAGGCTTGCGAGGTGAGAACGAAGCCGTAGTCGTTGACCGCGTACACGAAGGTGTTGGGGCTCAAGCGGCCCCAGCGCAAGGCCAGCAGCGCTGCCATGCCTTCGTGCACGGTGCGGCCCGCGAAGGGGTACACGAACAGCGAACCGCCGCGGCGGGTCCGGACCGATTCCACCAGCAGGGTCTCGGGTGTGGGGAGCGCCGAGAGGCGCGCCTGCAAATCGAGCAGCGGCTCGAGGGCACGCAGCTCCGGGCTGTCGCGTGGGCCCGCGAGCACCGCCTCCACGGCAGCGCCGAGTTCGGAGGACAGCGGCATGCGCCCGCCCTGCCAGCGCGGCACGGCGGCGTTGGCTCCCCGTGCCTTGCGCACGTAGGCCGTCATGTGGTCCACCGTCACCAGCTCCAGCGTGCGGCCGGCGAACTGGAAGCGATCGTGTGGCCGCAGGCGGCTGATGAAGCTCTCTTCCACCGAGCCCAGCGACGCACCGCGCAGAAAGCGCACCTCGACGGAGCCGTCGGCGGTGATGGTGCCGATGGAGAGCCGGTGGCGCAGCGCGACGCGCCGGTCGGTGACGCGGTACACGCCATCGGCGTCCTGCATGGCGCGGTGGAAATCGGGGTAGTTCTCCAGCGCTTGGCCACCCCGCTCGATGAAGCCGAGCACGCCCTGCCACTGGGTGTCGCTCAAGGCGGAAAAAGCATGCGTGCCGCGCACCTCGGCCAGCAGTGGCGCGGGCTGAAAGCCGCCACCCAGCGCGAGCGTGACGCAATGCTGCGAGAGCACGTCCAGCGACAGGCGTGGCGGTGGCCGCGCTTCGATCTGGCCTGCCGCGATGGCGTTTCGCGCGGCTGCGTATTCGGCCAGTTCCAGTGCATGGGTGGGCACGCAATGGACCACGCCGGGCGCGCCGGGCCGGTGGTTCGCGCGCCCTGCGCGCTGCAACAAGCGCGCGATCCCCTTGGGGCTGCCGATCTGCAAGACGAGGTCCACGGCGGGAAAGTCCACGCCGAGGTCCAGGCTGGAGGTGGCGACCACGCAGCGCACGCTGCCATCGCGCAGGCCTTGCTCGGCGGCCAGGCGCAGCGAGGTGTCCAGCGAGCCGTGGTGCAAGGCGAGGGCTGCGGGTGCATCCAGCCAGATGGACGACAGCGCGCGGTGCCACAGCTCGGCCTGCGCGCGTGTGTTGGTGAACAGGATGGCCGTGCGCGTGCCCGCGATCAGCTGCATCACACGCTCCAGTTGCGACAAGCCGAGGTGGCCGGCCCACGCAAAACGCCTGCCTTTGTCGGGCAACAGGGTTTTGAGGCTCATGGGGCGGCGCGTGGCGTTGCACACCATGGGCGCGCCGGGCAGGTGTGGCAACAACACGTCGCGCGCTTCGTCCAGGTTGCCCAGTGTGGCGGACAGGCCCCACGTGACGGCGGCCGGCGCAAGGGCGCGGATGCGCGCCAGCGTGAGCTGCAGCAGCACGCCACGCTTGTTGCCGAGCAGCTCGTGCCACTCGTCCACGATCACGCCGCGCAGCCCGGCGAGCAGCGCCGCGGTCTCGGGGTAGGTGAGCAGCAGGGAGAGCGATTCGGGCGTGATGACCAGCACCTCCGCCTGGCCTTGGCGGGCCAGGCGCCGGTCTCGGGATGTCGCATCACCGGTGCGTTTGGCCACCGTCCACGGCAGCCCGAGCGCGTCAATGGGTGCCTGCAGCGCATGGGTGGTGTCGGTCGCCAGCGCGCGCAGGGGCGTGACCCACAACAGGCGCAAACGCGAAGGTTTCGGCTCGGTGCTGCGGCGACCTGCCGCGGTGTCTTCGGGGGCCAGGCCCGCGTGCGAGGCAGCTGCGGCATCGCGCAAACCCTCAAGCAACACACCGCCCAAGGCCGCCAGTGTTTTTCCACTGCCGGTCGGCGTCACGAGCAGGCCGGATTCTCCGCGCTGCCAGTGGCGCCACACCTGTCGCTGGAAAGGCGCAGGGCGCCATCCCTGGTCGGTGAACCATGTGACCAGTGCCTTTTCGGCATCGCGGGCGGCGGATGCGGGCAGACGCTTCGTCATGGTGGACCCACTCTCACTCTGTCGCGGTGGCTGCCCGGGGTTCAGTCCTCCAGCACCCGCACCTTCACGCTCTTGCCTTTGATGCGACCGTCGTTGAGTCGGCTGGCCACCTGCTCGGCGATGTTGCGGTCCACCGCCACATAGGTCGACCACTCGTTCACGTTGATCTTGCCCACCTGCTCGCGCGCGTAACCCAGGTCGGCGGTGAGCGCGCCCAGCACGTCACCGGGGCGGATCTTCTCCTTGCGCCCGCCCTGGATGTGCAGCGTGACCATGGGTGGCACCAGCGGCCCCTTGCCCGTGGGCACGAGTTCGCTCAGCGGGTGCCACGTCGATTCACGCCCCTGCAACTGCTCGATCTTGCCCACGCTGCCCATCTCGTCCATGCTGACCAGGTTGAGCGCCAGACCACTTTCGCCCGCGCGGCCGGTGCGGCCAATGCGGTGGATGTGCACCTCGGCGTCGGGCGTCACGTCCACGTTGATCACGGCGGCCAGGCTGGTGATGTCCAGGCCGCGCGCGGCCACGTCGGTGGCCACCAGCACCGAGCAGCTGCGGTTGGCAAAGCGCACCAGCACCTGGTCGCGCTTGCGCTGCTCCAGTTCACCAAACAGCGCCAGTGCGCTGATGCCCTGGGCCTGCAGCACGGCCACGAGGTCCCGGCATTGCGCCTTGGTGTTGCAGAAGGCCAGCGTGCTGGCCGGGCGGAAGTGGGCGAGCAGCTTGCTGACCGCGTCCAGGCGTTCGGTGTCCTTCACCTCGTACCAGCGTTGTTCAATCTGCGCGCCCGCGTGTTGTGCCTCCACCTTCACCGTGACCGGCTCGCGCATGAACTGCGCGCTGAGCTTGGCAATGCCCTCGGGGTAGGTGGCAGAGAACAGCAGTGTCTGGCGGGTCTTGGGGCACTGTTTGGCCACGGTCACGATGTCGTCGAAGAAGCCCATGTCGAGCATGCGGTCGGCCTCGTCCAGCACCAGGGTGTTGAGTGCGTCCAGCGGCAGGCTGCCGCGCTCCAGGTGGTCCATGATGCGGCCCGGCGTGCCCACCACGATGTGCGCGCCGTGCTCCAGCGTGGCCAGTTGCCCGCGAAGCGGTACGCCGCCGCACAGCGTGACGACCTTGATGTTGTCCTCGGCGCGCGCCAGGCGGCGGATCTCGGTGGTCACCTGGTCGGCCAGTTCGCGCGTGGGGCACAGCACCAGGGTCTGCACCGCAAAGCGGCGGGCGTTGAGGTTGGACAGCAGGGTGAGGGCAAATGCGGCGGTCTTGCCGCTGCCGGTCTTGGCCTGGGCAATGATGTCCTTGCCCAGCAGGGCGGGTGGCAAGGCTGCCGCCTGGATAGGCGTCATCTCCAGGTAGCCCAGCTGCTCCAGGTTGGCCAGCGTGGCGGGGGAAAGGGGGAGGGTGCTGAAAGCGGTCGGGGGTGCGGAAGTCATCCCCGATTATCGGGGCTCAGGCCTGATGCAAGGCGCTCAGCTCTGCATCGCTGAAGCCTGCCGCCCGTCGCGCCGGCTCGTTGAACGGTGGCTTCAGGCGTGGCGCCGAATGCTCACGCGCCAGGCGCCGGTAGTGCGCCAGCGGCTCGATGCCCTGCCGCTCGCACAGCCAGCCGTACCAGCGGTTGCCCACGGCCACATGGCCGATCTCGTCGCGCAGGATCACGTCGAGGATCTCGACCGCCCGCAGCGCCGCGGGCGTGCCCACCTTGCGCAGGCGCGCCTGCATGGGCGGCGTGGCGTCCAGGCCGCGGGCTTCCATGGTGCGTGGCACCAGCGCCATGCGCGCGGTCACGTCGTGTTGTGTTCGCAGGCACATCTCCCACAGGCTGTTGTGCGCCGCGAAGTCGCCGTAGTCGTGGCCCAGGGTCTGCAGGTGCGCGCGCAGCAGCCCGAAGTGGATGGCTTCTTCGTGGGCCACGCGCATCCAGTCGGTGTAGTAATCGGCCGGCATGTCGGGAAAGCGCCAGATGGCGTCCAGCGCCAGATCGATCGCGTTGAATTCGATGTGCGCCACCGCGTGCAGCAGCATCGCAAAGCCCTCTGGCGTGAACGCCGAGCGTTGGGGCACGTCGACCGGGGCAATGAGCAGGGGCCGCGCCGGCCGCCCGGGCAGGGATCGGGTGGTGTCGGGTGTGAGGTGCTCGGCTGGGCTCAACACGGTTCTGCCCGCTTGCAGGGCCTCAAAGAGCGCATGGGTGGCCGCCACCTTCTGGCCTGGCTCGCTCGTGCACAGCGCCTGCAGGGCCCCTGCGCGCAGAGATGTGGAAGGAGGATGCGACAGGTCGGCGGGGGCTTGCATCCCTACAATTCTAGGTTTCGCCAACGGAGACAACAGACATGGCCCTTTACGAACTCGACGGCACCGCTCCCCGCGTGGCCGAATCGGCCTGGGTGGCCGACAACGCACAGGTCATCGGCAACGTGGTGCTGGGTGAAGACAGCAGCGTGTGGTTCGGCGTCACGGTGCGTGGCGACACCGAAACCATCACGATCGGCCGCGGCAGCAATGTCCAGGACGGCAGCGTGCTGCACGCCGACGTGGGTCTGCCGCTGAACATCGGCGAAAACGTGACGGTGGGCCACCAGGTGATGCTGCACGGCTGCACCATCGGCGACGGCTCGCTGATCGGCATCGGCGCCGTGGTGCTCAATGGCGCGAAGATCGGCAAACACTGCCTGGTGGGCGCCGGCTCGCTGGTGACCGAAGGCAAGGAGTTCCCGGACGGCACCATGATCCTGGGCAGCCCCGCGCGCGTGGCCAAGACGCTTTCGCCCGAGCAGATCGAAGGCCTGCGCATGAGTGCCAAGCACTACACCGACAACGCCGCGCGTTTTCGCAAGACCTTGAAAAAGATCGGCTGACCCCGATCTGCCACGATTGCGTTTCTTCGAACGATCCCTGAAAGCCCCGCTTGTCCGAACTCCACAAATTCGTCTTTGAAGGCATGCCCGTGCGCGGCATGCTGGTGCGCCTGACCGACGCCTGGCAGGAGATCCTGCAGCGCCACCGCGACGGCGGAGGCTACCCCACGGCCGTGACCGAACTGCTGGGCGAAATGACGGCTGCGGCCACGCTGATGCAGGCCAACATCAAGTTCAATGGCGCACTCATCATGCAGATCATGGGCGACGGACCAGTGAAGCTGGCCGTGGCCGAGGTGCAGCCCGACCTCACCCTGCGCGCCACCGCCACCGTCATGGGTGAGGTGGCGCAAGGCGCGCCGCTTTCGCACATGGTCAACGTGACCAACCAGGGCCGCTGTGCCATCACGCTCGACCCCAAGGACCGCCTGCCCGGCCAGCAGCCCTACCAGGGGGTGGTGCCCTTGTATGGCGACCAGCGCGAGAAGCTGGAGAAGCTCAGCGAGGTGATCGAGCACTACATGCTGCAGAGCGAACAGCTCGACACGCGGCTGGTGCTCGCGGCCAACGAACACGTGGCTGCTGGCCTGCTGATCCAGCGCCTGCCGCTGCAGGGCAGTGGCAACCTCGCAGGCCAGTCGGGCGCGCGTGATGAAGACCAGATCGGCCTGAACGAGGACTACAACCGCATCGCCATCCTGGCGTCCAGCCTCAAGCGAGAAGAGCTGCTGACGCTGGACGCCGACACGATCCTGCACCGCCTGTTCTGGGAGGAAGATGTGCGCCGCTTCGAACCCATGACGGGCGAGAACGGCCCGCGCTTTGCCTGCACCTGCTCGCGCGAGCGTGTGGGCAACATGCTGCGCAGCCTGGGTCGCGACGAGATCGAATCGATCTTGAGCGAGCAGGGTCAGGTGGAGGTGGGCTGTGAGTTTTGTGGCGCGCAGTACCGGTTTGATCCGGTGGATGCGGCGCAGGTGTTTTTGCAGCCAGCGCAGCAGGCACCTGCGAGCGACCAAAAACACTGATCAACCCGGCCGGTTCGTCACGAGCCCACTGAACAGCCGCCGCTCGCATTCGGGGTCGCTGCAGTTCTCGCAGGTCCATCGACCGGTGCCGGCTTCCAGCAACGGGTCGTGTGCCACGAGCGGGCGCTTCAGCAACACGCCCACCGCGCGCAGCGCGTGCCGCAAACGTGCCTCTGCCGTTCCGTAGACGGTCTGGAACGGGATGCCGGCCGACTGCAGTTCGCGTCGCAGCACAGCATCGATATCGGCCCGCATGCCGGGTCCTTCGCGGAACAGGCCGTCGGCCTGCCAGGGCAAGTCCAGGCCCATGAGCAGCGAGATGTCGAACCGCTTCTGCGCCACCAGCGAGGCGGGCAGCAGCGAGGGATCGTTGAACACGCGCTCGCTGTACGCCGCGACCACCAGCGCCGTTGTGTCGGCCACCACCACCTGCACGCCGCTCTGCGCTGCGGAGTCGATGAGTCGGGTGTGTTCGTCGGCGATGGCTGCCTGCTCGTGCGCCAGCGGGGCGCGGCCTTCGCGCGCGCACCACGCGCGCAGGTGCTCGGGCACGAACGTGGTCGGCACGTCCAGGGTGTTGAGGTGGTCGGTGAGGGCTTGGCCCAGTGTGGTCTTGCCGCTGGACTCGCCGCCGAGCAGCGCCACCGTGACGGCCGCCATGGCGTCAGCGCTTGTTCTGCGCGATCTGCACGAAGATTTCGTTGGGCTTGACCATGCCCAGTTCCGCGCGGGCGAGTTCCTCGACCATGTCCAGGCCCTCCTGCAGGTCGCGCACCTCACTCACCAGCTGGTCGTTGCGCTGTTGCGCGTCGCGGTTGGCCAGCTCCTGCGCGACCAGCTGCTGCTTCATGCTCGTCACCTTGGGCACACTGCCCCGCCCGAACCACAGCTGGGCGTGCAGCACCAGCAGCAGTGCGATCAGCAGGGCGGGGATGAGGCGGTGGGCCATGGGTCAGAAATCAGCGCAGATTGTAGAAGGCAGCGCGCCCCGGGTACACCGCCACTTCACCCAGGTCTTCCTCGATGCGCAGCAACTGGTTGTACTTGGCCATGCGGTCCGAGCGCGAGAGCGAGCCGGTCTTGATCTGGCCGGCGTTGGTGCCCACGGCGATGTCGGCGATGGTGCTGTCTTCGGTCTCGCCCGAGCGGTGCGAGATGACGGCGGTGTAGCCGGCGCGTTTGGCCATCTCGATCGCGGCGAAGGTCTCGGTCAACGTGCCGATCTGGTTGATCTTGATCAGGATCGAGTTGCCGATGCGCTTGTCGATGCCTTCTTTGAGGATCTTGGTGTTGGTGACGAACAGATCGTCGCCCACCAGCTGCACCTTGGCGCCCAGGCGCTCGGTCAGCACCTTCCAGCCGTCCCAGTCGCCTTCGGCCATGCCGTCTTCGATGCTGATGATCGGG
>JAZKHJ010000065.1:0-10335 GCA_040385485.1 Pseudomonadota bacterium | reverse complement strand
TCATCAGTTTCGTACTCGTCGCTGATGGTCTGCGATTGTGTTAACAGGCCCTAGGGGAAACCCGGTTTCTGATGGGTGGTGTGGGGGTCGGCTTGCTTTCTTTTTTGCTTGCGCCGGTGACCTCTTTGGCACTCGAAGTTTGAAAAAAAAAGGGGACGCCGCGGCGTCCCCTTGCGTGCACACCGCAAGCGCTCAGTTCTTCGCAACACCCTGTGCACTGGCCGCCGCGAGCGCGGTCATGTTGAGCACGCGTCGCACCGTGGCCGCCGGTGTAAGGATATGCACCGTGCCCGCCGAGCCCATGAGGATGGGACCCACCGTGACGCCGCCGCTGGCGGTGGTCTTCATCACGTTGTAGAGAATGTTGGCCGCATCGAGGTTGGGGCAGATCAGCAGGTTGGCCGATCCCTTGAGGGTGGTCTCGGCCAGGTAGGCGCTGCGGATCTCGGGCTGCAGCGCTGCATCGCCGTGCAACTCGCCGTCGCACTCGATCTCGGGGTGCGCGGCCACGAACAGGTCGCGGGCGTGTGCCATCTTGCGGGCCGATGCGCGCTTGCTCGAGCCATAACTCGAATGCGAGAGGAAGGCGATTTTGGGCGGCAGGCCGAAGCGCTGCACTTCCTGCGCGGCCATCCAGGCGATCTCGGCCAGTTCTTCGGCGGAAGGCAGCTCGTTCACATAGGTGTCGGCGATGAAGATCGGGCCACGGTCCGTCATGAGCGCGTTGACCGAGGCGTACAGCCCCGCGCCGTCGCGGCGACCCAGCACGTGGTCGATGCGCTCAAGGTGCGTCATGTAGCCGCCGACCAACCCGCAAATGAGCGCGTCGGCGTCACCCAGCGAAACCATGAGCGAGCCGATGATGGTGTTGGAGCGCCGCACCGCGGCCTTGGCCACCTCGGGCGTGGCACCTTCGCGGCCCATGAGCTGGTGGTAGTGCTCCCAGTACTGGCGAAAGCGTGGGTCGTCCTCGGGGTTGACGTTCTGCACATCCTGGCCGAGCTTCATGCGCAAGCCGGCCTTGGCAATGCGCGCCTCGATCACCGCCGGGCGTCCGATCAGGATCGGCAGCGCGAGCTGGTCGTCGATCGCCATCTGCGCGGCGCGCAGCGCGCGCTCGTCTTCGCCATCGGCATAAGCCACGCGCTTGCGGTCGGGCTGCGACTTGGCCGCGTGAAAGATCGGCTGCATCAGGATGCCGGTCTGGTAGACGAAGCGGCTGAGTTCCTGCCGGTAGGCTTCCATGTCCTTGATGGGCCGCGTGGCCACGCCGGAGTCGGCCGCGGCTTGCGCCACGGCCGGCGCAATGCGCAGGATCAGCCGCGAGTCGAAGGGCTTGGGGATGATGTAGTCGGGGCCGAAGGAGAGGTCTTGCCCCGCGTAGGCGTTGGCGACTTCCTCGCTGGTCTCGCTCTTCACCAGATCGGCAATCTGGCGCACGCAGGCCAGCTTCATTTCTTCCGTGATCTTGGTGGCGCCACAGTCCAGCGCGCCACGGAAGATGTAGGGGAAACACAGGACGTTGTTGACCTGGTTCGGGTAGTCGCTGCGGCCGGTGGCGATGATGCAGTCGGGCCTCACGGCCTTGGCCAGCTCGGGCCGGATCTCGGGTTCGGGGTTGGCCAGCGCGAGCACGATGGGCCTCGTGCCCATGGTTTTCATCATCTCGACGGTGAGCACGCCCGGCGCCGAGCAGCCCAGGAACACGTCGGCGCCGTTGACCGCATCGGCCAGCGTGCGCAGTTGCGTCTTCTGCGCGTAGCGCGCCTTCGACTCGTCGTAGCCGCCGGGGCGGCCTTCGTACACCACGCCCTTGGAGTCGCAGACGAAGATGTTCTCGCGTGCCACACCCAGACCCACCATCACGTCCAGGCAGGCAATGGCGGCGGCGCCCGCACCGCTCACGGCGAGCTTGACCGTGCCGATGTCCTTGCCCACCAGCTCCAGGCCGTTGAGCAGGGCAGCGGCCGAGATGATGGCGGTGCCGTGCTGGTCGTCGTGGAACACCGGAATGCCCATGCGCTCGCGCAGCTTCTTCTCGATGTAGAAGCACTCGGGCGCCTTGATGTCCTCGAGGTTGATGCCGCCCAGCGTGGGCTCGAGCGCGGCAATGATCTCGACCAGCTTGTCCGGGTCCTTCTCATCCAGCTCGATGTCGAACACGTCGATGCCGGCGAACTTCTTGAACAGGCAGCCCTTGCCTTCCATCACCGGCTTGCTGGCCAGCGGGCCGATGTCGCCCAGACCCAGCACGGCCGTGCCGTTGGTGATCACGCCAACCAGGTTGCCGCGGCTGGTGTACTCGGCCGCCAGCGTGGGGTCGGCCTCGATGGCCAGGCAAGGGTAGGCAACACCGGGTGAATAGGCCAGCGAGAGATCGCGCTGGTTGGACAGGGGCTTGATGGGATTGACGGAAATCTTGCCGCGGCGCGGCAGGCGGTGGTATTCAAACGCGGCTTCGCGCAGGGCTTCTTCGGCGGGTGTCATGGCTGTCTCCTGTGGCCGTTGTTGTGGTTTTCATTGTGCCCCCGGCCAGGGCTCACGCAATTCGGGTTTCAGCTGGGTTGCAGGAGGTCGAACAGCGTGCGCGCGATCACCTTGGTGGCGCGGCGCAGGTCTTCCAGCACCAGGTTCTCGTCAGCGCGCTTGGCGTTCGATTCACGCACCGTGCGCGGGCCGGCGCCGTAGATCACACCGGGGATGCCGTGCTCGCCGTAAATGCGCACATCGGTGTACAGCGGTGTGCCCACAGCGGGGATGGCTTCGCCGAAGACCGCCTGGCCGTGCTTCTGGATCGCCTGGACCAGCGGCTGGTTGCCGGGAAGGGGTTTGAGTGCGCGCGCCAGCAGGATGCGCTTCACATCAACGCGGATCGCGCGGCCGCCGCGGGGCGGGCTGAAGCTGGCCGCGGCCTGCTCGATGGTGCGGCGCAGGGATGCTTCCACCTCGGCCGGGTCTTCCTCGGGAATCATGCGGCGGTCGATCTTGAGCAGCACTTTGCCGGGGATCACGTTGGTGTTGGTGCCGCCGCTGATCTGGCCGACGTTGAGGTAGGGATGCGTGATGCCCTCGACGCTGGACGTGACTTTCAGGTAGTCGGCGTTGAGCTGGTAAAGCGCATTGAGGATGTGCGTGGCGCCCTGCAGCGCGTCGGTGCCGCTGTCGGGAATGGCGGCGTGCGCCATGTCGCCGTGCACCGTCACTTCCAGTTGCAGGCAGCCGTTGTGCGCCACCACCACCTGGTAGCTGAAGCCGGCGGCGATCATCAAGTCGGGCTTGGTGAGGCCCTTCTTCAGCAACCAGTCGGGGCCGACTTCGCCACCGTATTCCTCGTCGTAGGTCACGTGCAGTTCCACGCCTCCAGCCAGCTTCGCGTTCAGCGATTCCAGCGCACGGATCGCGAAGGTGAAGCTGGCGATGTCGCACTTGCTGACCGCGGTGGCGCGGCCGTAGATCTTTCCGTCCACGATCTCGCCGCCGTAGGGGTCGTGCGTCCAGCCTTCGCCGGGCGGTACCACGTCGCCGTGCGCATTGAGCGCAATGGTTCGGCCCGGCCCGTATGGCCTGCGCACGATCAGGTTGGTGATGCTCTGCAGGCCGGCGGCCTGCACCTCGGCCGCGGGCACGGCGTGCTTCTCGGCATTCAGGCCCATGGTGGCGAGCAGTTCGGCCGTGCGCTCGGCGTGCGGTGCGTTGTTGCCGGGTGGCGTGTCGGTGGGCACGCGCACGAGTTCCTGCAGGAAGCGAACTTCCTCGTCGAAATGGGCGTCGATCCAGGCATCCAGTTGTTGGTCGGTGGTCATCGGTGTTCAGTGCTTGTGTTCGGTGGCGAGTTGTTCGAGCAGGTGCGAGAAGGCGTTCACGCACAGCTCCATGTCGTCGCTGGTGGTGGACTCCAGCGGGTTGTGGCTGATGCCGCTGTTGAGGCCACGCACGAAGAGCATGGCCTGCGGCATCACCTCGTGGAGCTTCATCGCGTCGTGGCCGGCGCCGCTGGGCATGCGGTGCAGCGGCACGCCCAGCGCGGCCACGGCGCGTTCCCATCGGGCCTGCCAGGCGGGGGCGCTGGGCGCGGCGGCGGCGCGCATGGTTTCTTCGGTCTTCAGGCCAATGCCGCGCCGCTCGCAGATGGCGCGCAACCGCGCGAGGATGTCGCGTTCCAGTGCGTCGCGCTGCGCATTGCTGGGCGCGCGCAGGTCGAGCGAGAACAGACAGCGGCCTGGCACCACATTGATCGAGCCACCAGGCACCTGCAGCATGCCGATGGTGGCGACCGAATCGCCATCGGAGGCGGCGCGCTGTTCGGCGTAGAGCGCGAGTTCGGCCACGGCGCTGGCGGCGTCGCGCCGGCGGTCCATGGGTGTGGTGCCGGCGTGGCTGGCCATGCCGATGGCCTCAACGAGGTAGCGCACGCTGGCGTTGATGGAGGTGACCACGCCCAGCGGCAGGTCCATCTCGTTGAGCACCGGACCCTGTTCGATGTGCACCTCGACGAAGCCGAGGTACTTCGCTGGGTCGCGCTTGAGCGCGGCGATGGCCTCCAGCGTGGCAGGCAGGCCGGCGTGCTGCATGGCCTGGCGCATGGTGACGCCGTCGGCATCCTGCTGGTCGAGCCAGGCCGGATTGAAGTGGCCGGTGAGCGCGCCCGAGCCCAGAAAGGTGGCCTTGTAGCGCTGGCCTTCCTCTTCGGCAAAGCCCACCACCTCGAAGGCGAAGGGCAGGCGCCGGCCCGCGGCATGCAGTTGCTGCACGCAGGCCATGGGCACGAAGATGCCCAGGCGCCCGTCGTACTTGCCGCCATTGCGCACGGTATCAAAGTGGCTGCCGGTGAGCAGGGCCGGTGCGTCCGGCGTTGCGCCGTGGTAGTGCCCCACCACGTTGCCCACGGCGTCGATGTTCACTTCATCAAATCCGCACTCGCGCATGCGCACCACCAGGTCGGCGGCGCAGGCGCGGTGCGCGTCGGTCAGGTAGGTCACGGTGAGCTGGCCCTGTTCGGCGAACTCGGGGTCGCTGTGGCGCGCGAGGTCTTCGTGCCAGTCCCACACGGCATTGCCGACCAAGGGTTCGAAGCCGAACTTGTCGTTCAGACGGATCTCGGCGATGCGGTGGATGTTGCGCAGGCACTCGGCGCGTTCAAAGTCCACCGGGTTGCCCAGCCGGCGCTCGAAGGTGGCGATGATCTCGCGCTTGCTCAGGCCGGTGCCGCGCGGGCCGCGCACGGCCAGGATGAACGGGAAGCCGAACTTCGCGTTGTATTGGGCGTTGAGTTGCTGGATGTGCGCGAACTCCTCGGGCGTGCAGTTAGTAAGGCCCGCCTTGGTCTGTTCGTTGGTGGACTCGGCGGTGAGCGACTGGCTCACCATGGCCTTGCCGGCGAGCTCGGGGTGGGCGCGGATCAGCGCGAGGTGCGCGTCCACGCCGGCGTTGGCGAGCACGGTCACCATCGCGTGCTTGAGCGCGGCCAGCGAGGCAAAGGGGCGTTGTGCCAGCGCCTGCTCGGCGATCCAGGGCGAGTGTTCGTAGAGGCCATCGAGCATCTGCGTGGCGTCGGCCCGCGGTGCGCGGTTGAGTTGTTCCAGGGTGATGGACATGGGGCTTCCAGGCAAGAGGGGGCGGCGCGGATCAGGCCGCGACCGGGTGTGTATCGCGCCAGTGGCGAGCGATGTCCAGGCGCCGCGCGACCCAGACGTTTTCATGCCGCTGGACGTGGTCCAGGAAACGCTGCAGCGCGGTGATGCGGCCAGGCCGGCCGAGCAGGCGGCAGTGCATGCCGATGCTCATCATCTTGGGCCGGTCCAGCCCGTCCGGGTCGCCTTCGGCGTACAGCGCATCGAAGCTGTCCTTCAGGTACTGAAAGAACGGGTCGGCGTGCGAGAAACCTTGCGGCAGCGCGAAGCGCATGTCGTTGCAGTCCAGCGTGTAGGGCACGATGAGCTGGTGCGCGTCGCTGCCATCGGACTTGCGTACCTTCATCCAGAAGGGCAGGTCGTCGCCGTAGTAATCGCTGTCGTATTCGAAGCCGCCGAAGTCGGCCACCAATCGGCGCGTGTTGGGGCTGTCGCGCCCGGTGTACCAGCCCAGCGGCCGGCTGCCGGTGAGGTTTTCGATGATCTGCATGGCCTGGGCCATGTGCGCGCGCTCGGTCGCTTCGTCCACGTTCTGGTAGTGGATCCACTTGAGGCCGTGGCAGGCGATGTCGTGTCCGAGTTTCTTGAAGGCGGCGGTCACGTCCGGGCTGCGCTGCAGCGCGGTGGCCACGCCGAACACGGTGAGCGGCAGGCCGCGGCGCTCGAACTCGCGCAGGATGCGCCAGACACCGGCGCGCGAGCCGTACTCGTAAATGCCTTCCATGCTGATGTGGCGCGCGGGGTAGGCCGCGGGGTTGAACATTTCCGAGAGGAACTGCTCGGACGCGTCGTCGCCATGCAGCACGCTGTTCTCGCCGCCTTCTTCGTAGTTCAGCACGAACTGAACGGCGATGCGCGCACCGTTGGGCCAGCGGGCGTGCGGCACGTCGCGGCCATACCCAGCCAAGTCGCGCGGATACGCGCGTGTGGAGTCGTAGGTCATGACAAGGCCATGGAAATGTCGTTGGTCGGCAGCTTGCGGTCGAAAGTCAGGTTCTCTTCGACATGCTGCAGGTGCTCGTTCATCAGGCGCACGGCCAGCTCCTCATCGCGCGCGGCCAGTGCCTTCACGATGTCGGCGTGTTCGTCGTTGGAGTGCTCGGCGGCCTGGTTGCTCTGGTACATGAGGGTGATCAGCGCGCAACGCGAGATGAGTTCGCGCAGCAGTTCGGCCAGCACCGTGTTGCCCATGAGCTCGGCCATGCGCACGTGGAAGTCGCCCAGCAGTTCGGTGCGGCCGGCCACGTCCTCGTTGTTCACCGCGAGCTTTTCTTGCGCCACGTGATCGCGCAGCGCCTTGATCTTGGCGTTGGTCACGGTCCTGACGAAGGCGCGCGTCATCTCCGCCTCCAACATGCGCCGCACCGCAAACACCTGCTGCGCTTCCTCCACCGACGGCGCGGCCACAAAGGCGCCGCGCGCGGGCTCCAGGCGGATCAGCCGGTTCTGCGACAGCTGGAACAACGCTTGGCGCACCAGGGTTCGGGAGACGCCGAAATGGTCGGCAAGCTTTTGCTCGGCCAGTTTGGTGCCCGGGTGCAGTCGATGCTCGACGATGGCCTTGGTGAGCGATTCGACGATGTGCAGGGTGCTGGAGGTTTCCATGGAATCATCATATCCAGAAAAACAAAAAGTGTATACACTTTCAGTCGACTGCACATATTCAAAGGACGACCATGGGCTTGAGTACACACGTTCTGGACACCATGCACGGCTGCCCCGCCGCCGGCATGCAGGTGGAACTGCACACCACGCAAGGCGACCAGTCCACGTTGGTCAAACGCTTCGTGTTGAACCAGGATGGGCGCAACCCCGATGGCCCGCTGTACGACAACGCGAGCCTGAAGGTGGGCACCTACAGGCTGGTGTTTGACGTGAAGGGTTACTTTGCTGCCAAGGGCGTGGCTTTGCCGGAGCCGAACTTTCTCAACCGGGTCTCGCTGGACTTCGGTGTGGCGCACACAGACCAGCACTACCACGTGCCGTTGCTGGTGAGTCCTTGGAGCTATTCCACGTATAGGGGGAGCTGACGCTGCACCCCCCGCGCCGCCTGCGGCGTCACCCCCCAAGGGGGGCGATGCAAGTGGCCTGGCGGAGCCAGTTCCACCGCATCCTGGGCGTGTGAGACAGTTCGCGCCGGAGAAAGTGCCTGAACCCAGAACGCGGCGGAACTGGCTTCGCCAGGCCGCACCGCGTTGCCCCCTTGAGGGGGTGACGCCGCAGGCGGCGCGGGGGAGTTACTTACTCCTTTGCCCTTCGGTTAGCGTGTCGAGCTGGAAGTTGCCACTCTTGTCCCAGAGCCAGATGTCGGTGTAGGTGACGCTGCCCATGCGCACCGGTGCCGGGAAGGGCGCGGCTGCGCGGACCGTGCGTTCAATCTCGCGCATGACGTCGGGCACATGGCTGGGTGCGCGCATCCAGTTCACGGTGCGCACATTGCCACGGCCATCCACCTCGACCTGCAGCACGCCCACCGCGTGCATGAGCGGCGGCAGCTGGCCTTTGTAGATGCGGTGGCCGTTGCGTTGGTAGATGTGCCGAGCACCATCCTTGCGGTAGTCCAGCGGAGACACCGCGTGGGACACGGAGTCGGGCGCGGGCAGTTCGGAAATGGGTGGCGGTGCGGGAGCCGGCGCCGGCGGGGGAGGTGGGGGCGCAGGCGGTGGAGGCGGAGGTGGAGATGCGCACGAGGCGAGCAGTGCGGCGGTCAACATGCTGATCCATGCCCAGGAGCCACGACCGGCGCGGTTGGATGTAACAGGCGCATCGGGCCGTGAAGCCTGTTGCGGTGCGGGTTCAATGTCTCTCATGTGGCTGGCCTGTTTGAACTGATCGGAACCCGGTACGGCCACGAGAGCGCATACGAACGGGTGGATGGAATGTATTGTGGCTGGGCGGCGACGTTTCGCACAGTAAGGTTGATACTGACGCGCCTGGTTTGACCTTACTTCTCCATACACATTCTTTGACGTCGACGCCACACATGCCGAGCGAACTTGAAACCTTTCTGCTGACTCTGGCGCATGTTCCCGCGGTGCTCGTCACCGTTGAGCAAACACGGGGCTCCGTTCCTCGCGAAGCGGGTGCGTGGATGGCGGTCTTTGCCGACGCGACACGCGGCGAAGTGGGCACGATCGGCGGTGGGCATCTGGAGTGGAAAGCCATGCACCAGGCGCGCGAAGCGCTGGCGCGCCGGGCTGAGCAACCCGACGAAACCCCCCAGGGCTGGCAAGAGCGCGTCACGCTCGGACCCAGTCTGGGCCAGTGCTGCGGGGGTTCTCTGGTGCTGCGCTTCGAGCCGGTGGATGCATCGCACGCCGTTGAACTGCGCGTCCGGCTGCGGCCCGCGCACACACCGCTGGCGCTGTTCGGCGGAGGCCATGTGGGACGCGCCATCGTGCAGGCGCTGGAGCCATTGCCGTTCGACGTGACCTGGATCGACAGCCGCGACGGCGTGTTTCCTTTGAGCCTGCCGGCGCAGGTGAGCACCGAACATTCCGACCCGGTGCACGCCGCCGTGCGCGAGCTCCCGGCGGGCGCCTGCGTGTTGATCATGAGCTTCTCGCACGCCGAAGACCTGGACGTGGTGGCGGCGTGCCTGCAGCGCCAGCGGGAGCGCAACGATCTGGTCTTCATTGGTTTGATCGGCAGCCGCACCAAATGGGCGACCTTTGGCCATCGCCTCATGGAGCGCGGCTTTTCCGCGGAAGACCTGGGCCGCGTGGCCTGCCCGATCGGCTTGCCGGGCATTGACAGCAAGGTGCCCGCGGTGATCGCGGCGTCGGTCGTGGCTCAGTTGTTGCTTGCCGTGGATGCCCATGCCCGCAGCTCAAAAACACCTTGATTGTCTCCAAAATGTGTATACACTTTGTTGGCTTGGTCGCAGCGGAGCAGGTGAGCGTCAGCCCACCCAATCGCGGCCCTCAGTCGACTCAGAGCGCCCGCGGTGGTGAGTCGCAACCCTTGATGTTGCTTTGAGGTGCCATGGAAACCTACCTGCTCGATTGGACCAATCTGCTGCTGCGCTGGCTGCACGTGATCGTGGCCATTGCCTGGATCGGCTCTTCGTTTTATTTCGTGTTCCTCGACAGCAGCCTAACGCCGCCGGAAGACGAGCAATTGAAGAAGGACGGCGTGAGCGGCGAGCTCTGGGCCGTGCACGGCGGTGGTTTCTACCACCCGGTGAAGTTCGCGGTGTCGCCGCCCCAGTTGCCCGAACATCTGCACTGGTTCTACTGGGAGAGCTATTCGACCTGGCTTTCGGGCTTTGCGCTGTTCCTCATTTCGTACCTGTGGAGCCCGAGCGTCTACCTGATCGATCCCAAGGTGTTCGTCTGGAGCCCGGCCGCCGCGATCGCCGGTGCGCTGGCTTTCCTGGTGGTGTTCTGGCTGCTGTACGACGCGATCTGCCGCACGCTGGGGCAGAAGGAGAACGGCGACGCCAAGGTCGGTGCGCTGGTGCTGGTGCTGGTGTGTGTGGCGGCCTGGCTGGCCACGCAGCTGTTTGCCGGGCGCGCGGCCTTCCTGCTCATGGGCGCGATGATCGCCACCGCCATGAGCGCCAATGTGTTCTTCTGGATCATCCCGGGCCAGCGCACCGTGGTGGCCGACCTCAAGGCGGGCCGCCCGGTGGACCCGATCCATGGCAAGCGCGGCAAGCAGCGCAGCGTGCACAACACCTACTTCACGCTGCCGGTGCTGTTCG
>JAZKHJ010000064.1:0-81957 GCA_040385485.1 Pseudomonadota bacterium | reverse complement strand
GGGGTGAGAGGATTCGAACCTCCGGCCTCTACGTCCCGAACGTAGCGCTCTACCTGGCTAAGCTACACCCCGATGGACCCGTCGGGCCACATAAAAAGCTGCTTCTGAAGAGCCTTGAAACTCAGGAGCGGCGTTCCAGCAAACCCGCCGCCAATTGTAGCAAAGCAGCACTGTATGCATTCTTGGGAAGCTGTGCTGCGGCGTCTATCGCCCGCTGCGCTTCGGCATCTGCACTGGCTCTTGCTTCTCTCAATGCTCCGGTGTCGAGAATGATCGAGCGGATGTCATCAAGATGGGCCACGTCCCCCTGCTCGATGGCTTGTCGTATCAAATGCTTCTGAGCTTGAGATCCGGTTCTCAGGGCGCAAATGATCGGCAAAGTCACTTTTCCTTCCCTCAGGTCATCACCAAGGTTTTTCCCCAACTCCTCGACACTGCCTTCGTAGTCAAGTACGTCGTCAATCACTTGAAATGCGGTGCCCAATGCTTGTCCATAGCTGGCGCACAAGGTCTCGGTGAGTGCGTCCGAGCGGGCAAGAATGGCGGCGAGTCTGGCGCTGGCTTCAAAGAGCTTGGCGGTCTTGGATCGAATCACCTTCAGGTAGGCCGCCTCGTCTATGGAGGCGTCGTGCATATTCATGAGCTGCAGCACTTCTCCTTCTGCAATCACGTTTGTGGCGTCAGAGAGCACTTGCATGACACGCATGTCATTCACGTCCACCATCATCTGGAACGCGCGCGAATACAGGAAGTCACCTACCAGAACGCTCGCGGCATTGCCAAAACGCTCATTGGCTGTTTCACGGCCGCGTCGCAGAGTGGACTCGTCCACGACATCGTCATGCAGCAACGTGGCTGTGTGAATGAACTCCACAACCGCAGCCAATGTGTGTCGGTGGGGACTCTGGTTGCCAATGGCGCCACTGAGCATCAACAGAAGAGCGGGGCGCAAGCGCTTGCCTCCCGCCGAGATGATGTACTGGGCGACTTCCCTGACCAACGGTACTTCGGTTGTCAGACGCTCATGGATCACTTGGTCGACCCGATGCATGTCGGGTTGAATCAGTTCAAGCGGGTTGCCAGTTGTGGGGGTGGAGAACGTCAAAATCAAACGAGCCGAAGGAAGAAGGTGGCGGGGGTATGCCACACCAAGGCAGATTATAGGAACGAGGTTGTGACACTCGGGAGCCGCATCAGAGTCGTTGCGCTTGCTTGTCGCCTTGACCGCGTCATGCTAAACTCGCGGGCTCAGCGGAATTCGGTTCGCTGGATTTCCATTCGTGGATTTTTTACAAGAGGTTCATATGTACGCGGTCATAAAAACCGGCGGCAAACAGTATCGTGTTGCTGCTGGCGAAAAAATTAAAGTAGAACAGATTGCTGCGGATGTGGGCCAAGAGATCGTGTTTGACCAGGTTCTGGCTGTCGGCAACGGCACCGAGATCAAGGTCGGCACTCCCTTGGTTTCCGGCGCAACGGTCACGGTCACGGTGTTGGCCCATGGCAGACACGACAAAGTGCACATCTTCAAGATGCGCCGGCGCAAGCATTACCAGAAGCGCCAAGGTCACCGTCAAAATTTCACCGAACTGCAGATCTCGTCGATCGCAGGCTGAGGAGTAGGTCAACATGGCACAGAAAAAAGGCGGCGGCTCAACGCGAAACGGGCGCGATTCCAAGCCCAAGATGCTCGGCGTGAAAGCGTTCGGCGGCGAGCTGGTCAGCGCAGGCTCGATCATCGTGCGTCAGCGTGGCACCAAGTTCCACCCTGGCCTGAACGTCGGTCTGGGCAAGGACCACACGATCTTTGCCACGGTGGATGGTCACGTGAGCTTTGCCGTGAAGGGCGAACTCAATCGCCAGACCGTCAGCATCACGCCCGTTTGATCGGGTGATTGCGATCGCTGCCGGCTTGTAGAGCGCGGGTAGCGTTTGCAGAGTGCTGACGCGTTGAATGCAGAAGGCCCGCTCAAGCGGGCTTTTTGTTTTGGTTTCTTTTGTGGGGATGCATCCCTGGAAAGCATGTCATGAAATTTGTGGATGAAGCCACCATTGATGTCGCCGCGGGCGATGGCGGCAATGGCTGCGCATCTTTCCGGCATGAAAAGTACAAGGAATTCGGCGGCCCCGATGGCGGTGACGGTGGGCGCGGTGGGCACGTGTATGCCGTGGCCGATGCCAGCCTGAACACGCTGGTGGACTTCCGCTTCACGCGCCGCTTTGAAGCCGAGCGCGGGGAGCATGGCAAAGGCTCCGACATGTTTGGTGTCAAGGGTGACGACATCATTCTCAAAATGCCGGTTGGCACCATCATTGCCGATGCCGAGACAGGCGAAGTGCTGCATGAGCTGTTGCAGCCTGGCGAGCAGGTCACCATTGCCAAAGGCGGCGACGGGGGCTTTGGCAACATGCATTACAAGAGCTCGACCAACCGGGCGCCGCGACAGAAGACGCCGGGCTGGGCAGGCGAGAAGCGGACCCTAAAGCTGGAGCTCAAGGTGCTGGCCGACGTGGGCCTGCTGGGTATGCCCAACGCTGGAAAGTCCACTCTGATTTCAGCCATCTCGAACGCCCGCCCGAAGATCGCCGACTACCCGTTCACGACGCTGCATCCGAACCTGGGTGTGGTTCGAGTGGCGCCCGAGAAGAGTTTTGTGGTAGCCGATGTTCCAGGCCTGATCGAGGGCGCATCGGAGGGCGCGGGCTTGGGGCATCAGTTCCTGCGACATCTGCAGCGAACACGTTTGCTGCTGCACATGGTGGACGTCGCACCTTTTGACGACGATGTGGATCCCGTCGTGCAGGCCAAAGCCATCGTGGCCGAGCTCAAGAAGTTCGACCAGGCGTTGTATGAGAAGCCGCGCTGGCTTGTGCTCAACAAGCTGGACATGGTTCCGTTGGATGAGCGCGAAGCGAAGGTCAAGGACATCGTCAAGCGTCTCAAGTACAAGGGCCCTGTGTTCGAGATATCCGCGCTCACGCGTGAGGGGTGCGAGTTTCTGGTCCAGAAGGTCTACGAACACATCGCCAAGGTCCACCAGGCCACGCTGGCACCGGTGGATATCGATCCGCGTTTTGATACGCCACTGCCTGGCTGAACTTTCTTTCCTATGTCGACCATGCTCCTCGCAGACAACACGGGTTTGGCGCCGTTGGGCGTCAATGGGCCAATGAAAATGGCGCGACGCATCGTGGTCAAGGTGGGCTCGTCCCTGGTGACCAATGAAGGCCGAGGGCTTGACGAGGAGGCGATCGGACAATGGAGTCAGCAGTTGGCTGCGCTGGTGCAGGAAGGCCGCGAACTCATCATGGTGAGTAGCGGCGCGGTGGCCGAAGGCATGAAGCGCCTGGGCTGGACGGTGCGCCCCAAAGAAATCAACGAACTGCAAGCGGCAGCGGCCGTTGGGCAGATGGGGTTGGTCCAGATGTACGAGTCCAAGTTGCGCGAACATGGAGTTGGCAGCGCGCAGGTGCTGCTTACCCACGCCGATCTGGCCGACCGAGAACGATATCTCAATGCCCGCTCGACCTTGCTCACACTTCTGCAACTGGGCGTGGTGCCGGTGATCAACGAGAACGATACGGTTGTCAATGACGAGATCAAGTTCGGCGACAACGACACCTTGGGGGCGCTGGTGGCCAACTTGGTGGAGGCCGATGTGCTCGTGATCCTGACGGATCAAAAGGGTCTGTACACGGCTGATCCACGGCGCGATCCCGCAGCGCAGTTCGTGCACGAGGCACGTGCAGGCGATCCCCAACTCGAGTCGATGGCGGGCGGGGCTGGCAGCGGTATCGGCAAGGGCGGCATGATCACCAAGATCCTTGCGGCCAAGCGCGCGGCTGGGTCTGGAGCCTCGACGGTGATTGCCTGGGGGCGCGAGCCGAAGGTGTTGCTTCGCTTGTGCAGCGGAGAGGCCATTGGTACCTGCCTGGTGGCCAACACGCCGAAGAACCAAGCGCGCAAGCGTTGGATGTCGGACCACCTGCAGATGCGCGGCGCAGTGATGGTGGACGACGGAGCTGTGAACAAGATCGTCGGTGAGGGAAAAAGCCTGTTGCCGATCGGCATGACGGGCGTGGATGGCGATTTTTCGCGGGGTGATGTGATTGCCGTGCGCGATGGCCGCGGCGTCGAGGTGGCCCGTGGTCTGGCGAACTATGCAAGCTCGGAGGCCCGTTTGCTGTGCCGCAAGTCATCTGCGGATTTTGAGCGATTGCTCGGATACGCAGCCGAACCCGAGATGATTCACCGGGACAACATGGTGCTGGCACGCACGTGAAAGCGGTAGCCCGAAAGCGATTCAGCGGGAATCGATGCGATCGGTCTTCAAGGCCGCGAGGATTTTCTGGGGATTGCCCGTGATGGTGCGGCCTTCACAAACGCCTTGGCGAGCCAGCATCATCGCTGGGCGCGTTGGACCTCTGAAAGACAGTGCCTGCCACTTGACGTCCGGACTGGTGTTCCAGCTGCCCTTGTCGCTCAAGCGCGCGTAGGTCTTGGTTTCAGCGGTCGCGCAGCGGATGCCTTGGTACAGAACATTGAGCGCTCCGCTGGCACTGCGTGCCACCATCACAAAGCGCACCACACCGTCGTCACCCACGATCAAGCTGGCAGGATCGATGCCGTAAGTGAGGGCCGAGTTCTTCATGACTTCAAATGGCTGCAGCACCTCGGTGCTGAACACCGCCGGAGGAACCACGGCTGACTCAGCCCATGCTGTCTCTTCGAGGGAGGAAGGTTGCGCCTGGAGAATCGAAGCTGTTGTGCAGAGCGCTGCGAACGTGCATGCCCAGGCCATCCACTTCGGCCGGCATAGAAAATGAGGTGTCATTTGAAAGGGGTGTTCACGGAACGACCATCGTTCTGGGGGTCGGGGTCGAAGCTGGCGCCGGGTGGCAGTTCCAGCCCCATGGGGGCACACAGCGGCGACATGTGCTCATCACCGCCTTCGTCCTGGCGTTGTCGCGTGCCGCTGCGCAAATAGCGGTTTCGATGGTCGGACCGAGGCAGGTAGCGCGCCAACTCCGTGAGTGCCATCTCATAGACACCGCGTTTGAACTCGACCACCACGTCCAGCGGCACCCAGTAGTCGTGCCAACGCCATGCGTCAAATTCCGGGTGGCTCGTGGCACGCAAGTTCAGGTTCCAATCCTGAGCAACCAGTCGCAACAGGTACCAGATCTGTTTCTGGCCTTTGTAATGGCCGCGAGCATCCCGGCGGATGAAGCGGTCCGGCACTTCGTAGCGCAACCAATCCCGCGTGCGGGCCACGATGTTCACATGCTCGGGCATCAGGCCCACTTCTTCGTGCAACTCGCGGTACATCGCCTGCTCAGGTGTCTCGCCCCTGTCGATGCCACCTTGCGGAAACTGCCAGGAGTGCGAGCGTATGCGTTTGCCCCAGAACACCTGGTTTCGCTGGTTGAGCAGAATGATGCCGACATTGGGCCTGAAGCCTTCTCTGTCAAGCATAATCAACCCCAAATTTTTAAACTGTCTTCATTATGCATCGCTCAATGCGAGTTGCGAAGTGATCACACACCTGTTGTCTCTCTGAGCGCTGCGGGACGCCCCAAAATTGGGCCCACTTGGGCCGGTTTGTCCCGCACATCAGTTCAGAGCCCTCCCTTTTGAACCCACCGAGCTGCCTGCGGGCGGCGTTGAGCCCATGAAAGCCTCCCAGTTCTTCATCTCGACCCAGAAGGAAGCCCCGGCCGACGCCGAAGTGGTGAGCCACCAGCTCATGACGCGCGCCGGCATGATCAAGAAGCTTGGCGCCGGCATCTACAGCTACATGCCCATGGGTCTGCGCGTGATCCAGAAGGTGGAAGCCATCGTGCGCGAAGAGATGAATCGCGCCGGCGCGGTGGAACTCACCATGCCGGTGATTCAACCGGCGGAGCTGTGGCAGGAAACTGGCCGTTTTGAAAAGATGGGCCCGGAGCTGCTGCGCATCAAGGACCGGCACGACCGTGACTTCATCGTGCAGCCCACCAGCGAGGAAGTGGTAACGGACATCGCGCGTCAGGAGTTGCGCAGCTACAAGCAGCTGCCGAAGAATTTTTACCAGATCCAGACCAAGTTTCGCGATGAGCGCCGCCCGCGTTTTGGCTTGATGCGTGGGCGGGAATTCATCATGAAGGATGCCTACAGTTTTGACCGCACTGGTGAAGCGGCGCAGGCCAGTTACCAAGTGATGGCTGCGGCCTACCGGCGCATTTTCGACCGCTTTGGCCTGCGCTATCGGGCAGTGGCGGCTGACAGCGGAGCCATCGGTGGAGACTTGAGCGAAGAGTTTCAGGTGATCGCGGCAACGGGTGAAGACGCCATCGTGTACTGCCCTGGCAGCGACTACGCTGCCAACATGGAGAAGGCTGAGGCGCTGGCGCCCGGTGCACCGCGCCCGTCCGCCGCCAACGCCATGGTCAAGACGCCGACACCGGGCAAGAGCACCTGCGCCGATGTGGCCGCGTTGCTGGGGGTGCCTCTGGCCACGACGGTCAAGTCGCTGGTGCTGGCCACCGACACGCTCAACGAAGCGGGCGAGCCGGTGAAAAGTCAGGTGTGGCTGCTGTTGCTGCGCGGTGATCACGATATGAACGAAGTCAAGGTGAACAAGGTGCCGGGACTGAGCGCCGGTTTCCGTTTCGCCAGCGTGCCCGAGATCGAAGAGCACTTCGGTTGCCGGCCCGGCTATCTCGGACCCATCGGCATGAAGAAACCGGTGAAGCTCGTGGTGGACCGAGACGTGGCCGTGATGGCGGACTGGATCTGCGGCGCCAACGATCCGGACTTCCACATGACCGGCGTGAACTGGGGCCGCGACCTGCCCGAGCCGGACGTGGTGGCAGATCTGCGCAATGTGGTCGAAGGCGACGCCTCACCCGACGGCAAGGGCCTGCTCGCCATCGAGCGTGGCATCGAAGTGGGCCATGTGTTTTACCTGGGCACCAAATACAGCAAGGCGATGAACGCCACGTTCCTGGGCGAAGACGGCAAGCCTGCTCACTTCGAAATGGGCTGCTACGGCATCGGCATCACGCGCCTGCCAGCCGCGGCCATCGAACAGAACCACGACGAGCGCGGCATCATCTGGCCCGACGCGCTGGCACCGTTCACCGTGGTGGTGTGCCCCATCGGCATGGACCGCAGCCCGGAGGTGAAGGCTGCCGCCGAACAACTCCACGGCGAGCTGATCGCGGCGGGTATCGACGTGATCCTGGACGATCGTGGCGAGCGCCCGGGTGCCATGTTTGCAGACTGGGAACTCATCGGTGTGCCGCACCGTGTGACCATCGGCGACCGTGGGCTGAAGGCCGGACAGGTGGAATACCAGCACCGCCGCGATGCTGCCGCCACGCAGGTGGCGTTGGCCGACGTGCTTGCCTTGCTGAAGGGCAAGCTCGGCGCATGAAGCCGTTGGCCTGGTCGCGTCGCGACTGCCTGGTGGGGGCGGCGTCTCTGGGGCTGGGATCGTTGCCCCAGTGGGCGCACGCGGGTGGGCAGCTTGAAGAGCCGCTGGCCGATTCGGTGCGCGGGGCTTTGAGCGCAGCCATTTCCAACAGCGCGCCGCCGGTGCCTGAATTCACCGACCTGGAAAAGCGGCTGGCCTATTTGCGTTGGCTGGGTGCCAGCAGCGGGCGGTTGCAGCGGCGCAAGACCGATTTTCAGACCCGCATCGAGTTTCTTCAGACGGTTTGGTACGAGACGCGCCGGGCCGGGCTGGACATCACGATGGTGCTGGGCTTGATTCAGGTCGAGAGCGCATTTCGCAAGTTCGCCATTTCGCGCGTGGGTGCGCGGGGCTACATGCAGATCATGCCGTTCTGGTCGCGTCTGATCGGCGATGGCGACCCCAGCAGACTCTTCAACATGCAGACCAACCTTCGCTTTGGCTGTGTGATCCTGCGCCACTACCTGGACCGCGAACGCGGCGACACCTTTCTGGCGCTGGGTCGTTACAACGGCAGCCGGGGTAGGGCCGAGTACCCCAACGCTGTTTATGCAGCGGCCAGGAACTGGGCACACCCCGACGCTTGAGGACGGCTACTGGAGGAAGCCGATACGGCTCTTGCCCGCCCCGACTTTGGGCAGGTCGTCGGGCTCCACGCGGTAGCGGTTGGCCAGTCGTGCATTGCCGAACGCCGTGACCAGTGCCCGGCGCATTTCGCGTGGGGCCAACACCGCGAGCTGGTCTAGGACGTCGTCAGCAGGCTCCGGGTCAAAGCGCTGCCCCCAGTCGTGCTCCCCCAGGATGCCGCGGTAGAGGTGGGCTGCGATCTTGCGCGCTGCTTCCGGGGTGGGTGGTGCAATCTCGAACACGTTCATGCGGTTCATGATCGGCTCGGGAATGTGGCGTTCGTCGTTGGCGGTGGTGACCCAGATCACCTGGCTGGCGTCGATCGGCACCTCGGCGAACTCATCCACGAAGTTTTGCGCGGTGTCGTGCTCCAACAGGCTGTAGAGCGCGCCCAGTGGGTCGTATTGCGCATCGGCATTGGCCTTGTCGATCTCGTCCACCACGATCACCGGGTTGGCATACTGGCCGTCGATCAGCGCTTCGAACACCTTGCCCGGTTTTGCGCCTTTCCATTGCGAGGATGAACCCGACAGCAACCAACCCGCCGTCATGGAGCTCATGGGCACGAGACTCATGCTGGTGCCCAGCAGTTCGGCGAGCTGTTTGGCGAAATGGGTCTTGCCCACGCCGGGTGGGCCCAGTAAGAGGATGGGTGTGACCTCCAGGCTGTCGCGGCTGTCCTGGCTCAGGGCCACGTGGCGCTTCACGTCGTCGAGCACTTCACCAAAATTGGGCAGCAGGTCGTAGAGCGGTGCCATGTCGGGCACGCCCGAGGGTTTGACGGCGAAGCGTTGTGGGCCGCGCTCCAGCATGCGCTGCCATGTGTTGCGCAGGCTTTCGTACTCGCGCTCGTTGCCGCTGGCCTGCAGTTTTGCCAGCTTGCGCTCGACTTCGTCGGCGCTGAACACGCTGCGCATCTGGGCGATGGGCAGACCAAGAGGGGGTGAAGCGACCAGGCTGCGTGAGCTCATGCGGTTCTCCTTGAAGGTTCAGTGGCGATTTCATTCAAGCACAAGATGTGCCCGCCATGAAGCCCGAAAAGCCCCGTGAAGACCCCGTTGACTGCCGCATTGACCATGTCCGTGCGAAACCGCGCACATGGCGGGCGCCAGAAACGACAAAGCCACCCGAAGGTGGCTTGAGCCGTGGTCCAGGGCCGGTCAGCTCTGGCCTGTGATGACCTGTTGCAGTTCGCCCGACTGGTACATCTCCATCATGATGTCCGAGCCACCGACGAATTCACCCTTGACGTAGAGCTGGGGAATCGTGGGCCAGTTGCTGTATTCCTTGATGCCCTGGCGAACTTCTTCGTCTTCGAGCACGTTCACGGTCTTGAGCGTTTTGGTCTCGACGCCGCAGGCCTTGAGGATCTGGATGGCACGGCCGGAGAAGCCGCACATGGGAAAGCTCGCGTTGCCCTTCATGAACAGCACGATGTCGTTGGATTTGACCAGTTGGTCGATTCGGGTTTGGGCGTCGCTCATGGCTGAAAGGTCCTTCTGCGAATGGGTCTGGAGTGACCCGGGAACAGCCTGCATTATCGCGCGTGTGGCCATTGACCGCCGCTGCAGCGCTCGATGGCCGCAAGGTCGGTGCGGCTGCTCACCTGCTTGAATCCGGCATCTTGCAGCAGGCTGCGAACCGCAGCGGCCTGGTCGAAGCCATGTTCGATCAGCAGCCAGCCGCTGGGCAGCAGCGCCTTCGGTGCGTTGTTGATGATGTCGCGGATGTCGTCCAGCCCATCGGCGCCCGCGGTGAGGGCGGTCAAAGGCTCGTGAGCCAGGGCGGCGAGGTGGGGGTCGTTGTCGGCGATGTAGGGCGGGTTGGTGACGATCAGGTCAAAGCGCTGGCCGGGAACCGCGTGCAGCCACGACCCAATGTGAAATTGCACCGGCAGTTCCAGACTCCGAGCATTGCTTCGGGCAACCTCCAGGGCGCCTTCGCTCTCATCGGTGGCACTCACCCTTGCCAAGGGCCGCTGCGAGGCGAGTGCAAGCGCGATGGCGCCACTGCCCGTGCCCAGGTCCAGCACGCGGGCCCCGTTGCTGCCGGCACCCACGAGCTCCAGCGCCCAGTTCACCAGTGTTTCGGTGTCGGGTCGCGGAACCAGCACGCGGGGGTCCACCGCCAGTGGCAGGCCAAAGAACTCCTGCTCGCCACGCAAATACGCCATGGGTTCACCGCTGCGGCGCCGCTGCACCAACGCATCCAGGCGCCCCGCCGTGTCGGCTTGCAGTGCGTCACCGTCGTGAGCCATCAGCCATGCACGGTCGTGTGGCCCGCGTTGCAGCGCGAGCAACAACACCATCTGCGCGTCCAGCCGGTCCAGGCCGTCGCGCTGCAGCCGCGCCAGAGCCTCGCGAACGGTGCTCATGCAGAGTTGCGTTGCTCAAGCTCTGCAAGCAGCTCGGTGCCGCGCGCCACTTGCAAGGCATGGATCACTTCGTCCAGATCGCCTTCCATCACCTGCAGCACTTTGTAGAGGGTGAGGTTGATGCGGTGGTCGGTAATACGGCCCTGGGGAAAGTTGTAGGTGCGGATGCGGTCGCTGCGGTCGCCGCTGCCGATCAGGCCCTTGCGGGTGGCGGCTTCCTTGGCGGCGCGTTCGCTGCGGTCTTTTTCCTGCAGGCGCGCGGTGAGCACCTGGAGGGCCTTGGCCTTGTTGCTGTGCTGGCTGCGGCCGTCCTGGCATTCGGCGGTGATGCCGGTGGGCAGGTGGGTCACGCGCACGGCGGAGTCGGTCTTGTTGATGTGCTGGCCGCCAGCACCGCTGGCGCGGTAGGTGTCGATGCGCAGCTCGCTCGGGTTGAGCTTCACCGCTTCCGTTTCGTCAGGCTCGGGCATCACGGCCACGGTGGCTGCGCTGGTGTGGATGCGACCTTGCGTTTCAGTGGCCGGCACGCGTTGCACGCGGTGACCCCCCGATTCAAAGCGCAGCCGACCGTAGGCGCCGGTGCCGGACACGCGCAGCACCGCTTCCTTGTATCCGCCGAGCTCGCTGGGCGACTCGCTCACGGTTTCAACCCGCCAGCCCTGGCGCTCGGCGTAGCGGGTGTACAGGCGCGCCAGATCGCCAGCAAACAGCGCGGATTCGTCGCCCCCTGTCCCCGCGCGGATTTCCACGAAGGCGTTGCGCTCGTCGTCGGGGTCTTTGGGCAAGAGCAACTGCTGCAGCTCGGTGTCGAGCTGAGCCATGTCAGCCTGAGCGGCGTCGATTTCCTCGCGGGCCATGTCGGCCATGTCGGCGTCCGCGAGCATCTCGGTGGCCGAAGCCAGATCGGCTTCGCGCTGCAGGTAGCGGTTGAATACCTCGACCACGGTGGAAGCGTCGGCGTGCTCGCGGCTGAGCGTCTTGAAGCGCTCCATGTTGTCCACCACGTCGGGGGCCGAGAGCAGGGCGTCGAGCTCGTGCAGGCGGGCGCGTTGGCGCAGGAGGGTGTCGCGGACGAAGGGTTTCATGGATGGGGAATGTCGGTGTCGGCGGGCCAGCCATCCGTCGGTACCGAACCGCAGACGGCAGCGCCCGACGCAAGCCGCTAGGCTTGTGGGTCGCGCGGCGACTTGGCCGAGGATTCGCGCAGGAAGAGGCGCGAGACGGTCTGCGCTGTCACCGCGCGCGCGGCGGTGTCGCCGGTGTGCAGTTCGGCCAACGTGCCGTGCAACATCTTCTGGGTGAGGCCTCTGGACAGGGCCTCCAGCACGGTTTCCACCGGTTCGCCCTTGGCCAGCAGACGGCGGGCTCGGGCGAGTTCCACAGCACGCCATTCATCGGCCTGCGCGTTGATCTGCTGGATCAGGGGCACCACGCCGTTGGTGGGGTTGCGCTGGTCCATCCAGTGCATGAAGCTGGCCACGCCGGCGTCGATGATCACTTCGGCCTGGGCCACGGCGGCCTGGCGGTTGTCCTTGCCGGTCTGCACCACGGTGGCCAGGTCGTCGACGGTGTAGAGGTACACGTCGGTCAGCGCCTTCACTTCTAATTCGATGTCGCGTGGCACGGCCAGGTCGACCATGAACATGGGGCGGTAGCGGCGCTTCTTCAGCGCTCGCTCGACCGCACCCAGACCGATGATGGGCAAGGTGCTGGCGGTGCAGCTGATGACGGCGTCGAATTCGTGCAAGCGGTCGGGCAGGTCGGCCAGGCGGATGACCTGGGCGCCGAACCGGTTGGCGAGCTTCTCGCCGCGCTCCAGCGTGCGGTTGGCGATCGCCATGCTCTTCGGGGTTTTTGCAGCGAAGTGGGTGGCGGCGAGTTCGATCATCTCGCCCGCGCCGACGAACAGCACCCGGATGTCTTTCAAGTCCTCAAACAGCTGCGAAGCGAGGCGCACGGCCGCGGCCGTCATGCTGATCGAGTGGGCGCCGATTTCGGTGGAGCTGCGCACTTCCTTGGCCACGGCGAAGGAGCGCTGGAACAGCTGGTGCAGCGTGCTGCCCAGGGCGCCAGCGTCGTGAGCCGCGCGCACTGCGTCCTTCATCTGGCCAAGGATCTGGGCCTCGCCCAGCACCATGCTGTCCAGCCCGCTGGCCACGCGGAACGCATGGCGGGCCGCCTGGTCGTCGCGCAGCACATAGGCGTGGTCGCGCAACACGTCCGGGCTGACGCCGCCGGTCTGGGCCAGCCAGTCCAGCGTGGGGTCCACGGCCGACGCATCACCCGCGCCGTAGAGCTCGGTGCGGTTGCAGGTGGAGAGCAAGGTGGCTTCGGGTTGGCGCGCCAGACTTTGGCGGTAACCGTGCAAAGTGGGCTGGATCTGATCGAGCGCAAACGCAAAACGGCCCCGCAAATCGAGCGGAGCCGTGTGATGGTTGATGCCGAGGGTCCAGACAGACATTGGCCGATTATAAAATTGATCGCTTATGCACGTCACTGGCAACTCTCAATGACACCCTTGTCTGCCCTCTCGCACCTGGTGGGTTTCATGGCGCCCGCACTCGGCGTCGGTCTGCTGCTGTGGGCCGGCTTGCGCGTGCGACGCAAGGGGCGACCGGGAATCGGCAGCGGCCTGCAACTGGCGTTGCTGTGCGTTTCTGGCGTGGTGGTGCTGCTCGTGGGACTGGTGTATTTCGGTCGCGACGGAAAGGTCGCCACCTACGCGGCACTGGTGCTGGCCCAGGGGACGGTGGCCTGGTGGTTGCGCGGGCGTTGACTCAGGAGCCCGGGGCGAACAGATCCACCCGGTCGGTGATGATGCCGTCCACACCCAGGTCCAGCAGCCGCTGCGCGGCCCAGTCGTCGTTGACCGTGTAGGCCAGTGTGCGCAGGTTGGTCGCCCGGGCTGTGGCGATCAACGCCGCGTCCCACAGCGCATGGTTGCAGACCACAGCCACGCACTCCAGCGAGCGGGCCACGTCCATCCAGCCGGTCCACAAGGTGTCGAGCAGCAGGCCGCGCGGCAGCTCGGGTGCCGTGGCCATGGCGCTTTGCAAGGCTTCAGGCTGGAACGAAGTCAGCAGGGGAGGCCAGCCGGGCCGGTCTTGCCAAAGGCGCTGCGCAGCTGCCGCCACCGCCCGGCCAGTCTGGGCTTCCAGGCCAGGCGTGGGTTTGATTTCGATGTTGAGCCCGCAGGCGTTGGACTGGCAGTAACGGGCCACGCCCTCCAGGGTGGCCAGTGGCTCACCCGCAAAGCCGCGCGAATGCCAGCTGCCCGCGTCGAGCTGACTCAAGGCGCTCCACGACTGGTCGCCGCCCACGCCGTGTCCGTTGGTGGTGCGCTGCAGCGTGTCGTCGTGCAGCAGGAACACCACCCCGTCGGCACTGAGCTTGGCGTCGCACTCGAACATGCGATAGCCATGCGAGGCGCCCACCCGGAACGCTGCCAGCGTGTTTTCAGGTGCGAGCTTGCCGGCGCCGCGGTGGGCGATCCACCGTGGATAAGGCCATGGCGTCTCGGGATCCCCCAAGCTCACACCCGCTTGCCGGTGGTTGCGTCGAACCAATGCAGCCGTTCAAGCCGTGGCTGGGCGTGAATGGTGCTGCCCACCGCCGGTGCACCCTGGTCTTCGTGGGTGCGGATGATGAGTTGTTCGTCGCCCAGCCGGGCATGCACCAGGCGCTCGGCGCCGAGCAGCTCCACCGTCTCCACCTGCAGCGCCCAGCCTTCCGAGCCGATGTCGAGGTGCTCCGGGCGCACACCCAGGATCTGGCCTGTTCTGCCGCCCGGTGCCGATTTGAGAAGGTTCATGGGGGGTGAGCCGATGAAGCTGGCGACAAACGTGGTGGCCGGGCGGGAATACACCTCTTCGGGCGTTCCGAACTGTTCCATGTTGCCGGCGTTCATCACGATCATGCGTTCAGCCAGGGTCATGGCCTCCACCTGGTCGTGCGTGACGAAGAGCGAGGTGATGCCGAGTTCACGGTGCAGCTTCTGGATTTCCAGTCGCGTTTGGGCGCGCAGCTTGGCGTCCAGGTTGGACAGCGGTTCGTCGAACAGGAAAACCTGGGGCTGGCGCACGATTGCGCGGCCCATGGCCACGCGCTGGCGTTGGCCACCAGAGAGTTCACGTGGCTTGCGCGCCAGCAGATGGCCCAGCTCCAGGATGCCGGCGGCCTTGTCGACCCGCTGCTTGATCTCGTCGATTGGCACCTTCTTGATCTTCAAGCCATAGGCCATGTTGTCGAACACGGTCATGTGCGGATACAGCGCGTAGTTCTGGAACACCATCGCGATGTCGCGTTCTGCCGGCTCCAGCTGGTTGACCACGCGCTCGCCGATGCAGATGTCGCCGCCGCTGATGTCTTCGAGGCCTGCCACCATGCGCAGCAACGTGGACTTGCCGCAGCCCGAAGGGCCGACGATGACGATGAATTCGCCATTGGCGATCTCGGCGTTGACGCCGTGGATCACCTGCAGCTCGGTTTTTCCGGTGCGGTAGCGCTTGACGACGTTGCGAAGGGAGATGGATGCCATGGAAATCTCTGTTGTTGTTCGTTGAAGCGAAGGCTTATTTCTCAGTGTCCACCAAGCCCTTGACGAACCAGCGCTGCATCAGGATGACGACCAGGGCGGGCGGGATCATGGCCAGCACGGCGGTGGCCATCACGATATTCCAGTCGGTGGCCGCATCTCCTCCGCTGATCATGCGCTTGATGCCGATAACCACCGGATACATGCTCTCTTCGGTTGTCACCAGCAGCGGCCAGAGGTACTGGTTCCAGCCGTAGATGAACTGAATGACGAACAGCGCGGCAATCGAGGTGACCGACAGCGGCAGCAGCACGTCCTTGAAGAAGCGCATGGGGCCTGCGCCGTCCATGCGAGCGGCTTCCACGAGTTCGTCGGGCACGGTCAGGAAAAACTGGCGAAACAAAAAGGTGGCGGTGGCCGATGCGATCAACGGAACGGTGAGACCCGCATAGGTGTTGAGCATGCCCAGGCTGGCCACCACCGAGTAGGTGGGGCCGATGCGCACTTCCACCGGCAGCATCAGCGTGACGAAGATGGCCCAGAAGAACAGCATGCGAAAGGGGAAGCGAAAGTAGACGATTGCGAACGCTGACAGCAGGGAGATCGCGATCTTGCCAACCGCAATTACCAGTGCGGTGATCAGGCTGACCATCATCATTCGTCCCACCGGAGCGTTCGAGGCAGCCCCCATGCCGGTGCCTTTGAGGGCTGCGGTGTAGTTCTCGATCAACTGGTTGCCAGGCAGCAGCGACATGGGCGCCTGCACGATGGCGTCGGCCGTCTGGGTGGAGGCCACGAAGGTCAGGTAGAGGGGGAAGCCGACCACCAGCACGCCGATGATCAGCACGGCGTGGGAGAGGAGGGTCAGGCCGGGGCGGCGTTCGATCATCAGTATTGGACTTTCTTTTCGACGAAGCGGAACTGCACCACCGTGAGCGCAATGACGATCACCATCAGCACCACCGACTGAGCGGCAGAACCACCGAGGTCCAGCGCCTTGAAGCCGTCGTAATAGACCTTGTAGACCAGGATCGCGGTGTCCTTGCCTGGGCCGCCCTGGGTGGCCGCGTCCACGATGGCGAAGGTGTCGAAGAAGGCGTAAACCACGTTGATCACGAACAGGAAGAACGTGGTGGGTGAGAGCAGCGGAAACTGGATGGTCCAGAAACGCCGCCAGGGGTGGGCGCCGTCGATGGCCGCAGCCTCGATCAGCGACTTCGGAATGCTCTGCAGGCCGGCCAGGAAGAACAGGAAGTTGTAGGAAATCTGCTTCCACACCGAGGCCATCACGATCAACGTCATCGCGTGGTTGCTGTTGAGCAGGCTGTTCCACTCGATGCCCACAGCGCGCAGCGCGTACGAGACGACGCCGATGGACGGCGCCAGCATGAACAGCCACAGCACACCGGCCACGGCCGGTGCCACCGCATAGGGCCATATCAGCAGCGTGCGGTAGATCAGCGTGGCTTTGACCACGCGATCGGCGAACACGGCCAGCAGCAGGGAAATGCCGATGCCCAGACTGGCCACCAGCACCGAGAACACGGCGGTGGTCTTGAACGAGGCCAGATAGGTTTCGTCGTTGATCAGGTTCTTGAAGTTCTGCAGCCCCACCCATTCGGTCGAGATGCCGAAGGCGTCAGACTGCTGAAACGACTGCAGCAGCGCTTGCGCTGCTGGCCAGAAGAAAAAAACCAGAATGACGATGACCTGGGGCGCGAGAAGCGCCCACGGCAACCAGCTGGAACGGAAGACGACGCGTTTTTCTGAGGCCATTCGTGCCAGTAGCAGAGGTGTGTAAAGGACTCACGCGGCGGGCGCAAGAAATGGGGCAGCATGGAACCATGCCGCCCCGGCGAGCATACTCAGTTCTTGTTGGCGGCCTCGAAGCGAACCAGCAGCTCGTTGCCGCGCTTGACCGCGCTGTCCAGCGCTTCCTTGGCGGTCTTCTTTCCGGCCCAGACCTGCTCGAGCTCTTCGTCCTCGATCGCGCGAATCTGCACGAAGTTGCCCAGGCGGATGCCGCGCGACTTTTCGGTGGTCTTGCGAATCATCTGGTTCACGGCCACGTCGGTGCCTGGGTTCTGTTTGTAGAAGCCCGCCTTTTCGGTGGCTTCAAAAGACGCCAGCGTGATCGGCAGGTAGCCGGTGCGCTGGTGGCTCTTGGCCTGAATCTCGGCGTTGGTCAGGTAGTTGAAGAATTCGGCCACGCCCTTGTACTCAGGCGCCTTCTTGCCGGCCATGACCCACAGCGAAGCGCCGCCAATCACGGTGTTCTGCGGCGCGCCAGCCACGTCGGGGTAGTAGGGCAGCGTGGCAATACCGAAGTCGAACTTGGCGTTCTTCTTGATGCTGGCGTAGGTCGACGACGAGGCGGTGGCCATGGCGCACTCGCCCGAATAGAACGGCGCGTCGGCCGCGTTGCCGCGGCCGCGGTACACAAACAGTCCCTGCTTGGCCATGTTGGCCAGGTTCTCGATGTGGCGCACATGCAGCGGGCTGTTGAAGTTCAGGCGCGCGCTGGTGCCGCCAAAGCCGTTGCCTTTGGTGGCGAACTCGGTGTTGTGCCAGGTCGAGAAACTTTCGAGCTGGGTCCAGCCCTGCCAGCTGGTGGTGAACGGGCAACTCACGCCCGAGGCCTTGAGCTTGGCGGCGGCGAGCACCACCTCAGGCCAGGTTTTGGGCGGGCTGTTCGGGTCCAGACCGGCTTTCTTGAACAGGTCCTTGTTGTAGTTGAAGACTGTGGTCGAGCTGTTCAGCGGGAAACTCAGCATCTGCCCGTTGGGGGCCGTGTAGTAACCCACGACGGCTGGAATGTAGGCCTTGGGATCGAATTTGTAGCCGGCATCGGCCAGCACCTTGCCCACCGGCACGATGGCGCCCTTGGCAGCCATCATGGTCGCGGTGCCGACTTCGTAGACCTGCAGGATGTGCGGTGCGTTGCCCGCGCGGAAGGCCGCCACGGCCGCCGGCATGGTTTCGTCATAAGTGCCTTTGTAGGTCGGCGCGATCTTGTATTCCTTCTGGCTGGCGTTGAAGCCATTGGCCAGGTCCAGCACCCAGTCGTTGAGGCCACCGGTCATGGAATGCCACCACTGGATTTCCGTCTGGGCGTGGGCTGGCCCGCTGATCAGTGCGGCAAGCGCCAGGGCGCCAGCGAGGGGAAGAAAGCGTTTCTGCATGTTGGCTCCTAAATATCGGACGACGGGAACGCCGTAGGGTATGGGTCTTTTGTGACAAAACGATTGCAACGGCGTTTCCCGCTCATGACAACAGGGGTTTCCATAAGGGGGGTGGGTGAATGGGGCCTGCGGTACCATCTTGGGCTACCCACTGTCACGTTGGCGTCTGCCACACCCATGAACGCTCCCACACCGCTCTCGCTCTTCGCCGTGGCCACCGACGAAGCACCGCGCCTGCGCGAGATCCCCTACAACTACACCTCCTTCTCCGACCGCGAAATCGTGCAGCGTTTGCTGGGCGAGCGGGCTTGGATATTGTTGAACGAACTGCGTGGCGAACGCCGCACCGGCCGCTCGGCGCGCATGCTGTACGAGGTGCTGGGCGACATCTGGGTGGTGCAGCGAAACCCCTACCTGCAGGACGACCTGCTCGACACCCCGAAACGCCGCAAACAGCTGGTGGATGCCCTGCACCACCGCCTGACCGAGGTACAGAAGCGCCGCACGCCGCAAGACGACGCCGGGCGCGACCAACTGGTGGCCGAACTGCTCCAGGCCGCCAAGGGAGCGGTAGACGCCTTCTCGCGCTCGTTTGAAGACATGGCCGCGTTGCGCCAGCGCGCAACCAGGGCGCTGCGCAAGCTCACCGCGCACGACAACATCAAGTTCGACGGCCTCTCGCGCGTCTCGCACGTGACCGACGCGACCGACTGGCGCGTGGAGTACCCCTTCGTCGTGCTGTGCCCCGACACCGAGGCCGAGATGGCCTTGCTGGTCAAGGGCTGCTACGAACTCGGCCTGACCATCATTGCGCGCGGCGGCGGCACCGGCTACACGGGTGGCGCGATCCCGCTGACCTGGAAGAGCGCGGTGATCAACACCGAAAAGCTCGAGGCCATGACCGAGGTGGAGTGGGTGAAGGTGCCCGGGCACGCAGAGCCGCTGCCCACCGTCTGGACCGAGGCTGGCGTGGTCACGCAGCGCGTGGCCGATGCGGCCGAGCGTGCGGGCCATGTGTTCGCAGTCGACCCCACGTCGGCCGAAGCCTCGTGCATCGGCGGCAACATCGCCATGAACGCGGGCGGCAAGAAGGCCGTGCTGTGGGGCACGGCACTGGACAACCTGGTGTCGTGGCGCATGGTCACGCCGCAGGCGCAGTGGCTGGAGGTCACGCGGCTGGACCACAACCTGGGCAAGATCCACGACGCCGAGGTCGCCAGCTTCGAACTCAGGTACTTCGAGGCCGACGGCAAGACGCCGGTGCGCACCGAACAGCTCGTCATCCCCGGCAAGACCTTCCGCAAGGAAGGCCTGGGCAAGGACGTCACCGACAAGTTCCTCAGCGGCCTGCCCGGCATCCAGAAGGAAGGCTGCGATGGCCTCATCACCAGCGCTCGCTGGATCGTGCACCGCATGCCCGATCACGTGCGCACCGTCTGCCTGGAATTCTTCGGCAATCCGCGCGACTGCGTGCCCTCGATTGTGGAGATCAAGGACTTCATGTTCGCCGAGATGAAGCGCCCGGGTGGCGCCATCCTGGCCGGCCTGGAGCATCTGGACGACCGTTACCTCAAGGCCGTGGGCTACGCCACCAAGAGCAAGCGCGGCACCCTGCCCAAGATGGTGCTGATTGGCGACATCGTGGGCGACGACGCCGATGCGGTGGCTCGCGCCACCAGTGAGGTGATCCGCCTGGCCAACTCACGCAGCGGTGAGGGCTTCGTGGCCATCAGCGCCGAGGCGCGCAAGAAATTCTGGCTGGACCGCAAGCGCACCGCGGCGATCAGCAAGCACACCAACGCCTTCAAGATCAACGAAGACGTGGTGATCCCGCTGCCGCGCATGGGCGAGTACACCGAGGGCATCGAGCGCATCAACATCGAGCTGTCGCTGCGCAACAAGATCAAGTTGGCCGACGCACTCGAAGCGTTCTTTGCCAAAGGGCAACTGCCCCTGGGCAAGACCGATGACGCCAACGACATCCCCAGCGCCGAACTGCTCGAAGACCGTGTGCAACAGGCCCTGGTGCTGGTGCGAGACGTGCGCGCGCTGTGGGCCGGCTGGCTGCGCGATGTGGACAGCTTGTTCCCGCAACTGCAAGACCACAGCCTGCGCGCCAGTTGGAAAACGCAGCTCCGCGCCCCGCTGCAGCAGATCTTCACCGGCGCCGCTTTCGGTGCGGTGCTCGACGAGTGCAACGCCATCCACAAGCGCGTGCTCAAGGGGCGCGTGTGGGCAGCACTGCACATGCACGCAGGAGACGGCAACGTTCACACCAACCTGCCGGTCAACAGCGACGACTACGAAATGTTGCAGACGGCGCACGAGGCCGTGGCCCGCATCATGGTGCTCGCGCGCAGCCTGGACGGCGTGATCTCCGGCGAGCATGGCATCGGCATCACCAAGCTGGAGTTCCTCACCGACGAGGAATTGCGCCCGTTCGCGGAGTACAAGGATCGCGTCGACCCCGAAGGCCGCTTCAACAAAGGCAAGCTGCTGCGCCAGGGCGTGGGCGGCGATGCCAACCTGCGCAGCGCCGACCTGTCGCATGCCTACACGCCGAGCTTCGGCCTCATGGGCCACGAGTCGCTGATCATGCAGCAGAGCGACATCGGCGCCATCGCCGATTCGGTCAAGGATTGCCTGCGTTGCGGCAAGTGCAAGCCGGTCTGCGCCACGCACGTGCCGCGCGCCAACCTGCTCTACAGCCCGCGCAACAAGATCCTGGCCACATCGCTGCTGGTAGAAGCTTTCCTGTACGAAGAGCAGACCCGCCGCGGCATCAGCATCAAGCACTGGGAAGAGTTCGAGGACGTGGCCGACCACTGCACGGTCTGCCACAAGTGCCTGAGTCCGTGCCCGGTCAAGATCGACTTCGGCGACGTCACGATGAACATGCGCAACCTCTTGCGCAAGATGGGCCAGAAGAGCTTCCGCCCGGGCAATGCGGTGGCCATGTTCTTCCTGAACGCGACCAATCCCGAGACCATCAAGTTCATGCGCGGCGCCATGGTGGGCGTGGGTTTCAAGGCCCAGCGCCTGGCCAACGACCTGTTCAAGCGGTTGGCGCGCAAGCAGACCAGCGCGCCGCCAGCCACGCTGGGGCCGGCTCCCATCAAGGAGCAGGTGATCCACTTCATCAACAAGAAGATGCCCGGGGGCTTGCCCAAGAAGACCGCGCGCGCCTTGCTGGACATTGAAGACAAGGACTACGTGCCCATCATCCGCAACCCGGTGGGCACCACGGCCGAGACCGAAGCGGTGTTCTACTTTCCCGGCTGCGGTTCGGAGCGCCTGTTCAGCCAGGTGGGTCTTGCCACGCAGGCCATGCTCTGGCACGCGGGTGTGCAGACCGTGTTGCCGCCGGGTTATCTGTGTTGCGGTTACCCGCAGCGCGGCAGTGGCCAGTTCGACAAGGCCGAGAAGATCATCACCGACAACCGGGTGCTGTTCCACCGCGTGGCCAACACGTTGAACTATCTGGACATCAAGACCGTTGTGGTGAGCTGCGGCACCTGTTATGACCAGTTGCAGGGCTACGAATTCGACAAGATCTTCCCCGGCTGCCGCATCATCGACATCCACGAATACTTGCTCGAAAAAGGCATCACGCTGCCGGCCGGGCAGGGCGGATACCTCTATCACGACCCCTGCCACACGCCGATGAAGCTGCAGGAGCCGATGAAGACGGTGAAGGCCCTGGTGGGCGACAACGTGATCGAGAGCAAGCGCTGCTGCGGTGAATCGGGCACGCTGGGCGTGACCCGGCCCGACATCTCCACCCAGATTCGCTTCCGCAAGGAAGAAGAGCTGCTGAAGGGCGAAGCCGCCCTGCGCGCTGCCGGCACTGTGGGTGCGCAGGCCAACGTGAAGATCCTCACCTCGTGCCCGAGCTGCCTGCAAGGCCTCACCCGCTATGGCGACGACCTGAACAACGGCCTGCTCGAAGCCGACTACATCGTGGTCGAAATGGCGCATCAGATTCTGGGCGAAGACTGGCTGCCCGCCTACGTGGCCAAGGCCAACGAAGGCGGCATCGAGCGCGTGCTGGTCTGACCCCACAACAAACACGGAGACAGTTACATGGCCGGACTCGACAAGAACACACCCTCGCCGCAATCGATCACGCTGCACCAGCAGTCGCACGTGCTCGAGATCGGCTTTTCCGATGGAAAGGAGTTCAAGATTCCGTTCGAGCTGATGCGCGTGTACTCGCCGTCGGCCGAGGTGCAGGGCCACGGCCCGGGCCAGGAAGTGCTGCAGACCGGCAAGCGCGAGGTCGGCATCATCGCGCTGGAGCCGGTGGGCAATTACGCAGTGCAGCCCACATTCTCCGACGGGCACAGCTCTGGCATCTTCTCCTGGGATCTGCTGTATTTCCTCGGCTCGAAGCAGGATGAGCTGTGGGCCGAGTACACCGCACGTCTGAGCGCCGCCGGCATGGAACGTGATGCACCCATGCCCGAAAAAGGCGGTCACGCCTGCGGCAGCCACTGAAGGCATAGCCATGGCAGACACCCATTTCGGCTTCAAGACCGTCGACGAGCGGGACAAGGCGTCCCGCGTGCGCAGCGTGTTCGACTCGGTCGCGCCCAAGTACGACGTCATGAACGACCTGATGTCGGGCGGCTTGCACCGGCTCTGGAAGCGCTACACCCTCACCGTGGCCAACCCGCAACCAGGCCACAGCGTGCTCGACATCGCGGGTGGCACCGGCGATCTGTCTCTTGCGTTCGCGAAGAAGGTGGGCCGCACAGGCCGGGTGGTCCACACCGATATCAACGAGGCGATGTTGCGTGAAGGCCGCACGCGCCTCCTTGATATGGGCGTTGTGCTCCCCACCTTGGTGTGCGACGCCGAAAGGCTTCCATTTGCCAGCGATTCGTTCGATTTCGTGTCCGTGGCCTTTGGTTTGCGCAACATGACGAACAAGGAGCTCGCGCTGGCCGAGATGCATCGCACCCTCAAGCCAGGTGGCAAGTTGCTGGTGCTGGAGTTTTCCCGGGTGGCGAAACCGCTCGAAAAGGCTTATGACTGGTATTCGTTCAACATCCTGCCCAAGCTGGGCAAGCTGGTGGCCAACGACGAGGAGAGCTATCGATACCTCGCCGAGTCCATCCGCATGCACCCGGGACAGGAAGCATTGCGGCAAATGATGCGAAGCGTGGGATTCGGCCACGTGGATGTGCACAACCTCAGCGCCGGTGTGGTGGCGCTGCATGTGGGCATCAAATGCTGATGGCGGTTTTGGTTTTTGATTGAAGGAGACAGGGACATGAGCAAGTTGTGGTCGGTGATGCTGGTTTGTGCGATGGCGCTGAGCTCGCAGGATGTCTGGGCCAAGCGCATGGGCGGCGGCTTTTCGATCGGCAAACAGTCGGGTAACGTGACGCAGCGCAGCACCGCGCCCGCGCAGCAGCAGGCAGCGCCACAGGCGCCCACGCAGAACGCCGCGGCCCGTCCCGCCACCGCCAGCCCGGCGGCAGCGGCGCCCAAGCGCCCTTGGGGCGCCATGCTCGGCGGCCTGGCCGCGGGTCTTGGGCTGGCTTGGTTGGCCTCTTCCCTGGGCTTCGGTGAGGGTTTTGCACAGTTCCTGATGTTCGCTTTGCTGGCGGCGGTGGTCATGGCCGTGATCGGCATGGTGATGCGCCGCCGCGCAGCTTCCAACGGTGCCGGCAACATGGCTTACCAAGGTGCTGGTGGCCCGGCCACCCAATCGGGCAATTCGCAGTTCGATCCAGCCACGCCCCGCAGCTACCTGCCGCACAACGTCGGCAACGATGCGTCGGCCCGTCCGTGGGAGCGCAGTGGCCCCGCATCGCTCGACACGGCATCCGCAGGGGGCGGTTCCATGATCGGCGCAGCCCTCATGGGGCGCCAGACCTGGGGTGTGCCTGCCGGCTTTGATGCCGACGGCTTCCTCAAGGCTTCCAAGGCCAACTTCGTGAGCCTGCAAGATGCCTGGGACCGCTCCGACATCCCGAGCCTGCGGGCCATGATGACCGATGGAATGCTGGAGCAGATCCGCAGCCAGTTGGCAGATCGTGAATCCACCAGCGCCGGTGGCGTCAACAAGACCGAGGTGGTGATGCTCGATGCCCAGTTGCTCGGCATCGAGGAGCTGGACGACGAGTACATGGCCAGTGTGGAATTTTCGGGAATGATCCGCGAAGATGCATCGTCTGGCCCCAATCCGTTCCGCGAAGTCTGGAACATCACGCGCCCCAAGGCCGGCTCGGGCGGCTGGCTGGTGGCGGGCGTTCAGGCGCTGCAATAACGTCAACGGGTTGGGTCCTTGACCCGACCTTGTCCCGGCAATGGCCGATGGTGCCGCCCGCCGGGTTTTATCCGTCAAAATCGGGTGGTCATGAAAAATGAACCACCCGTTTTTTCGTCCGGACCAGGCGCTTCCGGCGCCTCGCCTCTGAACTTCCTGCAATCCTTGCTGGGCTCGATCCGCCCGCCCGACTGGGTGGTTGACGAGTTGCAGAACCGGCTCGTGCTGTTCCTCAACCATGTGTTGATGCAGGAGCCCGCCGCCCAGGACCGCTTGAAGCGCCAGAAGGGCAAGCCCGTGCGCATCCAGTGGGGCGACTTCCACCTCACGCTGGCGCCCACCGCAGCCGGTTTGCTGGAGCGCTGTGCGCCCGGTGCGAAGCCCGAACTCAGCGTCACGCTTACCCAGACTTCACCTCTGGAGCTCGCTCAGAGCGTGCTGGCCGGCCAGAAGCCGGGCGTGGACATCCAGGGTGACGTGCAGTTGGCGGCCGAGGTGGCCTGGCTGGTGGACAACGTGCGCTGGGATGTCGAAGAAGACCTGTCCCGGGTGGTCGGCGACGCCACCGCCAACACCATCGCGCGGTTCGCGCGGTCCGCGTCCACGGCCATCAAGTCGTTCGTCGCCCGCATGCCGGAAGGCTTTCCCCCCAGGAACCCATTCACCAGCGCGCCCGCGCCCGATGCCGGCGTGCCGCCGCACGACGGCGGACCCAGCGCATGACGCGGCTCTTTCGCGGCGCGTTCATTGTCTGGGTGGTGTTGCGCTACGGGCTGGACGAGCTGGTGCTCTCCAGCTTTCGCGGCCGCTGGATCCGCCTGCTCACCCGCATCGTTTCCATCGGTCGCAACCTGAATGCGCCCCGCGGCGAGCGTCTGCGCGAAGCCCTGGAGCGCCTGGGGCCGATCTTCGTGAAGTTCGGCCAGGTTCTGTCGACCCGACGTGACCTGCTGCCGCCCGACATCGCCGACGAACTCGCCCGACTGCAGGACCGCGTACCCCCGTTTCCCAGTGAAGTGGCCGTGGCCAGCATCGAGCGTGCGTTTGGCAAACCCCTGTCCGAGGTGTTCACACACTTCGAACAGGTGCCGGTGGCCAGTGCGTCGATCGCCCAGGTGCACTTTGCGACCCTGCGAGACGGCCGCCACGGCGGGCGTGAAGTGGCGGTGAAGGTGCTGCGGCCCAACATGCTGACCGTGATCGACAAGGACCTTGGCCTCATGCGCATGATGGCTGGCTGGGTCGAACGGCTTTCCGCCGACGGCAAACGCCTCAAGCCGCGCGAGGTGGTGGGTGAGTTCGACAAATACCTGCACGACGAACTGGACCTGCTGCGCGAGGCGTCGAACGCCGCGCAACTGCGCCGCAACATGCAGGGCCTTGACCTGGTGCTGATCCCCGAAATGCTCTGGGACTATTGCTACACCGAGGTGATGGTGATGGAGCGCATGCATGGTCTGCCCATCAACAAGGTCGACGAATTGCGCGCCTTGGGCGTGGACATCCCCAAGCTCGCGCGCGACGGCGTGACCCTGTTTTTCACCCAGGTGTTTCGCGACGGCTTTTTCCATGCCGACATGCACCCGGGCAACATCCAGGTGAGCACGGCGCCGGCCACGTTCGGGCGCTACATCTCGCTGGATTTCGGCATCGTCGGCACACTCACCGAGTTCGACAAAGAGTACCTGGCGCAGAACTTCACGGCATTCTTTCGACGCGACTACAAGCGCGTCGCCGAGCTGCACATCGAGTCCGGTTGGGTGCCGGCGGAGACGCGGGTCGATGAGCTGGAGTCAGCCATCCGCGCGGTGTGTGAACCGTACTTCGACCGCCCGCTCAAGGAAATCTCGCTCGGGCTGGTGCTCATGCGCCTGTTTCAGACCTCGCGTCGCTTTCAGGTGGAAATCCAGCCCCAGCTCGTGCTCCTGCAGAAGACGCTGCTCAACATCGAAGGTTTGGGCCGAGAGCTCGATCCCGAGCTGGATCTCTGGAACACCGCCAAGCCGTTCCTGGAGAAGTGGATGATCGAGCAGGTGGGGCCGCAGAAACTGCTGCAGCAGCTCAAGGCCGAAGCACCGCAATACGCCAAGCTGCTGCCCGCGCTGCCACGCCTGCTGCACGACTACCTGCATCACAAGCCGCACGAACTGCGGCGCGAACTCGACAGCCTGCTGGCCGAGCAGCGCCGCACCAACCGCTTGCTGCAGGCCATCCTGTATGGCGGACTGGGCTTTTTGCTCGGGCTCATCGTGATGCAGGTGCTGGTGCGCGTGCGCCTCTGGTGAAGGCGGGCGGCCGTGTGCCGACCGAGGCCGACGCCCGGCAGGGCGCCTGACACCCCCTCAATTTATAATGACGGGTTTTGTTCCGCTTCCCATCAGGGAATGCAGTGCGCCCGCCGGGTGGCTGCCTTGACGGGACGACCCCCCTTCTTCACCAGGTTCACGCCATGCCCATCTATGCCTACAAGTGCGAGTCCTGCGGCCATGCCAAGGACGTGCTGCAGAAAATGTCCGACGACCTGCTCACCGTGTGCCCGGCCTGCGGTCAATCCAGCTTCAAGAAACAGCTGACCGCCGCCGGATTCCAGCTCAAGGGCTCGGGCTGGTACGTCACCGATTTCCGCGAGGGCAGCAAGCCCGCCGCCACACCAGCCGCTGAGGGCGCACCCGCTGCGGCAGCGCCGCCCAAGTCGGCCGGTGACGCCGCCGCATCCGCGCCCGCCGCTGCACCCGCACCTGCTGCCGCGCCGGCTCCCGCGCCGGCTCCCGCTGCACCGACCACCCCGTCGGGCTCCTGAGTCATCCTGCATGCCGTCGTTTCGCAAATGGTTGTTCTCGGGCCTGCTGGTCCTGGTGCCCCTGATCATCACCCTGTGGGTGATCGAGTGGGTGATCAGCACGCTCGACCAGACGCTGCGCATCCTGCCCAGCAGCTGGCAGCCCGACCAGCTGTTCGGCATGCACATTCCCGGCCTGGGCGTGGTGTTCGCGCTGGTGGTGGTGCTCTCCATCGGTGCCTTGGCGTCCAACATCATCGGCAACAAGCTGGTGAGCTGGTGGCACGCACTGTTGCACCGCATTCCCGTGGTGCGCTCCATCTACTCGGGCGTCAAACAGGTGTCGGACACGTTGTTCTCCGAGAAGGGCAACGCGTTTCGCAAGGCCTTGCTGATCGAGTGGCCGCACGAAGGCATGTGGACGATCGGTTTCCTCACCGGAGCCCCCGCCGGTGACGTGTTGCACCACCTGCAGGCCCAGCCCGGGCGCAGTGGTGAACTTGATGAGTTTCACAGCGTGTATGTGCCCACCACCCCCAACCCCACCGGCGGCTACTTCGTGATGGTGCGCAAGAGTGCCTGCGTGGAGCTGCAGATGAGCGTGGACGAAGCGCTGACCTACATCGTGTCCATGGGCGTGATCGTGCCCGGTGGCCCCAAGAATCCGCACCTCAAGGTGGGCGCCGACGGCGCCCTCCAGAAGACCCCCTGATCTCTCCCCGCGGGCCCGGCCTGCGAACCTGTTGAAAGAAGAAGCGAAATGGCGATGCGTACCCACTATTGCGGTCTGGTGACCGAGGCCCAACTGGGCGAAACCGTGAAGCTGTGCGGCTGGGTGAACCGCCGCCGTGACCACGGTGGCGTGATCTTCATCGACCTGCGCGACCGCGAAGGTTATGTGCAGGTGGTCTGCGACCCCGACCGCGCCGAGATGTTCAAGACCGCAGAAGACGTGCGCAACGAGTTCTGCGTGCAGGTGACCGGCCTGGTGCGCGCGCGCCCCACCGGCACCACCAACGACAAGCTCAAGAGTGGCCAGATCGAGGTGCTGTGCCACGAGCTGAAGGTGCTCAACCCATCGGTCACGCCGCCGTTCCAGCTCGACGACGAAAACCTTTCCGAGACCACGCGCCTGACGCACCGCGTGCTCGACCTGCGCCGCCCTTACATGCAGAACAACCTGATGCTGCGCTACCGCGTGGCCATGGAAGTGCGCAAGTTTCTCGATGCCAATGGCTTCATCGACATCGAAACACCGATGCTCACCAAGAGCACGCCCGAAGGCGCGCGCGACTACCTCGTGCCCAGCCGCGTGCACGACGGCATGTTCTTCGCGCTGCCGCAGTCGCCCCAGCTGTTCAAGCAGCTGCTGATGGTGGCCGGCTTCGACCGCTACTACCAGATCACCAAGTGCTTCCGCGACGAAGACCTGCGCGCGGACCGCCAGCCCGAGTTCACGCAGATTGATATCGAGACCTCGTTCCTGACCGAGGAAGACATCCGCGACATGTTCCAGGGCATGATCAAGACGGTGTTCCAGAACACACTAGGCGTGGACCTCGGCGAGTTCCCGGTCATGGCCTACAGCGAAGCCATGCACCGCTTTGGATCCGACAAACCCGACCTGCGCGTGATGCTCGAATTCACCGAGCTGACCGACGTGATGGGCGATGTGGACTTCAAGGTCTTCTCCTCCCCCGCCACCATGAAGGGTGGCCGCGTGGTCGCCCTGTGCGTGCGCGGCGGTGCCGACATGAGCCGCAGCGAGATCGATGCCTATACCGAGTTCGTCAAGATCTACGGCGCCAAGGGCTTGGCCTGGATCAAGGTCAACGATGTCACCAAAGGCCGCGACGGCCTGCAGAGCCCGATCGTGAAGAACCTGCACGACAAGGCGGTGGCCGACATCCTGGCGCGCACGAAGGCGCAGAACGGGGACATCATCTTCTTCGGCGCCGACAAGGCCAAGGTCGTCAACGACGCCATCGGCGCACTGCGCCTGAAGATTGGCCACAGCGAACTGGGCAAGAAGAACGGCCTGTTCGAGAGCCGCTGGGCACCGATGTGGGTGGTGGACTTCCCGATGTTCGAGCACGATGAAGAAGCCGACCGCTGGACCGCCGTGCACCACCCGTTCACCGCGCCGAAAGACGGCCACGAGGACTGGATGGTCACCGCGCCCGAGAAGTGCATTGCCAAGGGCTACGACATGGTGCTCAATGGCTGGGAAATCGGCGGTGGCTCGGTCCGTATCCACACCGCTGCGGTGCAGCAGAAGGTGTTCGACGCGCTGAAGATCACGCCCGAAGAGGCCCAGGTCAAGTTCGGCTTCCTGCTCGACGCGCTGCAGTACGGCGCGCCGCCCCACGGCGGCCTGGCCTTCGGTCTGGACCGGATCGTCACGCTCATGACCGGTGCCGAATCGATCCGCGACGTGATCGCCTTCCCCAAGACCCAGCGCGCCCAGTGCTTGCTGACCCAGGCCCCGAGCCTGGTGGACGAGAAACAGCTGCGTGAACTGCACATCCGCCTGCGCAACACGGACCTGGCCAAGCCCGCCTGACCTGCGGCTTCGGCAACACAAAGGAGGGCGACGTCAGTCGCCCTCTTTTTTGGCGTGGGCGCGGTTCCGCACCGGGGAGGTGCGGTAACGAAAAGTACGGCTCTGTACGACCCTGGGTTTGTTAGGATGACTTTTTGAAAGGAGCCCATCCATGAGCAAGAACGCCCAAGACACCCTGGCCAACAAAGAGAAGCTGGTCGCCGACCTGCAGCGCGTCATCGCCGACGCCGAAGAGCTGATGGTGGCCACCGCCCACCAGACCGAAGGCAAGGTGGTGGAGTTGCGCGAGCGCATCAACGAAAACCTGCGCCTGGCCCGCCACAAGCTGCTGGACGCGGAAGACGCGATCAAGGAAAAAACCCGCGAGATGGCCCGCGCCACCGACGACTACGTGCACGAACACCCCTGGCGCGCTGTGGGCACGGCCGCGGGCATCGGCTTGGTGATCGGCCTGCTGATCAGCCGGCGTTGAACGGGCGCGGCATGTCTGCGCCACCGACACGCCTGTCGGCCTCACTCAAGGGGCTGACCGCCACCGTGCTGGAACTGCTCCAGCTGCGGCTGGAGTTGCTCAGCGTGGAAGCGCAGGAGGAAGTGCTGCGTGTAGGGGGCCTGCTGGTCTATGGCGCCGTGGCTGTGGCTTTCCTCAGCCTGGGGCTGGGCTTTCTGGCCATGCTGATCACCGTTGCGCTGTGGGACAGCCACCGCTTGCTGCCTCTTGCGGTGTTCGCCGGACTGTTCATTGGTCTGGGTGGTGTGGCGGCCTGGCTGGCGCGCGAGCGTGTGCGAAGCGGCACCAGGCTGTTTTCGGCCACGGTCGAGGAGTTGAAGCAAGACCGCGAGGAGTTGCGCTCATGAGCGCAGCGCAGCCCGACCGCGCCGAGCAGTTGGCCCGCCGACGCCAGTTGCTCGTGCACCGGTCCGGGCGGTTGCGCGTCCAGGTGGTTGACCAGTTGCAAGCGGTCCAGCCGGCGTTGGTGTGGGCCGATCGCCTGCAGGACGCCTGGCGCTGGTTGCGGGCGAACCCGCTGGCCGTGGCGGGGAGCGTGCTGGCTGTTGTCGCGTGGCGGCCGCGCCGATCGCTGGGGCTGGCCCTGCGGGTGTGGTCAGCCTGGAAGCTGTTGCAGCGGGCCCGTTTGGCCGGCAGCGCCGCCTCTCGCCTCTTCTGACTTTTTTTCATGGTGGCGAAGATCCCGCAATCGGTGTTGGTCGTGATCCACACACCGGCGCTGGAGGTGTTGCTGATCGAGCGCGCTGACGCGCCGGGATTCTGGCAATCGGTGACTGGCTCCAAGGACACGCTGGACGAGCCCTATGAACTCACCGCCGTGCGCGAAGTGGCGGAGGAAACCGGGCTGAACGCACGGGCGAGCGGTCACGCGCTCACCGACTGGGCGCTGGAGAACGTGTACGAGATTTATCCGCAGTGGCGCCATCGTTACGCGCCGGGTGTGACGCACAACACCGAGCATCTTTTCGCGCTGTGCATCCCCGAGCCCCTGCCCGTGTTGTTGAGCCCGCGCGAGCACCGCGACCAGATGTGGCTGCCCTGGAAACAAGCGGTCGAACGCTGCTTCTCGCCGTCGAATGCCGAGGCGATTTCCTGGCTGCCCAGAATGGCGGCAAGGTTGAACTGATTTGCACATGCCGCAGGGAGCGTTGGTGGCATGATTTGCCCATGAGTATTCTTCGCGTCGCCACCTACAACATCCACAAAGGCGTACAAGGCCTGGGTCCCGCGAGGCGGTTGGAGATTCACAACCTCGCACACGCTGTGGAACAGTTCGATGCCGACATCGTCTGCCTGCAGGAAGTGCGTCAACACAACCGCAAACTCGAGAAGCAGTTCACCCGCTGGCCCGACCTGGACCAGGCCAGCTACCTGACACCCGACGGCTACGAGGCCGTTTACCGCACCAATGCCACCACGCGCCATGGCGAACATGGCAATGCGCTGCTGTCGCGTTGGCCGGTGATTGACAGCCAGCACTCCGACGTGTCGGACCATCGCTTCGAGCAGCGTGGTCTGCTGCATGTGCAGCTGTTGATCGATGGCATCGAGGTGCATGTGGTCGTGGTTCACCTGGGGTTGATCCATGCCAGCCGGGCGCGCCAGGTGCAGCGCCTGGGCGAGTACGTCGCCACCGGCGTACCCGAAGCCGCACCGTTGATCGTCGCCGGTGATTTCAACGACTGGGGTGCCCAGCTGCTGCGACCCATGGCCGACCTGGGCCTGCGCACCTTTGAAGGCATTCGTCTGCCGACCTATCCCTCACGCCTGCCGCTGCTGCACCTGGACCGCATCTTCGTGCGCGGGCTTCGGCCGGTCTCCGCTCAGGTGCCCCACGGGCGTGCCTGGTCACGGATGTCGGACCACCTGCCCCTGATCGCCGAGCTGGAGTTGTGAAAGCCGCCGACAAGTTGTTGCGCCGCTCGCGCGCAGTGCGCGGAGCCTTGCGAGGTGGTCATCAACTGTTGTTGCTGCAGGGCGGCGCCGAGCTCTTCCCGGCCCTGGTGGACGCCATGGATGCTGCGCGCCGTGTGGTGCACCTGGAGACCTACATTTTCGAGTTCGCCGGCTCTGCGCTCAGCGTGGCCGAAGCGCTGGAACGCGCAGCCCGACGTGGCGTGGTGGTGCGACTGGTGATCGACGGCGTGGGCACGCCGATGGTGCCCGAGTCCTGGCAACAGCGGTTTGACGAGGCGGGAGTGCATTGGCACATCTATGCCCCGCTGGGGCGCTTCGGCCTGCTGCTGCCCAGTCGCTGGCGACGCCTGCACCGCAAGCTCTGCGTGGTCGATGGCACAGTGGGATTTTGCGGTGGCATCAACATCATCGACGACCAGGACGACGTTGCGCTGGGCAAGCTGGACGCACCGCGGCTGGACTTTTCGCTGCGCGTGGCCGGTCCACTGGTGCTCGACATGGCCGAGACCATGGAGCAGCTCTGGTGGCGCCTGCAAGCCGCTCGCAACGCGCGCCGGCGCGAGTTCAAGGCGGCGTGGGAGGCCTTGCGCGAGTCGCGCCCCGTGGGAGATTTCTCACGCCTGCTGCAAAAACTCGACACGGCCCGCACCAGCGTGCAGGGTGCGGGCAGCGACAGCACGTTGGGTGACTCGGCCGCTGCCCCTCTGGGGGTGGACAGTGCGCGCGCGACCCTGCTGCTGCGCGACAACGTGAGCCACCGGCACGACATCGAGCGCGCCTACCTCAAGGCCATTGGCGCGGCGCGGCGCGAGATCGTGATTGCCAACGCGTATTTCATTCCCGGGCGCAAGCTGCGCCGCGCGCTTATCCTGGCGGCCGCGCGGGGCGTGCGGGTGCGCCTGCTGTCGCAGGGCAAGTACGAGAACTTCTTTCAGTACCGCGCGGCGCGACCGGTCTACCAGCACCTGGTCAACGCCGGCATCGAAATCCACGAGTACGCACCCAGTGCCCTGCATGCCAAGGTGGCGGTGGTGGACGAGCGCTGGGCCACGGTGGGTTCGACCAACCTGGACCCGCTCTCGATGCTGCTGGCGCGCGAGGCCAATGTGATGACCACCGACCGGCGCTTTGCCGAGCTGCTGCGCAGTCACCTCGATGGCCTGGTGCAGAACGCCGGCGACATGGTCGATGTGCAGGCTCTGAGCAGCCGGCACTGGACCCAGCGAGTGCTCGACCGCATTGCCTTCGGCATCATGCGCGCCACCCTGTTCGTCACTGGCCACAGGTACTAATGGAACACCCCCGCCGCGCTTCGCGCGACCCCCTTGCAGGGGGCAGCACCTGCGGCCTGGCAAAGCCAGTTCCGCGGTGCTTCTGGGTTGGACCTTTGCGCGCCCACGGCACGGGAAATGCGCTGAACCTAGGGCCCTGGTCATGGACCTGATCGTCCAGCGCCCGCAAGGCTTGTACTGCCCACCGGGCGATTTCTACATCGACCCCTGGCGTCGGGTCGAGCGCGCTGTGATCACCCATGCGCATGCCGACCACGCACGCCCCGGCCACGCGCACTACCTGGCCACCGCTGTGTCCGAAGGCCTGCTGCGCTCGCGCCTGGGGCAGGGCATCACGCTGCAGGGGCTGGCCTACGGCGAGGCGGTGGAACACAACGGCGTGCGCATCTCGCTCCACCCGGCCGGCCATGTGCTCGGCTCTGCGCAGGTGCGGGTGGAGCATGGCGGCCGGGTGTGGGTGGCCAGCGGCGACTACCGCACCACGCCGGCTGGGGCCACTGCCGACCGCACCTGCACGCCCTTTGAGCCGGTGTCCTGCGATGTCTTCATCACCGAATCCACCTTTGGCCTGCCCATCTACCGCTGGCGGTCGGACGCGGAGCTGTTCGGCCAGATCAACCAGTGGTGGGCCGACAACGCCGAGGCCGGGCGCGCCAGCGTGCTGGTCTGCTACAGCCTGGGCAAGGCGCAACGCATCCTGGGCGGGGTGGACGCAGCCACCGGCCCCATCGTCTGCCACGGCGCGGTGGAGCCGCTCAACCGGGCCTACCGTGCCGCCGGTGTCCACCTGCCCGAGACACTGATGGTGAGCGACGTGACCGACAAGGCCAGCCTGCAGCGCGCGCTCGTGCTCTGCCCCGGCAGCGCGCTGGGCACGCCGTGGATCAAACGCTTCGGTGATTTCTCGGACGCGTTTGCCAGCGGCTGGATGCAGGTGCGCGGCCAGCGCCGGCGTGGCGGCCACGACCGCGGCTTCGTGCTCAGCGACCACGCCGACTGGCCCGGGCTGCTCGGCGCCATCGGTGCCAGCGGTGCCGAGCGCGTGATCGTCACGCACGGCAGCATCCCGGTGCTGGTGCGCTACCTGCAGGAGCAAGGCCTGCAGGCCGAGGGTTTTGACACCGAGTACGGCGACGAACATGAGACCCGCACCGAGAGCGCGCCAGCGTCGGCCCCATGAAGCGCTTTGCCGACCTGTTCGCCGAGCTGGACGCGACCACCGCCACCAGTGCAAAGGTGAAAGCGCTGCAGCGCTACCTGCTCGCTGTTGACGACGCTGACGCGGCCTGGGCGGTGTACTTCCTCTCGGGCGGCAAACCGCGCCAGCTCATCAAGACGGCGCAGTTGCGCGCCCTGGCGCAAGAGGCTTCCGGGTTGCCCGAATGGTTGTTTGAAGCGAGTTATCAGAGCGTGGGCGACCTGGCCGAAACCATCGCGCTGGTCCTGCCTGCGCCCGAGAGCACCGAAGGCTTGGCCACCAGCCTGAGCGACTGGATGGAGCAGCGTCTGCTGCCTCTGCGCGGGCAGGGCGACGAGGTGGTGGCCGTGGCCCTGCGCGCCTGGTGGCGCGAGCTCGATGCGACCGGGCGTTTCCTGCTGGTCAAGCTGGTCGGTGGCGGTTTCCGCGTGGGCGTGAGCAAGCTGCTGGTGCAGCGCGCCATCGCCCAGCACGCGGGGCTCGACGCCAAGCAGGTGGCAGCGCGCATGATGGGATTCACCGACGGCAAGCGGCTGCCGACGGCGGCGCAATACCGGTCGCTGCTGGCACCCGCCGAGGCGCCGGGCGATGAACACGCGGCTCGCGAGCCCAGCCAGCCCTATCCGTTTTTTCTCGCCAGTCCGCTGGGCATGGATGCTGGCGACGATCTGCTGAGCATGGAAGTGGCCAGCACCGACATCGCGCAGGCCATGCAGGCGCGCCTGGGCCCGACCACCGACTGGCTGGCCGAATGGAAGTTCGACGGCATCCGCGGCCAGATCGTCAAACGCGCCGGCCAGGTGTGGGTGTGGTCGCGCGGCGAGGAGCTGATGAGCGATCGGTTCCCCGAGCTGCAAGCCCTGGCTCAGCGCTGGCCCGACGGCACGGTGGTCGACGGCGAGATCCTGGTCTGGGAGGATGGCGGAGGCGAACGTGCCTTGCCCGGCAGCGACCGGCCCGGTCGACCCGCACCGTTTGCGCTGCTGCAGCAACGCATTGGCCGCAAGACGCTCAACGCCAAGGTGTTGGCGGACGCTCCGGTCAGCTTCATGGCCTACGACCTGCTGGAAGCCGATGCGCAAGACCTGCGCGCGCGGCCCCAAGGCGAGCGCCGCGACCGTTTGGAGACTCTGGCCAACAGTCTGAACGCCGTGGCCGGCCCACGCCTGTGGCTGTCGCCGCGCATCGACGGCAGCGACTGGTCCACCCTAGCCGAACAGCGCTCGAAGGCGCGTGAACTCGGCGTCGAGGGCCTCATGCTCAAACACCGCCGCAGCAGCTACGGCACCGGGCGGCAGAAGCGCTGGGCGGGCCCGAACACCGACACCGGCGAAGGCGTGCTGGCCTGGTGGAAATGGAAGATTGATCCTCTGAACATCGACGGCGTGCTGATCTACGCCCAGGCCGGTCACGGCCGCCGGGCCTCGGTCTACACCGACTACACCTTCGCCGTGTGGAACCGTGCACCGGCTGGCGCCGCAGAGGCGCAGGCCGTGGTGGAGGCGATCGCTCGCCGAGAACCCGCCGTGCCGGGTGCGCTGCAACTGGTGGCCTTCACCAAAGCCTATTCGGGCCTGACCGACGACGAATTCAAGGCGGTCGACACCGTGATCCGTCGGCACACGCTGGAAAAGTTCGGCCCGGTGCGCAGCGTGCGACCGACGATGGTGTTCGAGCTTGCCTTCGAAGGCATCGCGCGCAGCACCCGCCACAAAAGTGGCGTGGCGTTGCGCTTCCCGCGCATGCAGCGCATCCGGTACGACAAACCGCTGCACGAGGCGAGCACGTTACAGGACCTGGAACTTCTGCTGGCGAAAACCCCAGTGAAAATCGGTAAAGACCGCTGACACCGGTCTGCGACAAGTCGGGTGATAGCATGCGCCCATGCTGCTGAAGACCGATTCCTCAATGACCCCTCCCGCACCCGACGATGACATCGGCACACCCGTGTCCGTCAAGATCCGCGAGCGTGTGAAAGCGGCGCGCCAACGCTTCCATTCCAACGACAACATCGCCGAATTCATTGAGCCGGGTGAGCTTGAGTTGTTGCTCGACGAGGTGGCCGAGAAGATGAAGGGCGTGCTCGACAGCATGGTCATCGACCTCGACAACGACCACAACACCGGCGACACCGCGCGCCGCGTGGCCAAGATGTACATCAAGGAAGTGTTCAACGGGCGCTACGTCAAGGCCCCCAGCATCACCGAATTCCCGAACGCTGAACACCTCAACGAACTGATGATCGTGGGACCCATCACGGTGCGCAGTGCCTGCAGCCACCATTTCTGCCCGGTCATCGGCCGCATCTGGATCGGGGTGATGCCCAACGAACACACCAACGTGATCGGTCTGTCCAAGTACGCGCGGCTGGCCGAGTGGATCATGGGCCGCCCGCAGATCCAGGAAGAGGCTGTGGTGCAACTGGCCGACCTGATCCAGGAGAAAACGCAGCCCGACGGCCTGGCACTCGTGATGGAGGCCAGCCACTACTGCATGGCCTGGCGCGGCGTGAAGGACATGGACAGCAAGATGATCAACTCGGTCATGCGTGGCGTGTTCCTCAAAGATCCCAACCTGCGGCGCGAATTCCTCTCGCTCATCCCTCGCTGAATCCACCGCTCATCCCGAAGAAGACCGCCATGCTTGTCCGCCTCCTCTACGTCAGCCATGCCGTCGAAAAAGACTCCCCCCGCGTCATCGAGTCCATTCTGGAATCCGCGCGCTCCCACAACATGGGCCACGGCATCACCGGAGTGCTGTGTTACGGCGGCGGGGTGTTCCTGCAGGCCATCGAAGGCGGCCGCAGCGCGGTCAACGCGCTCTACAGCCACATCGTGGCCGACCCGCGCCACACGGGGGTGGAGTTGCTGCACTATGAAGAGATCACCGAGCGCAGATTCGGGGGCTGGACCATGGGCCAGGTCAACCTGTCCAAGCTCAACACCTCCATCGTGCTGAAGTATTCAGAGAAGCCCGAGTTCGATCCGTACCTGGTCTCGGGCAAGGTGTCCCTCGCCCTGCTCGAAGAACTGATGGCAACCGCGAGCATCATCGGCCGGGCTTGAAAGGTTGAGGAACTCCCCCCTGCGCCGCTGCGCGGCTTCCCCCCTCTCTGGCACGCCTGCGGCGCTTGGAGGGAGGACGACACCTGGGGCCGGCAGAGCCGGACCCTCGGTGTCCCTGGGATCTGGCTTCTTCTGACGCTGCATGTCGCTGACCGCTCTGGGCCTGATCGTTCTCGCGGGCCTGATTCACGCCTGCTGGAACATCGCCGCCAAGAAGGCCGGAGGCGATGCACGCTTCGCCTTCTTCAGCGCCTTTCTCATGATGCTGGTGTGGGCGCCTCTGGGCTGGTGGGTCGGGCGAGATGTGGTGGGTGGCTGGGGCGTCACCGAATGGATGCTGGTGCTAGCCAGCGGCGTCCTGCACGTCTTCTACTACGTGATCCTGCTTCGCGGCTACCGCAAATCCGATCTCACGGTGGTTTACCCGATGGCGCGCGGCACGGGGCCGCTGTTGTCCTCGCTGATCGCCATCGTGCTGCTGGGTGAGCAGATCTCCGCCCTGGGTGTGGCGGGCATTGCTGGCGTGGTGGGTGGCGTGTTCCTCATTGCCGGCGGGCCCGGCCTGCTGCGCGCGGCGCACGACCCGGTGGCTCGCAAGCGCGTGCACAAGGGCATGGTGTACGGCGTGGTCACGGGCGTCTTCATAGCGGCCTACACGGTGGTCGACGGCTACGCCGTCAAGGTGGTGTTGATGTCGCCCATCCTGGTGGACTACATGGGCAATTTCGTGCGCGTGGCGCTGCTGGCGCCCAGCGTGCTGCGCGACCTGCCCACCGCCCGCGAGCTGTGGCACACGCAGTGGCGCTACGCGTTGCTGGTGGCGGTGGTCAGCCCGGTGGCTTATGTGCTGGTGCTCTTCGCCATGCAACAGGCGCCGTTGTCGCACGTGGCGCCCGCGCGCGAGGTGTCGATGTTGTTTGCCGCGCTCATCGGAGGGCAGTTGCTCGGCGAAGGTGACCGCCTCGCGCGCTTGCTCGGGGCCATCTTGATCGCCGCCGGCGTGATGGCGCTCGCGCTGGGATGATCGCGGCATGACCCTGCCTCCCTTGCCCATCCTGCTGGGTTGCGATTTCACCAGCGCGCCGAGCCGACGCAAGCCGATCGTGCTGGCGGTCGGCTGGACGGACCGCAACCGTGTGGTCTTGAGTGGCATCGAGCGCTTCGAGACGCTCGACGGTTGGCTGGCGCGCATGTCAGCGCAGGGTACCTGGGTGGGCGGTTTTGACCTGCCTTTTGGCTTGCCGCGTGAGCTGGTGACTGCCTTGGGCTGGCCCACCGACTGGGCCGCCTGCATGGCGCACTACGCCAGCCTCAGCCGGGACAGCATCCGCGATTCCTTTGCCGGTTTTTGCAACGCACGCTCGGTGGGGGGCAAGTTTGCCCACCGCGCCACCGACGGCCCGGCGGGTTCGAGCCCCAGCATGAAGTGGGTCAATCCGCCGGTGGCCTTCATGCTGCACGCGGGTGTGCCGCGTCTCATTGCTGCGGGCCTCACCCTGCCGGGTTTGCACCCGGGCGATGGCGAGCGTGTGGGCCTGGAGGCCTACCCCGGCCTGCTGGCGCGCAGCGTGCTCGGTGGCACGTCGTACAAGAGTGATGACAAGGCCAAGCAGACACCTGATCGGCTGATCGCTCGCAAGACGCTGATCAACGCACTGGAAAACGGCCAGGCACCGCTGCTGCTGGCTGCTGGCCTGCGCCTGAAGCTCACGCACGCCCAGCGTGATCAACTGGCCGACGATGCCAGCGGTGACAGTCTGGACGCCGTGCTCTGCCTGCTGCAAGCCGCCTGGGCGCAAGCACAGCACGCCGCGGGCCACCCGCGCTGGGGCCTGCCCGAGTTCGATCCGCTGGAAGGCTGGATCGTGACCGCCTGACACCGCCGATACCTACAATGGCCGTGAGCCCCCTTGCCACATTCCACACCATGAACACCACCCCGGCCGAACTCCCCACGCTGCCCGAACTGCCTGCCGGTCTGCGCTTTGCTTTCGTCGAAGCTTCTTGGCACGCCGACATCGTGCACCAGGCCCGTGATGCGTTTTTTGAAGAAATGGCGCGCGGTGGTTTTCAGGCCGATGCCATCGACGTGTTCGACGTGCCGGGCGCGTTTGAGATCCCGCTGCACGCGCAGCGTCTGGCCCGATCAGGCCGCTACGCGGCGGTGGTGGGCAGCGCGCTGGTGGTGGACGGCGGTACCTATCGCCATGATTTCGTGATGCAGACCGTGGTGCAGGCGCTGATGGACGTGCAGCTGGACACCGGCGTTCCTGTGATTTCGGCGGTGCAGGCTCCGCACCATTTCCACGAACATGTGGAGCACCGCCGCTACTTCATGCGCCACTTCGCCGTGAAAGGCACCGAGGCTGCGCAAGCCTGTCTGCAGACCGTGGCCGGGCTGCGGCGCCTGGACGACTTGTTGCCGTCCTGAAATCGATTCGTCAGCTGTAAGGCTTTCGCCGGTTGCCAGACGAACCAGGGTCTCGTTGAAGGAGGCCTCCCATGCCCGACACCGCCCGCCCCGCGTTTCGCCGTCGCATGCTGATGCTCATGACGTCGCACGCGCTGGTCTTGCTCGTTGGCTTCGCCGCAGGCATCTATGCGCTGCCCATCCTGATCGCACCGGACGGACCCAGCACCCAGCAAGTGGCTCAAGCCGCCGCGGGCAGCCCCTACAGCGGAGAGTTTCGCCGCGACTTGAAGGACAGTGATGCCCTGCACTGGGGCGAGGGCACGGTGACCGTGAGCCCTCAGCAGATCACGTTCACCGGTCGACTCGCGCCCGGCCCCGACTACAAGCTCTACCTGTCGCCCGAGTTCGTGGAGACCGAGGACGACTTCAAGCGGCTCAAGGCGACCATGCTGCGCGTGGGCGACGTGAAGACCTTCGACAATTTCATCGTGACCTTGCCCACAGGCGCCGACCCTTCGCGCTACACCAGCGTCATCGTGTGGTGCGAGACCTTTGACCAGTTCATCTCCGCTGCGCGTTACCGCAATCCCGGGTGAGCCGCTGCAGCCGGGATCCGCGCGCGCACAATCATCGGCACCATGAACCTCGCCAGCTTCGGCCCCTTGTCGCTCACCCTGTTCGCCTCGCTGGTCATTGCGCTGGTGCTGCTCGCCATCCGCATCGTCGTGATGCAGCGCGTGCAGCAGCGGCGCCAGCGGGAAAACCGCCAGGAAACCGAGCGCCTCAAGTCGCTGGTGGCGGCTTACCGCGCACTGGCGGGGTCGTTCTCGCCAGCCACGGTGGAGAACGCATCTCAGATGGAAGAAACCTTGGCCGAGATCGTGCTCTTCGGCTCCTTGCCGCAGGTGGAGCTGGCCGCAGCTTGCGCGCGTGCCTTGCGACGCGGCGAATCGCCCGACTACCAGCCGCTGGTGGAAGAACTGCGCTCCGATCTGCGCCGCCAGCTGGGACTGGAGCCGATTCCCGACACGCTGGTGCTGCCGGCTTCGGGCCCGGGGCGATCGACGCGGACGGGCCGTGGTGAAGGCGAGGGCGGCCGTGGTGGTGGCGGAGGTGCGGGAGGTGGAGGTGGTGGGGGTGCAGGTGCAGGGGGCGCGGCGGGTGGGCTGGGGGCCGGGCTGATCGCGTCCGAGGCCATCAACTCCTGAAACCGCAACCATTTGGTGCATCATGGCGCCCAGCGCTGCGTCGAGGTCGACTTGACCTGGTGACGGAAGCGCGTACTCACAGAACGGAAATCCTCATGAACACAGCCAAACTGGTCGGCATTCTCCTCATCGCCGCGGGCGCCATTGGCCTCGTTTACGGCAGCTTCAGCTACACCAAGGAAACCGAGGCTGTGAAGCTGGGACCGCTGGAGCTCACCGTGAAAGAGAAGGAAACCGTCAACGTGCCGGTGTGGGCTGGCATTGGCGCCATCGTGGTGGGCGCTGCGCTGCTGGTGATGGGTGGCAAGAAAGGCTGAAGCACTTCGCTTCCGGCTCGAGGTCGATGTTGCGCTGACCTGTCGCATGACTTTGCGCGGGATCCGTCGGTTTGCACTTGCCTGTGCCTGCGCTCTCGCGGGCGCGGCGCACTCGCAGGAGTTGCCGGACGAGGTCTACAGCGCGAGGGTCAGCCGCGTGTTTGACGGCGACACGCTCTGGGTCAAGCCGCAGCAGGGCGGGCGTTACCGCAAACTGCGCATCGACGGCATCGACGCGCCCGAAATCTGCCAGCGCGGTGGAGAGGCGTCGCGCGATGTGCTGGCCCGGCGCGTCCTGAACCAGGTGGTGGAGGTGCGCGTGCGCAGCCTGGATGACTACGGTCGGGGCATTGCACGCATCGTGCACCAGGGCGACGATGTCGCCGCGTGGCTCGTGGGCAATGGCCATGCGTGGTCGTACCGCTGGCGGCGCAGCCTGGGGCCGTTTTCTGCCGAGGAGGCCGCTGCAAAAGAGCGTGGCCGGGGTCTGTTCGCAGAGGTTGCACCGGAGTTGCCGCGTGATTTCCGCAAGCGCCACGGGCCGTGCCCGATGCCACCACGCGGCTGAATCAGTGCGGCAGGCCGCACACCGCGCACTGCGGGTTCTGTGGCAGTGATATTTCAGTGAAAGCAAGGTCGCGCCCGTCGAGCATGAGCAGTTTGCCGGTGAGGCGCGAGCCCAGGCCGGTGAGCAGTTTGAGCGCCTCGGCCGCCTGCATGGTGCCCACGATGCCCACCAGCGGTGCGAACACACCCATGGTCGCACAGCGGGTTTCCTCCAGATCCGCCGATTCGGGAAACACGCATGCGTAGCAGGGGTTGTCCGCACTGCGTGCGTCGAACACGCTGAGCTGCCCGTCCATGCGGATCGCCGCGCCCGAGACCAGCGGCTTGCGTTGCTTCACACAGGCTCGGTTGATGGCGTGGCGGGTGGCGAAGTTGTCGGTGCAATCGAGTACCACGTCGGCTTGAGCGATCAACTCTTCCAGCAAGGCCTCGTCGGCCCGTTGCACGATGGGTGTGACCCGCACGTCGGGGTTGATGGCGGCAATGGCTTCCACGATGGACTCGGCCTTGGGGCGGCCCACGCGCGCCAGGTTGTGCGCGATCTGGCGCTGCAGGTTGGTCTCGTCGACCACGTCGTCGTCCACCACCGTGATGCGGCCCACGCCAGCGCTGCCCAGGTACAACGCGACGGGTGAACCCAGGCCTCCCGCGCCGATGATGAGCGCGTGCGATGCCAGCAAGGCTTCCTGGCCTTCGACGCCAAGTTCGTTGAGCAGGATGTGGCGCGAATAGCGCAGGAGCTGTGCGTCGTCCAAAAGCGTCACAGCGGGCTGTCAGCCCGCTGTGTCCTCAATTTTCTTTTTTCTCTTCGGTGCGCACCGTCTGGCTCTTGCTCACCATGACCGGACGACCCTTGAGCTGGTTGATGGCTTGGATGAGCTGAAAATCTTTGTCGGTACCAAACTCAGGCACGAGACGCTGGCCCGGATTCTTCCGGACTTCCTCTTCAAGCCGCTTGCGCGCCAGCTCGCGGTCTTCGCTGCGCTGCTGCTCGGCCGCACGCATGGCGTCTGTCATCGGTACAGCCGTGGCCTTGGGGTCCTTGCCGTTGGTCAGGCTGTTCGACAGATCGGATTCTCGAGTGCGCAGAGCTGCGAATACATTGCCTTCCAGCGTTTCGTCCACCAGCACGTCGGGCACGATGCCCTTGCCCTGGATGGAGGTGCCCATCGGCGTGTAGTAGCGCGCCGTGGTCAGCTTCAGGCCGGTGTCGGGGCCGAGCGGGCGCACGGTCTGCACCGAACCTTTGCCGAATGTCTGGCTGCCAATGATGGTGCCGCGTTTGTGGTCTTGCAGTGCACCGGCCACGATCTCGCTGGCCGAAGCCGAGCCCTCGTTGACGATCACCACCAGAGGCACGCGCTTCAAGGCGCCTTTGGTGTTGTCGGTCAGGCGCTTGATGGGGTCGTTGCCGCCACGGCGCAGGTAGTGTTGCGGAATGGCTTTGTAGATGAACTTGCTGTCTTCAAGCTGGCCGTTGGTGGACACCACGGTCACGTTTTCCGGCAAAAAGGCTGCTGACAAGGCCACGGCGGCATCGAGCAGACCACCCGGGTCGTTGCGCAGGTCCAGCACCAGCCCCTTGAGGTTGGGCTCGGTCTTGTACAGGTCTTCCACCTTGCGGGCGAAGTCTTCGATCGTGCGTTCCTGGAACTGCGACACACGCACCCATGCATAGCCCGGCTCCACCACGCGCGACTTCACGCTCTGGGTCTTGATCTCTTCACGGGTGATGGTCACCGGGAAGGTGCGGTCCTCGTCCTTGCGGAAGATGGTCAGCAACACTTTGGTCTTGGGCTCGCCGCGCATGAGCTTGACCGCATCGTTGATCGACAGGCCTTTGACGGCGGTGTCGTCGATCTTGGTGATCAGGTCGTTGGTCTTGAGGCCGGCGCGGAAGGCGGGTGAATCTTCGATGGGGGAGACCACCTTGACCAGACCGTCTTCCATGGTGATCTCGATGCCCACGCCCACGAAACGTCCGCTGGTGCCTTCGCGGAATTCCTTGAACGACTTCTTGTCGAAATATTGGGAATGCGGGTCCAAGCTGGCCACCATGCCGGTGATCGCCTCGGAAATCAGCTTTTTCTCGTCCACCGGCTCCACATAGTCGGTCTTGACCATGCCGAAAACCGCGGCGAGCTGCTGCAGCTCTTCGAGCGGCAAGGGCGCCAGCGTACCGCGGGCCACCGCCTGAAACTGGACCGTGGTCAGCGCACCCGCGACCGCACCAATGGCCACCCAGCCTGCAATCTTCAGCTTGTGACTCACCTGTTTTGCCATTGAACTACCTCAGTAATAACGCCCATACCGGACCACTTGACCCGACGGCGGATCAATATACACCTATGAGCACGGAGAATCGGTTCGGTTCCCCAATGCCCGGCCCCAGGCCCGGGCTGTCCCGATCGCCGGTTGTCAGGCCTTGCCTTGTGCTGCCACCGCAGCGGCCGCCTGGGCTGCCGCCTCGGCGTCGCCGAGGTAGTAACTTTTGATTGGTTTGAGGTTGTCGTCGAGTTCGTAGACCAGCGGGATGCCGTTGGGGATGTTGACGCCCACGATGTCGCTGTCGCCGATGCCGTCGAGGTACTTCACCAGCGCGCGGATGCTGTTGCCGTGGGCGGCCACCACCGCGCGCTTGCCGGACTTGATGGCGGGTGCCATGGCTTCGTTCCAGAACGGCAGCACACGCGCCACGGTGTCTTTGAGGCACTCGGTGAGGGGTATGTCCTGGGGATTGAGGCGTGCGTAGCGGCGGTCGCCGCGCTCGCTGCGCGGATCGCCCACCTCCAGCGCCGGCGGCGGCGTGTCGTAGCTGCGGCGCCAAATCAGAACCTGCTCATCACCGTACTGCTTAGCCATGTCGGCCTTGTTCAGTCCCTGCAGGGCGCCGTAGTGGCGTTCATTGAGGCGCCAGCTGTGCACCACTGGCAACCAGGTGCGGTCCATCTCGTCGAGCACGTGCCACAGGGTGCGGGTGGCGCGTTTGAGGACGCTGGTATAGGCCAGGTCGAAGTCGTAACCCTCGGCCTTGAGCAGCCGACCAGCGGCTTTGGCTTGCTCCAGACCGGTGGGGGTGAGGTCGACATCGGTCCAGCCGGTGAAGCGGTTTTCCAGGTTCCAGGTGGATTCGCCATGGCGAATCAGGACGAGTTTGTGCATGGGGAAGAGGTGGCGTTGGGGGGCAATGGAGCAGTGAAATACGGCTGCACCGTGGATCACTTTGGCACAGTGCAGCCCGCCATTCTAAAATCGCGGGCTTACTCGAAAGGTGTCCTCGTGAGTTTCTTCATCGATAACTGGATTTTGCTGGCCGTGGCGTTCTCGTCGGGTGCCATGCTGCTGTGGCCCATGGTTTCTGCAGGCGCGCGCGCCGGCTCGCTCACCACGGTGGAGGCCGTGCAGCTCATGAACCGCGACAAGGCGGTGGTGGTGGATGTGAGCGAACCTGCCGAATTTGCTGCTGGCCACGTGATCGGTGCCAAGAACGTGCCACTGTCGGAGCTGGAGGCCAAGCTGCCCGGCACCGTCAAGAACAAAGCCATGCATCTGATCCTGGTCTGCCCCAATGGGTCCAAGGCGAACCGGGCCGTGGCCACGGCCAAGAAGCTGGGTTATGAGAATGCGCAATCCCTGACGGGCGGCATGGGCGCCTGGCGCGCTGCCAGCCTGCCGGTGCAAAAAGCCTGATCATTTGGGCTTCGTTTTCGCACCGTCAGGATTGTTCACATGGCCAAAGTCAAGATGTTCACCAGCGCTTATTGCCCTTATTGCAGCGCCGCCAAGGCGCTGTTGCAAAAGCATGGCGTGGCCGATCTGGAAGAGGTGTTCGTCGACGGACAACCTGAAGTGCGCGCCCAGATGAGAGCTGTCACCGGCCGCACCAGCGTGCCGCAAATCTTCATTGGCGAGCAGCACGTGGGTGGTTGCGACGACCTGCACGCGCTCGATGGGCGCGGTGGGCTGGTGCCCATGCTGCAAGCCTGAGTCATCGAGTCGCCTTGTTGGGCTGACATAATTCGCCTTGTGCCCGCCGCGGGAACGATCCTCCGGCGGGTTTGTTTTTTCAACGCATTCTTCGAGACAACACCATGGCAGAAAACCAGGAACCCACCTTCCAGATCCAGCGCGTCTACCTCAAGGAAGCGTCGCTCGAGCAACCCAATTCGCCCGCCATCCTGCTTGAGCAGGAGCAGCCCACGGTGGACATCCAGCTTGGCGTGGAAGCCAGCCCCGCGGCCGACGGTGTGTTCGAAGTCTGCGTGACCGCCACCGTGACGACCAAGATCAAGGACCGCACCGTGTTCCTGGTCGAGGCCAAGCAGGCCGGCATCTTCGAGATCCGCAATCTGCCACAGGAGCAGATGGGCCCGATCATGGGCATCGCCTGCCCGCAGATCGTCTACCCCTACCTGCGCAGCAACGTGGCCGACATCATCCAGCGCGGTGGTTTCCCGCCCGTGCATCTGGCCGAGATCAACTTCCAGGCCATGTACGAGCAGCAGCAGGCGCAGGCCGCCGCCGACGCTCCCCGCATCGTCACGCAATAAGGCCTTGCCCGGCACCAGCCCGATGAACATCGTCGTGCTCGGAGCGGGCGCCTGGGGCACTGCACTGGCCATCAGCGCGGCCGCGCAAGCAGGTGAGTCGCGGAGCGTGACGCTCTGGGCACGAGACGCGCAGCAAGCCGCCGACCTGAAACAGCACCGAGAGAACCGCCGCTACCTGAGCGGGGTGTCGATGCCGCAGGCGTTGCAGATCGCCACTGGCCCGCTGCACGGCGGAGCATCCGCGCTGGCAGGCGCCGACCTCGTGGTCGTCGGGACGCCCATGGCCGGCCTTCGTGCCATGTTGACGCTGCTGGCCAGCCAGCGCGCCCCAGTGGCGTGGTTGTGCAAAGGTTTCGAAGCTCCGCTGGATGCCACTCATTCCATCGGTTTGATGGGTCACGAGGTGCGCGCCCAGGTGGCACCCCAACTGCTGACGGGGGTGTTGAGTGGCCCGAGCTTTGCCCTGGAAGTGGCGCGTGGACAACCCACCGCCTTGGTGGCAGCCAGCGAACACGCCAGCGTGCGTGACACGCTCGTGGCCGCTTTTCACAGTCCCACCTTGCGCGTGTACGCCAACGACGACATCGTGGGTGTGGAGGTGGGCGGCGCGGTGAAGAACGTGCTGGCGATCGCCACCGGCCTGTGCGACGGGCTGGGCTTGGGGCTCAATGCGCGTGCGGCGCTCATCACCCGTGGCCTGACCGAAATGACGCGTCTGGGGCTGGCGTTGGGTGCGAGGGCCGAGACATTCATGGGGCTCTCGGGCCTGGGCGATCTGGTGCTCACGGCCACCGGCGACCTCTCGCGCAACCGCAAGGTGGGCCAGTTGCTCGCGCAGGGCATGAACCTGCAGCAGGCGGTGGACTCGCTGGGCCATGTGGCCGAAGGCGTTTACAGCGCTCGCACGGTGGCGCAGCGCGCACGGTCACTGGGTGTGGACATGCCCATCACCGACGCGGTGGTGGCCCTGCTGGACGGTGGTCTGCTGCCGACACAGGCGGTGGCCATGTTGATGGGGCGTGACCCCAAGGACGAACTGGTCTGAAAGATCGGGCCAGGCGCCTGGCCCGACGTCGGCTCACCGGGGAGTGCAACCCGACGGGTTGAACACCCGCTCTGTCGATGCAGGGTTGCGAGCCAGCGCAGCAGCCGGTCGGCGCGGGCGGCGCACCAACTCTCCGCTGCAGTTCGGACAGGTGTTGTTCAACTTCGTTTCCGCGCATTCGCTGCAGAAGGTGCATTCAAAGGTGCAGATGCGTACGTCCAGCGATTCGTTGGGCAGGTCGCGGTTGCAGCATTCGCAGTTCGGACGCAGCTGAAGCATGGCGGGACTCTCCGGGGGTCAGATTTCGAAGTTGTCGATGAGCCGGGTCTGGCCCAGGCGCGCCGCGCCCAGCACCACGAGTGGATCACCCGCTTGCGGCGCAAGCAGATCGACCCGGCGGCGCACGGTCAGGTAGTCGGGCTGCCAGCCGCGCGCGGCCAGTTCTTTCATGGCGCGTTCTTCCAGCGCGGGGAGTTGACGCACCAGGCCGTCGGCGGCCGCCAGCGCATCGCGGCCCAGCGCACGCAGCGCGAGCGAGAGCTGCACCGCCTCGGCCCGCTCGCTCTCGCTGAGGTAACCGTTGCGCGAGCTCAGGGCCAGGCCATCGGGGGCACGTTGGGTGTCACCGCAGACGATGGTGATGGGCAGCGCAAACTGCTTCACCATGCGCCGGATCACCATCTGCTGCTGGTAGTCCTTCTGCCCGAAGATGGCAAAGCGCTCACCCTTGGCCTCGGACAACACACTCTGGAACAGCTTCATCACCACGGTGCACACACCGGTGAAAAAGCCGGGGCGGAAATGGCCCTCCAGGATGTCGGCCAGCTCGGCGGGCGGCTGCACCTTGAAGCCCTGCGGCTCGGGATACATCTCTTTTTCTGACGGCGCAAACACCACATCACAACCCGCGGCGGCGAGCTTGTCGCAATCGGCCTGCAAGGTGCGGGGGTAGGTGTCGAAATCTTCGTGAGGCGCGAACTGCAGGCGGTTGACGAAGATGCTCGCCACGGTCACATCGCCCAGCGGCTTGGCGGTGCGCACCAGATCGAGGTGGCCTGCGTGCAGGTTGCCCATGGTGGGGACCAGGGCCGGTGCGTTGAAGGGCCGCAGCGTGGCACGAAGGTCTTCGATGGTGTGGACGAGTTTCATGGGGTGATCAGGTCAGGCCGAAGCGGGCGGCCAGAGGGATTATCGCCGCGCGCTCAAGGGCGAGCCGCGTGTTGCAGAACTTCACCCAGAGAGTGCGCGTCGGGCGCATAGGCCTGCATGGCCGCGCCGCACAGGCCGAGGAAAAGGGCCGTCAACACGAAGGGCAGGGCGGTGCGGTTCACCGCGGTTTCGATCCAGTGCTGCGCCGCCAATCCACGCAGACGGCGGAACAGCGTGGCGGCCAGCGCGCCATCGAGCAACAACTCGGCGAACAGCACCGGCGCGGTGTACACGACATACAAGGAAGAGAGGGCCAGGCCCGCGGCGAGCTGCACCACGATCAGGGGAATGGTGAATTCGTCGGCGTCGGCCACCGAATCCAGACCCTCGCCCACCGAGCCCAACCCGGTCGTGTCGGGCGCATCAAAGCTGGCAGAAGCACCCCCTCCGGCGAAATCGCCTCCCTCGCCGGAGACCAGGTCCGGCGTGGAGATGTTGCCTGGCGCGAAGTCCAGGTCGCCTGGCGCGGCATCCACAAAGTCCGACGCGTTCGTGCGCAACCACAGCCACAGCAGACCCAGGAAAACCAGGTACGCCACACCGAGCGCAAGCGGGTAGCGCAGCCACATGGTGTGAAGACCGGTCTGCAGCAAACCGAACGATGCGAGCAGACCGGCACCGCCTGTCAACGCCACCAGCAAGGCCATCTGCACGCGTGGCCAGCCTTTGCGCTCCAGGTGCTGCTGCAGCCGCTGAACCAGCCGAGGCCGGTTCCAGGCCAGGTCGCTACGACGCATGGGTCGCGCTGGATTACCAGGCGTGCAGGCTGTCGTCGGGGAAGCTGCCGTCCTTCACGGCGGCCACGTACGCAGCCATGGCGTCGCGCACGCTGCCGGCGCCCTCCATGAAGTTGCGCACGAACTTGGGGTTCTTGCCCAGATTGACGCCCAGCATGTCGTGCATCACCAGCACCTGGCCGGCCGTGCCCTGGCCCGCGCCGATGCCGATGGTGTGGCAGGTCGGGAGCTGGCGGGTGATCTCGGCCGACAAGGCCGCGGGCACCATTTCCAGCACGACCATGGTGGCGCCGGCGTCTTGCAGTTCGAGCGCGTGGCGCTTGAGCACCAGAGCCGCCGCGTCGCCGCGGCCCTGCACGCGGTAGCCGCCGAGCGCATGCACTGTCTGTGGTGTCAAACCCAGGTGCGCACACACCGGAATGCCGCGCTCGACCAGGAAGCGCACGGTCTCGGCGGTCCAGCCGCCACCTTCGAGCTTGACCATGTGCGCGCCGGCGTGCACCAGCTGCGCCGCGCTGCGCATGGCCTGTTCTTTCGACTCGTGGTAGCTGCCGAAGGGCAGGTCGCCCAGCAGCCAGGCCGTGGCCTGCACGCGGCGCAAACCGCGCGCCACGCTTTCCACGTGGTAAGCCATGGTCTCCAGCGTCACGCCGGCGGTGCTGGCCAGGCCCTGGCAGACCATGCCGAGCGAATCGCCCACCAGGACGCACTCCACGCCCGCGGCGTCGGCCACGGCGGCGAAGGTGGCGTCGTAAGCGGTGAGCATGGTGATCTTCTCGCCGCGTTCGCGCATTTCAGCCAGGCGCGGCAGGCTCACCGGTTTGCGCTGGGGCAGGGGGGAGGCCGTGGGCAGCGTGCCGTAGGGCGTGGCCATGGGCGGGGCGGTGGTGGGGGTGCTCATTCGGGGGTCCCGCGTGTTTCAGGGGTGGGTGAGAATGCGGGACTATAGACCATCCCGGTATGCTTGCGGCCCATGAAACACCTCTCTGATTTCACTCTGGATGACTTGCGCGAACTGGCCCTGCACGATGTGTCGCTGGCCCTTGCGGAAGACGTGGGCGCAGGCGACCTGACCGCCGCGCTGATCGACGCAGAGCGACCCGCACGGGCGCGCATCCTGGCGCGCGAGGCTGCGGTGATCTGCGGCACGCCATGGGTCGAGGCAGCGGTGCTCGCCAACGACCCGCAGGCCCGGCTGACCTGGCATGTGTCGGAGGGCCAGCGCTGTGTGGCCGACCAGGCCGTGCTCACCATTGAAGGCCGTGCCCAGCGCTTGCTCACGGCCGAGCGCACGGCGCTCAACTTCCTGCAGTTGCTCTCGGCCGTGGCTACCAAAACCGCGGTGTTCGTGGACGCGGTGGCCGGCACACGCGCGCAGATCGTGGACACACGCAAGACGTTGCCGGGTCTGCGGCTGGCGCAGAAATACGCGGTGAAGACCGGCGGCGGCGTGAACCACCGCATCGGCCTGTACGACGCGGTGCTCATCAAGGAAAACCACATCGCTGCAGCCGGTGGCGTGGCGCAGGTGTTGCAGCGCGTGCGCGAGACGGCGCCCCAAGCGCGATTTGTGGAGATCGAGGTGGAAACGCTGGCCCAGCTCGACGAGGCCCTGACCAGCGGCGCCACCATGGTCTTGCTGGACAACATGGACATCCCCACCTTGCAGGAAGCGGTGCGGCGCAACGCGGGCCGTGCGGTGCTCGAAATCTCTGGTGGTGTGAACCTGCAGACCGTGCGCGCGCTGGCTGACACCGGGGTGGACCGCATCTCCATCGGTGCCCTCACCAAGGACGTGAAGGCCATCGACTTTTCCATGCGATTCGAGGCGCTCTGACGCCTCGCGAAAGACAAACCATGAACACCGAAGCCAGCGTCATCGACGTCGAATACGAACAACCCGCCTGCCCCACGCAGCACGCCTGGGCGCGAGTGCCGGTGGAGCCCGGCCCGAAACAGCGTGCCGAACTGAAAGACAAGATCCGTCGGCTGCTGAAAGAGCGCAATGCGGTGATGGTGTCGCACTACTACGTGCACCCCGATCTGCAGGACCTGGCCATCGAGACCGGAGGTATCGTGAGCGACTCGCTGGAGATGGCGCGCTTCGGTCGCGACCACGCGGCGCAGACCTTGATCGTCTCGGGTGTTCGCTTCATGGGCGAGACCGCCAAGATCCTGAGCCCCGAGAAGACCGTGCTCATGCCCGACCTCGACGCCAACTGCTCGCTCGACCTGGGCTGCCCCATCGACGAATTCAGCGCGTTCTGCGATGCCCACCCGGACCGCACGGTGGTGGTGTACGCCAACACCAGCGCGGCGGTGAAGGCGCGTTCGGATTGGCTCGTCACCTCCAGCTGCGCGCTGGACATCGTGAGCGCCTTGAAGGCCAAGGGCCACAAGATCCTGTGGGCGCCCGACAAACACCTGGGTGGTTACATCCAGCGCGAGACCGGCGCCGACATGGTGATGTGGGGTGGCGCCTGCATCGTGCACGACGAGTTCAAGGCCTTCGAGCTGCAGGCGCTGATGAAGGAGCATCCGCAAGCCAAGGTGCTGGTGCACCCGGAAAGCCCGGCCGACGTGATCGCGCTGGCCGACTCGGTGGGTTCCACCTCGGCCATCCTGAAAGCGGCGCGCGAAATGGACGCGCCCGAGTTCATCGTGGCCACCGACAACGGCATGATGCACATGCTGCGCCAGCAGAACCCGGGCAAGGTGTTCATCGAGGCGCCCACCGCCGGCAACAGCGCCACCTGCAAGAGCTGCGCGCACTGCCCCTGGATGGCCATGAACGGGCTGGCCGGTGTAGCGCAGATTCTGGAAAAAGGCCTGAACGAAATCCACGTCGACCCGGCGCTGATTCCCCGGGCGCGCTTGCCGATCGACCGTATGCTGGCGTTCACCGGCGCGCAACGCAGTGGTCAGAATCCCGGCGCGCTGGTGCCGAACATCGGCGCGGCGTGAGCGCGTTCAGCGCGCGGGCGGCACGAGAATGGTCGGTTTCGCCACCGGCAACAGTTCTGGATAGTCTCGGCTGAAGTGCAAGCCGCGACTCTCGTGCCGAAGCATGGCCGACATCACGATCAGGTCGGCCACCTGCACCAGGTTGCGCAGTTCCAGCAGGTCGCGCGTGACGTGGAACTGCGAATAGAACTCGTGGATCTCGGCCTGCAGCAGTGAGATGCGGTGGGCCGCGCGTTCCAGGCGCTTGTTGGTGCGCACGATGCCCACGTAGTCCCACATGAAGCGGCGCAGTTCGTCCCAGTTGTGCGAGATCACGACCTGCTCGTCGGCGTCGGTCACGCGGCTGTCGTCCCACAGCGGCATGGCCGGCGCATCAGTGGTGGCCGCCGAGCGGATCGCGTTCACCGCGCCCTGCGCGAACACCATGCACTCCACCAGCGAATTGCTCGCCAGGCGGTTGGCCCCGTGCAGGCCGGTGCAGGTGGTTTCACCCACTGCGTACAGGCCGGCGATGTCGGTGCGGCCACCCAGATCGGTCACCAGGCCGCCGCAGGTGTAGTGCGCCGCCGGCACCACGGGAATCGGCTCTTTCGTGATGTCGATGCCCAGCTCGGCGCAGCGCGCGAGGATGTTGGGAAAGTGCTCTTGCAGGAAGGCTGGCGGCTGGTGCGAAATGTCCAGGTACACGCAGTCCAGGCCGTGTTTCTTCATCTCGAAGTCGATCGCACGCGCCACCACGTCGCGCGGCGCGAGTTCGGCGCGCGGGTCGTGGTCGGGCATGAAGCGGTGGCTGCCCAGGTGCGCCGGTAGCTTGAGCAGCCCGCCTTCGCCGCGAACGGCCTCGGTGATCAGGTAGCTCTTGGCATGCGGGTGGTAGAGGCAGGTGGGGTGGAACTGGATGAACTCCATGTTGCCTACCTGGCAACCCGCGCGCCACCCCGCGGCGATGCCGTCGCCGGTGGCGGTGTCGGGGTTGGTGGTGTAGAGGTAGACCTTGCCCGCACCACCCGTGGCCAGCACGGTGTGGGTGGCGCTGAAGGTCACGACCTCATCACGCACGGTGTCGAGCACGTAGGCGCCGAAGCAGCGTTCGGCCACCTGGCGGGCCGGGTCGTGGCCGGGCAGTTTGCGGTCGGTGATCAGGTCGACCAGCATGTGGTGCTCAAAGACTTTGATGGCAGGCGTGTTGCGCACGCGCTCGACCAGCGTGGCCTGCACGGCAGCGCCGGTGGCGTCGGCCGCGTGCACGATGCGCCGGTGGCTGTGGCCACCTTCGCGGGTGAGGTGCAGCTCCCCGTGTTCCAGCGAGAAAGGCACACCGAGTTCCTGCAGCCAGGCAATGGCCGCGGGTGCGTTCTCCACCGTGAACTGCGTGGCTTCCAGGTCGCACAGACCGGCGCCGGCCACCAGGGTGTCGTCCACGTGCGAGGCCAGGCTGTCACCCTCGGCCAGTACCGCCGCAATGCCGCCCTGTGCCCAGTTGCTCGATCCATCGAGCAGGGCGCGTTTGGTCACCACAGCAACGCGGTGGGTGGTGGACAGGTGCAGTGCTGCGGTCAGACCGGCCAGGCCGCTGCCGATGATGAGGACGTCGAAGCGGTGTGAGTCGGTCATTCAAAACTTCAGGAAGGGGTGTAGGCGAGGCGCACGTAGATGGGGGCGAATGCCTCGGCCTGGGTCAACTCAATGAGAGTCTCTTTGGCCAGTTCGAGCATGGCAATGAAGGTGACGACCAGCACCGGCGAGCCCTTCGTGGGGTCGAACAGTTCGCCGAATTCGACGAACTTGCGGCCCTGCAGGCGGCGCAGCACGATGCTCATATGCTCGCGTACAGAGAGCTCTTCGCGGCTGATCTTGTGGTGCTGCACGAGCTTGGCGCGCTTGAGGATGTCGCGCCAGGCGCTTTGCAGGTCGATGGCGCTCACATCGGGAAAACGTGGCGCCAACGCCTGCTCCACGTAGACCTGGGCGCGGAGAAAGTCGCGGCCGTACTGCGGTGCGTCGGCCAGGCGCTGGGCGGCCAGCTTCATCTGCTCGTATTCGAGCAGGCGGCGCACCAGTTCGGCGCGTGGGTCTTCGGCTTCTTCGCCTTCGGCCGTCTTCTTGGGCGGTAGCAGCATGCGTGACTTGATCTCGATCAGCATGGCCGCCATCAGCAGATACTCGGCCGCCAGCTCCAGATTGCTGTTGCGGATCTCATCGACGTAGGTCAGGTACTGGCGGGTCACCGCCGCCATCGGGATGTCGAGGATGTTGAAGTTCTGCTTGCGGATCAGGTAGAGCAGCAGGTCCAGCGGGCCTTCAAAGGCTTCCAGGAAGATCTGCAGCGCGTCCGGCGGGATGTAGAGGTCGCGCGGCATGGCGAACAGCGGTTCGCCGTACAGCCGCGCCAGCGCCACGTGGTCGACCACGGTGGGCAGCACCGCGTCGAGGCCCTGAGGCGCCTCGTCGAGTGTGTGGACCTCGTTGCCCATGTCGTGGTGAGGCGAGAGCCGTCAGATCAGTTGTGGTCGGAGCCGGTCTGGTAGACGTAGGGCTGCTGGGGTACGCGGGCGGTTTCGGCTTCCGCCTGGAAACTGCGGTCGATGGCCTTGTCCCACAGAAGCGAGCGGCCTTGGCGCTGCGACTGTTCCAGTCCCGGCTTGTCGGCCTTGAGCTGTTCGATGAACAACGTGGCGTCGGACTTGTAGTCGGGGCGGCGGAAGAAGGACATGGTGTTCGGAGCCTGGTGCGGGGAAAGGCACGATTTTACCGGTCTGGGGCTGCTCGGGTCACTTGCAGGTCACTCACAGGTGTTGAGCCGCGCCGCAAAGCCGGAGCGCTCGATCAGGGAGCGAGGCTGGGGGTGCAGCCCCACCATGCCCAGATGCCCGCCGCGCTTGTGCACCGCCTTGTGCAGTTGCTCCAGCGCATCCAGCCCGGTCGTGTCCAGCGAGATCATGTGGCTGGCGTCCAGCATCACATTCAGCGGCGTGGTTGTGCGCTCGACCTCGGCCACGATGGGATCGATCTTGGCCACGGCACCAAAGAAGAGCGAACCGTAGAGCTTGTAGGTCGCCTGGTGTTCCGTGCGTGCCACCGGTTCGGCACGGAAGATCTCGCTCTGGCGTCGAACGAACAGCACCACCGCGAGCACCAGCCCGAGCTCGACCGCCACCGTGAGGTCAAAGACGATGGTGACGAAGAAGGTGGAGAGCATCATCAACCGGTAGTGGTTGCTGAAGTGCTTGAGCCGCGCGAACTCGCGCCATTCGCCCATGTTCCAGGCCACGAACAGCAGCACGCCGGCCAGCACGGACAAGGGAATGTGGTACGCCAGCGGCGCGGCCAGCAACACCACCGCGGCCAGCGTGAGGGCATGCACCATGCCCGCCACCGGCGAGGCGGCACCCGAGCGGATATTGGTCACCGTGCGCGCGATGGTGCCGGTGGCCGGCATGCCGCCGAAGAAGGGCACCACGGCATTCGCAATGCCCTGGGCCATGAGTTCCTGGTTGGGATCGTGTTTGGGTGCATCGCCCAACTGGTCGGCCACGCGCGCGCACAGCAGCGATTCGATGGCGCCCAACAGCGCGATGGTGAGCGTGGGCGTCACCAGCAGGCGCACGGTTTCCCAGGAAAAATCGGGCAACTCGAAGGCGGGCACACTCTGCGGGATACCGCCAAAGCGGGTGCCCACTGTCTCCACCGGCAGGCTCAGCAGCCAGGCCAGCAGTGAGAGCGTGATCAGCGCCACCACCGGGCCGGGGATGCGAGACGTGGCCTTGAGCGCGCTCACCGTCTCGATGGATTCGAGCTGGCGGCGGAACTGCGAGTCGACCGCCCACAACCGCGGCCACACCACCAGACCGAGCACGCACAGGCCCCCGAGCCCGACTGCGAAGGGATTGAGGCTGTGGATGTGGTCGGTGATGGCGCTGATCTGGCCGAAGAAACTCGCCGGCATCTTCTCGATGTCCAGCCCCAGCAGATCGCGAACCTGAGACATGGCGATGAGCACTGCGATGCCGTTGGTGAAGCCGATCACCACCGTCACCGGCACATAGCGCACCAGTGTGCCCAGGCGGAACAGGCCCATGAGGAAGAGCAGCACGCCGGCGCTCGCGGTGGAGATCAGCAGGTTGGCCACGCCGTAGCGCTCGACGATGCCGTAGACGATGACGATGAAGGCACCGGCCGGGCCACCAATCTGCATCGACGTGCCGCCCAGGGCCGAGATCAGGAAGCCCGCGATGATGGCCGTCCACAACCCGGCCTCGGGTTTGAGGCCGCTGGCAATCGCAAAGGCCATGGCCAAGGGAAGCGCGACGATGCCGACGGTGGCACCGGCTCCCACGTCACGCGCCAGCTTGTCCCGGTTGTAGCCCTTGAGGTCTTGAATCAGCCGAGGACGAAACGGGGCGAGGGGCGGCAATCCTTGAAGCATGAGCAATGTTACCTTTGGCAACGGTTCGCGGAACTGACAGGCCGGACCTCAAACACACCGGGTTTACACTGAATTTTTCACCCTTGCAAAGGTGGTCCGCATGCGTGGTTTGACCGATGTCGTTCGTCAAGGATCCCTGATCACCCTGCTGGCGCTGGCCTCGTTGATGGCGGCATGCGACGTGAAGAACATCAGTGAACTCGAAGAGGGTGTGTCCACCGAAGCCGATGTGCGGGAACGATTCGGCGCTCCCGAGGCGGTGTGGGAGGGCGAGGACGGTGCGCAGATCTACGAATACAACCGGCAGCCCGCCGGCCATGTGAACTACATGATCACCATCGGCCCGGACGGCCGCATGGCCGCGCTGCGCCAGGTGCTCACCCAACGCAACTTTGCGCGGGTGGTGCCCGGCATGGCGATGGAAGAGGTGCGCCGCATGCTGGGCAAGCCGATGAAGATCACCACCTACGAACTCAAGCGCGAAACGCACTACGACTGGCGCTACATGGACGGCAACAACCAGAGCGACTCCAAGGTGTTCACGGCGGTCTTTGACACCGACTTGCGCGTGATCAGCACGATGTCGGTGCCCGATCCGGACCTGGAAAGAAACCGTTAAGAACGCCCGTTCCCCCAGCCCGAACGGAAGGCAATCACCTCACGCGCATGCCCGGCTTGGCCCCCGGCCAGGGATTCAAGATGTGAATGCCCGGCTCGGCCGTTTCGTCCACATGGCTGGCGGCCAGCACCATGCCCTCGCTCACGCCGAACTTCATCTTGCGCGGCGCCAGGTTGGCCACCATCACGGTGAGCTTGCCCACCAGATCTTCGGGTGCGTAGGCGCTTGCGATGCCGCTGAACACGTTGCGGGTTTTCCCCTCGCCCACGTCCAGCGTCAAGCGCAGCAGCTTGGTCGATCCCGCCACCGCTTCGCAGTTGACGATCTGCGCGATGCGCAGGTCGATCTTGCTGAAGTCGTCGATGGTGATCGTGTCGGCGATGGGCTCGCCACCAGGCACGGTAGCCTCCACCGCCGGGGCCGGGGGCGGTTCGAACAGCGCGTCGAGCTGCTTCACGTCCACGCGCTGCATGAGGTGCTGGTAGGCGTTGATGGTGTGTCCGGCGCCCAGCAGGCGGCTCGCATCGGTGAACTGCAGCGGCGCGACCTGCAGGAAGGCCTCCACGTTCGTTGCCAACGCAGGCAGCACCGGCTTGAGGTAGAGCGTGAGCAGGCGGAAGGCTTCGATGCAGGCAGTGCACACATCGTGCAGACGCCCATCCATGCCTTCCTGCTTGGCGAGCTCCCAGGGCTTGTTCTGGTCCACATAGGCGTTCACGCGGTCGGCCAGCAACATCACTTCGCGCAGCGCCTTGCCATACTCGCGCTCCGCGTACAGCGCCGTGATCGAGGGCGCGGCGGTCTGCAGGTGGTCGATCAGGTTGTCGCCATCGGCCGAGACTTCGCCCAGCTTGCCCTCGAAACGTTTGGCGATGAAGCCGGCAGCGCGCGAGGCGATGTTGATGTACTTGCCGATCAGGTCGCTGTTGACCCGGGCCATGAAGTCCTCGGCGTTGAAGTCCACGTCTTCGTTGCGGCTGCTGAGCTTGGCCGCCAGGTAGTAGCGCAGCCACTCCGGATTCATGCCCAGGCCCAGGTACTTGAGCGGGTCCAGGCCGGTGCCGCGGCTCTTGCTCATCTTCTCGCCGTTGTTGATGGTGAGGAAGCCGTGCACGAACACCGCATTGGGCACCTTGCGGCCGCTGAAGTGCAGCATGGCCGGCCAGAACAGCGTGTGGAAGGTGATGATGTCCTTGCCGATGAAATGGAACTGCTCGGTGGTGGGGTCGGCCATGAAGGCGTCGAAGTCGCGTCCGGTCTTGCCGAACCAGTTCTTCAGCGAGGCGAGGTAACCCACGGGTGCGTCCAGCCAGACGTAGAAGTACTTGCCCGGTGCGTCGGGGATCTCGATGCCGAAGTAGGGCGCGTCGCGGCTGATGTCCCAGTCCCCCATCTTCGGTTTGCCGTCTTCCCCCGGCTCGATCCACTCGCTGATCTTGTTGAGCACCTCCGGCTGCACCGCGCCACTTTGTGTCCATTGGTCCAGGAACGCCAGGCAGCGCGGGTCGGAGAGCTTGAAAAAGAAGTGTTCCGATTGCTTGAGCACTGGCTTGGCGCCAGACAGGGCAGAGTAGGGGTTGATCAGCTCCGTGGGGCTGTAGACCTTGCCGCAGACCTCGCAGTTGTCGCCGTACTGGTCTTTGGCATGGCAGTTCGGGCATTCGCCCTTGATGAAGCGGTCGGGCAGGAACATGTTCTTCTCGGGGTCGAAGAACTGCTCGATGGTGCGGGTCTCGATCAGGCCGTTGGCCTTGAGGTCGCGGTAGATCTGTTGCGCGAGCTCGTGGTTCTCGGGCGCGTCGGTGCTGTGCCAGTTGTCGAAGCCGATGTGAAAGCCATCAAGGTAGGGCTTGCGGCCGGCCGCGATGTCGGCCACGAACTGCTGCGGCGTCTTGCCGGCCTTGTCGGCCGCGATCATGATCGGCGCGCCGTGCGCGTCGTCGGCGCAGACGAAGTGCACCTCATGGCCCTGCATGCGCTGGAACCGCACCCAGATGTCGGCCTGGATGTACTCCATGATGTGGCCGATGTGGAAGTGGCCGTTGGCGTAGGGCAGGGCGGTGGTGACGAACAGGCGTCGCTGGCTCATGGGATGGGCTTTCTTCTGGGGAACCGGCGATTTTAGGGCGTCGGCCTGCCTATGTCCTCATGGCAATTGTGTGAATGACCCCGGTCAGGGTGGGGCGTTAGACTTCAGCCCGTTCGTTAGACCCGATACCCCCATCCCCACTGGAGCTAGTTCCCTCATGGCCGTTGATTCCCAGGCGCTCCTGACCGCGCTGCAAGCCGTCATCGATCCGAACACCGGACGCGACTTCGTCACCAGCAAGGCGGTGAAAAACCTGCAGGCGCACGACGGCGATGTGTCTTTCGACGTGGAGTTGGGTTATCCGGCCAAGAGCCAGATGCCGATCTTCCGCAAGGCGCTGATCGCTGCTGCCAAGACCGTGGCGGGCGTGGAGAACGTCTCGGTCAACATGACCATGAAGATCACGGCACATGCGGTGCAGCGCGGTGTGCAGGTCATGCCCAATGTGAAGAACATCATTGCCGTGGCCTCGGGCAAGGGCGGCGTGGGCAAGAGCACCACCGCGGTCAACCTGGCGCTGGCGCTGTCGGCCGAAGGCGCCAAGGTCGGCATTCTGGATGCCGACATCTACGGCCCGAGCCAGCCCATGATGATGGGCGTGGAAGGCCGCCCCGAGAGCGCCGACGGCCAGACGATGGAGCCGCTGGAAAACTACGGGGTGCAGGTGATCTCGATCGGTTTCCTGATCGACCGCGACGAAGCCATGATCTGGCGCGGCCCCATGGCCACGCAGGCGCTGGAGCAACTGCTGCGCCAGACCAACTGGAAAGACCTCGACTATCTGATCGTCGACATGCCCCCGGGCACCGGCGACATCCAGCTCACGCTCTCCCAGCGGGTGCCACTCACCGGCGCGGTGATCGTGACCACGCCGCAGGACATCGCCTTGCTGGACGCACGAAAGGGCATCAAGATGTTCGAGAAGGTGGGCGTGCCCATCCTGGGCATCGTGGAAAACATGGCGGTACACGTGTGCGAGAAGTGCGGCCATGTGGAGCACATCTTCGGCGCTGACGGCGGCAAGAACATGGCGGCCGAGTACGGCATGGACTACCTGGGCGCGCTGCCGCTCAACATGAGCATCCGTGTGCAGGCCGACAGCGGCATGCCCAGTGTGGTGGCCGATCCCGACGGCGAGATTGCCGGCCTGTACAAGTCGGTCGCGCGCCAACTGGCGATCAAGATCGCGGCCAAGGCCAAGGACTTCTCGAACAAATTTCCAAGCATCAAGATTTCCAAGGAAACCTGAATCGGCGCCAATCGACCGTTTCTCTCCCACAAGAGCCGGCCCAGCGCCGGCTTTTTTGCGCCTGGGTTCCCCTCAAAGTACTGCCAATGAAGTATGGCGCGACCGTTGGGTTTGCGATGTGATGCCGCATACCCCCTGGAGCACACCTTGTCATTTGCGTCTTACGAGATTCGCCGCATGACCCGCGGCCACCTGTCCACAGCCATTTGCTGGGCCGCACGCGAAGGCTGGAATCCCGGACTGCACGACCTGGACCCCTTCCACGGCATCGATCCCGACGGCTATTTCATGGGCTGGCTCGGTGAACGGCCGGTGGCCTCGATCGCCTGCGTGCGCTATGGCGACAGTCACGGATTCATCGGGTTCTACATGGTCGAACCGACACTGCGACGCCATGGATTGGGTCTGGCCCTCTGGAACGCGGCGCTGGACCATGTCAAGGGCTGCGTGGTCGGCCTGGATGGCGTGGTGGCCCAGCAGGACAACTACGGCCGCAGTGGTTTCGAACTGGCTTGGTACAACGTGCGCTACAGAGGCTGGGGCCGCGAGTCGGTTGCGCAGGACCGACGGGTGGTGTCGATTTCTTCGCTGCCGTTTGCGCGGCTGGCCGCCTACGACCAGGCCTTTCAACCCGTTGCCCGCCCGGTGTTTCTGCAGGCCTGGGTGCAAATGCCGCAGAGCCACGCACTGGGTTGGTGGGAGGACGGCGAACTGCGGGGCTATGGCGTCATACGGGCTTGCAAGGAAGGCTACAAGCTCGCACCCCTGTGTGCCGACACCCCGGCCATCGCCGAGGCCTTGTTCGATGCGCTGTGCGCGCGGGTACGAAAGGACGAGCCGGTGTTCATGGACGTGCCCGAGTGCAACCTGCTGGCCACCCGCCTGGCCCTGAGTCAGGGCATGGAAGCCACGTTTCCCACCGCACGCATGTACCGTGGCCCGGCGCCCCAACTGGCGCTCTCGAGGCTGTACGGGCTGACGACGCTGGAGGTTGGCTGATTCAGGCGCCTGACATCAGGCGTTGGGTGTCTCGCGTTCGCGCAGCCGAAAGCGCTGAATCTTGCCGGTGGCGGTCTTCGGCAACTCGGGCAGAAATTCGATGAAGCGCGGGTACTTGTAGGGCGCGAGCTTTTCCTTCACGAAGGCCTGCAGCTCGGCTTCGGTTGCCTGCACGCCGGCCTTGAGCACCACGAAGGCCTTGGTCTTGGTCAGGCCGTCGGCGTCGGTCTTGCCGATCACCGCGGCTTCGAGCACGGCGGGGTGCTGAACCAGCGTGGCCTCTACCTCGAACGGGCTCACGTAGATGCCGCTGACTTTCAGCATGTCGTCGTTGCGGCCGGCGTAGGTGCAGTAGCCGTCGGCATCGCGCGTGTATTTGTCGCCGGCCTTGGTCCAGCCGCCCTGGAAGGTATCGCGGGTCTTGGCGCGGTTGTTCCAGTACATCAGCGCGGCGCTCGGGCCTTTGATGTAGAGGTCGCCGATCTCGCCGTCGGGCACGGGCGTGCCGTCCTCGCCGCGCAGCTCGATCTCGTAGCCCGGCACCGGCTTGCCGGTGGTGCCATAGCGCACGTCACCGGGGCGGTTGGAGAGGAACACGTGCAGCATCTCGGTGGAGCCGATGCCGTCGATGATCTCGACGCCGAAGTGGTTCGTCCAGCGCTGGCCGATGTCCTGCGGCAACGCTTCACCGGCCGAGGAACACAGGCGCAGCGCAACCGCGCTTTTCTTCGGCAGCTCGGAGCTGGCGAGCATGCCGCCGTAACCGGTGGGCGCGCCGTAGAACACCGTGGGCTTGTGGTCGGTGAAACGCTTGAAGCAGGCCTGCGGCGTCGGGCGCTCGGCCATCAGCACCACGCTGGCGCCGACCGTGAGCGGGAAGCTCAGCGCATTGCCCAGGCCGTAGGCGAAGAACAGTTTGGCGGCGGAGAACACCACGTCGTCTTCGCGCAGACCCAGCACGGCCTTGCCGTACAGCTCGGCGGTCCAGTACAGGTTGGCCTGGGTGTGCACCGTGCCCTTGGGCGCGCCAGTGGAGCCGCTGGAGTAGAGCCAGAACGCAGGCTCGTCGCCGTGCGTGTCGGCCGCCTCGGCGGGCGCGCTCTTCGCGACCAGGGAGGTGAAGTCGTGCGCGCCTGCCGGCAGGGCCTCGCTGGCGCGCGAGACGATCAGGTGCTTCACCTCGGTGGGCTGCGAGGCCAGTGCGGTCTGCAGCGTGGGCAGCAGCGCGGCCGACACCAGGGCGGCCTGGGCGCGGCTGTTGGCCATCATGTACGCGTAGTCCTGCGCGGTCAGCAGCGTGTTCACCGCCACCGGCACCACGCCAGCGTGCAGCGCGCCCAGAAAAGCCACCACCCAGTCGCTGCAGTCGTGCATCAGCAGCAGCACGCGTTCCTCGCGGCGCAGGCCAAGCGCGGTGAGCGCGCCGGCAAAGCGCCGCACCTGGTCGGCGAGCTCGCCGTAGCTCAGCGCGCCCTGGTCGTCGGTCAACGCGTTCTTGGCCTCGCGGCCGGTGTTGAGTTCGAGCAGGTGGCGGGCGAAGTTGAAGCGCTCCGGGGGTGGCGCGACGGGGGTGGTCATGGGTGTGTCTCCTCTGCGGATTTTGTGGTCAGACTTTGAACGGTACGGCAGATGCCGCCAGCACGTCCAGCGCAGCGCTGCTGGCCTGCACCGCGCTGCGGCGGTGGTAGAAGCCCAGCGCGCGCATGCCGCCGAGTTCTTCACCTCCCCCGGCGCGGCCCGGGCCACCGTGCAGCGACATGGGCATCACGTTGCCATGGCCGGTCTGGCTGGCCGCCACGTCGGGCGAGATCGCGTGCACGCGGCCGTGGGACGAGCCGAGTTCGAGCGCGGCGCTGGCGGTGAAGGCCGGATCGGCGCTGTAGACCGAGCAGACCAGCGAACCTTCGCCGCGGCGAATGAGCTCGTAGGCCTGTTCGATGCCGTCATAGGCCATCAGCGTGGCCACGGGGCCGAACACCTCGACTTCGTGCAGCACCTTCGCCTTGGCGGGTTCGCGCGAGCCCAGCAGCACGGGCGCGACGCAGGCGGCCACCGATGCGTCGACGTCCACCAGCGCGGCGCCGCTGCCGTCGAACAGCAGCTCGGCCTCGGTGCGCAGCCTGGCGATGCCTTCGAGCACGCTGGCCTTCTGCTCCTGGCTCACCAGCGAGCCCATGCGCACCGTTTCGTTGCGCGGGTTGCCGACGCTGGTCTTGGCGAGCTTGGCGCCGATGGCCTTCGCGGTGGCGTCAAACAGCGCGCGCGGCACGAACACGCGGCGGATCGCGGTGCACTTCTGGCCCGCCTTCACCGTCATCTCGCGCACCACCTCGCTCACCAGCAGGTTGAAGGCCTCGCCGTCAGCCGTGGCGGCCGGGTCGAGCAGGGCGCTGTTGAGGCTGTCGGCTTCGATGTTGCAACGCACCGACCGCTCGGCCACGGCGGGGTGGCTGCGGATGATGCGCGCGGTCTCGGCCGAGCCGGTGAACGAGACCACGTCGAAGGGCTGCAGCTGGTCCATCAAGCCGGCGGACGACCCGCAGACCACGGACAGCGCGCCCGGCGGCAGGATGTTGGCGTCGATCACGTCATTCACCATGCGCTGGGTCAGCCACGCGGTGGCGGTGGCCGGCTTGATGATCACCGGCACGCCCGAGAGCAGGGCGGGCGCGGCCTTTTCCCACAGGCCCCAGCTCGGGAAGTTGAAGGCGTTGATGAACAGCGCCACGCCGTGCGTGGGCTGCAGGACGTGCTGGGTCTGGAACACCGGGTCCTTGCCCATGCGGATGCGTTCGCCGTCGAGCAGCGCGCGCGCAGGGCCCAGGGCCTCGCCCTGTTTGGCGTAGTAGCCCAGCGTGAAGATGCCGCCGTCGATGTCGACCGCCGAGTCCTTGGTGGTGGTGCCCGAGTTGGCGGTGGCGATCTCGTAGTACGCGTCGCGGTTGGCCTGCAGCACCTTGACGATGGCGGCCAGCAGGCCGGCGCGCTCACCGTAGCTCAGGGCGCGCAGGGCCTGGCCGCCCTGTTCGCGGGCGAAGCGGAAACCGGCGGCGAGGTCGAGCCCGGCGCTGCTGACGCGGGCGAGTTCGGTGCCCAGCACCGGATCGAACAGCGGCGTGCCCGCGCCGGTGCCGGTCACCCATTGGCCGCCGAGGTGGTTGGGAAGCAGGGGAGTGGTTGTCATGGTGCGTGAATTCGGTGGGCAAACCGCCAAGGCTGTTCGCGGGTGGAGAATGGCGCTATAAATGCACTATCTTGCGTGCGCCGTGATGTGCATTAAAGTGCATGTTGCGCGGCTTTGCAAGCCCCCTACCGGTTTTTCCCATACCCGATGAATCTGTTTGAAAGCTCAGGCACCCCATGGATGCAGCCGATTCCGGCCTGATGGCCACCGCCCGGCCTGTGGACCCCGCTCCCGTGGACGAGGAAGCGAGAAACCCCTTTCTGGTGGCGTTGGGCGAGCGCGTGCGCACCCTGCGCTCGCGCCGCGGCATGACGCGCAAGGCCGTGGCCGTAACTGCCGACGTGTCCGAACGGCACCTGGCCAACCTCGAATACGGCACCGGCAACGCCTCCATCCTGGTGCTGCTGCAGGTGGCGCAGGCGCTGCATTGCTCGCTGGCCGAACTGCTCGGGGATGTGAGCACAAGCTCACCCGAATGGCTGCTGATCCGTGAGTTGCTCGAAGGTCGTGGCGAGGCCGATCTGCGGCGTGTGCGCGTGGCCATCGGCGGCCTGCTGGGGGGTGGCGCCGTGCCCGGCGGCGACCCGGGACGCAGCTCGCGCATCGCCCTGATCGGCCTGCGCGGCGCCGGCAAGTCCACGCTGGGCCAGCGCCTGGCCGACGATCTCGGTTTTGCCTTCATCGAACTCAGCCGCGAGATCGAAAAATTCGCCGGTTGCAGCATCCACGAGATCCATTCGCTCTACGGCACGCCCGCCTACCGCCGCTACGAACGCCGCGCGCTGGAAGAGGCGATCCAGATCTACCCCGAGGTGGTCATCGCCACGCCCGGGGGTCTGGTGTCGGACGCGGCCAACTTCAACCTGCTGCTCTCCCACTGCACCACCGTGTGGTTGCAGGCCGACCCGGCCGACCACATGGGCCGCGTGGCCGCGCAGGGCGACATGCGCCCCATGGCGGCCAGCCGCGAGGCCATGGAAGATTTGAAGCGCATTCTGGCCGGGCGCTCGGCCTTCTACTCAAAAGCCGACATGAGCTTCAACACCAGCGCCTACAGCCTGGACGACGCTTTCGGTGCGCTGAAGACCCAAGTCAGTGAACTGTTGGGTTTGGTTACAAAACATGCATAAAAGTGCATTGACCGATTTGGCTTTGTGAATTATTATTCACGTCATTGGGCTCCCGCCGGCAGTTGAATGCTGGTTCGTCGGGGCCTCCACGCAGCAGCCCCGAGGAGACATATCCATGAGTGAGACCGCCATTGCCAGCGCGCCCGTCGCAGCCGCCCCCGCCGCGCCCACGACCGTCGACTACCGCACCGACCCCAGTCAGTACCGCCACTGGAAACTGTCGTTCGACGGGGCCGTGGCCACACTGTCGATAGACATCAACGAAGACGCCGGCATCCGTCCCGGCTACAAGCTCAAGCTCAACAGCTACGACCTCGGTGTGGACATCGAGCTGCACGACGCGCTCAACCGAGTGCGCTTCGAACACCCCGAGGTGCGCACCGTGGTGGTCACCAGCGCCAAGGACCGTGTGTTCTGCTCCGGCGCCAACATCTTCATGCTCGGTGTCTCCAGCCACGCCTGGAAGGTGAACTTCTGCAAGTTCACCAACGAGACGCGCAACGGCATCGAAGACTCTTCAAAACACAGCGGCCTCAAATTTGTGGCCGCGCTCAACGGCGCCTGTGCCGGTGGCGGCTACGAGCTGGCACTGGCGTGCGACGAGATCGTGCTGGTCGACGACCGCTCTTCCGCCGTGTCGCTGCCCGAAGTGCCGCTGCTGGGCGTGCTGCCCGGCACCGGTGGCCTGACCCGCGTCACCGACAAGCGCCACGTGCGCCACGACCTGGCCGACATCTTCTGCACCACCAGCGAAGGCGTGCGCGGCAAGAAGGCGGTCGACTGGCGCCTGGTGGACTCCATTGCCAAGCCCCAGCAGTTCGCTGCCCACGTGAGCGAACGCGCCGCCGCCCTCGCGGCCCAGAGCGACCGGCCCGCCGGTGGCAAGGGTGTGGCCCTGCCGCGCATCGAGCGCACCGACAGCGCGAACGGCCTGAGCTACGCTTTCGTGAACGTGGCCATCGACCGCGCCAAGCGCAGCGCCACCATCACCCTGAAGGCGCCCAATGGCGCGCAGCCGACCGACATTGCCGGCATCGAAGCCAAGGGCGCCGCCTGGTGGCCGCTGCAGATGACGCGTGAACTCGACGACGCCATCCTCTGCTTGCGAACGAACGAACTCGACATCGGCACCTGGCTGCTCAAGACCGAGGGCGATGCCGCCGCCGTGCTGGCCAGCGACGCGCTGATGCTGGCGCACAAGGACCATTGGCTGGTGCGCGAGACGCTGGGCCTGATGCGCCGCACCTTCGCGCGGCTCGATGTGTCCTCGCGCAGCCTGTTTGCGCTGATCGAGTCCGGCTCGTGCTTCGTTGGCTGCTTTGCCGAGCTGGCCTTCTGCGCCGACCGCGCCTACATGCTGGCCCTGCCCGACGACGCCGACAAGGCACCCAAGCTGCAGCTCGACGAGTTCAACTTCGGCTATCTGCCCATGGTCAATGACCAGTCGCGCCTGCAGCGCCGCTTCTACGAAGAGGCAGCACCGATGGAAGCCGCGCGTGGCGCCATCGGCCAGGCGCTGGACGCCGATGCCGCGTTCGCGCTCGGCCTGATCACCGCCGCTCCGGACGACATCGACTGGGACGACGAGGTGCGCATGGCGCTCGAGGAGCGCGCCTCCATGTCGCCCGACGCGCTCACCGGTCTGGAAGCCAACCTGCGTTTCGCGCAGAAGGAAAACATGGCCACCCGCATCTTCGGCCGGCTCACCGCCTGGCAGAACTGGATCTTCATCCGCCCCAACGCTGTTGGCGAAAAGGGTGCGCTCAAGGTCTATGGCAAAGGCGACAAGGCCGCCTTCGATTTCAACCGCGTCTGATTGATTCATCTCCGACACTGAACCCGAGGAAGCACAACATGAGCACGATCGACTACAGCGACAAGATCCCCAACAACGTCAACCTGAGCGAAGACCGCACCCTGCAGCGCGCGCTGGAACAGTGGCAGCCCAACTACCTCAAGTGGTGGGACGACATGGGCCCGGACGGCTCGCAGAACTTCGACGTCTACCTGCGCACGGCGGTCAGCGTCGATCCGCAGGGCTGGGCGCAGTTCGGCCATGTGAAGATGCCCGACTACCGCTGGGGCATCTTTCTGAACCCGGCCGAGCAGGACCGCAAGATCCACTTCGGTGACCACAAGGGCGAAGCCGCCTGGCAGGACGTGCCTGGCGAATACCGCGCCAACCTGCGCCGCATCATCGTGACCCAGGGCGACACCGAGCCGGCGTCGGTGGAGCAGCAGCGCCACCTGGGCCTGACGGCGCCCAGCCAGTACGACCTGCGCAACCTGTTCCAGGTGAACGTGGAAGAAGGCCGCCACCTCTGGGCCATGGTGTATTTGCTGCACAAGTACTTCGGCAAGGACGGCCGCGAAGAAGGCGAAGCCCTGCTGGAGCGCAACAGCGGCAACGCCGACAACCCCCGCATCCTGGAAGCCTTCAACGAAGAGACGCCGGACTGGCTGAGCTTCTTCATGTTCACCTACTTCACCGACCGCGACGGCAAGTTCCAGCTGTGCGCGCTGGCCGAAAGCAGTTTCGACCCGCTGGCCCGCACCACCAAGTTCATGCTGACCGAAGAGGCTCACCACATGTTCGTGGGTGAGTCCGGTGTGAGCCGCGTGATCAACCGCACCTGCCAGGTGATGAACGAGTTGAAGACCGACGACCCGGCCAAGCTGCGCGCCGCCGGCGTGATCGATCTGCCGACCCTCCAGCGCTACCTGAACTTCCACTTCTCGGTGACCATCGACCTGTTCGGCGCCGACGAGTCGAGCAACGCCGCCACCTTCTATTCCACCGGCCTCAAGGGTCGCTACGAAGAAGGCAAGCGCATGGACGACCACGTGCTCAAGGGCCAGACCTACCGCGTGCTCAACGTGCAGAACGGCCAGCTGGTGGAAAAAGAAGTGCCGATGCTCAACGCGCTCAACGAAGTGCTGCGCGACGACTACATCAAGGACAGCGTGGGCGGCGTGGAGCGCTGGAACAAGGTGATCGAGAAGGCCGGCATCCCCGTGCGCCTGACCGTGCCGCACAAGGCATTCCACCGCAACATCGGCTTGCTCAAGGGCGTGAAGGTCGCACCCGACGGTCGCGTGATCTCCGAGTCGGAATGGGCCGCCAACCGCGACAACTGGCTGCCCAGCGAGTCGGACCGTGCCTTCGTGGCCAGCCTGATGGGCCGTGTGGTCGATCCTGGCAAGTTTGCCAACTGGATCGCACCACCGGTCATGGGTGTCAACCGCCAGCCGGTGGACTTCGAATACGTCCGGTTTGGTTGACCTGGTCCACCCCCGCGCCGCGCCTGCGGCGCGTCACCCCCTTCCAGGGGGCAACGCCTGCGGGCCGGGAAACCCGGACCCGCGGCGTTCTTGAATTGCTCCCCCTCTCCTACACTGTCTCTTGATATTTCGGAGACTTGCCATGAACGCCATTGCCGAACTCGCTGTCATCAAGCAGCACCTGATCGATCCCGAGATCTGCATCCGCTGCAACACCTGCGAAGCGATCTGCCCGGTGCAGGCGATCACGCACGATTCGCGCAACTACGTGGTCGATGCCTCGAAGTGCAACTTGTGCATGGACTGCATCTCGCCATGCCCCACCGGCTCCATCGACAACTGGCGCACCATGCCCCTGGTGCGCGCCTACACACCCGAAGAGCAGCTCACCTGGGACGAGCTCCCGCCCGAGTTGCCGCCTGAAGAGCTGGAGGGGCTGACGGCCGTCGAAGGCAGCGCCGTTCGGGCCGAGCCCGTCCAGGCCCCCGCCAGCCCGATCACCGGTGAACAGGCCTTCGTGGCCAGCAGCTACGGCGCCACGCTGCCGCCCTGGTCCGCTGCACACGCCTACACCAACCTGTACGGCCCCAAGGCCGCGCAGAAGACCGTGACCGCCACCGTGGTGGGCAACCTGCGTGTCACCGAAGTGGGCAAGACCGCTGGCAGCGACTACGACACGCACCACTTGGTGCTCGACTTCGGTGCCATGCCCTTCCCGGTGCTCGAGGGGCAGAGCATCGGTGTGATCCCGCCCGGTGTGGACGCCAAAGGCAAGCCGCACCATGCGCGCCAGTACAGCATTGCCAGTCCGCGCAACGGCGAGCGCGTGGGTCACAACAACCTGTCGCTCACCATCAAGCGCGTGTTGGAAGACCACCAGGGTCAACCGGTGCGCGGTGTAGCCAGCAATTTCATGTGCGACCTCCAGGTGGGTGACACGGTGGAGGTGATCGGCCCGTTCGGCACCAGCTTCCTCATGCCCAACCACCCGCGCTCGAACATCGTGATGATCTGCACCGGCACCGGCAGCGCCCCGATGCGCGCCATGACCGAGTGGCGCCGCCGCCTGCGGGCTTCGGGCAAGTTCGAGGGCGGCAAGCTCATGCTGTTCTTCGGCGCTCGCTCGCAGGAGGAACTGCCGTACTTCGGCCCGCTGCAGAACCTGCCCAAGGACTTCATCGACACCAACTTCGCGTTCAGCCGCACGCCAGGCGCACCCAAGCGCTACGTTCAGGACGCCATGCGCGAGCGCGCGGCCGACCTGGCCGCGTTGCTGCGAGACCCCAACACCTTCTTCTATGTGTGTGGCTTGAAGAGCATGGAAGAGGGCGTGGTGCTGGCCTTGCGCGATGTGGCGCAAGGCGCCGGACTCAGTTGGGACGACCTCGGTACAGCCCTCAAACGCGAAGGCCGTCTTCACCTGGAAACATACTGAGGTCCTTTGGCCTCAGGGTTTGCCCGCGCATTCTTGCGCCCCTGGCGGGGTGAAGCGCGGCACGTCCCTCGCCCCGGGTGTGGATGGCTTACATTGCGGTCTTCCTATGAAGACTGAACATATGTCGCCCTCCGCCCCCAGCCGGCCCGCCATCGAGGTGGACGTGGTGATGCGGCGTGAGCCTGTGAGTGGCCCCATGAGCCGCTGGCAGCCGTTTCGCTGGGTGTTGGGCGACGTGTTGTTGCGTGGCAGCCCGGACGAAACCGGGCCCGAAAGTGCGAAGCATGATCACGAGCCGCAGGCGGTCGAACCCGTCGACGGCCCCGCAGATGAAGGCACCACGACCCACTGGCTGTTTCCCCGTTTTCGCGTGATGCTGTTTCGCGACGACGCCGAGGGCTATTTTCTCAACCTCAACAGCCCGAATCCCTGCTTCTGGGTGTTCTGGCGTGCCGATGAAGAGCGCTTGCTCGATGGTGAGCCCATGGCCGTGCCGCAGATCGTCACGCTGAGCTACCACGATGCCGGTCGCTGGCTTGACGCACAGGAGCGCGTGGACCAGGTGCCCGCGGCACCCGAGGTGGTGGACTGGTTGCGCGGCTTCGTGGACGTCACCTACCAGCCCGAGCCCAAGCGCCGCCAACGCCCCGAGAGCTTCAAGCCCTTGACCGACCGTTTTGGCCAGCCCGTGCGCGTGACGACTGAAAAGCGGCGCGGCGGTGGTGGACCTGCGGGACAGTGACCATGGCCACGGACGACGACAACAATTTCTTTTCGCGCTGGTCGCGCCGCAAGGTGCAGGTGCGCACCGGCGAACCGCTGTCGGCCGAGCCACCGGTCCCGGTCGCTGCAGTCGTGCTGCCCGCTGCGGTTGTGGCGCCCGCGCCCGTCATTCCATCGACCGAGCAGCCGCCCGAAGCGCCCCCTGCGCTCACGCTCGATGACGTGGCCCGCCTCACGCCTGATTCCGATTATTCGGCCTTCGTGGCCCGAAGCGTCTCACCCGACGTGCGCAATGCGGCGGTGAAAAAGCTCTTCACCGACCCGCACTACAACATCATGGACGGGCTGGATATCTACATCGACGACTACTCCCAGCCGAGCCCGCTCTCGGCTGTGGACATGGCCAAGATGGTGGGTGCGCAGTTCCTGAAACTGGTGGACGATCCGAACGAAGTGAAACCGGCGGCCCCCGTGGCCGCAGACAACCCGACCGAGATGGCTGAGCCCACACCTGAGGTGGGCCAAGCCTTGCCAGACGACAACAACGACACCCCCGTCCCCGAGACACCGGACCCCCACGATGACCACGCTGATCTGCAATTGCAACCAGACCATGCCCCTGAACCCGAAGGTTCTGGGCGAGGCCCTGGATGAAGACCTGACCCTGCACACCACGCTGTGCCGCCGCGACGCCCCCGCGTTTCAGCGCGCCGCGCGCAGCAACGAAGACCTGGTGGTCGCCTGCACCCAGGAGAGCCGCCTGTTCACCGAACTCTCCGAGCAGACCGAGGGCGCGGTGTCGCTTGACGTGCGGCCGATCAAGTTCGTCAACATTCGAGAAACCGGCGGCTGGAGTCGTGAAGCGAAAGACGCCACGCCCAAGATGGCCGCCCTGCTGGCCGCCGCCCGCCTGCCCGATGCCGAGCCGGTGCCCACCGTCACCTACAAGAGCGCGGGCCGCCTGCTGATCATCGGTGCGCTGCAAGATGCCGAGCGCGTGGCCGATCTCGTGTCCGACACGTTGGAAGTCAGCCTCATGTCCACCGGTGGCAGGGGCATGCAGACCCGCCGCTACCCCGTGATCGCTGGCGACATCGGGGAAGTGCGCGGCTGGCTCGGCGCGTTCACGGTGGACTGGACCACCAGCAACCCGATCGACCTGGACCTCTGCACGCGCTGCAACGCCTGCGTGGCCGTCTGCCCGGAAGGCGCCATCGGTCTGGACTACCAGATCGACCTCGACAAGTGCAACAACCACCGCGCCTGCGTGAAGGCCTGCGAGGCGGTGGGCGCGATCAACTTCCAGCGCGACGCACAAGACCACAGCGAGAAGTTCGACGTGGTGCTCGACCTCCGGGCCGAACCAGCATTCAAGCAGCATGCACATCCCCAGGGCTACTTTCATCTGGGCAGCGGCGTCGACAACGCCGCCGGCATGGCCACCGTTCTCAAGTTGCGCGAGCTCGTGGGCGAGTTCGAGAAGCCCAAGTTCTTCACCTACAAGCAGAAGCTCTGCGCGCACGGCCGCAACGAAACCGTGGGCTGCAACGCCTGCGTCGAGATCTGCTCGGCCCTGGCCATCAGCAGCGAGATCAAGCGCAACCAGATCGTCGTCAACCCCAACCTCTGCGTGGGCTGCGGCGCCTGCACCACCGTGTGCCCGACCGGCGCGCTGTCTTACGCCTACCCGCGTGCCAGCGAGCAGGGCGTGAAGCTGCGCACCCTGCTGGCCACCTACGCCAAGGCCGGTGGCCAGAACGCCGCGCTGCTGCTGCACAGCCAGGAAGCCGGCACCGCGCTGGTCAACGAGCTCGGCCGCGTGGCGTCGATGGACAAGGCCTTTCGCGGGGTGCCCGCGCGCGTGATTCCGGTGCCGCTGTGGCACACGGCGTCCATTGGCCTGGACGTGTGGCTCTCGGCCTTTGCCTACGGCGCTTCGCAGGTCTGGGTGCTCATGACCGGCGAAGAAGCACCGCAGTACCGTGAGGCCGTGCGCGAACAGATGGCGGTGGCGCAAGCCCTGGTGCTGGGTCTCGGCTACAGCGGGCACCACTTCCGCCTGATCGAGGCCACCGATGTGCAGGCGCTCGACGCTGCGCTCGTGGGTGCCCCGGCACAGACCGTCAAACGTCGCGCCACCTTTGCCATCCAGGCCGAGAAGCGCGCCACGGTGGAGCTGGCCATCGACCACCTCTTGCAGGACAGCGCCGCCCAGCGCCCGGCCATGGAAGCCATCGCGCTGCCCGGCGCCTCGTTGCTCGGCACCATCAACGTCAACAAGGACACCTGCACGCTGTGCCTGAGCTGCGTGAGCGCCTGCCCGGCCAGTGCGCTGCAGGACAACACCGAGCGCCCGCAACTGCGCTTCATCGAGAAGAACTGCGTGCAGTGTGGCCTGTGCGCCAGCACCTGCCCGGAAGACGCCATCACCCTGCAGCCGCGCCTGTTGCTCGGCGAGCAGCGCAAGCAGTTGCGCGTGCTCAACGAAGCCCAGCCCTACCACTGCATCCGGTGCGCCAAACCCTTCGGCACCCTCAAGGGCATCGAGGTCATGCTCGGCAAGCTCTCGGGCCATTCCATGTTTCAGGGCGAAGCGCTGGAACGCCTGAAGATGTGCGGCGACTGCCGCGTGGTGGACCTGTACTCCAATCCGGGCGAGACCCGCATCACCGATTTGTGAATTCCGACGAAGCCATGAACAACGCCATTCCGATCACGTCCACCCTGGACGAAGAAACCGCCCGCGCCGAGGTCTATGGTCTGCTGGCCGCGCTGTACTACGCGCCGCCCTCGCCCGAGCTCATGGCCCAGCTGCGCGTGGCTGTGACCGAAGCGCCCGCCGCCGGTGGTTTTCTGGAAGAACCCTGGCGCGATGTCGTGGCCGCCGCCCGCGAACTGGACGACGCGGGTGCAGTGGCCGAATACAACGCGCTCTTCGGCGGCGTGGGCAAGCCTGAGGTCTACGTGTTCGGCTCCCACTACCTGAGCGGCTTTCTGAATGAAAAGCCGCTGGCCGCACTGCGCAGCGATCTGGCGGTGCTCGGTCTCGGCCGCGACGACACCATGCCCGAGACCGAAGACCACGTGGCCTATGTCTGCGAAGTGATGCGCTACCTGATCGCTGGCGAAGACGTCGAGGTGGCCAACCTCACGCAACAGCAGAAGTTCTTCGTCGCCCATGTGCAGCCATGGGTTCCGGCCATGTGCGAGGCCATCGTTGCCCATCCCAAAGCGAAGTTCTACGCCACCCTGGCGGCCTTCACCAACGCCTTCGTCGGTGTTGAGGCGCAGGGTTTCGACATGCTGGTCTGATACAGGGTCAGTACAGGTAGACCGCTCCGCTGCCACTGGTCGTGTTGTCGGACTGATCGCCGCCGATGGCGGTGGCCGCACTGTCTTCGCCCTCCGCCAGGACCGCCAGCGTCTGACCGTCGCCCGATAGCGCAAGGCTGGTGCCGAATGCGTCTCCATCTTCAGCATTGGGCGCCTTGATGTAACGCGTTGCGCGCCATGCCGTTCCATCGCGGCGGAAGAGGTAGACCGCTCCCGCTCTGGTGCTGGTGTCGTCCTGATCCACCCCCAACCCTTGCCTCGATCCGTCTTCATCCGGAGAACCCACGGCCAACGTGTTGCCGTCGGCTGACAAGCTCAGCGCATGACCGAATTCGTCGAACTCGCTGGCATTGAACGCCTTGATGTAGGCCTGTTGCGTCCATGCCCCTGCGTTGGAGACAAAAACATACGCGGCGCCGCTGTTGAGTCGCCCATTGCCCTGATCCCCATCAATGTCCAGAGCGGGGCTGTCTTCAAATTTGGCGCCGACGGCGGCGGTGAGGCCGTCGCCCGAGAGAGCCACGCTGGTCCCGAAGCCATCGCCGATGCCCGCGTTGGATGCGGTCAGGCGGGTCTGATGGCTCCACACCCCCGCCGTGCGGGTGAAAACATGCACCACGCCCGGTGCATCCGGCGGCTCATCTGCTGTGGAAAAGGGTGCGCCGACGAGCAGGGAGTCTCCCGAGGTGGACAGGGCCAGCGCATCCCCGTAGCGGTCGTGGTCCTGATCGGACACCAATGCTGCGGGTGGGTCCTGCCACCCCAGGGTGCTTCGTGTGTACACGTACACGACGTTGAACCGACCCGTCGAACCGGAGGCCCGCACCGCCAGTGTGTTGCCGTCGCCCGCCAGCGCCAGCGGGGAACCGAAGTCGAGCAGGAGCAGGGGCTGAGGGTCCGGCAGCACCTCTTCCTGGGCCCAGTGGCCGTTCACGCGCTCGAACACATGAACCTTGCGCGGAAGACCGGAGGCAATGACCAGGCGGTTGCCATCGACCGACATGGCCAGTGACGAACCGAACCTGGCGTTCACTGTGGGCACCGCGGCCTTGATGAACTGCTGCAGTACCCAGCCTGCCGGGCCTTTGGTGAACACAAGCACCGCGCCGCTGGCAGGCGCAGAGACGTCGTTGGGGTCACCAGCCACGCTCTTGTCATTGGGCACGCCCATGGCCAGGGTGCTGCCGTCGGCCGACAAGACCACGCTGTCCCCCAGGAAGGCGTTGGCGGTTGTCTTGAAATAGCCGATGGCTTGGTTGAGAGCGGCGGTGGTGACGGTGGTGACCGAGGTGTAGGCAATGCACCCAGCGGCGTTGCAGGCCTGAATGCTGTAGCGCGCATTCAGGCCTTCGGGCAGGAACACGCTCAACGCGTGTTGCGTTGTGTTGGCTGGAAGGCTGGCCACCTCCACGGCAGCAAGGGAGCCCTCAAGTTGTTCGAGAACCCGGTAGCCGGTTTCTCCCGTGGCGTCGGGCCAGGACAGCAGCAGCGTCTTGATGCGCGGCACGGTGATGTCGAGTGTGGCCATCGGTCCAAAGCTGTGGTCGCCGTCACCTCCCACGTTGTCGGTGTTGACGTCGCCATCTCCTCCGCCGCAAGCCGACAGCAAGACGGTGACGATGGCCATCCATTGGCGAAATCTGGTGTTCACGTGCATTCCCCGGGGAGTAAAAAACAGCCCCGATGAAAGCGCAGATCACCTGTTCAACCAATACCGCGAATATGGTATTTCGAGCCTGCTGTTCAGAGCCCAGTCTCGCGCGCGCCAGGGCGCCCGTCGTGAGTGTTCGTGGCAGCGGGCGCCTGCGGCTCGGTGAAGAGCCGCACGCTGAAGATCGCACCGGGCGTGCTGTCGTCGCGGTTGGCGGCCGCTATGTGGCCGCCGTAGCGCTCCACGAGCCCCTGGCTGATCCACAGTCCCAGGCCGTTGCCGTCGTTCTTGGTGGTGAAGAACGGGCGGAACAGGCGCTCTTGCGTGGCCTCGCTCAGACCGGCACCGCTGTCGATCACGCGCAACTCGGCGCCCTCGTCGCGGTCGCGCGTTTCCAGCCGCAGCACGCCGCCCTGCGGCATCGCCTGGATCGCGTTGATCAGCAGGTTGATGATGACCTGCTGGAGTTCCTGGCGGTTGCTGCCCACGCGCCGTGTGCACAGCAGGTCACGCTCAACCTCGATCTGGGTCTGCGACATCAGATGTCCCACCAGCACCAGGCAGTCGTTGACCGTGCGGTTGAGGTCAAGCGACTCCACGTAACCAGCGTATTCGGTGGGTCGCGCGTATTGCAGCAGTTGGGTGACGATCAGGCGCATGCGTTCGACCTGTTCGTCGAGCAACTGCAGTTCGCCACGCACCGGCTGCGCGTGCGTGCCCAGGGTCTCGCGCATCAGGTCGAGGTTGCCCTGCATCACCGCAATCGGGTTGTTGATCTCGTGGGCGATGCTGGCGGTGAGCTGGCCGATGGCCGCGAGCTTTTCGCTTTTGACCAGTTGCTGCTGTGCCATCTGAAGCGACTCGTTGCTCATCTCCAGCTCGCGCGTGCGCTCGGCCACCTTGTGGTCGAGCTCCTCGCCCCAGCGCCGCAGCGCCGCGGTCTTGTCGTCGATGACGTCCAGCAGTTCGTCCAGATGACCGGCCAGTGCACCGAGTTCGTCGCGCGCCGAGATCTCGCCCACGCGTGCCTCTGACTGACCTTCTTCCACCAGCTGCATGGTGCGGTTCATGCGCTGCACCGGCTGGAAGATGCTGCGCGCCCAGCGCAGCGAGAACCAGGCCGAGAGCGCCATGACGCCGAGAAAGATCAAACCCATCACCGCCAGCATCGCGTGGCGCACCAGGCGAAAGGGGGCTTCGGTGAAGCCCACGTAGAGCATGCCGATGCGTGCTCCGGTGGCATCCTGCAGTGGCTCGTAGGCGGACACGTACCAGTCGTTGACGACGAAAGCGCGGTCCAGCCAGGTGTTGCCACGGCCCAGCACCGCGTCGCGAACCGCCTGCGACACCCGGGTGCCGATGGCGCGCTGGTCCTGGAACAGGCGCACGTTGGTGGTGATGCGCACGTCGTCCATGAACAAGGTGGCCGTGCCCTGGCTGCCGAAGGGCAGGGCGCCTTCGGGGTAGACGATGCGGTTGATGTGGTCGATGAAATCGAGGTTCTGGTTCAGCAGCAGGCCACCAGCGAGCACCGCGATGGTCTGACCTTTTGCATCCAGCACCGGGTGCGTGGAGAGCATCACCATGGCGCGGTGTTCGGCCTCGCGCGTGTCGGGTGCGGCGTTGCGCGTGGCCACCAGCGGAATGCGCAGGCGCGTTGACAGATGCGGTGCGAGCGCTTCGAGTGCCTCAGGGGCCAGCAGCAGCAGCCGGGCCTGCGCGTTCGTTGGACCGGGCTGCAGCGACGCAGCAAGCCCGGCAGGCATGGGCGGAATCGGCGCGGTGGCATCAGCGCTGCTGAGGCCCGCGGGCACAGCGCGTGCCAGTGGTCTGCCCTTCGCGTCGTAGAGCATCAGGAAATCGAGACCCAGCCGTTCGCGCGCCAACGCGAGCTGTTCGCTCAGGCCGTTCTTGTCCGGGGGTGCCTGACGCAAAGCTGCGTACAGCGACTGCGAGCCCGCCACACCCAGGGTGCCCGAGCCGACCTCACCGAGCACCTGCTCGAAGTAGCCGTGCGCCACCGCGAGGTCGCTGCGCACTTTGGTGATCAGGAGCCGGTCGTAGGCCACGTTGCCCCACAGGGCCAGCGCGATCACCAGCATCGGGAACGCCACCAGCAGCGGCAGCAAGGCCATGGCCAGCAGCTTGTTGCGTACCGAGCCCGCCAGCCAGCGCGGTGTGCGCCAGAGGGTCATGCTGGTGGCCACGTGCAGCGCGGCGGGGGTGTTTTCACAAGCTGTTCCATTCGGCCACGCGGCGCTCCAGTGTGCGTCGCGATACACCGAGCAGTTGAGCCGCTCGCGTCTTGTCGCCCTGCACCGAGTCGAGCACCGTGAGGATATGCAGCTTCTCCATCGCGTGCAGGTCGGTTGGCTTGGCCGCCGCCGTGGCGCTGCCCTGCGTCTGGTTGACGCCCGGGTACAGGGCCGAGACGTTGAGCGTGCCCAGGATCAGCGAACGCTCGATCAGGTTGCGCAGCTCGCGCACGTTGCCCGGCCAGTCGTACTGAGCGAGATAGTCCATCTCCTGGGCGCTGATCGTCAAGGGTTCCACGCCGAGCGAGGGCGCGAGCTGTGCCATGAAGTGCGCCACCAGCTCGGGGATGTCCTGTTTGTGCGCGCGCAGGGGTGCCAGATTCAGATCGACCACCTGCAGGCGGAAGAACAGGTCCTTGCGGAAGCGACCGGCTTCCACTTCGGCGCTGAGCTGGCGGTTGGTCGCCGCGATGATGCGCAGGTTGACCGGCACCAGTTGCTCGCTGCCCACGGGGCGGATCTTGAGGTCTTCGATGGCGCGCAACAGCGTGGCCTGGATCGGCAACGGCAGTTCGGCGATCTCGTCGAGAAACAGCGTGCCGCCCTGCGCGTAATGAAAGAGGCCGTCGCGCGCGCGGGTGGCGCCGGTGAACGCGCCCTTGGCGTGGCCGAAGAGTTCGCTCTCGATCAGCTCGGGCGACACCGCCGCGCAATTGACCGGCACGAACGGTCCGCTGGCGCGGCTGCTCTGTGCGTGCAGCTCTCGCGCCACCAGCTCCTTGCCAGTGCCCGACTCGCCTTGCAGCAGCACCGTGCTGTTGACCGGCGCCACACGGGCCATGGAGGTGCGCAGGATCTGCATGTCCAGTGATTGGCCCACCAGCGCGGTGCCGCGCCCGGGAGGCTGCGAGACGGCGCGGCGCAGCACGAAGTTTTCGCGGCGCAGGCGCGAGCGCTCGTAGCAGTGCTTCACCGCATTGAGGATCTGCGGCACACGAAACGGTTTGAGGATGAAATCGGAAGCGCCGGCGCGCAGCGCCTCGATGGCGGTGTCCAGGTCGGCGAAGGCGGTGATCAGGATCACCTCACCGGTGAAGCCGTGTTCGCGCAACTCCTTGAGCCAGACCACGCCGCTCTTGCCGGGCAGCGAGATGTCCAGAATGATCAGGTCGACATGGTGGCCGCGCAACCACTGCGCGCCGTCTTCGGCACTGCCCGCGCTCATCACGAAATGGCAGCGCGGTGCCAGCGTCTTGACGAGGAAGTTGAGCATGCCCTGCTCGTCGTCGACGATCAGGATCGACCAGTCGGGCCAGCCCTCCAGGGATTTGTCGGGCCCGGAGGGCGAAAGTGATGTTTCCACCCGTCCGGATTCTACGGACGTAGCCTACGAAATCAGTGGGGTATTGGCGCAAACCCCACGGTGGTGCGGGGTGCTGCATCAGCGGGGCATGTGCTTCACGTGCGACAAGTTGTCGCGCTGCTGTGTGACAACTTGACCGCCTGCGCTGTGGGACTCCGACATTCGCATGCGGGTATTCCCGAGGGCGTCGACTTGCTCGACAACCGGATCGTGAGTGTGCTCAAGGTGTGGCGCTGCATGGCCGCCTGGCTCCACCGCATCGGTACCGAAACCTTTGGCTTATGGCACGCTTCTGGCTATCAAAAGCGCAGCAAGCGGCGATGCTGCAATGCCGCATGAAGAGCGACCGGGTCGCGGGGATCAAAACACGATTGGCTACGTATGAACCACCTTGCAACCCATACACGGTGGGGTTAGATTCCACGTATGCAAAAGGTCCGCACGTTGGTTGGCGGTCCATTTCAACCTGGAGATCTGCATGACCAAGCCCTCCCACCCGACCACAGGTGAAGAACGTTCCGGCCTGAACCGGCGCACCCTGTTTGCCGGAGCCTCCACGGTTGGCGCGCTCGCCGCCGCTGCAGCCTTGATCCCGCGCGCACCGGTTGAGGAGACCGCCGCGATCGAGGCCAAACCCGCTCCCGCCAAAGGCGGCGGCTACAGCCTCAGCGATCACGTCAAACAGTATTACCAGACCACCCGCATCTGAGCGGACGGCTGTTCCTTGAATCCCCACGTTCTCGTTCGTTCGATGCCCCGGACAGGGGCGCAAGCCGCTGCCCCGGCGGCTTCCCAGGAGGCAAAACCATGCTGCTGACCAAAAAATCATCCTCCACGGGTGGACACGCTGCTCGCGTGCATTCCACCTTCGTTCACAACCTCCAGCGCGGCCTCTCAACGGCCCTGCCCACCATGGACCGCCGCGCTTTCCTGCGCCGCTCCGGCATGGGCGTGGGCGTGGGTCTGGCCGCGTCTCAGCTCGTGCTCGTGAAGAAGGCCAAGGCCGCTGAAGGCAAGTCGATCGACGGCACCGGCAAGATCGAAGTCAAGCGCACCATCTGCACCCACTGCTCGGTGGGCTGCGCGACCGACGCGATCGTCGAGAACGGTGTCTGGGTGCGCCAGGAGCCGGTGTTCGATTCCCCCATCAACCTCGGCGCCCACTGCGCCAAGGGTGCCGCCCTGCGCGAGCATGGCCACGGCGAATACCGCCTGCGTTACCCCATGAAGCTGGTCAACGGCAAGTACGAGCGCATCAGCTGGGACGTCGCCCTGAACGAGATCACGGCGCGCATGAAAGAACTGCGCGAGGCCAGCGGCCCCGACTCGGTCTACTTCATCGGCTCGTCCAAGCACAACAACGAGCAGGCGTACCTGATGCGCAAGTTCGTGAGCTTCTGGGGCACCAACAACTGCGACCACCAGGCGCGCAT
>JAZKHJ010000063.1:0-15071 GCA_040385485.1 Pseudomonadota bacterium | reverse complement strand
GATGGTGAACTGCGCGTTGAAGATCTTGTGGCGGCAGTGCTCGCTGTTGGCCTGGGCGAACATCATCAGTTCCACGTCGGTCGGGTTGCGCTTGAGGCCGGTGAACGCGGTCACCAAATAGTCGATCTCGTCGTCGGCCAGGGCCAGGCCCCAGTCGGCGTTCGCGCGCTCCAGCGCGGAGCGCCCGCCACCGAGCACGTCCACCTGTTCCATGGGCGCGGGGTGCAGTTCGGTGAACAGGGCCTGCGCCTGGCTGCGGTCGAGCGAGACGTTTTCCGTCATGCGGTCGTGCAGCAGATCGGCCACAGCGCGCAATTGGTCGGTCGACAGACTGGACTTGCCCAGCAGGCCGCTCTTGAGCTGGAGGCGGAATTCGATCAGCCGCTCCACCCGGTGCAGCGCCAGACCGCAGTTGTGCGCGATGTCGGTGGCCTTGGAAGCCCAGGGCGAGACCGTGCCCAGGCGCGGCATCACCAGCAGGGCCGGCGCTCCGGCTGCTTCGAGCTTGCCGTGCGCCTCGGTGGCGGGTTCGCCGTAGGTCAGCAGTTCGCCCACGCGTGCCACCAGGGCCGCATCGGGCTCGCCGTCGAAGGCGGCGAGGTGCACGAAGCGGGCCGAGAGGCCGGTGATCTTGTCGGAGAGGGCTGCCAGACGGGGCAGGAGTTGCTGGACTTTGAAGTCGCTGATGGCATTGCCGCCATCAAAAGTGCGCAGGTGCAGGGACACGTTGGGAGCCTGAGGTGCGTAGACCCGGGGGGTGGGCGGAGCGGCGATTTTACCCGCGTGGCTCGCCCAGTCATCGCCGCCGATACCCTGCGCCGCATGGCCCGGTGGGATAATCTGCGCCTATGAGCATCACCTACAAAGACGAAGCGGGCATCGAAGGCATGCGGGTGGCTTGCCGCCTGGCCTCCGAAGTGCTGGACTACCTCACGCCCCTGATCCAGCCGGGCGTGACCACCCTGGAAATCGACCGCCTCGCGGCCGAGTTCATGAAGCAGCAGGGCACGGTCTCGGCCACCATCGGCTACCAGCCCAGCGGTTACCCGCCCTACCCGGGCCACCTGTGCACCTCCATCAACCACGTGGTGTGCCACGGCATCCCCAACGAGAAACCGCTCAAGAAGGGCGACATCCTCAACGTTGACGTGACCGTCATCAAGGACGGCTGGTTCGGTGACAACAGCCGCATGTACATGATCGGTGGCGAAGCCGCCTGTTCGGTGCAGGCACGCCGGCTGACGCAGGTGACGTATGAAGCCATGTGGAAAGGCATCGTGATGGTCAAGCCGGGCATCCGCCTGGGCGACATCGGCCATGCGATCCAGACCTTTGCCGAAGGCAACGGCTTCTCGGTGGTGCGTGAGTTCTGCGGGCACGGCATCGGCCAGAAGTTCCACGAAGACCCGCAGGTGCTGCACTACGGCCGCCCGGGCACGCTCGAAGAGCTCAAGCCCGGCATGACCTTCACCATCGAGCCCATGATCAATGCCGGCAAGCGTGACATCAAGGAAGCGGGCGACGGCTGGACCATCGTCACGCGCGACCGCTCGCTCTCGGCCCAATGGGAACACACGATCCTGGTCACCGAGACCGGCTACGAGGTGCTCACCCTGTCGGCCGGCAGCCTGGCACCGCCGGCCTTCGTGAAGCCAGCGGCCGCCGTGGCCGCCTGAGCCCATGGACGCCCCCCTGGCGCCGGCGGGCGACATCGGCGCGCTGCGCCTGCGTTACCGCGGCGACAAGACGGCCCTGTTTGCGCTGTTGCGCGATCAAGGTGCCTCCACCCGTGGCGTGCGCCAGGCTCTGCAGCAGCTCTCGCGGCTGACCGACCAGACCCTGCGCGAACTCTGGGGCCGGGCCGGGTTCGGCACCGGGTTCTCATTGATCGCGGTGGGCGGCTACGGCCGCGGCGAGTTGTTCCCTTTTTCCGATGTGGACGTGCTGGTGCTGCTGCCCGATGGTGCGCAGCCCGACGAAGATGCCGAGCTCAAGAAGCGGCTTGAAGGCTTCATTGGCGCTTGCTGGGACCTCGGCCTGGAGATCGGATCGAGCGTGCGCTCGGTGAGCGACTGCGTGGAGGAATCCGCCAAGGATGTGACGGTACAGACCTCGATGCTCGAGAGCCGCCTCATCTGCGGCAGCAAAAACGCCTTCAACCGGCTGGTGACCCTGCTCGACGAGGCGATGGATCCCAAGGCTTTTTACGTGGCCAAGACGCTGGAGATGCGCCAGCGCCACACCAAGTACGAAAACACCCCCTACTCGCTTGAGCCCAACTGCAAGGAGTCGCCCGGTGGTCTGCGCGACCTGCAGATCATCCTGTGGGTGTCCAAGGCCGCGGGCCTGGGACGCAGCTGGGACGAATTGGCACGCAAAGGCCTGGCCACGCCGCTGGAAGCGCGCCAGATCAAGGCCAACGAAGCCTTGCTCAGCCTGATCCGGGCGCGCCTGCACCTGCTGGCCAACCGGCGTGAAGACCGCCTGGTGTTCGACCTGCAGACCGCCGTGGCCGAATCGTTCGGGTTCAAGGCGCAGGTGCCTGCCGTCATCACCGCGGGCCCAGCCGGGCAGCCCCACACGGCCCCCACGGCCAAAGGCACACGCCGCGCCAGCGAGGCGCTCATGAAGCGCTACTACTGGGCGGCCAAGGCCGTGACCCAGCTCAACCAGATCCTGTTGCTCAACATCCAGGAGCGTCTGCAGGACGACATGGCTGGCGTGGATCGCTTGCGCCCGCTGAATGCGCGCTTCTACGACAAGGGCGGCATGCTGGAAGTGGCCAGCGACGACCTCTACGTGCAGCAGCCGCACGCCATCCTGGAAACCTTTCACATCTACCAGACGACGGTGGGCATCAAGGGTTTTTCGGCGCGCACGCTGCGCGCGCTCTACAACGCCCGCCCGGTCATGAACGCGCGCTTTCGTGCCGACCCGGTCAACCGTGCTCAGTTCCTGCAGATCCTGAAAGAGCCCGAGGGCATCACCCATGCGCTGCGCATGATGAACCAGACCTCGGTGCTCGGGCGCTACCTCTGGGTGTTCCGCCACATCGTGGGGCAGATGCAGCACGACCTGTTCCACGTCTACACCGTGGACCAGCACATCCTGATGGTGTTGCGCAACATGCGCCGCTTCTTCATCGCCGAGCACTCGCACGAATACCCGTTCTGCTCGCAGCTGGCCGCCGGGTGGGACAAGCCCTGGATCCTCTACATCGCAGCCCTCTTTCACGACATCGCCAAGGGCCGTGGCGGCGACCATTCCGACCTGGGCGCGCGCGACGTGCGCACCTTCTGCCACCAGCACGGCATCGACCGTGATGACATGAAGCTGATCCAGTTCCTCGTCGCCGAGCACCTCACCATGAGCCGCATGGCGCAGAAGGAAGACCTGAGCGACCCCGACGTGATCGCCGCCTTCGCGAAGCGCGTGGGCAACGAACGCTATCTCACCGCGCTGTACCTGCTCACCGTGGCCGACATCCGCGGCACCAGCCCCAAGGTGTGGAACGCCTGGAAAGGCAAGCTGCTCGAAGACCTGTACCGCTACACGCTGCGCGCGCTGGGCGGCCGCGCACCCGACCCGGGCGCCGTGATCGAGGCCCGCAAGCGCGAGGCGCTGTCCATGCTGGCGCTGCACGCGCTGCCCCACTTGGCGCACAAGGCGCTGTGGGACACGCTGGACGTGAGCTACTTCATGCGCCACCAAGCCGACGAGATCGCCTGGCACACGCGCGTGTTGACCCGGCAGATCGCGCAGACCGCCACCAAGGCGGCCGGCAAGCCTGTGCCCGAAGGCGACGCCCCGGACCGTGCCATCGTGCGCGCCCGTCTTTCGCCTGAAGGCGAAGGCCTGCAAGTGCTTGTGTACGCTCCCGACCAGCACGACCTGTTTGCGCGCATCTGCGGCTATTTCGACAGCTCCAACTTCAGCATCCTCGATGCGCGTGTGCACACCACGCTCACCGGGCATGCCCTCGACACCTTCCAGGTGGTGGCGCCCACGCTGTCAGAGCACTACCGCGAACTCATCGCCATGGTGGAGAACAACCTGGCGCAAACCATTGATGAATGTGGACCGCTGCCCGCGCCCATGAAGGGTCGGCTCTCGCGCCGGGTGAAGAGCTTCCCCGTCACGCCGCGGGTGGACCTGCGGCCCGACGAAAAGGCCCAGCGCTGGCTGCTGTCGGTTTCGGCGAGCGATCGCGCTGGTCTGCTCTACGGCATCTCGCGTGTGCTGGCGCGTTACGACATCAACGTGCAACTGGCCAAGATCACCACCCTGGGCGAGCGGGTGGAAGACACCTTCCTCATCAGCGGCGCGCAGTTGCAGATGAACAAGCGGCAGATCGAAATCGAGACGGAACTGCTGGAGGCCTTGGAGGGCTGAGGAGGGTGGCTGCGCCGCCGCCCCCTCCTCCTGTTCGCCCCGCAGCCAGCGACCGGGTCAGATCCCGAGCTCGTCCTTCATCGCCGTCCATGCCGTCCCGTTGAGGCGCTTGCTGGAACTGAGGTTGGAATCAACATCCGGCTTGCGTTGCCGCGCCATGAAGACCCAGTCGCCACCGATCACACCGTTGGCCTGGTTGTCTGCCTTGACTTCGACGTAGTGGCGCACGTGGTCCATCGCCGTCGGTGTGAACCCAGCGAATTTCATCACCGAGGCTTCGTTGATGGTCTCGATGATGTAGGTGCCGGTATCGGAGGCCGCACAGCTGGACACCACCGTGCCTCCGGCGTCGAGAAAGCAGTCGTAGTACTGCACGGTGCCTTCGGTGGCACCGAGGGTACCGGTGAAGGCCACCCGCAGATTCTTTTGCTGGGTGGTGGTGCTGGTGCTGCTCAGGCCCAGATTCAGGCTGCCTGCCCCGGTGGCGAGGTTCACACCTGCGGCTGGTTTGGCCGTGATCAGTTGCGCCAGCGAAGTCGCCTCGGCCTGCGGGCGACCGTCGGTGTTGATGCTGTTGATGAAGATCGGTTGCGTCAGATTCAGCAACAGGCCAGGTCGCAGGTTGCTGCCCGCCGGAAACTGCGCAGCGCCGAGGGCAGCGAGCAAGCCTGTCGTGGAGAGGCCGGTGTTGATGAAATTTTCACTGTCGGATTGCAGCTCGGTGACCACATCGGCCATGGGCCGGCCAGCCACGCTGACGTTCTTGCGGTAGTTCACCGCATCTTGAGCGTTGCAAAAGGTGCTTCGATTCGGGACACCTTGTGTGGCGGTCACCAGCACCGTGCTGTCGCAGCGCAACCAGCCATTGGACGTGAGGTACGCCTGGTTGTAGAGAACGCCGGCATCGGTGGCCACTCCACCCACCTGGCCCACCCGGCCATCCTCCAATGACAGACCCGGCACCCCGGCAGCTTTGGCGGACAACGTGAAGTCCTGGTAGTTGAAGTTGCTGCCGTCGGTGTAGCGCAAGAGTCGCAAATCGTTTTGAGCTGCCGCAATGGCGGCTGTCTGATCGCCCACCACCAGCGGCACACCGTCTTCGAGCGTGGTGGCCACAGCCGAAGCCATCAGACGCGCGTTGTCGACCACCTCGGCGTCGTTGAAAGCGGGGTCGTCCTGGTAGTTGTCGATCTTGGCCACCGCAATGCCCAACTGTTCGGCGGCATTGGCGCGCGCCACCGCTTCGGTCATGCCATTGCGCACACCTGCGGCAACCAGGGTGGTCAAAGGATTGATCTGCCCAGCCTTGCCGGGCACTTGTCGGAGCACGTAGGAATCTTCCGCCGTTGCCTGGCCGTCTGCCATGTCGATGGTGGTGCCCGGATCGGCAAGGCCGCCCGGCACCATGGGAGCGATCAATGACGAACTGGCCAACTGCTGCTCGGTGACGGTTGATGGGTCGACGCTGTAAGCCCCGTCGGCGCCGGTGGGTGCCGAAGCGGGCTCCCCTGAATCACACACGTTGTTGGCATTGAGGTCCAGACAGACCACCGCGTTTCTGACCGGGCCATCCACCGCCACCATGCCGGTGAGCGAGGTCGGGGCATCGTCGCCGCCACCGCCGCAGGCAACAAGAGCCAGCATGGCTGCGCTGGCCAACGCAGTGGGCACAAAAGCGTTCAAGTGTTTCATGAATGACTCCTCAAAAGTGGTGGAATTGCGGATGTGCTGCAAGTCATTTCATGAACCTGCAGCGCGCTTCCATGATGGAAGCCGCATCCCATCGCCGGTACTACGCAACCGGGTGGGAGTGAGTCAAAAAGGAACGGGATTTGGCCGTGCAGGCCAGCACGGATCGTGCGGTACGTCAGCGCGATGCTGCGTCGCAAAGCACCCTGGCGACGGCACTGCGATCGTGCACATTCAGCCGCGCAAACACCTGCTTGACGTGGTAGCTGGCGGTGTTGACCGTGATGCCCAGATGCTGGGAAATGTCGCTGTTGCTGTGCCCCTGGGCGATGAGGACCGCCACCTCCCTTTGCTGCGGAGACAGGCCCAGGGCTGCTGCACCCTCCGTCAGGCGCAGGGGTTGCGCGGCCAGGCGAGAGACCAGCAGTGCCACGGCGTGATCACCCTGCTGCGATGCCATGGCATGGCGCCGGAATGCAAAGTTGCCCCACACCGAATCCACCCGATGGATCGCGTGCGGTGCGCTCAACACGGCAGCCAGCATGGCTCGCACGAACCGCGGCAACGACTCGCTCTCCGCCATGGCCGTGGCCGGAGAAATCGCATTGCCCTCTGCCAGGCGGATCAAGCGGGGCCAGTTGTCGTCGGCATAGAGTTCGTTGGCCTGGGCGTCGAGCAGCGCCAGGCCCTCCTCCACCGTGTGCTCCTGCAGCTCCAGCAGCGCCACGGGAGACGGCATCCCCAATGCCTCCCCCAGGTAATGCATCACGCCGAGCAGCGCCTGCTCATCGGCCAAGGAAAACGGCGAAGCATCGCCGCCACGGTAGAGGCTCAGCTGGCCCAACACCTTGCCATGGTGGCGGACCACCCCGTACAAGAAGTGCTCCACCCCCAGAGGCGAGAGGACTTCGCGAAAGTACGCGCCTTCCTTTTCAGACGAGCTTGTGCTGCGCCGACTCACGGGACTGGCGTCCGCCACGCGCCGAAGGTACTGATGGCGAAAGTGCTCATCGTTGTGCCGATCGTGGTACGAGGCCATGGCCTGGGGAGCCAACATTCGTTCGGCATACAGATTGGTGATGCTGCCCCTGGCGTCGCAGAAAAAAAACGCACCGTGGCTGGCGGGAATCAGCTCGCGCAGGACCGGCAGGAGCGAAGGCAGCAAGAGTGGCGCGGGCAGGCCCAGCCGGCAGAGCTGGCGAAGCGTGACGCGCGCCGAGGTTTTGCTCATACGGTTTTTTTACCGAGCCTTGCGGTGCCCTGCCCGGGTGTCTCGGGCAAGGGGCGAAGCGCACAACCATCAGCGAGCCGATTGGCCAGGTAGCGCGCGGCCTGCGGAGCCGCCATGCTGGTGCCGTTGGCGCGCAGCACCATGCCGCTCTGCGAACCACTCACGCGAATGCCTGGGAGCGCCGGGTGGGTTTCCGCGATCGAGGAAAAGTCAGGTCCAGGGGCGCCGTGCATTGCTTTCGCGCTGTAGGGACTGACCTCCGTTGACCCGAGGCCGTCCCCACGGTCCATCAACGCGCCGGCCTTGATCGTCATGCGGCCTGTGGCAATGTTGGTGAAAGTGCCTCTATTGGTAAGACCCGAAGGTGACCCATCCGCGTTTTCCACCAGCCTCGCGCTTTGCGGGCGAACGGCGCCGACCTCGGTGTCGTCACGCTCCACCCAGGCATCCACGCTGAAGCTGCGCGCGGTGGTGTCCGCCTTCTTGTGCCGCACCGTGACCAGCCATCGCCCCGCGGGTGCCTCCACATATTTGCTGGACACCTGGGTGGCCGCCACGACCAGCAGCGCCATGGAGCCTCTTGTGCCCTGGCTGACCTTGCGCATGAAGAACAGGCCGGCTTCTGTCTTGGCGGCAGGGTCGGGCACATTTTCCGGTGCCAGGTGAATGCCTGGGCAAGGAATGGCAGGCCATGCGCGGCCATCCGGCGGTGTGACCACAATCTCCACCTCGCCCGGATTGTCTTTCTCACTCCAGGTGTCGATCTCCAGGAACGGATCGCTTACCCCAGTGGGGGGATTTACCGAGAACCAGATTTCCAGGTAGGTTTCAAACTGCTTGTCGGGCGGGATGAAGAGCGTGAAGCTCACGCTCTTGCCTGGCACCAGATCCTGGTTCGCATGCATGCCGCCGGGCAGGTATTTGGAAGGGTCTTCCGCGTCGCGCTGGGTGCCGTGGCCATTGCCGGCGGCGAGGACCACACCGAGGTCGCCTCCATACAAGTTGCACAACTCGTCGATGGCCGACTCCAGCATGCCCGAACCGTCGTGCGGACCTGCCATGGAACCGTAGCTCAGGTTGACGACCAGCGGCGGCGGATTGTTGATGTCGTTCCCAAGCCTGCGCGCTACATCGACGAGATAGTGCAACCCATCGAGCGCGTTCACCGCAAACCAGCGCCCCGCGCGAACGGCCGTTTGTTCCCCTGGCAACTGCACTATGACCAAGGGTGCGCGGGCCGCAGCATCGCCGACTGGAGGCGAAACTGTTGGCGGCCCATCGCCTGCGTCCACCCCCTGCGGCATGCGCGTGTTGGAACGCGCACCTCCACCGACAAGGCCAAGGACGGCCGCTGCGTGAGAAGCCCGTCCCGCCAGAGGCTTGAAATCGACGTCGGCACTGGCATAGACGGCTTCCTCGTCCACCTCCTGGTTCACCAGATGCCGTTGCATCCGACGATCGAGCTCCTCGTTTTCCCATTGGCCACCATAAGGGAATCCGGCGGGCGCTGGCTCGTTACCCAGCCTTGAGCGCACCGTCGTCTGGTCCCACAGGGCCACGACTCGCGTGCTCAGCGGAGCGTCCGAGCGTCGCAATGCCTGGTGCGCAAATGGGCAGGCATCTTCCAGCACGCCGATGACGACATCCGGCGTTCGCGCCCATTTCGGCAGTTGAGGATCCTTTCCCTGGGACTTGTCCGGGTTGTCCACCCCACGGGGGAGGCCGATTTGGAGCCTCTTGACATATGGAGCCAGGATCAGCTCTTGCACATACTGCTGGACGAATCCCCACTCGATGTCCTTCACGTCCAATCGCAACGTCACAAAGGTGGCAGTTCGTGGCTGAATGGTCGGCGTCTTGCCTGGCAGTGGTCTTTCGTATGCCGTCGGCACAATAGCGGGCAGGTGATCCGCTTCAGGCAACTTTCCCATTGCGTGGCTTGAGTCCTGAAGCGCATGCGTCAAAGACGGCATGAATGGGTGATCCGAAGGCTTGTAGGGTTTGCACAGCTCCACCGAGAAGCTCAGCACCGAAGGCGGAACCCCGGCAAAGCCCAGCGAACGAAATCGGGTAGACAACCCCCAGAAGGCGTAGGGATCGACGGGTCTCTCTCCCAGTTTTTGACGAACAAACTCGAGCCAGAATCTGATGGGATTCACATCAGAAGGGTGTATCGGCGTGGGCATGTTGTGCTCCTACTTGATCAAGCCCACTCCTCACGCGCCTGCTTCCACAAATGGGTCAGCAAGCCATGAGAAGCGCCCGGAACGAGGCTGTCCGTCCGCGTTGGCGCGGACACAGTTCCCGTGTTGTCTTCGAAGTATTCGGGAACGGGCTTACCCGCCGCTTGTATCTGGTCCATGGGTTCGCTTCGGCTGAAGCCGCGCACCACGTCAGCACTGGCCTTTCTCAACACGCTGCCCTGAAAGCCACGCGGAACCCACTGGGTGGTTGCGCCACATCGGCACACAAGGTACTCCGCCAGTGTTTCACCCACCATGCGACCGGCCGGCGCATCGATGGGGAAATGAACGCCGGCGACCACGCGGTTGTTTGCAATGCGTGCAGCCAGGCGCTGCAGTTGCGCTTCAAACGGGTGCTCCTTCACGACAGAGCTGCCGTCCGGCTGGTCCACGTCGACCGTCTTCGCATGCGCACTCAGCATTTGCAGCAGACGCGCCACGAGGAAGGCTTCGGTGGCATGACCGCTGGGGAAGACCGCAAAGCGACCCGCATTGATGATGGGCTGGATGCCCGGCGAATAGGCCACTGGACGAGGGCACGCAAGGTAGTGTTTCGCGGGTTGGACAAGGTAGGCCGCAAGGGCCAGCGCCAGGTTCAGGAACTCCAGCGTGTAGCGAAATGTCGTGGGATTCAGGTCAGCAACCGCGCTCCAGTACTGTAATGGAACAGCCATCTGGCTCATGATCTCGGGCATGCGCTCGGCACGCAGCTCGGTCCAGTCACTCACTTGTTTCAACTGCGCCGCAAACACCTCTTGAGGTGGTCGGCTCATGCTGAAAATCTTGCTCACCTGGGGATACGCGCTGCCCGGATTCGACCAGTTCATTTCCACATGGGATACCACCACGCCCTTGCCCGGTTCATCGGCCGAGAACAGCAAAGGGCGAAACAGCTCCGCTGCAAGGTTTGCAAACCGAACATCGATTGACCACCGGTCCAGCCGCTCGGGGTCGTTCACCCTCGGCAACCCGTCGGCTGCGGTGTTCCGAAATTCTCCCTTCAAGTCGACCCTTGGCGGCTCTCGCCCGTGCGGCTGCATCACCGCCTCGCGGTTGAGGATCAGGCCCCAGGACGTGCCTGGGTCTGCGCCGGGCGTAAGCATCATCCCCTGCATTCCCTGCATGCCTTGCATTCCTTGCATTCCTTGCATTCCTTGCATTCCTTGCATACCTTGCATGCCTTGCATTCCTTGCAAATAGATCGCTGCACTCATGTGTGTCTCCTCGTTGGTGTGGTTGACTCAGCGTTCGGGCAATCCTGCCGTTCGCAGGGCTGCTGCGAACTCCAGGTTCTGCACGTTGGGGGGGCCCACGCGGGCCAGGTAGGTCTGCACGGTGGACTGCGGCTCGACGGCGAGCAGACGCGCAATGGTGTTCTTGGCCTGGTCAATCTGGCCCAGCATGACCTCGGCCGTCGCCAAAGCACGGTACGAAGACCCATGGGCTGCGTTGGCATGAATCGCCCGTTGGGCCAGGGCCACGCCGCGCGGATAGTCCCTTGCCATGACCGCAGCGGTTGCACCCAGAGAGTCGTAGAAGTGGCGCGCGGGATCGATGGGCGACAGGCCCAGCGCCATTTCACTCGCGGCGATCGCGGGTTCGCGCTCCATCACGAACCCATGGGCAACGCTGCTCATCAACCAGGCCAACGAATCGTTGGGGTTGTGTTCAAGCGCCTGGGCGTAGTACTGCTGCGCGGTGACCGGGTCGCGCTTGACGCCCGCATACACCGATCCGGCCATGGTCAAAGCCAGTGCGGATTCCGGGTCGCGCTCCAGCGCGCGTTCGCTGAAGGCCAACGCTTGTGCGCCGTCCCGCTCGCTGTCGTCGGTCCATCCCTGAACCACCTTGAACACATGCCAGCGCGCCAGCCAGGCCAAGGGCTCGGGATGGCGGGGTGCACGCTCGCTCAGGGCCTGCAGCATCTGGTGCGCGCGCTCGAAGTCTGACAATGAAAAGCGGTGCAGCAGGTCCACCGCGTTGAGGTAGAGGGTGTGGCTGGCGAGGTTGGGCAATGCTTGCGCGCCACGCGCGGCGCGCTGTTCGACGGCCAGGATCCGCGCACCCACACCATGGGCCAGACGGCCCAGCAGCTCGCTGGTTGGCGACAGCGCATCGAGCGCCGTGCCTTGAAACACCTCGGCGTACACCGGCTCGCCCGCGCCCGCGCGCCAGAGCGCCACCTCCAGGCCAAGCTGCGCGTTTGAGCCGCCTGCGGGGTCATGGGTGTGCAGCGTTCCCCGCAACACATAGTCGGCTCTCAGGGTTCGGTACATCGCGTCCAACTCAACGCCGTATCCGCGCAGGCTGTTGACCGAGAGCGCAGAAATAACGTGCAGCATGGGTGAGCGACTGAGCTGCCGGATGATCTGATCGCTCAGGATGTCGGCCACGCCGATAGGGCACCCCCTCGGTCCCGCCGAATGCGCCAGCTCGAAGGGCAGCACCGCCAGCGTGGGCCTGGTTTTCATGCGCGCGGCGATGGCTTGGCGAAGCGAAGACGGCAGCGGTGTGCTCTGCGCGTCAAGGCGAAACAAGCGCAGCGGTTCATCGACGTGTTTGAGATAGCAGGAGCCGAGATCGTGCAAGTCCCCGTCCAGACCGACCACGAGTTGGTCGCGGGCCTGCGCGGTGAGCAAGGTGTCGCCTGGCCCTCCCACCGCCGCCACACGCGCGGCCAGATTCACCCCAAGCCCATACAGGCCCTGGGTGTCGGCCCAGATCGGTGAGCTGTGAATACCCGCCCGCAGGTGCATCTGTTCTTCGGTCGAATGGGCTGCACTGGCGTGCGCAGCCAGTGCATGCAGCGCCACTGCGCATTGCGCGGCTTGCCGTGCATGCTCGAAACGAAGCACGAGGCCATCGCCCAGCCGTTCCACCACCTGCCCTTTGTGCCGCAACACGAGCTGCGCGGCATCGGCCATCAGTGCACGCATGCGCCGCACGGAGCCCGCTTCGTCGCGCTGGATGTGGCGCACCGACTCGACCACATCCACAAACATCACCGTGGCCGAAATGGCCTGCAGTCCGAGGTCTGCGCTTAACTCGTCGCCCACGATGCCCTCCCGTTTGAGGCTTCGGATCGAGTTGAAGCATCTGCGCCTGCCCCAATGCGCGGGAAGTCCGTGCACGGCGACGGGGCGATGGCGCGTTGGCAAAGGGAGGGCTGGCATGGGTTGAAGGCTAGCTTCACCCACCCATTGCGCACCCTACCCGGACGGGTAGGTTGTTCGTGCCCGGCGCAGCGGCCCATGGGGATGGCAGGGTACGGATGACGGAATGGCCGCAGGTCTCAGTGGCCCACGGTGACCCAACGCCATTCCAGCCAGTTGTCCGGTCGATGCACGACCTCCACGTTGTTGCGCATGGCCCAGGGAATCACCTGGCGGTGCAAGGCTATGTGGTGTACCTGCTCGTTGTGCTCCCTCATCGCTGCCTTGATCAGCTCTTCACGGCGGATGGGGTCGGTCTCTCTGCTGCTTTGAGCCGCCAATTGGTCCAGCCGGGGGTTCTTGAAGTTGCCGAAGTTGAACTGTCCCACACCACCTTCACCGCGACTGCGCATGAGCGGTGTGAGCGTGGTTTCCGCGTCGGTGATGCTCCCGCCCCAGCCGAGCAGGTACATCGAGATGTCCAGCTTCTCCACCTTGGGGAAATAGATCGCGCGCGGTTGCGCATTGACCGTGACCTTGACGCCGATCTGAGCCCACATGGCAGCCAGCGCAACACAGATCTTTTCGTCGTTGACATAGCGGTTGTTGGGACAGTCCAGCGTCACGCCGAAGCCGTCTTCATAGCCTGCCTCCGCCATCAGCGACCTGGCGCGCGACAGGTCAAAAGGCAACCGCCTTTCCAGCTCGGGGTCATTGAAGACACTCAGAGGCGTGGACGCCAGGGCACCCGTGGGCACGGCCTGCCCTCGCATGAGCTTGCTTCGCAGGGTCTCGATGTCCACCGCTTGCGCCAGTGCACGTCGCACGCGCACATCCTTGAACGGATTCTTCCCCTTGACAGTGCTGTAAAGAAGCTCATCACGGCCCTGATCCATGCCAATGAAGATGATGCGATTCTCCATGCCGTCAACCACTTTCAGTCCGGGGCTTGAGCGCAGTCGGTCCAGGTCCTGGGGCGGAGGATCGAGCACGAAATCGATTTCCCCGGCCACCAGAGCGGCCGAGCGTGTGGCATCGCTCTTGATGGGCGTGTAGATCACCTCCCGCACATTGCCTTCGAAGTTGCCCCACCATCCGGCATGGCGTCGAAACACGGTTTTCACATCGGTCTCGCGCGAGCCCACCATGAAGGGGCCCGTGCCGTTGGCATTGAGCGCGGTGTGTTTTTCCTCCCGATTCTTGAAGTCCTGCGGTCGCAATGCGTTGTGCTTGGCAGACCACGCCTTGTTCATGATGTGCACCAACGAAAGGTGCTGCAGAAAGATGGGGTTGAACTCTGTCAGCAAAAAATCGACGGTGAGATCGTCGACCTTGCGCGGCTCTCCCAGCGCGTTGGCATAGACGCGAATCCCCGATGCGGGGTCCTTCGCCCGCAGAATGGAGTACGTCACATCGTCCGCAGTCAGGACGCTGCCATCGTGAAACTTCACATTCGGGCGCAACTGAAAGCGCCAGTGCAGAGGACCGATTTGCTGCCAGGCAGACGCCAAGCCAGGCTCGATTTCAAGCTTCTTTCCGCGCGACACCAAGGTTTCATGCACCTGGCTGTTGATGGCGTTGGTCAGCAACTCGTTTTGCGAGTGGGGGTCCAGGGTCAACAAGTCGCCCTGAGATGCCCAACGGAGGGTTTGGGCCAGACCCACATCTGACAACGCCGCGCATGCGATTGCGGGGTAGAGCCACCGCACCCGAAGAGTTGTAGAACGCATACGGAAGTACCCCCCAAAGCGTTAGATGTAACGCACTGTAGCGGGAACTTATCAATTGATGCAATGGCTTTTCATATCTGGCAAGCGCTAGGCGCGAACTGTTTCGGCTACGCCCGGGTCCACCGGCTTGCGATGAAACAGCCGCCCGAACCACAGTGACACATCGTCCACCAGCGTGAACACCGCCGGGATCACCAGCAGACTCAGGAACGTGGAGGTGATCAACCCGCCGATCACGGCCACCGCCATCGGCGAGCGGAAACTGCTGTCGGCCTCGCCCCAGCCCACCGCGATCGGCAGCATGCCCGCGCCCATGGCGATGGTGGTCATCACGATGGGCCGCGCGCGTTTGTGGCAGGCGTCCAGGATGGCGTCGAGCCGGCTCATGCCGTGTTCGCGCCGCGCCTCGATGGCGTACTCCACCAGCAGGATGGAGTTCTTGGTCGCCACGCCCATCAGCATGATCAGGCCGATCAGCGAAGGCATGGAGAAGCTCTTGTCCGCCAGCAGCAGCGCCACAAACGCGCCGCCCAATGACAGCGGCAGCGCCGCCAGGATGGTGACCGGGTGCAGGAAAGCCTTGAACAGCAGCACCAGCACGATGTAGATGCACAGCACGCCGGTCAGCATGGCC
>JAZKHJ010000062.1:0-18187 GCA_040385485.1 Pseudomonadota bacterium | reverse complement strand
GCCGCCGTACATGGCGCCGTAGTAGATGCCGGCGAAGAAGATCATCGAGGCCGTGGGTTCGACCTGGCCGGTGATGGGCAGCAGCATGGCCACGGTCACGGCCGGGCCGAGGCCGGGCAGCACCCCGATGGCGGTGCCCAGCGCGCACCCGGCCAAGGCCCAGAGCAGGTTGATGGGGGTACCGGCGGTGGCGAAGCCGCCGAGCAACTGGTTGAGGATGTCCATCATGTCGGTGCAGCCTTCACGTTCAGATCCAGCCGCTGGCTGTGAGGCCCGGCAGATTCACCGCGAGCAGCTTGGTGAACAACCAGTAGACGGGCGCCGCGATGAGCATGCCGGTGACCGCATCCTTCAGGGTCTGGCGCAAGTCGCCGATGGACTTGCCCTCGCTGGCGCGCAAGCCGCGCACAGCGAGCGTGAAACAAAGTGCACAGCTCAGGATGAAGCCGATGGTGGTGATCAGCGAGGCATTGAGCAACACGCCTGCCGAGACCCAGGCCAATGCGTGCCAGTCACCGCGCGGCGCTCCGGAGGGTTCCTCCATGTTGCGAAAACCCCCAGTGAGCACTTCGCGGATCAGCATGCCGCCGCAAAGGGCCAGAGCCGCGCTCACCACCCAGGGCAGGAAGTCGGGGCCCACGCCGGCATAGCCTGCTTCGGACGGGATGGTCGTTGCGCCAAAGGCGAGCACGGCGGCCACGATCAGCGCACCGATGCCCATGGCCAGTTGGCCAGCACGGTGGATGTTGGGGGCGGGGGCACCAGGGGTGTTCATGAGGGTCCTTGTGAAGGCGAATCACCCTGGTGCGTTGGACACACCAGGGTGAGGGTCTCGCGCGCCACGCAGGGCGCGCTGCCGGAAAGGCGAATCAGACCATGCCGGCGCGCACCATGGTCGCGCGCAGCGAGGAAAAGTCCTTGTCCACGAATTCGTCAAAGGCCTTCCCCGTCAGAAGAGCGGGCATCCAGTTGTTCTTGGCGACCGCTTCCGCCCACGCCTTGCTCTGCGTGGCCTTGACCACCATGGCGGTCAGCGCGTCGCGCTGCGCCTGGGTGATACCGGGCGCGCCATACACGCCGCGCCAGTTGCCGATCTCCACGTCGATGCCCTGCTCTTTCAGCGTGGGCACGTCGATGCCCTTGACGCGCTGCGGCGAGGTGACGGCGATCGCGCGCATCTTGCCGCTCTCGATGTACTGCTGGAACTCGCTGTAGCCGCTGCCGCCCACGGTGACGTTGCCACCCAGAATGGCGGCCGTGGCTTCGCCGCCGCCCCGGAAGGGCACGTAGTTGATCTTGGAGGCGGGCACGCCGACCGACTGCGCGATCTGCGCCGCGGCAATGTGCTCGGTGGCGCCGCGCGAACCGCCGCCCCACTTGATGCTGCCCGGGTCTTTCTTCAGTTGTTCGACCACGTCCTTCATGGTCTTGTAGGGCGAGTTCGACGGCAACACGAACACGTTGTATTCGGTGGTCAGACGCGCAATGGGCGTGAGCTGGGTGACGGAGACCGGCGGCTTGCCGGTGATGATGCCGCCGAGCATGACGGCGCCCATCACCATCAGCGCGTTCGGGTCGCCCTTGCTCGCGTTGTAGAACTGGGCCAGACCGATCGCCCCGGCCGCGCCGCCCTTGTTCTCGTAGGTGACGGACGAGGCCACGCCGGCGTCGCGCATGGCTTCTCCGAGCGCGCGGCCCGTGCCATCCCAGCCGCCGCCCGGGTTGGCGGGGATCATCATCTTGACGTTGGCATTGGCCCAGGCAGCGTTGGGCAACGCACCTGCAGCGGCCAGTGCGGCCAGGGATTTGAGGAAGGTGTCGCGGCGCATGGTGTGTCTCCTGCTGTGTGTGATCTGATGGTTGTATCTTGCGACTGAGCGCTGTCAGTTCGCTGTCCATCGCCCTAGGACAAACCCTAGGGCGACGGGTCTCGAAGGATCAAAAACGGTGGCGCAAGCCGAACTGGATGCCGTTGGAGTTCGAGCCGGCCACCGGGCTGTTGAAGCCCAGGGCCGCGGCAGCATCGTTCGACACGGCGGTCAGGTGGCCGTAGATCGCCGTGCGCTTGGACAGGTTGTGGCTGGCCTGCAGCGTGTAGATCTTTGCGTCGTCGCTGGCGGCTGCTGCCGAACCGTTGACGTCCTTGGCCTGCGCCGCACCCACCGACACCGTGGTCTCGCCCAACTTGAATGCTGCGGCCAAACCGTAAACCTTGAGCTTCTTCGCAGCCTTGTCTTCTGCGTCGTAGTAGGCGGATAGTTTGAACGCACCGAAGTCGTAGGCACCTGCCAGCAACACCGCATCCTTGCCCTGCTTGCCGGCGAGCACGCCGTCGGCATCGGTCACCTGCATGAGCGAAATGCCGGCCGTCAGCGGCCCGTTGGCGTACAGCGCATGCGCGCTCACCTGCTTGGCGAAGGATTTGCTCGGGTCGGTGCTCGCGCGCTCTTCGCCCAGGCTGTACTGCAGCTGGAAGACGGTGTTGGCCACGGTGGGCGAGACGTAGGTGATGGCGTTGTCCACCCGGTTGTAGTCACCGTTGCCGATGATCGGGACCACGCTCAACACGTCGTACACCTTGGTGCCGATGACGCTGGCGATGTCGTCCATGGGCGTGTACTGGCGGCCCAGGCGCACTGCGCCCCAGCCACCGCCCAGTCCGACGTAACCCTGGCGGCCAAACATGCGGCCACCCTGGCCGAGCGTGCCGACGTCTGCATTGAATCCGTTCTCCAGCACGAACATGGCCTTGAGCCCACCGCCCAGGTCTTCGGTGCCACGCAGGCCCCAGCGCGAGCCTTGTTGCTGGCCAGAGGTCACGCGGGTGAGGGAGCTCGCGCCCTTGATGCGCTCCACCGCCACGTCAACAACGCCGTACAAGGTCACAGACGACTGGGCACAAGCCAGTCCACTGAACAAAACCAGCACGCCCAGAGTGATTGCATTTCTTTTCATATTGACCTTCATGGATGGATTGACAACACCGCAACAAGCACCATGCCCGATGTGTCCGGTGCGGCGATCGGACAGGCTGCAATGCTCGTTTCGCTGGCTGTCAGTTCGCTGTCCACGGCATCCGTACAAACCCTGTGCAAAGCTGATCCGCGGATTGGGGTGGCGCAACCCTTGCCCATAATCGAGGGCCATGAAGCTGCTGCTGATCGAGGACAACGCCACCATGCAGACCACCCTGCGGCGCAGCTTCGAGCGGCGCGGCGTGCAGGTCCTCAGTTGCGACGACGGCGCCCGCGCGCTGGCCTTGTGGCAAGCCAGCCTGCCCGACGCGGTGTTGCTCGACCTGAGCCTGCCCGGCCTGGACGGCCTGGAGGTGCTCAGCCAGGCGCGCGCCGCGGGCCTGGAAACGCCAGTGATCATCCTCACCGCGCGAGGCACGGTGGGCGACCGCATTCTCGGCCTCAACACCGGCGCCGACGACTACCTGCCCAAGCCTTTTGATCTCGACGAACTGGAGGCGCGTCTGCGCGCACTGGTGCGCCGTTCGGGCAACGCCGACAGCGCGTCGGGCGCCGCCGGGCGCGCGCCGGTGTGGTGCGGCATGCACGTGGAAAAAGACAGTGGCGCGGTGTATTTCGCGGGCCTGCCCATGGAGCTGGCACCGCGCGAGCTGTCCATGCTGCAGGCCCTGCTGGGCAAGCCCGGGCATGCCATCGCCAAGGAGCGTCTGTTCGAGCTGGTCTTTCCTGGCGAAAGCCACGTGCAGCCGGAAGCCATCGAGGTGGTGGCCTACCGCCTGCGCAAGAAGATCGCCCACACCGGCGCACAGCTGGTCACCTTGCGCGGTCTGGGCTACCTGCTCAAGGCCGAGAGCTGATGCCCCTGCCCACCACGGCTCACCGGCAGCACGCCCTCTCGCTGCGCCGCACCTTGTTGCTCGGCATCCTGCTGCCGGTGTTTGCCTTCCTGCTGATCAACACCCTGGTGCTGTACCGCCAGGCCCTGGACGCTGCCGACACCGCCTACGACCGCACCTTGCTCGCCACCGCCAAGTCCCTCGGTGAACAACTGCGGGTCACCGGCTCGGGCAACGACGTCCGGATCGAATCCACCCTGCTCTACTCGGCGCTGGAGGCCTTCGAGGCCGACAACCGAAGCCGCATTTACTACCGCGTGAGCGGGCTGCAGGGCGAGATGGTCTCGGGCTTCGACGACATGCCGGCCTGGCGGCGCGACATCCCGCAAGAAAACCTCTATGCCGCGCTGGTGAATTTCTACGACGACGAGTACCGCGGGGTGCCGGTGCGCATGGCGGTGCTGCTGCAACCGGTCTCCGGCGTGTACGAACAGGGCATGGCCACCATCCAGGTGGCCGAGACGCTGGAGCTGCGCGAGACCCTGGCGCGTCAGATCCTGATCGACACCCTGTGGCGGCAGGCCGCGCTGGTGCTGGTGATCGCGCTGGTGGTGGTGTTCGTGGTGCAACGCGCCACGCGCCCGGTGCGCGCGATCAGCCATGCACTGGGAGCGAGAAGCGAAAACGATCTGTCGCCCCTGCCCACCGAAGGCGCACCGCGCGAACTGTTGCCGCTGCTGGACGCCACCAACCAGCATATGCAGCGCCTCTCGCACCTGCTGGAACACCAGAAGCGTTTTGTGCGCGACACCTCGCACCAGCTGCGCACGCCGCTGGCTGTGCTCAAGACGCAGGTGCAATCGGCGCAGCGTGGCGATGTGGAACCGCTCCAGGCGCTGGAGGAAACCGGCCACACGGTGCAGCGCGCCACCGAGCTGGCCAACCAGATGCTCGCGCTGGCCAAAGTGGAGCAACTGCGCCAGGAAAAGAGCGCGCCCGTGCACGACTGGTCGGCGGTGGTGCGCCTGGTCGCGCTCGACCTCTCGGCTCTCATTGCCGAGCGCGAACTCGATTTCTCCATCACCACGCAACCCGCACCCGTGCGCGCCCACGAATGGGCACTGCGTGAACTCAGCCGCAACCTGCTGCACAACGCCATCAAGAACACGCCTGCGGGCTCGGCGCTGACCGTGGCGCTGGTGACGGACGCTCGGACCGCCGCCCTCACCATCAGCGACGAAGGCCCGGGCATCTCGGCCGCGCTGCGCGAGCGCCTGTTCCAGCCGTTTGCCACCGAACATCGGCAGGGGAGCAGCGCGGCGGGCTCCGGGCTGGGCCTGGCGATCTGCCGCGAGATCGTGCAGTCGCTCGGCGGCGCGATCGATCTCGACAACCGCACACAATCAGGCCAGGTGCGCGGGCTGGACGCCACCGTGCGACTGCCCCTGGCCACACCCAACCCCTCTGCATGAAACCCGCCACCACAAAAGAACCGCAGTCCACGAAGGTCCGTCTCGACAAATGGCTCTGGGCCGCGCGCTTCTACAAGACGCGGGGCCTGAGCAGCGAGGAAATCGACAAGGGCCGCGTCAGGCTCAACGGCCAGTTGGCAAAGCCCTCCAAGGACGTGAAGACCGGCGACACGCTGGAACTGCGCATCGGTCATGAAGTGCGCACGGTCGTTGTGCGGGGCTTGAGCGGCGTGCGTGCGGCGGCGCCCGTGGCCGCCCTCCTCTACGAGGAAACAGCGGCATCGATGGCACAACGCGCAGCCAACGCAGAGATGCGCCGCCTGGCACCCGAGCCCGCACACAGCCAGACCATGGGCCGACCGACCAAGCGGGACCGGCGCGACATTGACGGGTTGAAGGATGAGCCATCCAAGTCCGGATGGAACGACCGCTGGAGCGCATCGCTGGACGAGTGATCGCCCTCACCCCAACCCTCTCCCTGAGGGAGAGGGAGCAAAACCCGCAACGAACGAAGCAGTGCAAACCCAGGGGCATCAAGGGTCCGGCTCCGCCGGCCCAAGATGCCGTCCCCCCTCCAAGCGCCGAAGGCGCGCCAGGGAGGGGGGAAGCCGCGAAGCGGCGCAGGGGGGAGTTCACCCTTTTCGCAACCCCAGCCACATCACCGTGGCCACCACCAGCAGGCCACCCGCCACCTGCACCGCAGCAATCGACTGCCCCAGGATCGCCCACGCCAGCACCAGCGCGAAGATGGGTTCGATGTTCATGATCGCCGAGTTGCCCACCACACCGAGCTTGGGCAACACAGTGAACATGATGGTGAAGGCCGTCCCGTAGAGCACCGTCAAGCCGAACAGCCCCCACCAGCCCACCGCCGCCTGCGGCAATGCCAGACCGCCTTGGACGCCACAGGCGATCAGGGCCATGAGACCCACGATGGACATGGTGGTGGCGGTGCGCAAGCGACCATCCAGGCCCTCGGTTTCGTGCTGCGTGATCACCAGGGCCAGACCAAATGTGGCCGCCGCCGTCAGGGCAAACGCCACCCCCACGCCTATCTGCGCCCAGTGCCCCGAGGCGCCAAGCCCGGAGGCCGCGCCCGACACATCGAGCGCCAACGCCAGTCCCAGCAGCATCACCGGCATGGCGCGCAACACGCGCGGCTGCGGTCGCTGCCCATAGACCAGGCGCGCCCACAGCGCCGTCCACAAGGGATAGGTGTTGAAGGCCAGCAAGGCCAGCGCCACCGGCAACCGCGCCACCGAGGCATAGAGACACAGGCTCTGCACACCCACCAACAGACCGATGGAGACCAGGGCCTTGCGGTGTCGCGCCTGCAGACGCACGGGCACGCGGTACAGCAGCAGAAGCAAGCCAACCACCATGGCCGTGACACCGCTGCGGAACACCACCGCGGTGGCCACGCTCACACCGTTGTCGAAGGCCAGTCGGGCCGCCACATGGTTGGCGCCCATCATCAAAGCGATGAGCAACAGGGTGGCGAATGCGAAGCGGCTCAAGGCCGCGGCAGGAGGGGTAGTCAAGGCCATTCAGCGCAACTGTCGGCCAAAGAGGTACGTCATGTTGACGCGGCGGCTCTCGTAGCTGTCGACAAAACGGATGGTGTCGGTTTCGTGGAACAACGCCGAGTTGAACAGCACGGCACGGTTGCAACGGTGCGGCACCGTGACGCACTTCGCCTCGTGTTGCTGCAGGAAGCTGTAGATCCGCGTGCTGTCGATGTTGTATTGCTCGAAGGTCCAGTCTTCGGGTGCGGGCACGTCGTACACCTTCAGCCCACCGCTGTCGGGGTCGAGGTTGTGTTCGCTGGGTGCAATCCAGAAGTTCAGGTTGACCTTGGCGAAATCGGCATGCACATTGATGCCGCGCGTCACCGACGGCTCGTACTTGAAGCCCCAGAGCTGCGTGAGGAGGTAGTCCTGGAACACACGCGGCATGCGTTGCTTGAGCTCGCGGGCCAGTTGCAGGTGCAGCGGGCTGTTGAAACCGCGGTTGGCGAAGGCGCCCAGGTAGCTGTTGGCGTACTCGCCGTGCCACACGCGCGAGGCGTGCGCGAAATCCTGGAAGGCCTTGAGCGCGGTCTCCGTGAGGAAGTTGTCAATGGTCAAAATCTCGGGCGTGCCGGCCAGGTAGGCCTCTTCCAGCACGCGCCAGTCGTTGTCCGGGTTGAGCACATCGGGCATCGACGGCATGGCGTGCAACCAGCTGGCGCCAAGATACGCCTGCATGCGCGCGAACTCACCGGGTGAAGCACGCACGGCACGGCTCGTGGCGGTGTCCTGCACCTGTTTCAACAAGGCCTCGCCGGTCTTGAGGAATCCGGCCAGGCCCGCCACGTCATGACCGTGCTGCTGCAGCCAGCGCGCCTGTTGCACGTCGTGCTTGAGCTTGAAAACACTGAAGCTCATGCCCGTGTGTCGAAGCCGGGGCGCCTGCCACGTGGTTTGCAAGTACACCGCGAGACTCCTGCGCCCGGTCTCGATCACGCGTGGCGTGTCCACGCTGTCGCTGAGTACAGTGGCCGCCAGGCTGGTGTGGGCCTGCACCATGGCAGGGTCCAGCGCGAGGGCTTGCTCGAAACTCGCCACCGCCTCGTCCGTGCGGTCCAGCAGCTTGAGCGCACCACCCCGCTCGACCCAAGCCTGGGCGTGTCCGGGGTGCGCACGGGTCGCGCGCTCGGCGCAGGCCAGGGCTTCTTCGTAACGCGCCAGTTCGCCCAGTGCGTTGCTGAAGTTGCACAGCACCACCGGGTTCTCGGGCTCCACCTTCAGCGCCTGCTCGTAGCTGGCCAGCGCATCGGTCTGCCGACCCAGCAGCTGCAACACGTTGCCCCGGTTGCACAGCAGCGCAACATGCTGCGGATGCGCCTGCAGCGCGTGCTCAAGGCAGGCCAGGGCCTGCGGCAGTTGTTGCAGCTGCTTGTACAACAGGCCCAGGTTGATCGCGATGTCGGCGTCGTCAGGGCGCAGCGCCTGCGCCTGCTCGTAGGCCACCAGCGCCTCGGCTTCGCGGCCCAGTTGCTGCAAGGTGAACGCCAGGTTGTTCTGTGCGTCGGCGTTGTGCGGGTTGGCCTGCACCGCACGGCCGAAGTGAACCGCAGCGCGCTCCACATCACCGGCCTGCGACTCGAGCAGCCCCAGGTGGTAGCGCACGCCGAAGTCGTTGGGAAACTGGCGCAGCACACCCTCGTACAACGTACGAGCGCTGTCGAGCTGGCCTTGCGAATGGAAGTGCACGGCCAGCTGCATCTGGTCGGCGGGAGCGAGGGAAGCGGTCATCGCAGGGGTCCTTGCTTGGCGGTCAATACAGCGGCACGCGGCCCGGGCCGGACGTGAAAAAGCCCCACAGCCAATGGCGGTGGGGCTTGGTGTCTGGCGGAGCGAGAGTCCGCAGGAATCGAACCCCACCTAGCCCCGGGTTGCATCATTCTACGTGATTTCTCCTATGAGGATCAAAAAGCAATAGACCCGCGTCGTATCGCGTGATATCGTCCAGTCTCACCCACATTGATGGACATGAAGATGGACAAAAGTCACTGGCGGACGACATGGTGCGCATAGCCAAGGAACTAGGAGCCCTGCAGGTCCAGCGCCTGACTGCCCCCGGCTGGCATGCCGTAGGAGGCGTGAGCGGTCTTTATCTGAAGGTCGCACCCACTGGAGCCCGGACATGGGTACTGCGCGCCACAGTGGGCAGTCTGCGCCGAGATATGGGTTTGGGCGGCTTCCCATCGGTCACGCTGGCTGGTGCGCGTGAGAAGGCCCGAGAGGCCCGCCTGCTGATCGAAAAGGGTACAGACCCGATCTTGGCTAAACAACAGGCCAAGTCCGCGCTGATCGCCGAGCAGGCCAAGCACAAGACCTTTGACGAGGCGTTCACCGCCTTCATGGATGCCAAGGGCGACGAGTGGCGCAACGCCAAGCACCGCCAGCAGTGGGAGAACACCCTGGCCACCTACGCCAGCCCATTCATGGGCAAGGTGCTTGTCTCCGATGTCACGCAGGCCCACGTCGAGCAGGTGCTGCGGCCGATCTGGCGCGAAAAGACCGAGACGGCAACCCGGGTGCGTCAGCGCATCGAGAAGGTGCTCGACTTTTCCCGGGCGAGTGGCTGGCGCACCGGTGAGAACCCGGCAACCTGGAAGGGCCGCCTGTCCGAGCTCTTCCCCAAGCCCAGCAAGATCAGGACGGTGGTCCACCAGCGCGCGCTGGCGCCACGCGAGATGCACGACTTCATGGTCGACCTGCGCAAGGCCTCAGGCACCGCGGCGCGCGCGCTTGAGTTCGCCATCCTGACGGCCGCTCGCAGTGGCGAGGTGCGTGGCGCCACCTGGGATGAGATCGACCTGCAGGGCGGTTTCTGGACCGTGCCAGGCGAACGCATGAAGGCCGGCCGCCTGCACCGTGTGCCGCTATCGGCGCAGGCAGTGAAGCTGCTCAAGGCCCTGCCCCGGATCAAGGACAACAACCTGCTGTTCCCGGCGCCTCGTGGTGGCCAGCTCAGCGACATGACGTTGACGGCGGTGCTGCGCCGCATGGAGGTCGACGCAGTGCCCCACGGCATGCGCGCCTCGTTCAAGACATGGGCGGGTGATCACACCGAGTTTCCGCGCGAGCTGGTGGAGATCGCCCTTGCTCACGCGGTGGGCGACGCAGTGGAGCAGGCCTATTCACGCAGCGATGCCGTCGAGCGCCGCCGGGTCCTGATGACCGCCTGGGCCAAGTTCTTGGACACACCGCAGAAGGCCGCCAAGGTGGTCCAGCTGCGAGGCGCTGCATGAGATTTCGCGCGTAGTGCGCAACTGGCGCCGCAGCGGTCCTGCGGCAAAGGCGACGGCCGAGGCGATATCAGCGCCCCGACCGTCTGACCACAACGAAAGAAGGACTTTCACCATGGCTACCAACAATGTAAACCAGGCTCCTGATTGCGATGAGCACCTTGACCTGCACGACGCCTACCAAATGGCGCAGGGTGTCGGCTTTGAGCACGATCTGAATCTCAAAAATCAGAACGTGAAGGACCTTGCAGCCCGTCTAAATGGAATTTCCTGCATCACTGCTGTGCTGATGACTGATGAGCTCGACGTTGATCTAGGTGGATTCATCCGGGGTGGGCTTGTAGGAGCAGTCCACGCCCTTGCCAACGACTGCACGAGGGCCTTGGAGGAAATCGACATGCGTCAGAAAAAAGAGCGGCAGGCAGCATGAGCAGCACAGCAAAGCCGGGCACCTGCAGCCCTGCCGACATGGCAACTTGGCAGGCCTACCTGAGAGCTGAAGAGGATCGCCGCTGGCCACCATACATGCCCCTGGGGTCGGCGATCCGTGCGAAACGCGACGAGCGCTTCCAAGCCTTCAAGAGCCGCTTGCTGGGGTTCTCGGAGTGAGCAAGACGGGCAGGCCCAAAACGCGCGACCGGGAGGCCTTCATGCTGGCCATCTGGCGCGCGGTTCAAGAGCAGATCCACGTGCACGGCGCGAAGAGCGTGCGCCAGGCGTGCGATCAGCTGTTCAACAGGCGGGCAAAAGGCCTGATCAAGTTCACTGACAAGGCAGGCAACGTGATCGACAAGATCGACGATGACGCAGGCGCCGAGACTTTGCGGCAACGCTACTACACCGCTGAAAAAGCGCGAAAGCAGCCTGAGAAGTACCCCATGCTGGCTGCGCGCACCGCTCAGTTGGCCGAAGTCTTGCCCGGCACCCACGAACGCATGAAGGCCATGGGCCCTGAAATGCGGTGGCGCAAGGCCACGAACAACTGGCTGGACGACTACCCCGGCTAGAGTTTCCGTACCACTGTTTTAGCCTCGCCCGACTTTCCGTACCAACAGCGAGACCGAGCAAAAACATAGTCGACCCATACCGCAGCCATAAGGCACAGCGGGACTAAATGGGGCGACACATGGCGACTCAAGAATCACGGTCCTACCGACCAAAGCAAGCCGCTGAACTGCTCGGCATTGGCACTGCAACCCTCTGGCGCTGGATCAAGGAGCGGCCGGGCTTTCCTCAGCCGATCCGCCTGAGCGCGCGCTGCACCGTCATCCCTGGTGATCAACTGATTGCCTGGCGTGATGCACAAGCCACGGCGCAGCAAGTCCAGAAGGTGGCCGCATGAACGCCGTCACCACAGAGGCGCCAGACCTCAAGCGCATCGCCACGGTCAAGGCCCAGCTCGCGATCAAGGGCTTCGCAGTCCATGATGTGTCCACCGGCGGTTACTTTGTCGCCAAGTGGAACCTCACCAAGTTCTGCCCGGCCCTGGCTGACCTGGAGAGCTTCGCGGCTCAGGTGGGCGCTGCATGACAGCGCATCCATTCGCTGGTGACGTGCTGGAGGCCGAGGACTGGAGGTTTCCGACGTCCATGCTCAACGAGCCGCCGCCGCGTTTCCGTCTATTCACCGCGGATCAGTTCAAGGAGCTGCCAAAGCAGGAGTGGGCCGCGAAGCACTTGCTTCCGAGCGAAGGGCTGGCCGCATTCTTCGGCGCGAGTGGCAGCGGCAAGTCCTTCCTGGTGATCGACCTGATCGCCAAGTTGGCCGAGGCCGGATCCTTCTTCGGCCATGGCGTGCCCAAGGTGCACCGGGTTGTTGTGCTCGAGCTCGAAGGCCAAGCCGGCGTGCCGCGGCGCGTGAAGGCATGGGAGATCGCCAGGGGGCGCCCGTTCCCGAAGTCCGTGCAGTTCGTGTTTGACTCGTTCAACCTGCTGGAGCACGCCGACATCGCCACGCTGGCCGAGACGATCGAGATCCACGGTGGGTGCGACGTCCTGGTTATCGACACCCTGAACCGCGCAGCACCTGGTGCAGACGAGAACAGCAGCCGCGATTCCTCGCTGATCCTGGAGAACGCCAAGTGGCTGCAGACCGCGCTCGGCGGCCTGGTGCTGCTGGTGCACCACACCGGCAAGGACGCGACCAAGGGCATGCGCGGGCACTCCAGTCTGTTCGCTGCGATGGACGCAGTGATCGAGGTGACCCGCACGGCCGGCCGCCGTGAATGGTCTGTGGCAAAGAGCAAGGACGACAGCGACGGACAGGTGCACGGTTTCATGCTGGAGGTGATCAACCTGGGTGCAGATGCATCAGGCGACCCCATCACATCCTGTGTGATCCAGACCGACGACGCGCCACCGGACAACCGCCCCAAGCCACCAACCGGCGACAACCAGCGGATCGTCTACACCGCCCTGCTCCAGATGTTCCAGAACGCTGGCGTGTACGGCAAACCCGGTGCACCAGCCACGCGCCCATGCCTGCCGCTTGATCAGGCCATCGAGGAAACAAAGGGTCGACTGGCAGTGGATCAGAAGCGCCAGGCCGAACGCGCTCGGCTTGCCATCAACAGCATGGTGGCATCAGGTGTTCTCGGCTTCTCAGAGGGGTGGATATGGCTCCCCTGACATTTCCCACTTTTCCCATTTCTTCCCATTCTGGGATCCATGGGTTTCCCACTTTTCCCACTCCCCCTTTAGGGGGATGGGAAATGGGAAGGGCCAACCGGGAAACAAGGCGACTGCCATGAACTTCCTGTTCAACGCCCTTCCCTGGCTGACCATCCGCCCCTTCCGCCGCCGCATGGTCGAGCGCATCGCCCGTCGCATGGGCGCTACACGCCGCCAAGCCATGAGCATTGCCCGCCACTTCTGAAAGGACCACATGAGCAAGACGACACCCAACCACGAGCAGCGCGTTCAAGCACTGTGCGAGCGCTTCAGCCTGCGCATGTCCAAGCAAGGCCACCTCTGGATCATCAGCGGCAAGAACGGCATCGACATCAGGACCACCGACCTGGCCACCGTGAGGGACAGCGACCTGGACCGCCGGGACATGCTGCGCACGCCATGGGCAAGGCAGCCATGAACAAACCCAGCTGGGACATCGACCGCAGCAAGACCTCAGACCGAGGCTATGGATGGCAGTGGCAGAAGGCCCGCCGCGTCCACCTGATGCAGCAACCACTGTGCGTCATGTGCAAGGCAGAGGGACGCGTCACGGCCGCCACCGTGGTGGACCACATCACACCTCACAAGGGCGACGACACGCTGTTCTGGGACACGAACAACTGGCAGAGCCTCTGCGCCACCCACCACAGCCGAGATAAGCAGGTGATCGAACGCGGCGGCACCTTGAAGCCTCGCATCGGTCTGGATGGATGGCCCGAGGGATAGGGGGGAGAAAAAGTCAAAAGTGCTCTTTTCTCCTGACCGGCCGCCAAACCCTTTTTTTACATGTGACCTCGCCTCTTAGACCCATCACGAAAGGAAAACCATATGCCCGCCCAAGTCAAAGCCCGCCACATCACCACCGCCAAGCGGTTGAGGCCGCCCCCTGCCCTGTCTGAGCCCGCCCTGAAGGTGTTCGACCACGTGGTGGGCGCCGTCGACCCAGGCCACTTCAGCGAGGTGGACCTGCCACTGCTGGAGGCCTACGCCACATCAGCCGCCATGGCCACGCTCAGCGCTCAGATGCTGGAGCAGGAGGGCGCCGTGGTGGATGGCAAGGCGAACGCCTGGCTGACCGTGCAGGAGAAAGCCCAGCGCTCACTGGTAGCCCTCTCCGCGCGCCTGCGCATCTGCCCTCAGTCCCGCTTCGATCGGCTGGTGGCCGGATCCAACTCGCGGCCGCAGCTGCGCACCAGCCGAGCGAGTCGAAGCGACAGCCTGCTGGCCGGCTTCGACGACGAGAACCCATTCGCCAGAAACGGGGTGCAAAACAGACCACCCACCAGGACAACCAAACCACGAAAGGACTGACATGACCAACATCGACACCAACGCACCCCTGACCACCGATGACCTTCAAGCGATGGTGCTGACCTCCGCAGCAACTTTGGCCGAACGCTGGATGGCCGGCTGCCCAGAGCTGCAGCCTCACATCCAGTACGGCGCCACGATCGAGATGGGTGTGACGCTCGCGCCCCTTCTGGAGCTGCGCCTGGAGCTGATCGACAGCAACGGAACGCGGATGCTGATCGCTCAAAAGAAGCTGACGCCATCCATGCCGAACTGAATTTACTTCGCTTGACATGTGTGTTATGGTGCTGCTTCATAGCGTGCTCAAAAGACGCTTGCAGTCAGAAAGTTCGACCCGCGGGATGTGGGGAGTTTTCGAGCTGAGTTTGATGTTTGAAGTGCCGCGGGATGTGAGCGCAGACAGGCAAGCAACAAACCCACCTCTTACTTTCTGAAAGGGACATCATGTCTTTTGAAGCCATCGTCAAGTCGCTCGAAACCGTCGAGCGCAGCATCCAAAGTTACCGCGCTGATCAGTCAGAATTTGCTGACCGCCTCACCTACCTTGAGCAGAAGGGCGCGCTGCGTCAATCCGAGGGCGACACCAAGCCGCGCAACTCGTTCGGCATTGCCCTCTCGCAAAAGCTGGCCGACAACCCTGCCCTGAAAGAATGGAAGAGCGACTCCGGCCGGCGCCTTGCCAACCGGGTGGCCATCGAGTTCGACCTGGACCTGAAGGCAGCGATCGTCAACGTTGGCGACACCATGGCCGCCTACGAGCGCACGCCCGGCATCGTCAGTCTGGCAACGCGCCGCCGCTGGATCTGGGAGTACATGCCGAGCTCGCAGACCTCTGCGTCCGGCGTCGAGTACCTGGTGGAATCCGGTAGCGTGCTGGTGGCCGGCCAGCAGGCATCTGAAGGCGCGACAAAGCAAGAGAGCACGCCCGGGTTCACGCTCAAGCGCGCCGACTGCCAGACCTTCGCCCACTGGACGCAGATGAGCCGCCAAGTGTTCAGCGACCAGCCCGCGCTGGCTGGGTTCCTGCAAGACCGTTTGATGAACGGGGTGTGGCTCAAGCTGGAGCAGCAGATCATCAACGGCAACGGCACGGCCCCGCAGCTCAGCGGCCTTCTGGACTCCGGCAACTTCGTGCCCTACACCGGCGGCGACGTGGCGGTCTCGAAGGTGGACCACATCCGCAACGCCATCGCGGTGCTGCAGCAAGGGGACTATTCGGCAGGCCTGGTGATCGTGAACCCGCTGGACTGGAAGGAAATGGAGCTGGAGCGCGGCGACGATGGCCAGTACACCTGGGCCGAGCCATCCGCAATGCAGCCGCCCACCCTCTGGGGTCTGCCAGTGCACGTGACCAACTCAGTGGCCGCCGGCACCTTCATCGTGCTGGACCCGAGCGCCACCTACCTGTGGACACGTCAGACCGCCACCATGCTGCTGTCCGACTCGCACGAAGGCACCTTCATCCAGAACGTGCTGACGGCGCTGTGCGAGGCCCGCTTCGCCTTCGGCGTGCTTCGCCCTGAAGCGATCGTGGCTGGCCTGTACGTGGCCGCCTGATCTCCGTCAAGGTCTGAACCGAGTGCCCGCTCCCTGCTCCACCCCGGGGCACGTGGCGGGCATTCCCACATAAGGAATCACCATGGCCGCCGGCAGTATCGTCATCGACCTTCTCGCCCGCACGGGCGGGTTTTCTACCGACATAGCGCGGTCGGAGAAACAGCTTCGCCAGTTCAAGAAGGAAGCGGTCGACGCGGGCAAAGCCATCGGCGGCGCATTCCTCGCATTCACCGCCGCGGGCACTGCTCTGGCCGCATTTGCCAAGCAGACCATTGACGGCATCGACGCGCTCAACGACGTGGCCGACGCCACCGGCGCGAGTATCGAGAACATCAGCGCGCTGGAGGATGTTGCCCTGCGCACCGGTGCCAGCCTGCAGACTGTCGCCTCGCTGCTCACGAAGTTCAACCTGGTGCTGAAGGACGGCGACCCCACCAAGGGCCCCGGCGCCGTTCTCAAATCGTTGAACCTTGACATCAACGAGCTCAAGAAACTGGACCCCGCCGAAGCGCTGCGCCGCACTGCGGTGGCCCTGGCTGGCTTCGCTGACGACGGCAACAAGGCGCGCGCTGTGCAGGAGCTGTTCGGACGCAGCGTGGCCGAGGTGGCGCCGCTCTTGAAGGATTTGGCTGATCAGACCAAGTTGGTAGGCACCGTCACCAAAGAGCAGTCCGACCAAGCTGAAATATTCAACAAAAACCTTTTCGCCTTGGAGGCCAACGTCAGGTCCTTGGGGCGATCGCTGGTCTCAGATCTTGTTCCTGCGCTGAACGAGTTGATTCAGCGATTCAAGGACGGTGCAGCAGAGGGGAAGGGATTCTTCGAGGTCGCCTTCGATAACTACAAAAAGGACGTTCGAAAGTTCTATGAGGGCATCGGCCTGCTGAGCGCCGAAAAGATCCCGTTCCCACAATTTGCAACTTCACCAGCCGGCGGTGGCCGCGGGTTTGTGAACCCGGCTCTGGTGAAGCCGTCGCTGAACATCCCGGAGTCGCCAGACAAGCCAGACAGGTCCAGGGGTTCGCGCGGACCCAAGCCCCAGGATCTGTTCGGGGACTACCTCAAGACCCTGCAGCGCCAGCTTGAAGCCACACAGGAGCTCACCTCGCTGGAGACCGTGCTGCGCGACGTGCAGCTGGGCCGCCTGGGCTCAGTGAGCACCAAGCAGCTCGACGCCCTGAAGAACATCGCCGGCGAGATCGACGCCTCAAAGCAGTTCGCCGCGATCGAGAAGGAGTTCGCCGCCGCGGAGAAGGATTCACTGGCGCGCAAGAAGGAACTGGCCGACGCTGGCCGCGCGGTTTACGAAGCCACGCGCACCCCGCTGGAGCAGCTCAACATCGAGCAGACCAAGCTCAACGAGTTGCTGAGGCTGGGCGCGATCAACGCCGACACCTTCGCGCGCGCCACGTTCGCCCTCGATGAAACCCTGGGCAGGGTCAAGGAGGTGGGCAAGGAGCTGGACACCTTCGCCAAGACCGCCGCGAAGAACATCCAGGGCGCCATCGGCGACGGCCTGGTCGACATTCTGGACGGCAACTTCAAGGACATCGGGAAGAGCTTCACCAGCCTGATCAACCGCATGGTGGCTGAGGCTGCAGCCGCGCAGATCGCCCGCTCGCTGTTCGGCGGACTGGTGGAAGGTGGCAGTGGTTCCGGCATCCTGGGCGGCATCCTCAGCGGAATCGGCAACGCGTTCGGCTTCGGCGCCTCCAAGGCATCCGGCGGGGACGTGATGGCGAACCGGAGCTACTTGGTGGGCGAGCAAGGGCCGGAGATGTTCGTGCCGCGCACCATGGGGGCCATCGTTCCCAACGCCGCCCTGGCCGGAGGTGGAGGGAGCACCACCAACAACTACGTCACCGTGGCGATGCCACAAGGCGGCAGCCGCGCGACAGCCCTGCAGTTCGGCACCGACGCTGCCCGGCAGATCAGCCGCGCCAACTCAAGGAACGGCTGATGGAGACACTTCTTACGCGTCTTAGAGCGCTCAATGGGGAAGCGATTGGCTCCCGCCTTGTTGACTGGCTACGTGCAAAAGATAGTCGCGCTGAGGCTCAGTCAAATGCACAACCAGGCGCCTTGTATTTGAAAACCGGAGGTCGAGCGAGAGCTCTCCGGAGGCGCGAAAGGTAAGAGCGTTAAAGGTTTCCACCCGGACCACTTCCGGAAGGGCCACAAAACGATTTGGAAGCCCACCTTCCAGAGCGTTGAGCTTCATGGTCAGGCCGGCATTGATGAGCTGCTCCGTGAGTTCACGGAGATCCACTTCGTTCAGGACCACGGCATCACCGGACGAAAGTCTGACCTTCACGTTAGATCCGTCTTCGGACACCTCAACGCCTGACAATTTCCCCTTCACCACCGTCATGGACTGAGCCTTTCAAGGAACATGTGCTGCGTGAAGTGGCATTTCAGCCACATCAAATCCAGTCATCTGGTTTGGTGGACGTGATGATGGACAAAACAAAAAAGCGGCCCGGAGGCCGCATGTTTGCTAGTGTTCTGGCGGAGCGAGAGGGATTCGAACCCTCGATGAGGCTCTACACCCCATACTCCCTTAGCAGGGGAG
>JAZKHJ010000061.1:0-3333 GCA_040385485.1 Pseudomonadota bacterium | reverse complement strand
GTCAGCACGTAGCGCACCTTGATGGGCATCTTGCCTTCGAAGACGACGTTGGCCGAGACGGTGGCGCCCTTGGGGTTGGCCGACTCTTCGATCGAGGCGATGTTGAGCTTCAGCGGGCCGACGGCCTTGCCGAACTTCTCCCAGGTGCCGCGAATGGCATCGGTGGTGGCATAGGTGCCGTCGAGTGGGCCGCCTACCCAGTTCAGCTGGGCCTGGTCGGCATAGGCACGCATGACGATCTGGGTGTCGCCCGAGGCGATGGCCTGGAAGTGCGTGCGGGCGTCGTCGCTGGGGGCGGCGAAGGCGCTGCCGGAGGCGAGCGTCAGGGCGGTGGCGGCGAAAGCGAAAGTCTTGAACATTGTGGGCTCCGATGAAGGGTTGGTGTGAAGTGAAGGGGGGTGAGTGCTGGACGAAGGGTCCGATAGGTCCCGACAAAAGAGCAGACGGCGTCGGCATGCGGTCTATTCCAGAGCGTGCAAAGAAATTTAGGGTCAGGGCCCTGGGCCGTGAATTCGAGGCTTCAGCCCAGCAGGGCCGGCACCCAGCGGTTGATGAGCGCGCCTCCGACGATGAGCCAGCCGAACAAGATCAACGCCAGCAGCAGCGGCTTGGCCCCGGCCTTGCGAATGGCGCCGATGTGCGTGGCCAGGCCGAGCGCAGCCATCGCCATCGCCAGCAGCGCGGTGTCAATCTCGATCGTCACTGCCACCACCGACGCCGGCAGCCATTGCAGCGAATTGAGCAACACAACCGCGACGAAGCCGAAGGCGAACCAGGGCACAGCGAGTTGACCCTTGGCGTGAGCATGCTCTGCCTCCACCAGGGCTTGCAGGGTGCTGTCGCGCGCCAGCCAAGCCGACAGCATCACCAGGAACGGCGCCAGCATCATTACTCGAACCATCTTCGCGATGACGGCCGAGTTGGCTGCGTCCGGGCCCACCGAACGTGCTGCGGCCACCACCTGGGCCACCTCGTGGATGGTCGATCCGACGTAGATGCCGAACCCGTTGGCGCCGCCGGGGATCAGCGCCCAGTGCCGGTTCAGCTCGAACAGCGCCGGGTACAGGAAGATCGCCAGCGTGCCGAACACCACCACCGTGGCCACCGCCACCGTGACCTGCTCGGCGCGCGCCTTGACCACCGGCTCGGCGGCCATCACCGCAGCAGCGCCGCAGATGGCACTGCCAGCGCCGATCAGCATCGCCGTCTTGCGCTCCAGGCCCAGCCAGCGCGTGCCGATGAGGCAGGCCAGTGCGAAGGTCGAGCCCAATATCATTGTGTCGATGGCGACACCAGCTATGCCAACATGGTCAATGTCCTGCACGGTGAGCCGCAGGCCGTACAGCACCACGCCCAGGCGAAGCAGGTTCTGCTTGGAGAAGTTGACGCCGGCGCCGCTGGCTACCGCCCAGCGCGGGGCCCACGGGTAAACCGTGTTGCCCACGATCATGCCCAGCACGATGGCCAGCGTCAGCGCACTGAAGCCATGGTCCTGCAGCCAGGCGATGCGGCCCAGCGCGATACCGGTGGCAGCCAAGGCGCCGCTCAGGGCCAGGCCGGGGAGCATGCGTGCGAAAGCCGATGCAGAGGCCGATGTGCGTGGCTCAGGAAGTACGTTGATGGTCATGCTGCTTGCCTCCGGTTGAAGTTCATGAGGACGAAGCTTCCGGCTTCATAGATGACCCGTCAAACGGGTTGTATCGCTAAGATGTACCCATCTGATCGCTTTGCAAACAAATCCGCCATGAATACCCTTCGCCTCACGCTGCGACAGCTGCAGATCTTCGTGGCGGTTGCGCGCAGCGGCACTACCACGGCAGCCAGCGCCGAGATCGCGCTGTCGCAGTCGGCCACCAGCTCGGCCGTGAATGAACTTGAGCGGCTGCTGTCGCTGCGCCTGTTCGACCGCGCGGGCAAGCGCCTGCTGCTCAACGACAACGGCCGTGCGTTACTGCCGCGGGCCCTGGCGCTGCTGGACGGTGCCGCCGGCATCGAGTTGATGTCCCGCGATGGCAGCGCCCAGGCGCAGTCGCTGCGCATCGGCGCCAGCACCACCATCGGCAACTATGTGCTGCCCAGGCTGCTGGCCCGTTTTGTCGCAGCGCAACCGGGCCATGCCAGTGCCTGGCGCTCAAAGGTCGTGATCGGAAACACGGCGGCCATCTGTGACGCGGTCGCTGCGTTTGAACTGGACGTGGGCCTGATCGAAGGGCCTTGCCACCAAGCGGCGCTGGCCGTCACGCCATGGCACCAGGACGAGATGGTGGTCGTTACATCGCCCGACAGCGCGTGGGCACGAATGAGCCTGGCCGGCGAGCGGGTGCCAATGCGGACACTGCGTGAAGGGGTCTGGCTGGTGCGTGAGTTGGGCTCGGGAACGCGCGAGGCCACCGACCAAAGTCTGCTGCCCCACTTGCGCTCCTACCGTCGAAGCATCGAGCTGGGAAGTTCGGAGGCGATCAAACATGCGGCCGAGGCGGGTATGGGGGTGGCCTGCCTTTCGTCGTGGGTCGTGAGCGACGCTTTGGAGGCCGGCCGCCTGTGCCGCATCGCCACGACCTTGCCGCGGCAGCTCCGACAATCTCACCTGGTCGTGCATCGCGACAAACAGCCCACCGCTTCGCTGCTGGCATTTGTCGACCAGGTATCTGGCGCCGAGAAAACGGCGCCATGAAATGTGACTCCATCGAGGTCAGGCCTGAGCAGCTCGCCAGTCGGCGCTCAAAGCTTATCCACGCACCTTCAACGAGATTCACGGCAGGCTCACCTGCACAAATGCCGGATGCGGATGGCGAGGTCAAGACTGCCGCATATCCACATACCGCACGCGATGTCTTGGGCATTGCGATCCAACGGCCACCCCTTGTCTCCTTCTTTATTTGCGGCGAGAGCAATGATCAGAATGTTGCAACAGCATCAGGTCAAAGTGAACTATTGCCCGTCTATCACGCACTTTGAGGAGCACTGGGAACCCGGGTGGCGGGTATTGCGCTACGGACACTGAAGGACCAAAAGAAGTGATTCGCCCTCCCTGCTGGCGCTTGAAGAAGGCCTGCCCAGGGTCCAGAACACCGTTTCGTCCGTGACGCAAAGGGCCATTCCAGAACTTTGCACTTCGCTACAGTGCCGAACGACCGGTACAGGTAATCGATCGGTCGCTTGAGATCCTGACCGGTGAGCGACCGCTTGCGGTGGCGCCCATGGACTCTGCCGTCGAACCTAAGTGGCAGCAATCAGTCTGAAGGCGCCTGTCGAGCACCGAACTACGACTGTGCAGAGGTGGACTAAACCGCTCGCGGTAGACGCTCCGGCTACGTTGGTGGCGTTTCGTTG
>JAZKHJ010000060.1:0-21097 GCA_040385485.1 Pseudomonadota bacterium | reverse complement strand
CCACGCCGTGCAGGCCGCCCGAGACCTTGTAGCTGTTCTGGTTGAACTTGCCGCCTGCGTGCAGTTCGGTCAGCGCGATCTCGGACGCCGAGCGCTTGGGCTCGTGCTTGTCGTCCATCTTCACGCCGGTTGGAATGCCACGGCCGTTGTCGGTGACGCTGATGGAGTTGTCGCTGTGGATGGTCACCACGATGTCGTCGCAATGGCCGGCCAGGGCTTCGTCGATGGAGTTGTCCACCACCTCGAACACGAGGTGGTGCAGGCCGGTGCCGTCGGACGTGTCGCCGATGTACATGCCGGGGCGCTTGCGCACCGCTTCCAGGCCCTCCAGGATCTGGATCGAGCCTTCCCCATAACCTTCGCTGGCACCCACCTGGTGGGCGTCGATGGTGGGCTGGAAATTGGAGCTGTCGGCGTTGGCCGCACCGGTGTTGACGGATTCGGCGGGCTTGTTGGCTTCTGACATAGGGGACTTTTCTCAATCGCTAGAAAGGCCAAACCCGCTGGGCAGCGGGTCGGGCTTGGGGGAGAGTTGATCGCTGGGGATCAGATCCGCATCGGCATGACAACGTATTTGAAGGCGTTGTCGTCGGGGTTGGTCACCAGCGCCGAGCTGTTGCCATCGGACAGTTCGATGCGAACCATCTCCTGCGTCATGTTCTGCAGCGCGTCGATGAGATACGTGACGTTGAAGCCGATCTCGATCGTATCGCCACCGTAGTCGATGTCGAGTTCGTCGACGGCTTCTTCCTGCTCGGCGTTGCTCGATGCCACGCGCAGCGCGCCGGGCTCGATGTTCAGGCGCACGCCCTTGAACTTCTCGCTCGTCATGATGGCGGTGCGCTGCAGCGAGGCCAGCAGCGGCACGCGGCCGAGCGTGACGATGTTCTTGTGGTTCTTCGGGATCACGCGGTTGTAGTCGGGGAACTTGCCCTCGACCAGCTTGGTAACGAACTCCATGCCGTCGAAGCTGAACTTGGCCTGGTTGGCGGCGAACTGCATCTCGATCGCGCCTTCCTTGTCGCTCAGCAGGCGCTGCAGTTCCAGCACCGTCTTGCGCGGCAGGATCACTTCTTGTTTGGGCACTTCCACGTCCAGCGTGGCGGAGGCGAAAGCCAGGCGGTGGCCGTCGGTGGCCACCAGGCTGAGCTGCTTGCCCTCGGCCACAAACAGGATGCCGTTCAAGTAGTAGCGAATGTCGTGCACCGCCATCGAGAACGACACCTGGCCCAGCAGGCTCTTGAGCGTTTTCTGGGGCACCGAGAACACCGGGCCGAAGCTGGCCGATTCCTGCACCAGCGGAAAGTCTTCCGGCGGCATGCTTTGGAGCGTGAAGCGGCTCTTGCCGCCCTTCAAGATGAGCTTGCCCGCGCTGGACTCCAGGCTCACGCTCTGGTCGCCCGGCATGGTGCGCAGGATGTCGATGAGCTTGCGCGCACCCAGCGTGGTGGCGAAGTTGCCGCTGTCGCCGTCGAGCTCGGCGGTGGTGCGGATCTGGATTTCCAGGTCGCTGGTGGTCAATTGCACCTGCGAGCCGGTCTTGCGAAGCAACACGTTGGCCAGGATGGGCAGGGTGTGGCGGCGTTCCACGATGCCGGCCACCGATTGCAGCGCGGCCAGAACCTTGTCCTGGGTCGATTTCAAAACGATCATTTCAGACTCTTTCGTCTCTGGTTGCTTGTGGTCCGGGGGTTGCCTCCCCGGCGGGCCCTGCGTTTGTCGGAGCCAAATCTTCGCTATTTTCGCTGTTTTGGGAGCGCGTCCCGCAAAACGCCTTTCGACTCAAAAACGGCTCTCCAACTTGGGCGCCGCGCCTCATCCCTTGAGCGTCTGTTCCAGCACGTGCAGCTGCTGGTTGAGCTCGGTGTTCTGCTGGCGTTCGGCGCCGATCTTGCGCACCGCGTGCAGCACCGTGGTGTGGTCGCGCCCGCCAAACAGCTCGCCAATTTCGGGCAGGCTCTTCTGGGTCAGTTCCTTGGCAATGAACATGGCGATCTGGCGCGGGCGAGCAATGCTGGCCGGGCGCTTCTTGCTGTACATGTCGGCCACCTTGATCTTGTAGAAGTCGGCCACGGTCTTCTGGATGTTCTCCACGCTGATCTGCCGGTTCTGGATCGACAGCAGGTCTTTCAGCGCCTCGCGCGCCAGCGCGATCGAGATCTCTTTCTGGTTGAAGCGGGAATACGCCAGGATCTTGCGCAGCGCGCCTTCGAGCTCACGCACGTTGGAGCGCACGTTCTTCGCCACGAAAAACGCCACCTCTTCGGGCATCACGGCGTTTTCCACCGCCGCCTTGTTGATCAGGATGGCCACGCGCATTTCCAGTTCGGGCGGCTCGATGGCCACCGTCAGGCCCGAATCGAAGCGCGAGACCAGGCGTTCATGAATGTCGGCCAGGCCCTTGGGATAGGTGTCGCTGGTCAGCACGATGTGGCTCTTCTTGGCCAGCAAGGCCTCGAACGCGTTGAAGAATTCTTCCTGCGTGCGCTCCTTGTTGGCAAAGAACTGCACGTCGTCGATCAGCAGCAGATCCAGCGAGTGGTAACGCTCCTTGAACTCGTCGAAGGTCTTGCGCTGGTAAGCCTTGACCACATCCGACACAAACTGCTCGGCGTGGATGTAGAGAACCTTGGCCTGTGGACGATCGGCCAAAAGGTGGTTGCCGATGGCGTGAACCAGGTGGGTCTTGCCCAAGCCGACACCGCCGTAGATGAACAGCGGGTTGTAGAGCTGACCCAGGCTGCCCGCCACGTGCATGGCGGCGGCGCGTGCCATGCGGTTGGCCGAGCCCTCCACCAGGGTGGAAAACGCCAGCGCAGGATTCAGGCGCGTCTTCGGCCCGCTGGGCGCTATCACCTCGGGGGGCGCGAGATCGGGCAGTTCGGCGAGCACGAGTTCTTGCGCGGTTCGCGGGGCTGGTGACGTGCGGCTGGGGCCTTCTCGCGGAGCAAGCACCAACTCCAGGACCACGGGGGCACCCTGTATCGCTTCAAGCAAGGCGGTGATGCGCGCAGCGTACTGGGTGCGAATCCAGTCCAGTTTGAAGCGATTGGCCACCGACACGACCACCCGGGAAGCGTCGGGCGCCACGGTGGCCGAGAGGGGGCGGATCCAGGTGTTGAACTGCTGTTCCGGGATGTCCTGGGAGAGTCGGTCCATGCAGGCTGACCACAGGGAGAGGTTGTCTGCGCTGCCGGAAGGCAGGGACGCGCTGGGGGGAAGGCCCTCGATCATGCTGGGATGGCGATGTTGTTGTGGTTGTGGACAAATGACGCAGGGCCAGCCAGCCATTGTAGGCGTGTGCGGGACTTATCCACAAGCCGGTCGGCGGGGCGCTCCGGCAAGTGCTCAGGGTGGCGTTCCTGAAGTGGATCGTCTGCATATAAGGCCAAGTGCTTGCCGCACCTGGGTTTTCTTTGCGATAATTGCGGGTTTTCCCGATTTGTAAGAGACCACCATGAAACGCACCTACCAGCCTTCCAAGATCCGTCGCGCCCGCACCCACGGCTTTCTCGTTCGCATGAAGACCCGTGGCGGCCGTGCTGTGATCAACGCCCGCCGCGCCAAAGGCCGCAAGCGTCTGGCTGTCTGAGTCGGCGCGTTGACTTGGCGCATGGTGTGCCGGCGTCCCTGTGCCCGGCCCGTCTGCCGCCCGATGTTGGCGGTTGTGCAGTGACCCAGCGCCTGCGGTCCCGCCTGCAGTTCCAGGCCGTCATGGCTGGAGCGCCTGTGGCCAAGACTTCCCACTTCGCCTTGCACCGAGCAGCTCTTGACGCTGCTGCCGAGGGCAAGCCGTTGTTTCCCGTGGCCGATGCCTGGCTGGGTGTTTTGCTGCCCAAACGCTGGGCGAAACGTGCTGTCACGCGCAATGCGATCCGCCGCCAGATCTATGAAGTGGCCCGTCACCAGCCTGCCTCCTTGCCGCAGGCTGCCTGGGTGGTGCGCTTGCGCAGCGAATTCAGCCGCAAGCAGTTCGTGAGTGCCACGTCCGACGCGCTCAAACGCACCGTGCGCCTGGAGCTCGAGCAGTTGTTGTCACGCGCCATGTTGCCGAAAGTCACCGCGCCCCGGGAGGCCCGCGATGTGGTCTGACTGGCCGCGCCTGGTGCTGGTGGGACTCGTCAAAGGCTACCGACTGCTCCTGAGCCCGTCGTTGGGCAACGGTTGCCGGTTTGAGCCTTCGTGTTCGGTGTACGCCATCGGCGCGCTGGAGCAACACGGTGCTGCGGCAGGCACTTACCTCACGGTCGCGCGGCTGGTGCGCTGCCATCCCTGGTGCGAAGGTGGCTTCGATCCGGTGCCCGAGTCCCGGCCCGCCCTCTTTTCCCGTCTGATTTCACCCTCCTCAGCAAAGAAGAACGCGTCATGAATGACATCCGTCGGTCCATCCTGTGGGTGGTGTTTGGTTTGTCCATGGTCCTGATCTGGGACAAATGGCAGATTCACAACGGGCACAAGCCCACCTTTTTCCCCGGCTCGACGCAGGTGAGCGTCCCCGCCACCTCAGCTCCCGCCGCCGACACCAGCGTACCCGCCGCAGTTGCCGTGCCCTCGTCGGCCGCCGCCGGCGCACCGGGTGAAGCCCCGGCTGGCGCACCCAGCCCGGTCGCCGCACGCCATGTGGTGACCACCGATGTGTTCAAACTTGTCTTCAACACCGAGGGCGGATCGCTGATTGGCGCCGAGCTGCTCAAGCACGCCGAAGCCACGCAGCAAAGCAAGGACCAGAGCGAACAGCCGTTCACCCTGCTGACCCAGGGCGCCGACCGCATCTACGTGGCCCAGACCGGCCTGATCGGTGGCTCGTTCCCCACCCACAAGACGCCGATGAACCTCGTGACTTCCGAGACCGCGCTGGCCGATGGCCAGAACGAGTTGCAGGTGCGCTTCGAGTCGGCCGACGTGGGCGGCGTGAAGCTGGTCAAGACCTACACCCTCACGCGCGGTCACTACGACATCGCCGTGAAGCACGAGGTGCAGAACCTTGGTTCCCAGGCCGTGAGTCCGCAGCTCTACCTGCAACTGGTGCGCGATGGCAGCAAGCTCAGCAGTGAAACTCCGTTCTATTCCACCTTCACGGGCCCAGCGGTTTACACCAACGAGAAGAAGTATCAGAAGGTCGAGTTCGCCGACATCGAGAAGAAGAAGGAAGACCTGTACGTCAAGTCCAGCACCGACGGCTATGTGGCCATGGTTCAGCATTACTTTGCTTCGGCCTGGCTGCTGGGCGACGGTGTGGCGCGCGACAACTTCGCCCGCAAGGTGGACGACAACCTGTTCGCCGTGGGCAGCATCACCAATTTGCCGACCATCGAGCCTGGCCAGACGCAGAGCGTGCAAGCGCGGCTCTTCGTCGGTCCGCAAGAAGAAAAGGTGCTGGAGACGATTGCTCCCGGCCTGGAACTGGTGAAGGACTACGGCTGGTTGACCATCCTGGCCAAACCGCTGTACTGGCTGCTGGAGAAGATCCACGGCTTCGTGGCCAACTGGGGTTGGTCCATCGTGCTGTTGGTGGTGCTGATCAAGGCCGCGTTCTACTGGCTCAATGCCAGCGCCTACCGCAGCATGGCGAAGATGAAGAAGATCAACCCCCGCATCATGGAAATGCGCGAGCGCCTCAAGGGCAACCCGCAGGGCATGCAGCAGGAAATGATGAAGATGTACCGGGAAGAAAAGGTCAACCCGCTGGGTGGCTGCTTCCCCATCCTGATCCAGATCCCCGTGTTCATCGCGTTGTACTGGGTGCTGCTCTCCAGTGTGGAGATGCGCAACGCGCCCTGGGCGGCCTGGATCACCGATCTGTCCTCGCCCGATCCGTACTTCATCCTCCCGCTGGTGATGGCCGTGACCACCATGATCCAGACCGCGCTCAACCCGCTGCCACCCGATCCACTGCAGGCCAAGCTGATGTGGCTGATGCCGTTGATGTTCTCGGTGATGTTTTTCTTCTTCCCGTCCGGCCTGGTGCTGTACTGGATCACGAACAACGTGCTGACCATCGCGCAACAGTCCTTCATCAACAAGCGCATGGGTGTGCCGCTGAAGTTCAGCATGCCTAACTTCAAGGCGTAACCCCCCTGCGCCGCTGACGCGGCTTCCCCCCTGAGGGGGGACGGCGTCTGGGGCCGGCGGAGCCGGACCCTTGACGCCCCTGGTTGAGGGCAGCTTCTCTCCACCGTTGGGCCTGCTTTGCAGGCCTTTCTCTTTATGCTCGCCTCTTATGCTCGCTGCCTCCCGTGATCCCATCGTTGCCATTGCCACCGCGCCCGGTCGGGGTGGTGTGGGCATCGTTCGGGTGTCGGGGCTGGGGTTGCAGGCGTTCGCGCAGGCCTTGCTGGGTCGGGGGTTGAACCCGCGCGAGGCGACCTACCTTGCGTTTGCCGATGCGGCTGGACAGCCCATTGATCATGGCCTGGCCTTGTGGTTTCCAGGCCCGCATTCCTACACCGGGGAAGACGTGCTCGAACTGCAAGGCCATGGCGGGCCGGTGGTGCTGCAGCTGCTGCTCGCGCGTTGCCTGGAGGTGTCGCGCGATACCTTGCCCGCGCTGCGCACGGCGCGTCCGGGTGAATTCACCGAGCGCGCATTCCTCAACGACAAACTGGATCTGGCGCAGGCAGAGGCGGTGGCCGACCTGATTGATGCCAGCACCGAGGCGGCGGCACGCAGCGCGTCGCGATCGCTGGCCGGCGTGTTCTCGGGCCGCATCCACGGCCTGCGCGACGCCTTGGTGAACCTGCGCATGCTGGTCGAGGCCACGCTGGATTTCCCCGAAGAGGACATCGACTTTCTGCAGAAGGCCGACGCTGCCGGGCAGCTGCGGCGGCTGCGCGAAGCGCTGGCCGGCGTGCAGGCGCAGGCCCGGCAGGGTGCGCTGTTGCGCGACGGTCTGCAGGTGGTGATCGCGGGTCAGCCCAACGCGGGCAAAAGCTCGCTGCTCAATGCGCTCGCCGGCGCCGAACTCGCCATCGTCACGCCTGTGGCGGGCACCACGCGTGATGTGGTGCAGCAGACGATCCAGATCGAAGGCGTGCCGCTGCACGTGGTCGACACCGCTGGCCTGCGCGACAGTCCCGATGTGGACGAGGTGGAGAAGATCGGCATCGAGCGCGCCTGGGGCCAGATCCGCGAGGCCGATGTGGTGCTGTTCCTGCACGACCTGACCCGCACCGACACGACCGCCTACCAAAGTGCCGACGCCGTGATTGCCACCAGCCTGGCCCACGCTGTGCCGGCCGGCGTGCCGGTGCTGCATGTGTGGAACAAGCTTGACCAGAGCCCCTCGATGCACGCCGATTTGCAGGGTGGTCTGGCCATTTCAGCCAAGCAGGGCGATGGCCTGGAAGCCTTGCGCCAGCGCCTGCTGGCGCTGGCGGGCTGGCAGCAACCGGGCGACGGCCTGTTCATGGCGCGCGCGCGCCACCTGCAAGCACTGCAACGCGTCGATGAACACCTGATGGTGGCCGATGCCTTGCTCGCCGCGCAGGCCGAGCATCTGGACCTGCTGGCTGAAGAGTTGCGCCTGGCCCAACAAGCGCTCGGTGAGATCACCGGCGAGTTCACGGCCGACGATTTGCTGGGCGAAATATTTTCGCGTTTCTGCATCGGAAAGTAGGCGGTCGACACCGCCCGGAACGCTGCCAACGCCGCTCGGCGGCACAGTTGTAAGCACGGGTAATTACAGCTTGCGTGGTGGTGTGGGCCGCGGGTATCTTGACGTGATGCATGTCACACCTCCGACATCGTTGCGCTTCGATATCAACGGCCTGGCCCAGTCCATGCGGCACAGCAGCGCGCTGGACGCGGTACCTCTGAACCTCACCGACAGCCAGTGGCCGCTGCTGGCCAACTACCTGCAACCTGTGGCTTTGCAGCAAGGTCAGGTGCTGATCGAGCAGGGGGTGAAGGACCGCACGGTGTATTTCGTCGAGAGCGGCACGCTGACCGTGCACTACGAAGACGACAAGGAGCGGGTGCGCATCGCGGTGGTGGGCTCCGGCTCACTACTGGGTGAAGGCGCATTCTTCAGCCATCTCCCGCGCAGCGCCACGGTGCACGCCGGCAGCGACTGCCGCCTCTGGTGCATGACGCCGCTGCGATTTCGCGAGCTCTCCATCCGCCATCCCGAGATTGCCCTGGAACTGACCGTGTCCATGTCCGCCGTGCTGGCTCGGCGCATGTACAACAAGCCCAAGCGGGTGGCAGTCACCTGATGATCACGGGTCATGCGTTTGTGGAACTTGTGCAGGACAGCACCAGATTCATGTCCCAATTCAGACCACTTCAGCACCACGCCTTGTGCATATTTTGACCATGTCCTTCATGAGCTGGCTCCATGCCAAGAAAAACAACGCATCGGGCAAGGGTCGGCTGGCGCGTGCGCGCAAGTCGTTCGGCCAGACCACGCTGCCGCTGATCTCGCCGCGCAAGGGTCGTCGCATCCTGCGGCGCGAACAATTGTTTGGCGTGGTCCGCGAGTCGCTCATCCGCGCGGGGGTGCTCTCCACCAGCTACGAGTTCAAGGTGCTCACGCTGGACGCCAACGGCGACTGTTTCCTCGTGCTGGTCGATCTGGCGCTGCCCGCCGAAGGCATGCCCGACGAGTACTTGCTGGAGATTGAAAACTGGATTCAGCAAAGCGCCAAGGCTCGCCACGGCATGCTCGTGCGCTCGGTGTACTGGCGCCGCCGTGCGGCTCACGATCAGGTTGGTGTGGCGTTGCGTGCGGCTGTTTCCGCTCAGACCCGGCGGGACGCCGAGATGTTCAATCCCACGGCCATTCCCAAACCCAACATCCAGTCCTCGCACACGCCGATGCAGGCCTTGGGTGCTGACGAGGTGGATGCGTTTCGAGCCGTGCTTCAGAACTCAGCCAAACCCGCGTATCCCTCACCCGAGGAAGCGAAACTGCCCGTTCCCGAATCGCACAGCGACTTCGCGGCGCTCAGCGACACGCAGCACGGCAAACTTTGACCCGGCGGTGATGGGGCTCAATGCCCGGCAAAGTCGACCAGGGTGAACAGCGCCAGACCCGATTCCCGCAGCTTCTGCGAGCCGCCGAGTTCGGGCAGGTCCACGATGGCTGCACCCTCCATCACCTCGGCACCCAGCTTCTCCAGCAGACGCCGCCCGGCCATCATGGTGCCGCCGGTGGCAATCAGGTCGTCGATGAGCACCACCTTGTCACCGGCTTTCACCGCGTCGGTGTGCAGTTCCACCGTGGCGCTCCCGTATTCCAGTTCGTAGGTTTCCTCGACCGTGGTGAATGGCAGCTTGCCTTTCTTGCGGATGGGCACGAAGCCCACGCCCAGCTCATAGGCCAGCACCGATCCGATGATGAAGCCCCGAGCGTCGAGTCCGGCCACCACGGTGGGCTTGAGGGCCGGGTCCATGTAGCGGTGCACGAAGGCGTCGATCAGCACACGAAACACCTTTGGGTCTTGCAGCAGCGGCGTGATGTCGCGGAACTGCACGCCGGGCGCGGGCCAGTCGGGCACCGTGCGGATGTGGGCTTTGAGGAAGGCTGAGGTGTCCATCGGAGTCGAAGCTTGAGGAAGGCGCTCATTATTGACCGGGGCCAAAAAAAACCCCGGCGCGAAGGCCGGGGTGGAGACCATGGCGACCCGATCAGGCCATGGGTTTGAACTGGTAACCGTTGCCGGATGCCTCCAGCGTGCCGAGGGCCGGGAACGGGAAGTGGAAACCACCCATGGCCATCTTGTCCTTCACCAGCGTGTCGAAGATGCGGCGACGCGTCTGGCGGGCCATTTCGGCATCCATGTCGAACGCCACGGCCCAGTCGGGGCTGCGCGCGAACAGGGAAGGCACATTGGTCACATCGGCGGTATACATGAACGACTGTCCTTCAGAACGCAAGGTGAACACGGCCATGCCCGGTGTGTGGCCGAATGCGGCCGACGACTGGATGCCCGGGGCCAGTTCGGCGCCGGGTTCGAAGCGCACCAGGCGGTCGGCCGGGATTTTGCCGAGCACGCGGCGCGCATTCTGAAAACCGCCTTGGGCGGCGGGGGGCGCGGCGGCCATCTTGGCTTCATCCATCCAGAAAGCCATCTCCGGATTGGGCACGTGCACCTTGGCCTTGGGGAACATCAGCGAGCCGTCTTTCTTGACCAGGCCGTTGATGTGGTCGCCGTGGAAGTGGCTGATGATGACGTGGTCGATGTCTTCCGGCCTGTAGCCTGCAGCCGCCATGTTGGCTGCCAGTCGCCCGGTGGTGGGTGGTCCGTTGTCGGCGAAGCCGGTGTCGATCAGGAACCTGGTGTTGCCACTCACGATGAGGTAGGGGGTGAACGGGATGTCCACGTAGTCGGGGGAGAGGTTCTGCGACGCCAGCATCGCCTTGACCTGTTCCAGCGGTGCATTGCGCACGAACTCTTCACCCAGTGGACGGCGCAGGGCGCCATCGTTGAAGGCGATGATCTCCATCGCGCCCAGCTTCATCTTGCGAAAACCCGGTTCCGGCAGTGTTGGCGTGCCGAAGTTGGGGGTGTTTTGCGAGAACACGGACGAAAACGTCAGTGCGGAAGCGCCGGCCACGCCAGCGCCCAGGAACAAACGGCGATCCATCATCTAAAGCTCTCCGGGTGGTGAAAGATCGCGAGCATACATACCGACTGGTCGCACGTCGTACTCATTGTTCTTAATGCCTACTTGGTGGTCGGGAATTTCCACCAACCCCGAACCCATGGTGCTTCAGCCCGACAGCAACTTGTCTTCAGCCAGCGCGAGGGCCGGCGCTTTGCCGCTGATCACCAGCGTGTCACCGCCCTGCAGCACGGTGTCGTCGGTCAGCGGCGCGGGCATGCCGCTGGCGTGGCGCAAGCTCACCACCCGCACGCCCACCGCGTGCAGGGCCAGGCTCTCCAGCGTCTTGCCCACGGTGCGCCCGGCCGGCGGCAATGTGACCGTGCCGAGTCGCTCGTGATCGAGCTCGTCGGCGCCGTCGTCGTCGGCGCCGTGAAAGTAGCCTTTCAGCAGGTTGTAGCGGGCGTCGCGCTGGTCCTGCACCACACGGATCACGCGGCGCATGGGCACACCGACCAGTGCCAAGGCATGGCTGGCCAGCATCAGGCTGGCTTCGATGGCTTCGGGCACCACCTCGGTGGCACCGGCCGCGCGCAGTTTTTCCAGGTCCACGTCGTCCACCGTGCGCACCACCACCGGCACATTCACCGCTTGCAAGTGCGTGTGGCGCAACACCTTGAGCGCACTGGGCGTGTCCAGATACGTGATCACCACGGCGCTGGCACGGTGCAGACCGGCCGCCATGAGCGCCTGCAGCCTGGCCGCGTCGCCAAACACCACCGAGTGGCCGGCGGCTGCGGCCTGGCGGACACGGTCCGGGTCGAGGTCAAGCGCCATGTAGGGAATGCTCTCGGCTTCGAGCAGGCGCGCGAGGTTTTGCCCGCAGCGGCCGTAGCCACAAATGATCACGTGCTTGTCGGCGTTGATGGCCTTGCGCGCGATGCTGGTCATCTGCACCGACTGCATCAGCCAGTCGCTGCCCACCAGCCGCGTGACGATGGTGTTGGCATACATGATCATGAACGGCGTGGCCAGCATCGACAGCACCATGGACGCCAGGATCGGGTTGAACAGGGCGGGAGGAATCAGGTTGTTGTTGCCCGCCAGCGTGAGCAACACCAGGCCGAATTCACCCGCCTGCGCGAGGTACAGACCGGTGCGCAGCGCCACGCCCATGGGCGCGCCGAACGCTCGCGTGAGCCCGGTGATGAGCGCCAGCTTGAATGCCAGCGAGAGCGTGAGCAGGAGCAGCACCAGCTCCCAGCGGTCGAACACCATGCGCCAGTCCAGCATCATGCCGATGGTGATGAAGAACAGGCCGAGCAAGACGTCGTGGAACGGGCGGATGTCGGTCTCCACCTGGTGCTTGAACTCCGTCTCTGAAATGAGAATGCCCGCCACGAATGCACCCAAGGCGAGCGACAGGCCGGCGTGTTCGGTCAGCCAGGCCAGCCCCAGGGTGATGAGCAAGAGGTTGAGCATGAACAGCTCGTCGCTCTTGCGTCGCGCCACCAGCGTGAGCCACCAACGCATCACCTTTTGCCCGCCCGTGAGCAACAGGCCCAGCAGCAGCACGGCCTTCAGACTGGCCCATCCCAGCGCAATCAGCAAGTCTTCGGGCTCGGCCGCCAGCGCGGGGATGATCACCAGCAAGGGCACCACCGCCAGATCCTGGAACAGCAGGATGCCCAGCACCCGTTTGCCATGTTCGGACTCCAGCTCGATCCGCTCTGCCACCAGCTTGATCACGATGGCCGTGCTGCTCATGGCCATCACACCGCCGAGCGCCAGCGCGGTTTGCCAGCTGATGTCCCACCATGCGGGCAGAAGCGTCGTGAGCGCCATCGATGCCAGTGTGGTGATCAGCACGGTGAGCACCACCTGCGACAGCCCCAGCCCGAACACCAGCCGCTTCATGGCGCGCAGTTTGGGCAGGCTGAACTCCAGGCCGATGACGAACATGAGGAACACCACGCCGAACTCCGCGAGGTAGCGGATGCCGCTGGAGTCCTGCGTCAGTGCCAGTGCATTGGGTCCGATCAACACACCCACAACGAGGTAGCCCAGCATCGGCGGCAGCCGAAGCAGCCGGCAACCGACCACCCCCAATACGGAAGCCAGCAGGTACAGCAGGGCCAGATCGAGAGAGGTCATGCAGGCATGTTAACGGCGAGCGGTGTATCCACAGGGGGCGCTGCCGCGAGGCCCACGGCGATAATGAGCCGCATGACCTTGTCCACAACCTTTGATGCCGCCCGCGCCCTGGCGATGGCCCAGGAAACGCTGAGCATCGAAGCCCAGGCCGTCACGGCCATGGCCCTGCGCGTGGGCGATTCCTTTGCCACGGCGGTGGCCAGCATGCTGGCCTGTCGAGGGCGGGTGGTGGTCATGGGCATGGGCAAGAGCGGCCACATCGGCCGCAAGATCGCTGCCACCCTGGCCTCCACCGGCACCCCGGCCATGTTCGTGCACCCCGCCGAAGCCAGCCATGGCGATCTGGGCATGATCACCTCGGCCGATGTGGTGCTGGGCATCAGCAACAGCGGCGAAAGTGAAGAGCTCACCGCCATCCTGCCGCTCATCAAACGCATGGGCGTTCCCCTGATCGCGCTCACCGGTCGACCCGACTCCACGCTGGGCCGCCACGCCCTGGCCGTGCTCGACAGCTCGGTCGACAAGGAAGCCTGCCCACACAACCTCGCACCCACCGCCAGCACCACCGCGCAACTCGCCATGGGCGACGCACTCGCCGTGGCCCTGCTCGACGCGCGCGGCTTCAAGGCCGACGACTTTGCCAGGTCGCATCCCGGTGGCGCGCTGGGGCGCAAGCTGCTTACGCACGTGGGCGATGTCATGCGCAGCGACGCCGACGTGCCGCGCGTCGGCCCCCAGGCCGGCCTGATGGAATTGATGGGCGTCATCAGCGCCAAAGGGCTGGGCATGAGCGCTGTGGTGGATGCCGACGACCGCGTGCTGGGCATCTTCACCGACGGCGATCTGCGTCGCCTGATCGAGAAAAGCGGCAGCAGCGCCGACCTGCGTTCCCTGCGCGCGATCGACGTGATGCACCCCGACCCACGCACCGTGCACGCCGAGGCGCTCGCTGTGGAGGCCGCCGACGTGATGGAAGCCAACCGCATCACCAGCGTGCTGGTGGTGGACGAGGATGGCCGACTCATCGGAGCGCTCAACGCCAACGACCTGATGCGCTCGAAAGTGATCTGAATGAACGCCCTGCCCGCCCTGCGCCCGGCCTTGAACTTCGCGCCCGAATTGCTGCTGCAGGCGCAGGGCATCCGCGTGGTGTTCTTCGACGTGGACGGTGTGCTCACCGACGGTGGTCTGTATTTCAGCGACTCGGGCGAAGCGCTCAAGCGCTTTCACACGCTCGACGGTCACGGCATCAAGCTGCTGCAGCGCGCCGGCATCACGCCCGCCGTGGTCACAGGACGCGATTCGGCGGCCCTGCGTGCGCGCCTGAAGGCGCTGGGGGTGGCGCATGCGCGTTTTGGCACCGAAGACAAGCGCCCGGCGGCCGAAGAGATCCTGGCCGAACTGGGCCTGAACTGGTCGGCCGCCGCGGCCATGGGCGACGACTGGCCCGATCTGCCCATGCTGCGGCGTGCTGCCCTGGCCTGCGCGCCGTCCACCGCCCACGTCGAGGTGCTGGCCGTGGCTCACCATGTCACCACCCGGCTGCCGGGCGCCGGCGCCGTGCGCGACCTGTGCGACCTGCTGCTTGTGGCCAGCGGTGTCTATGCCCGCGAACTGGAGGCTGCTGCCCGATGAGCACGTCCGATCCGCTGGATTTCCTGGACACCATCGACCTCACCGAGCCGGCGGCCCGGCCTCCTCGGCGCAAGCCCAAATTCCTGGACCGCATCTCCATCTACCTGCCCGTATTGCTCATGGGCCTGCTCGCGCTGGCCTCGTACTGGCTATTGCGCGCCACCCCCACGCCCGAAGAGCCCCAAGCCGTGCGCCCCGTGAGCAGCGAACCCGACTACTTCATGCGCGGCTTCTCGGTCAAGGCGTTCGACCTCACCGGCGCGCTCAAGTCCGAAGTGGTGGGCGACGAGGCGCGCCACCACCCCGACGACGACCGCATCGAGATCGACAACGCGCGCATCCGCAACATCGGCCCCGAAGGCCGGCCCACGGTGGCAAGCGCGAAGCTGGTGACCACCAACGCCGACAACAGCCAGTTCATCCTTGAAGGCAATGCGGTGGTGGTGCGCGAAGCCGCTGTCGGAGCGAATGGTGAAGCCTTGCCCCGACTCGAATTCCAAGGCGAATACCTCAAGGTTTTCGTCGACCCGGAGCGTGTCGTTTCCGACAAACCCGTGGTGTTGCTGCGTGGCACCGACCGGCTGGTGGCGGACACGCTCGACTATCGGGGTGACGCCGGTGTGGCCGATTTCAAAGGCCGGGTGAAAGTCCAACTGATGCCCCGCTGAACGCTCGCCCCACCATGACCATGCCATCAGACAACTCAGCAGCCCCGCTCGCCTTCATAACCGGCGCATCCAGTGGCATCGGGCAGGCGTTGGCCGCCCGATTTGCCCGCGGTGGTTACCGGCTTGCATTGGTGGCACGGCGCACCGCCGAGATGCAAGCCTTTGCCGACGCCAACGGATGGGATGCCGATCGTTGCCGTGTGTACGGCGCCGACGTGTCCGACATCGACAGCATCGTGGCCGTTGGGCTTGCGTGCCTTGAGACCCAGGGCGTTCCTGACGTCGTTGTCGCCAATGCAGGCGTGAGCATCGGCATGGACACTACTCAGCGGGACGACCTGGACGTCATGGCCCGCACCTTTGCACTGAACAACACCGGCATGGCCGCTACCTTCCACCCGTTTGTGGCGGCCATGGCGGCTCGCGGCAGTGGTGCTTTGGTAGGCATTGCCAGCGTGGCGGCCATTCGGGGGTTGCCGGGGCACGGGGCCTATTGCGCCAGCAAGGCCGCTGTGGTGGCGTACTGCGAGAGCCTGCGCGGGGAGTTGCGCGGCAGCGGCGTGGCGGTCGTGACCGTGGTACCCGGTTACGTGGACACACCGCTGACCCGCGAAAACCGCTACGCCATGCCATTCTTGTTGAGCCCCGAGGTATTTGCCGACCGCGCTTTTGACACCATCGTGGCCGGCGTGAGCTACCGCGTGATTCCGTGGCAGATGGGCGTGGTGGCCAAATTGCTGCGGCTGCTGCCCAACGCGTTGTTCGATCGGGTCTTGTCAGGGCGGGCACGCAAGCACAGGCAGGGCGAAGCCCAGAGCGGAGCTTGATCCGACGGCTTTTGAAGCGCCCATGAAAAAAGCCCTGGGGCCATGCCGCAGGGCTTTTTCTTGGGCGCTGATCAGGAAACCCGAAGGTTTGCTGAATCAAGCTGACCGGGGATTATCAGTAGCCGCCACGGCCACCGCCGCCGCCGCCACCTTCACGACGGCCACCGCCACCGCCGCCACCACCGTAGGGGCTGCGGAAGCCGCCGTCGCTGCCGCCGCCACCACCAAAGCCGCCACCGCCACTGCGGCCGCCGCCGAAGCCGCCGCCACCCGTGCGGGGAGGACGGGCTTCCATCGGACGGGCTTCGTTCACCACCAGGCTGCGACCGCCCAGGGACTGGCCGTTCATGCCTTCAACAGCGGCTTGAGCTTCGGCATCGTTGCCCATTTCGACAAAGCCGAAACCTTTGGAACGACCGGTATCGCGCTCCATCATGACTTTGGCGCTGTTGACCGAGCCGTAAGCGCCGAACGCTTGTTGGAGGTCTTCGTCGCGAACGGTGTATGGCAGATTGCCAACGTACAGTTTGTTGCCCATGGTCGGGACTCCTAAGAACACTGAGAAAAATAGCGATGGAGCCCCGTTAGCACACAAAAACCTGTAGCACGCGAAACCGACCGATCACTTGTCAAAACGAGCGTCTTGGACGCTCGCCAGAGGATTATGCGCCCAATGTCGCGCAAACAGTAACTATTTTTCAGGACGCCCCGGCCCCCATTGACGTCGACGCGGCTTTACAACACCGCTTTTATGGCCCAGGACGTGGCGTGTGCCCTGTCCCCGGCTCGCACCGGGACAAAGCTTCAATCTATACTCCGCGCTCACAGCGCCGATTTGATCCGAATTGCGGGCGCTTTAAAAATGCCGCTAAAGAAGAGACTACTGGTCCAGCATCCCGGTCTCGCTCTTGGCGGCATCGGGATTTTTTTCGGGCGCGCACCGCCCACAGGACACCAGCTTGATCGTCACGCCCCAAACGTTCCGGTTCACCGAGCCACTACCGCTGCGCAGTGGCGCTGCCTTGCCCGCCTACGAGCTGGTGGTGGAAACCTACGGCACGCTCAATGCAGAGCGCTCCAACGCGGTGCTCATCTGCCATGCCCTCAATGCTTCGCACCATGTGGCGGGCTGGCATGCCGACGGACAGGGCCGGCCGATCGCGCGCAGCGAGGGCTGGTGGGACAACATGATCGGACCCGGCAAGCCGGTGGACACGGACCGCTTTTTCGTGATCGGTGTCAACAACCTGGGCTCGTGTTTCGGCTCCACCGGCCCCACGCACACCAACCCGGCCACCGGGGCGCCCTGGGGCGCGGATTTCCCGGTGGTGACGGTGGAAGACTGGGTGGACGCGCAGGCTCGCCTGCTCGATGCCATGGGAATACAGACCCTGGCGGCCGTGATGGGCGGGAGCCTGGGCGGCATGCAGACGCTGGCCTGGACGCTGCAGTACCCGGATCGTGTGCGCCATGCGGTGGTGGTGGCCAGTGCGCCCAACCTCACGGCCGAAAACATCGCATTCAACGAGGTGGCGCGGCGCGCCATCGTGACCGACCCCGATTTCCACGGCGGACACTACCTCAAGCACGGCACCCTGCCCCGGCGAGGCCTGCGCATCGCCCGCATGATCGGGCACATCACCTACCTCAGCGACGACGTGATGAACGAGAAGTTCGGGCGCGAGCTGTCCGCCCCCACGCTCCCCGCTGCGCGTGGTTCGCTGCCCCCCGAGGGGGCTGATCCGGCTTGGGACGTCCCGGCGCCGGATCGCGCGGCTTTTGTAGACGCCTACCGCTACACCACGCAGGAAGTGGAGTTCCAGATCGAGAGCTACTTGCGCTACCAGGGCGACAAGTTCAGTGAGTACTTCGATGCAAACACCTACCTGCTCATCACCCGCGCGCTCGACTACTTCGACCCGGCGCGCGAGCACGGCGGCAACCTGAGCGTCGCGCTCGCCAAAGCCCGGGCCAAATTTCTGCTGGTGAGCTTCACCACCGACTGGCGGTTCTCGCCCAAGCGCAGCCGCGAGATTGTCAAGGCGCTGCTGGAAAACCGGCGCGACGTGAGTTACGCCGAGATCGACGCGCCGCACGGGCACGACGCCTTCCTGCTCGACGACCCGCGTTACCTCAACGCGGTGCGCGCCTATTTCGACCAAACCATCGCCGGGGGACTGTGATGAGCGATACCCGCTTGATGGAGAGCATTGCCCGGCTCGTTCCACCCGGTTCACGCGTGCTCGACCTGGGCTGTGGCGACGGTGCCATGCTGGCCCATCTGCAGGCCACGCGCGGCTGCGGTGGCTACGGTGTGGAGATCGACGACGCCAAGGTGCTGGCCTGCGTGCGCCGCGGTGTCAATGTGCTGCAACTCAACCTGGAAGACGGCCTGAGCACCTTTGGTGACAACGCCTTTGACGTGGTGCTGCAGATCGACACGCTGCAACACCTGCGCAACGCCGAGACCATGTTGCGCGAGACCGCGCGCGTGGGCCGCATTGGCGTGGTGGCGTTCCCCAATTTCGCCCACTGGCCCAATCGGCTGGCCGTGGTGCAGGGCCGCATGCCGGTGACCAAGCGCCTGCCCTTTCAGTGGTACGACACGCCCAACATCCGCGTGGGCACGCATGCCGACTTCGAGGTGCTGGCGCGGCGCAACGGCCTGACCATCGAGAAGAGCTTCGGTTTGCACGAAGGGGAAGAGGTGCACCGCTGGCCCAACCTGATGGCCAGCACGGCAGTGTTCCGTTTCACGACCTGACCCTTTCAGTTGCGGGACGTTTCGCGCGCTGCGTCCGCCGCAAAGTCACCGCTGATCGGGTTGCCCGCATTCATGGTCGGGTAAACCTCGGCGAACACGGCCCTGATCTGCGCCAGCGGCAGGTCGTCGAAGCTGCCGCGTTCGTTCACATACTCCATGTGCTGGCGGCCTGCGCGGTCGAACGCGTGGTAGAGCGAATCGTGCACGCCGTCGAACTCCAGCGGCAGCAAGCCGAACTTCTCGCACAGCTCGAGGTTGAACGCCGGCGTGGCCTTGCGCCATGCGTCGTCGATCCACAGCTCGGTGTATCCGTGCCAGACGAACACATCGGTCTGCATGGTCTGGCGCAGCTTTTCGGTGGACAGGTGATTTTTCACATCGGCAAAACCCAGGCGCGCGGGGATGCCCGCAGCGCGCGCCACCGCCGCCAGAAGCACCGCCTTGGGCACGCACCAGCCGAAGCCTTGCGCCAGCACGGTGCTGGCGGCCATGCCGTGGTCGGAGAGGTCGATGCGGTAGGGGTCGTAGCGCACCTGATCGCGCACGGCGCGGTAGATCGACACCGCCCGCTCACGCGCGCTGCTGCCCAGCGCATGTGCCTGTGCAAAAGAAACAATGGCCGCGTGGTCGCTGTTGATGGCCTGTGTGGGGGACAGGTGCTCGGGGTGGGGGCGGTTCATTTGCATGGGCACAAGTTATCAGAGGAGGTCGTGCCCCGCCGACACGTTCGAGACAAACAGTCCATGGGCTCACTGCGAGGGGGTTTTGTGCACTTAAGTACTGGCCACGTGCGCAAGCGGCGGGAATGGACAGGCTTTGTCCGCTTTTTTCCGACTTCAGCCTGCGCCGGGCTGGCCGATATTCCATGGACCAACCCGAAAAACCGAGGACCCATTCCATGGACATGCGCAACGAAGCCAGCCACATCGCCCGCCACGACAGCGCCCGCGCAGCAGCCGCACAGAAGGCCAGCGCCGAATTCCTGACCTTCCGCCTGGGCGGAGAGGAATATGGCATCGACATCCTGCGCGTGCAGGAGATCCGCTCCTACGAAGAGCCCACCCGCATTGCGAACGCTCCCTCGTTCATCAAGGGCGTGGTCAACCTGCGCGGCGTCATCGTGCCGGTGGTGGATCTGCGCATCAAGCTGGGTTGCGACAAGGTGGAATACAACGGTTTCACGGTCGTGATCGTGCTCAACGTGCGCGGCCGCGTCGTCGGCGCGGTGGTTGATGCCGTCGCCGACGTGCTGGAACTCGCCGGCGAGCTGATCAAGCCCGCACCCGAGATGAACACCAACGTGGACACCAGCTTCATCACCGGCATCGCCAGTGTGGGCGAGCGCATGTTGATCCTGATGGACATCGAAGCCCTCATGTCGAGCACGGACATGGGCCTGATGGACACCACCCAGTCCCTGCAGTAAGCGCCCAAGCGCCTGCCTTTACCCCCTTTTCGGAGACACACCATGTTCAACCGACTCAAGATCGGCCACCGCTTGACGCTGGGCTTTGCCAGCGTTCTCGTGCTGCTGGTCGCACTCACCGCCCTGGCCTGGACGAGCCTGCAATCCGCGCAACAAGCGACCGACCGGGTGCTGGTGATGGAGCACCGCTCTGCTGTCATGGACGAATGGCTCGCGAGCACGCGCCTGAACATCAACCGTGTGCTCGCGATGGCCAAGTCGGGGGACAACCCCGAGGTGGACATCTACTTCAAGCCCTTGATCGCGCAGACCACCGAGCGCATCAACGTGCTGCAAAAGACGCTGGACGAAGAGATCAGCAGCGACAAGGGCAAAGCCCTTCTCAAGGACATCTCCAACAGCCGCACTGAGTACATTGCCGTGCGCAAAGCCTATTTCGCAGCACTCAAGAGCGGCGAAATCGCAGAAGCCATGCGACAGCTGGATGCGGCCCTGCTGCCGGCGGCCAACCGCTACACCGACAACATGTCGGAATTGCAGAAGTTCCAGCGGGAGCTGGTCAATGAAGCCGTGGCCGCCTCCAATGAAACGATTGCCCGTCAGGAAACGATCATGCTGGTCTTGGCCGCGCTGTCGGTTCTACTGGCCAGCCTGGTCGCCTGGCGCATCACCCTGTCAGTGACGACCCCATTGCGCGAAGCCGTGGGCATCGCCACGGCGGTGGCCGCTGGTGATCTGAATGGTCACGTGCAGACCACCCGCAAGGACGAGCTGGGAGATTTGCTCAATGCGCTGGGGGCGATGAAGACCTCGCTGATCCAGACGGTGGGCCAGGTGCGCAGCGCCACCGACAGCATCAACACCGCTTCTTACGAGATTGCCTCGGGCAACCAGGACCTGAGCGCACGCACGGAGCAGGCGGCGAGCAACCTGGAAGAGACGGCGGCCTCCATGGAGCAGCTCACCAGCACGGTGCGCCAGAGCGCCGATGCGGCGCGCCAGGCCAACCAGCTGGCCGCCAGCGCGGCCGAGATCGCCGTGCGCGGTGGTCAGGTGGTGGGCCAGGTGGTCACGACCA
>JAZKHJ010000059.1:0-64308 GCA_040385485.1 Pseudomonadota bacterium | reverse complement strand
CAAGCAGTGCGACAACCTGTTCGTGCTGGCCGCCAGCCAGACGCGCGACAAGGACGCGCTGAGCCAGGAGGGCGTGCACAAGGTGCTGACCGACCTCGCCGCCATGGGCTTCGAGTACATCGTGTGCGACTCGCCCGCCGGCATCGAAACCGGTGCGCTCATGGCCATGCACTACGCCGACGAAGCGCTGATCGTGACCAACCCCGAAGTCTCCAGCGTGCGCGATTCCGACCGCATCCTGGGCATGCTGGGCAGCAAGACCCAGCGCGCCATCGACGGCAAGGAACCCATCAAGGAACACCTGCTGATCACGCGCTACAACCCCACCCGCGTGGCCGATGGCCAGATGCTCTCGCTCGAAGACATCCAGGACATCCTGCGCATCAAGCTCATCGGCGTGATTCCGGAGAGCGAAAACGTGCTGACCGCCTCCAACCAGGGCACACCGGCCATCCACCTCAAAGGCACCGACGTGGCCGAGGCCTACAGCGACGTGATCGACCGTTTCCTGGGCGCCGACAAGCCGCTGCGCTTCATCGAGGCCAAAAACGCCGGCTTCTTCAAACGCCTGTTCGGGGGGAAATGACGCATGTCGATCTTTTCCTTTCTGCTCGGCGAGAAGAAAAAAACCGCCAGCGTGGCCAAGGAGCGGCTGCAGATCATCCTGGCGCACGAGCGCAATGGCCGCAGCGCCTCCGAGCCCGATTATTTGCCTGCGCTGCAGCGTGAGCTGGTCGCCGTGATCAGCAAATACATCAAGATCAACCCGGACGACATCAAGGTCCAGCTCGACCGCCAGGACAACCTGGACGTGCTCGAAGTCAAGATCGAACTGCCCGACCGCAAGTAAGGCCCCCACGCTCCCCCGCTGCGCCCCAGGGGGGCTGATCCGGCTTGGGGCGGCCCGGAGCCGGATCGTTTGCCGCTTCACTTGAGGTGGTGTTTATGATCATTGATGCTGATCGAAACGCTGGGCGCGGCCCGCGACATGGGCCGACTCAACACCATCCTGGGCGTTCTCATCCGCCATGGGTTCGGCGACAGTGTTCGCCGCCTTGGCCTGGCCGACTCGCTCGAGCGTGCCGGACACGCGCTGAAGTGGGACCACGCGGCCGATCTCGCCCGTCTGGCACCCCCGGTGCAGGTTCGTCTGGCGCTCGAAGAGCTTGGCCCTGCGTTCGTGAAACTGGGCCAGATCTTCGCGGGCCGGGCCGACCTGTTCGGTCCCGAGTGGATCGCCGAGTTCGAGAAGCTGCACAGCCGCGTGCCCGCCGTGCCGCTGGAGCTCCTGCGCCCCCAGTTGCGTGAAGACCTGGGCGGCGATCCCGAGACGGTGTTTGCCCGCTTCGACACCGAACCGTTGGCCGCCGCTTCCATCGCGCAAGTGCACCGCGCGCAATTGCACGACGGCACGGAAGTCGTCGTCAAGATCCGCCGACCCGGCATCACCGAAACCATCGACGCCGACCTGCGCTTGCTGGCCCGCCTGGCCGCCCTGGCCGAAGTGCAACTGCCCGCGCTCAAGCCTTACCGTCCGCAGCAACTGGTGCGAGAGCTCGCGCGCTCGCTCAAGCGCGAGCTCGACCTGGCCACGGAATGCCGCAGCGCCGAGCGCATCGGCGCCAACATGGCGGCCCTGCCCTGGATCGTGGTGCCGCGCATGCACTGGGCCCATACCAGCGCCCGCGTCAACGTGCAGGATTTTGTGGCTGGCGTGCCGGGCGATGCGCTGCAACAACTGGATGAGCAAGGCTTTGATCGCCAGCTGCTGGCGCGGCGAGGTGCCCAGGCCGTGCTCAAGATGATCGTGCAGGACGGCGTCTTCCATGCCGACCCGCACCCTGGCAATGTGTTCTACCTGAGCGGCAACCGCATCGCCTTCATCGACTTCGGCATGGTCGGGCGGCTCTCGCAGCGCCGCCGCGAGGAACTGCTGCAATTGCTGCTGGGCCTCGTGGGGCACGACCCGCGGGGCGTGTCGGACGTTCTGATCGACTGGACCGGCGACGAACACGGCATCGACCTTGCCGTGCTCGAGACCGAGATCGAGGCCTTTGTAGACCAATACCAAGGCGTGCCCCTGTCGCAACTCAGCCTGGGCCAGATGCTGGCGGACGTGACGGCCATCTTGCGCGAACACCATCTGGCGCTGCCGCCCGATCTCGCCCTGTTGATCAAGGCCTTCATCACGCTGGAGGGCATGGGCCGTGGCCTGGACCCGGACTTTCACATGGCCACCGAGGCCTTGCCCCTGCTGCGCGAGATGGTGCGCGCGCGCTACCGGCCCAAGGCCATGGGCAGCCGGGCCTGGCAGACGCTGCGCCGCACACTGAGTCTGATCGAGCAGTTGCCCCACGACCTCTCGCGCCTGCTGCGCAGCGCCCGGCGCGGCCGGGTGCACGTGGGCATCGAGCTGGTCCACCTCAAGCGCGTGGGCGACCAGATCGACCGCGCCGCGAATCGCCTGGCCATGGCCCTGGTGATCTCGGCGCTCATCATCGGGGCATCCATTGTCATGACAGTCCAGGGCGGACCCACCCTGTTCGGCCTGCCCGCCTTTGGTTTCCTGGGTTTTCTGGGTGCCGTACTCGGCGGGCTCTGGCTGGTGCGCGCGATCTGGCGCAGCAGCCGGGGGCGTGATGCCGGGGATGGGCTCTAGCAACAGCGTGTTGCCCCTGAACCGCGGATTTCAGGCCCAGCAGCATTTCTCGCTCCGTGTTATCATGCGCGGTCGCCTTGAGCGACCAGCCGCGCCCGGGCCCACAGCCCAAGCGCACCGCCCCCGGCAGAGGGGCTGCTGGTCCAGCCCCTCCAAGGTGCGCCACCCCGCTTTCTCACAGCACCGTGGCCTTTCCCTCCCTGCTTTGCCTGAACCCCTGCCGTGGTTCGTGCGCTGGTCTTGGTCATTTGCTTCCCGCAACGACCGACGGCCGGATCAAGTGGTGAGACACCCCGGCGCTGGGGCTGCCAATGGTTTTTGATTTTTGATTCGGGTCTTTCCGACGCTGCGGCGAATGCCGCGCGCCCCGACCCACCGATGTTTTTGATGATTCACACGATTTCCACGATTCCAAGCACGAATCCCTCTCCCCTCACCTTGGGCAAGTACCGCATTGCGGCTTTGCCGCGCCCTTTGCCCTGCGGCCAGTTCGCCGCCCAGGTGTCCATCGCCAGCGGCGTCGGCAGTGCCTCGACCGCCCGTGTGATGCGTTTTGACAGCGCCTTCCCCACACACGCCGCCGCGGCCGACTACGGCCTGGCGCAGGGCATCGACTGGGTGCACGACACCACCCGTCTGGCGGCCCGCCCGAACTGACCCGTACACTTCAAGCAAAGGAAACACCATGGCCAAAGAAGAACTGATCGACATGATGGGCATCGTCAACGAGGTGCTGCCCGACACGCGCTTTCGCGTGACGCTGGACAACGGTCACCAGCTGATCGCCTATTCCGCCGGCAAGATGAAGAAGAACCACATCCGCATCCTCGCGGGTGACCGTGTCTCTCTCGAGCTCTCGCCCTACGACCTGACCAAGGGCCGCATCAACTTCCGCCACATCGAAGGCCGCGGCCCGATGGTGCCGCGCAAGCCGCGCTGAGCCTTCAATAGAACAGGGCTTCGAGGTCGACGCTGCTGCGTTGGCCCACGTCGGCGTGGTGCACCGACAGCCACGCGCTGCCGTGCTCACGGCCCAGCGCGAACAGCATCTCGAAGAAGCGCATGTTCGCCGCGGCCTTGCTCTCGGCGCTGAGCGCACCCAGCACTTCGCTGGCTTCAATCACATGGAAATGCGTGCCGGCCAGGCGCCGGTCGAGCTCGCCGCGCTGCCACCATGAGCTGCGCGCCGCGCGCTCGCGCAGGTGGGCAAACATGCGCATCTCACGCAGGAACGTGGCGTTGAACGCCAGCTCCATCATCCGGCTCTTGATGTCCACCGCCGACTGCGGCGTGGCGCTGTGTTTGAGTGGCGCCAGCATCACCAGCATGATGTCTCGCGCGTGGCACTCGTGGAACAGCGGAAACACCGCCGGATTTGCCGCATAGCCCCCATCCCAATAGGTTTCTCCATCGATGACCACGCCGCGGTGCATGGTGGGCAGACAGGCCGAAGCCAGCACCGCATCGGGTGTGAGTTCGCCTGCGCGAAACAGCCTGAGCTTGCCGGTGTTGACGTTGGTGGCCGCCACGAACAGTTTCACCGGGCTCTGTGTGCGAAGCCGCTCGAAATCCACCTGGCTTGAGAGGATCTTGCGCAGCGGGTTGAGGTCGAACGGGTTGAGCTGTTCGGGTGAGAAATAGTGCGTCCATTGCAGCATCAGCTGCATCGCCGGCGCCAGCCGCATGTCCTTGCCGTCGGCGGTGGGTCGCGCCACTTCGAACGGCATGCTGGCTGCAACGGCACTCCAGAACTCGCGCAGGGCGGTGCGCGCACCCTCCCGACCGCCCGTCATCAGGCCTTGCGCCAACATCACGGCGTTCATGGCGCCTGCGCTGGTGCCGCTCACGCCATCGAAGCGCAGGCGCCCGTCTTCCAGCAGGGCGTCGAGCACGCCCCAGGTGAAGGCGCCGTGCGCGCCACCGCCTTGCAGCGCCAGGTTGATGGCCGGCGGGCCGCGCCAGGGCAGGTTCATGGCGCTGGACTGTGCAAGCGCCGCGCGCGCACAGCGGCTGCCAGGCCTTGCAGCACCGGCACCGTCTGCTCGAAAGAGATGCAGGCATCGGTCACGCTCACGCCGGTGGCAAGCGGCTGGCCGGGCACGATGTCCTGCCGGCCCTCGTGCAGGTGGCTCTCGATCATCACGCCCATGATGCGGCTGTCGCCCGCTGCCACCTGCGCGGCCACGTCGGCGGCCACCTCGATCTGCCTGCGGTGCTGCTTGCTGCTGTTGGCGTGTGACACGTCCACCATCACCTGTTCGCGCAGGCCCGCCTTTTTCAGCAGCGCGCAGGCCGCGTTGACGTCGCCTGCGCTGTAGTTGGGCTGCGCGCCGCCGCGCAGGATCACGTGGCAGTCGTCGTTGCCGCGCGTCTCGAAGATCGCGGCCTGTCCCATCTTGGTCATGCCCATGAAGGCGTGCGAGGCGTGCGCCGCCTGGATCGCGTCGGACGCGACCTTCACGCCGCCATCGGTGCCGTTCTTGAAACCCACCGGGCAGCTCAGGCCACTGGCCAGCTGGCGGTGGCTCTGGCTCTCGGTGGTGCGCGCGCCGATCGCGCCCCAGCTCACCAGGTCGCTGATGAACTGCGGGCTCAGCAGATCGAGGAACTCGGCGCCCACTGGCAGGCCCAGCGCTAGCACGTCGAGCAACAGCGCGCGCGCCATCTCCAGTCCTTCGTTGATCGCGAAGCTGCCGTCCAGGTGCGGGTCGTTGATATAGCCCTTCCAGCCTACGGTGGTGCGCGGCTTCTCAAAGTACACGCGCATCACCACCATCAAGTCCTCCTGCAGTGCGTCGGCCTGTTCCTTGAGCAGGCGGGCGTAGTCGATGGCCTGTGCGTGGTCGTGGATGGAGCACGGCCCGACCACAACCACCAGGCGGTCGTCATGTCCGTGCAGCACGCGGGAGATGGCCTCCCGGCTGTGCTGCACCAGGGCCTGGGCGGCCTCCACGGCGGGCTGCCATTCCTGCAGCAGGGCGGGCGTGATCAGCGGACGCACCGCACCGATGCGCAGGTCGTCGATGCGGGTGGTGTCCAGCGTGGTGGGTGGTGTGGCGTGGGTTTTCATGAAGACAGGAGGACGGGAAAAGAGGAAGAGCGGCAAAGGCCGCAATTGCGTGGCATTGGGCTCCCATTTTGCGGCTTGCCGGATTCAAGAAGCGCGGGGCGACGGCCGAAACAACTAACACGCGCCTTTGTCAGCGCAATGACGGAAAGGTCTCCATGAACAAAACCCCTATCGCCTGCGCCATGTTGGCCGTGCTCAGCATCGCCGCACCCGCGGCCTCTGCCGAGTCGACGGCCACCACGCTGGAGCTGGAGCCTGTGTCCCGTTCCCAGCTCTGGCTGAACGTGGGCGGCTTTTCGCGCCACTTGCAGCGCAGCACTGGTCACAACGAAAACAACCTGGGCTTGGGGCTCGAGTACCGCACCAGCCCCGAGATCTCGTTCATGGCCGGCAGCTACTACAACAGCGTGCGCAAGAACACGACGTACGCTGCCGTGAACTGGCAACCGTGGACCATGGGAGCGTTCAAGATCGGTGCAGCGGTCGGTTTGATGAATGGCTACCCGGCCATGAACCGCGGCGGCAATTTCTTTGCGGCCTTGCCCATGGCCACCTACGAGGGGCGGCGCTTCGGCGTCAACGTTGGCTTGATCCCTTCGATCAAGAACGTGGACGGTGCGGTGATCGTGCAGTTCAAGGTGCGCGTCAACTGACCGTCACAGAGGATCGTTGTGCGCTGAAAAAGCGCGGCAGCTGATTGCGCGCGCACCGTTGCAATCCCATCAGGAAGCCATGGTCCGGCCGACCGACGCCGTGTTGGGTACGCAGGTCGTGCTGGATGCGCGCCAGCAATTCGGCAGCCATTTCGGCGTCGGCCAGGGCGCGGTGGGCCTGGCCCGTGCGCGGCAGGCGGAAATAGTCCACCAGCGAGCCCAGCTTGTGGCTGGGCGCCTGCGGATAGAGCCGGCGCGAGAGCAACACCGTGCAGGCAAAGGCGTGTGACGCAGGCTCTCCGGCCAGCGCCAGCTCGGCCTGCCAGTAGCGGCGGTCAAAAGACGCGTTGTGCGCGACCAGGGGCACCTCCCCCACGAAACGCGCCGCGTCGCGCATCACGGTGGTGGCTGGCGGAGCGCAGGCCACCATGTCGTTGGTGATGCCGGTGAGTTGCGTGATGAACGACGGGATGCGAACCCCTGCGTTCATGAGGCTCTGAAAACGGTCCACCACCCGGCCTTGTTCGGTGATGACGATGGCCACCTCGGTGGCTCGGTCGCCCATGGATGGCGAGATGCCGGTGGTTTCAAAATCAATGACGGCGATCGGCGAGGGCATGGACGGCGGGCTGGTCAGGTGCATCAAGGGATGCAACGAGCTTAGCTCAGCACCGGCACCTCCGGCTCGCACGAATCCCCCTCGGTTTGCGCCCTGCAAGGCAGCTCCGCGACGATGTGCGTGCCCTGCCCGGGGCTGCTGGTGATGGTGAGGTGGCCGCCGTGGGACTCCACGCGCACCCGCATGCCGATCAGGCCGTGGTGGCGGGCAGGCACGCTGTGGGTATGAAATCCGCAGCCGTTGTCCAGCACGCTCACCCGCACCCAGTCGCCCTTGCCCTCCAGCTCCACCGTCACCTGCCGGGCGCGCGCGTACTTGCTGATGTTGGTGAGCGACTCCTGCACCAGGCGGAAGACGGTGAGTTCGCATTCCTTGTCCAGGCTCACCGTCTCCAGCTGGGCGGTGATGGGAATACCCAGGCTGCTGGCCACTTCCTGGCACAGCACCTCCAGCGCTGAGGACAGACCCAGCTGGTCGAGCGACGACGGCCGCAGGTTTTCGATGATGCGGCGCTTCACGGCAATGCCTTCGTTCAGGCGTTGTTCGATGCCGCTCATGCGCTCCAGCGCGGTTGTGGGCATGTCGGCCACCCGGCGCAGACGCGCGAGCTCAAGCTTCATGGCGGTGAACAGGCCGCCCAGCTCGTCATGCAGTTCGCGCGCCAGCCGGCCGCGCTCGTCTTCGCGGGTGCTGACCAGGTGGCCGGCCAGTTCGCGCAGCTCGGCGGTGCGCACGGCCACCTGGGATGCGAGGTATTCGCTCTCGCGCGCCTTCTGGGCGTCGCTGTAGCGCAGCTGACGGGTGAACAGCACCAGACCCAGGACCGACATCAGCACCAGCACGTGCAGTGCCACCCGGTTGATCATGATGGCGTCGAGGAGCGATCCGCGCGCACGGTCCTGCAGCGCGGCCGCGCGCCCCAGCACCAGATCGAACTCGCTGCGCAACTCGGCGTAGCTGGTGCGGCCGCGGTCGCTGCTGGCCATCAGGCGGGCCTGGGTGCGCCGGCCTCGCTCGGCCGTGTCCATCCATTCCTCCATCGCGCTCACGCGCGCCTGGATGCGCATGCGCACGGCCTCCACCGACACGGTGCGCTGGGGGTCCACATCGGCGATCAGCTGGAAAGCACCGCGTTGCGCTTCGGCCAGGTGGGTGATGGATTCGCGATAGGCGTCGCGGTCAGCCGCCTGTCCGTTGATGAGGAAGGCACGGGCCGCCAGTTCAGCATCGGTGAGGTTTTGCAAGACGCGCCCCGCCTGAAGCCGTGCATCGGTCAGCGCGATGCCCTGTGCCAGCGTGGAGCGTGAGTGCTGGAACGCGCCTTCGATGACCACCACGGCCACCACCGCCAGGGCCAGCACCACCGGCATCACGTACCGCGTGCGCGCCACGCGCTCGATCGACGACTTGATCATCCCGGCTCCCGGTGGCTGCGCCTGGCGCAAGCCTTGTTGTTTTCAGTTTCTAACGCAGCTCACCCGGCCGCGTGGCCGAGCCGTCCGACACCCGGGCGCAGTAGGTAATGAGGTCGTCAAGTTCACACGACTTGTCGAACACCCGGTCGGCCCCCAGCACAGCGCAGCGTTTGCGGATGTCGGCGGTCGCGTAGTTGGTGAGCACCACAGTCCTGGCCGGCAGGTGTCCATCCTGCACCGCCTTGAGCACACCCAGACCCGAGCCGGACATCAGGAATATATCGACGATCAGCAGATCCAGCGAGGCGCCCTCGCTGCGCAGCCAGCGCACAGCACTGTATTCGTCGACGGCGTGCCCGACCACCTCGACGTCGGCGAGTTCCTGCAGCGTGGACACCAGGTTCTCGTAGATGACTTTGTTGTCTTCGACGATGAAGGTTTTCAGCGCAGGCATGGTGTGGTGTGTGAAAAACGAAGCCGGGGCGCCGATGCATCGCTGCGTCGTGCGCCCCGTCGAGCGTCGTTGAAAAGGCCCTTTGCGTCTGTAGGCGGCGTCCTACATCGCTCGGGGCGGGGTGGGGTTCAGCGCACCAGGATGTCGTTGCGAACCGCCTGCACACCCGGAGTGGACCGGGCCAGGCGCTCGGCAGCCGAGCGCTCTTCAGCCGACTTGGCGAAGCCCGAAAGCTGCACCGTGCCCTTGAGCGTTTCCACGCTGATGGAGGTGGCGCTGACGGTCTTGTCTTCGGCCATGCGAGCCTTCACGCGGGTCGTGAGGGCGGCATCGTCGATATAGGAGCCCACGGACTGTTGGTCGCGGGCGACCGCGCAGCCGGTGAGTTGAACCAGGGTGAGGGCGGCGGCTGCGGCCAGCACGGCGTGTGCGAGTTTCATGATGTCCTCCAGTGTTCGAATGGTTTGGGGTCAGCGTTTAGCTGTTCTTCTTCTCGATGGTCAGGCGGTTGTCCACCGTGACCACGCCATCAACGGCTGCGGCCAGGGTGGTGGCGCGCTGGCGTGAGGCTTCGTCGGGCGCTGTACCGATCAACGCAACGTTGCCGGCTTCGGTGTCGACGTCGATCTTCAGCGAGCTGAGCTTGTCGTCGGCGGCCAGAGCTGCGTTCACCTTGGTGGTGATGGCCATGTCGGTGGCGTTCTTGGACACGGTGTCGGCGGCTTTCGAACCAGCAGTCTGCGCGTCGTTGGCGGCCACCTGGGCGTCGTTCTTCAACTCGGTGCCGGCCGACTGAACCGTGGCCGTGGAGTTGTCGATCTTCTGGCCCACGGTGGCGTCGTCGACCTTCTCGCCGCAGGCGGCGATGAGCACGGTGGCAGCGGCGGCGGCGAACAGGGCGGAGTAACGGTGTGTGGTTTTCATGTCGATTCCTTTAAAAAGGGCCGGACGCATCCGGCGAATGTCAGGGGGTGGGAAAATGGCTCAGACCCTGTCGGTCGGGCGCTTTTTGGCACTGTCAAACCAGTCGTCGCCGGCGTGGCGCTCCCAGGCCGACACCTGGCGCTCGGCTTCGTCCTTGGCCACGCCATAACGTTCCTGGATCTTGCCGGCGAGTTGATCGCGGCGACCTGCCACGACGTCGAAGTCGTCATCGGTGAGCTTGCCCCACTGCTCGGTCACGCGGCCTTTGAGTTGTTTCCAGTTGCCTTCGATTCGGTCCCAGTTCATGTGCTTCTCCTGTTGAGGTTTGCTAAGGTCGTTGGGTCGGTGTCTTTGCCGCCCTCGACTCGGTGCTGATGTCAGCCTCAAGCCGTGCCTTCACTGTAGGTGGGGGGATGTGCCCGGTGTGTCGGGCAGTGCGCCGTCGCCCTGTAGGACAACGCCCATCGTCCGTGCGGCCGTGTGTAGGCGTTGTCTGACGGCGCCCTCGGTCGGGGCCTGTTAGATTTCCGCATCCGCCCAAGGCTCTCACTTCACCCAGACACCCATGATCAGAATCGGCATCGTCGACGACCACGCCGTTGTGCGCACCGGGCTGCGGCAGTTTCTCTCCGAGCATGTGGACCTGCGCGTCACCGGAGAAGCCAACAACGGTCGTGAGGCGCTGGAACTGGCCCGCGCTGGTGAGGTGGATGTGTTGCTGATGGACATTTCCATGCCCGAGCATGGCGGCGTGGATGCGCTGCAGGCGATCAAGGCGCGCTTCCCCGACCTGGCGGTGCTCATCCTCAGCGGCTTCCCCGAAGCGCAGTACGCCACCACCTTGTTGCGCTATGGCGCCAGTGGATACCTCAACAAGGATTGCGCGCCCGAGGACATCGTCAACGCCATCCGCACCGTGGCGCGCGGCCGGCGCTATGTGAGCCCGGCGGTGGCCGAACTGCTGGCCGACGGCGCGGCGGGAGTGACCGAGCAAGCCCCGCACGAACTGCTGTCGGAACGTGAACTGCAGGTCTTCCTGCGGCTGGCCCAGGGCGAGACCATCGGCCACATGGCCGAGCAGATGTTCCTGAGTGTCAAGACCGTGAGCACCTACCGTTCGCGGGTGCTGGAGAAGCTCAAGCTCGCCAGCAACAGCGACCTCACCTATTACGCGCTCAAGAACGGCCTGATCCAGTGACCCGTGCCTGAGCGCCTCAGAGCAGGCGCTCGATCATCCGGCTCAGCGTTTCCATCGCACGGTTGTTCAGGCCGCGCCGACGCCAGGCTTCCAGCGTGATGGGTTTGGACACCGCGCGGTCGCGTTCGAACAGCGCGTTCATCTCGGCACCAAAGTCGTCACCCAGCACGATCACGTTGAGTTCACTGTTGGCCACGAAGCTCAGCCAGTCCAGGTTGCTCGAACCCACGGTCGAAAACACGCCATCGATCACCGCCGTCTTGGCGTGCATCAGGGCGTGCTCCATTTCGTAGATGCGCACCCCCGAGGAGAGCAGGTCGTCGTAGTACGAACGCCCGGCGTGAAACGCCAGCGCCGAGTCGCTGCGCCCGGGCAGCACCAGTTCCACCGCCACACCCCGTGTGGCGGCGTTGCGCAAGGCGTTGACAAAATCGGTGCCGGGCGCGAAATACGCCATCGTGAAACGAACGTCGACCTGCGCGGCGTCCACCGCAGCGAGCAGAGCGCTGTAGATGCGGTTCTCCTTGTCGCGCGGATCGCTGGCAAGCACTTTCACCACGCGCTGGCCGGGCTCACCCGCAGCCTTGTTCGGGGCCTTCTGGCCCAGTGAACCCTTGCAACCCTGTTCCTGCCAGGTGGTCTCGAACAGCTGGGCCAGCGCCGGCACCACCGGTCCGCGCAGTTCGATCTGTGTATCGCGCCAGCCGTCGTCATCGGTGCTGTCGCGGGGCTTGCCCCGGCGGCCGAACGAGCTGGAGCCATAGACGCGGCTGATGTTGATGCCGCCGGTGAAGGCCACCTCCTCGTCCACCACCAGCAGCTTGCGGTGATCGCGGTGTGTCAGGCCCCAGTAGCCCGGGCGCTTGGTCGGGTTGATCGGGTTGAAGGCACACACCGAGACGCCCCCGTCGACCAGGCGTTTGAAGAATGCGTCGGGTGTGGTGATCGAGCCCACGGCGTCGTAGATCAGTGCCACCGTCACGCCCTGCGCCGCGCGCGCAATGAGCATGTCGGCCACGTCGGCCGCCACACCCTGGTCTTCGACGATGTAGCTCAGCAGCAGCACGCGGCCCCGTGCCTGCGCGATGGCTGCCTTCATGGCGCCGAAGGTGGCCGGGCCGTCGATCAGCAGGCGCGTGCGGTTGCCGCGGTACAGGTCGGCGTCTCCGCTGGCGGTGAGCGTTTTCAGGTGGTGGACCACCAGATCCTTCTTGCCCTCGCTGGCCAGGCTCTGCAGTGCCTTGCGCTCGGCAGCGGCCGACACGGGTCCTGCCGCGCCGCTGACGTTGACCGTGCCCGCTTGCGCCGCCGGAATGTCCTCTGTTTTCGGCGGCAGGCTGGAACAGCCCGCCACCACAAGCAGCAGGCCCGAGAGCGCAAGGCCGCACAGTCGACGCAGGTCGGTGGACTTCGAGGAACGTGGCGAGTTCATGGATTCAACGGATGATGGGGAGACCCCGGTGCGTGGGTATACACGCGAGTGTGGAGGCAACGCTCTGCCAAGGTTGTCGGCGGGGACTCTGCGCGACTGTCGGAAACCTCTGACAGCTTTGGCCATCCCGCGCGCGTTCATGGAGCGGAGGTGATGCGCCGGGCCAGGCGCCAGATGGCCAGGCGGTGGGCTGCGGCCAGCGCGTCAACCGAGCGGTCGGGCAGATCGATCTGGATGTCTGCTGTCCCCAGGGTCGGGGCTGAGGTGGTGGGGGTGGCGTCGGTGAACCACCAACGTGCCCGCAGGCGCAATGCCTGACGCGCCTCATCGGCCACCAGCGTGTCGATCTCCACCCGCAGGCGTCGCGCCACGCTCACGCCGGGAGGCGTGGGCGACAACCACACCAGACCTTCGCCGCGCAGCAGCGCCAGATCGGCGGCGAGGCGCACGGGAATGCTGTCGCGAAGCGGTTCGACCCAGCGATGGCCTTCCAGAGGTACCACACCCGCCGCGCCGCTGGCCACCACCAGCGTGTCCCGCTCCAGCGTCCCGGGCAGGCGCATGCGCCCTGACAGTTCCCACACTGCCCCGTCGCCAGCGCGGGCCGTGGGCGAGGCTTCGGGTGGCGCGCTCTTGAGTTCGTACCAATGCGTGGGCGTTGACGTTGAGGCGCAACCCGCCAGCAGCAGTGGCACCAGAGCGGCCAGGATCAGCGTGTCGCGGCGCTTCATGGCGTCACCTTGCGGCCGCGCAGCACGGCGTCGGGTTGTTGTTCCAGTGCTTCGGCCAGATCGCGCATTGCGCGTGCGGCGCGCGCCAGGTCTTCCAGTGCGCGGTCGGCCCCGATCCGCAGGCTGGAGTCGTCCGCGGTGGCTTCACGCAACGAGGCGGCGCTGCGACCCACCTCCTCGGCGGCACGCTGCAGGTTCTGCACCAGCGGCGCGTCCGGAGCCAGCAGGGACGACACCCGATCGGAGGTGTCGTTGACCGAACCGGCCGCGCGGCTCAGGTCGTCCATGGCGGTGCGCGTTGACGAGAGCGAGCGCTGCAGTTCGTTGGCCAGCGGATCGATGCGCTTGTCCAGCCGCGTGGAGACGCGGTTGATGGTGGCCGTGATTTCGGCCAGATCGGCCAGCGCCTGCTTGAGCTCCGGACCCGAGACCAGGGCTCGGGCAGACGCCGCGATGGCCGAGACGTCTTCGGCGATCTTGCGGAAATCCATGCCTTCGAGCTGGTTCTTCAGGGCCTGGATGGCGGTGGCGGTGGTGGGAATTTCGGTGACGTCGCGGTAGGTGCCGCGCAGCTTGCCCGGGCGATCGGGGCGCAGGTCCAGGTCCACGTACAGCTGCCCGGTCAGCAGGCTCTGCATGGAGAGCTGGGCGCTCAGGCCGCGCTCCACCAGGGCGGGCAACGCCAGGCCCACACCCTCGGTCCTGCGGCCGTCCAGCCCGCTGACCGCGTCGCCGTCGAGCGAAACCAGCACCGGGATGGAGAAGTCGTCGGTTCGTCGGTCGTAGAAGACGGCGATCGACTCCACGCTGCCCACGCGCACACCGCGAAACACCACGGGCGCGCCCGCCTGCAGGCCATAGACCGAGCCACTGAAATACATGACGGCTTGCTCCTTGCGCGTAAACAGGCTGTTGCCCGCCAGCGCGATGATGGTGACGGCGATCAGCGACAGACCGACCACCACGAAGGTGCCGATCAAGGTGGGGCTGAGCTGGCGCTTCATGCCGGCTGCGCCTCGGGTTGCACAGCGCCACGGCGCAGGAACGCCTGCACACCGGGTGGGCCGTTGTGCAACAGTTCCTCGGGTGGGCCCAGCGCGGTCATGGTCTTGGTCTGCGCGTCCAGAAACAGCACGCGGTTGGCCAGCGCGAAGATGCTGCCCAGTTCGTGGCTGACCATCACCACGGCGGTGCCCAGGTCGTCGCGAAGGTGTCGGATGAGTTCATCGAGGTGGGCTGAGGTGAGGGGGTCGAGGCCTGCCGATGGCTCGTCCAGAAACAGCAGGGGTGGGTCCAGCGCAAGCGCGCGGGCGATGGCGGCGCGCTTGCGCATGCCGCCGCTCAGGCGCGCGGGTTCGGACTCGAAGCTGTCGGCCAGCCCCACCAGCGCGAGCTTGAAGCGCGCCGCCTGCTCGCAGGCCTCCGGGCTCAGGGCGGTGAACAACTGCAGCGGCAGCATCACGTTTTCGCCCACCGTCATGCTGCTCCACAGCGCGCCGGCCTGAAACGCCACGCCAAAACCCTGGCGCAGCACGCCCAGGGTTCTGGCGTCTGCCGCGTACAGGTCTTGCGTGCCGTGCAGCACCTGGCCCTTGGCCGGCGCTTGCAGACCGATCAGGTGGCGCAGCAAGGTGCTTTTTCCACAGCCGCTGCCCCCGGCAATCGCCAGCACTTCACCGGGCAGGATGTCGAAGTTGAGGTCGTGCTGCACGACGACGTCGCCGAAGGCCATCGTCATGTCCTGCACGCGCACCAGAGGAGCATTCATCGCGTCACCAGCCCAGTTGTTGAAAGACCACGGTGAGCACCGAGGCCACGGCCACGATCCACACAATGGCCTGCACCACCGCCGCGGTGGTGGCATCGCCCACGGCTTGCGCGCTGCGCCCCGCCGACATGCCCTGCAGGCAACCCGACAAGGCCACGAGCACCGAGTAGGTCGTGCCCTTGAGCAGACCCACCAGCACGTGCGGCAAGGTCAACGACTGGGCGCTGGCGTACACATATTCCAGCGAGCTGACGCCGTAAATGCCCACGGCCACCAGCCAGCCCACCGCCATGCCCACCAGCGCGGCGAACGCGGTGAGCAGCGGCCCCACAAACAGCAGCGCCAGCACGCGCGGCAGCACCAGGAAATCGACCGGGTTCACCCCCATGGTGGCCAGTGCGTCCACCTCTTCGTTGGCCCGCATGCTGCCGATCTGCGCCGCGAACGCTGCGCCCACGCGGCCCGCGAGCACGATGCCCACCAGCAGCGCCGCCACTTCGCGCACCACGCCCACCGTCACCAGGTCGGCAATGAAGTTCTGCGCGCCGAAACGCTGCAATTGGGCGGCCCCCATGTAGGCCACGATCAGGCCCACCAGAAAACTCACCAGCGCCACGATGGGCAGGCTGCGCGGCCCGGTCTGCTCGATCTGCCAGGCCAGGTCGCTCCAGCGCATGCCGCTCTTGCCACGCAGCAGGCGACCCACGGACAACAGCACCTCGCCCACGAACGTGAGCGAGCGGCGCCCTTCGGACCACCAGGCCTGGGTGGACGCACCGAGCGCCGCAATCCGGCCCACGCGGGGTTGCGGCACATCGGTTGTCGGTGCATCGGACAGTGCCAGCGACACGATCTCGCGCAGGCCCGCAGGCAGGCCGCGCAGATCCAGCTGCACCGGCGGGCGGGCCAGTGCGTTCAGGCGTTGCCACAGGCTGGAGGCGAGCGCTGCGTCCCACGAGCGCAGTGTGGCGGTGTCGAAGCGAACCTCTCCGTCCACCAGTGAACCCGGCGCATCCGGCAGAGCGCCCTGGTGCCCCCGCCATTCGCCACCGATGCCGAGTACCCACACGTTGTCCTGCTGCTGCCACTGCGCGCTGGCGGCTTGTGTGAGCTCAGGCCGCACCATGGCATCCGGTGCGATCTGAGGGACAGCGTCGGGATGCCGGGCATGCAGGCAGCAACTCGTTCATCGCCATATCCTAGTCGCATGCACGCGGCATGGTCCGTTCGTTGTCACACACTCCGCATGAAATATGACCTCGCAAAAAGGGGAACACCGCGGGGCCTGACAGGTTCCAATGGGTGATGCACTCCAATCCAGTCACGCCCCCTGCTTCCACCCGTCTGACGCGACGCGCGCGCGTCGCGTTGGCGGTGGGCGGCTTGGTGGGCCTCGTGTTGGTGGGCGTGGTGTGGGGCGAGGTCAGTGGCTGGCCCATGTTGCGCCAACCGATGGAGCGCGCCATGACGCGCAGCGCGGGCGTGCCGGTGCAACTGGAGGGCGCCGTGAAGCTGCACCTGCTGTGGCGCCCGCGACTGGAGGTGGATCATTTGCGCATCGCCTCCGACGATCGCTTCAAGGTGCCGCACCTGCTGGATGCCCAACGCGTCGCGCTCGCGTGGACCTGGGGCGATGTCTGGCGCTGGCGTCAGGGGGGACAGCTGCGGGTGCTGGCCCTGCGTGCCGGTGAACTCGACGCGCACCTGGTGCGCCTGGAGGATGGCGTCGCCAACTGGCAGCTGGGCGCACCCACTGCACCGAAAGACCCGGACGCGCCGCTGGATCTTCCGCGCTTTGGCTCGCTGATCATGGAGCAGGGCCTCATCACCTGGAACGACGCGGTGCAGGACGTGGACCTGAAGGTGGCGGTGAAGGGTCGCGAAGGCGAAGCCCTGCAAGGCGCTGCGTCGGGTTATGTGGCCACCTTCAACGGTCGGTACCAGGCCCTGCCCCTGAAGCTGCAGGTGGAGGCCGGCAGCACCTTGCCGCTGCTGCAGGACGCCGACGCAGCCACCGCTGCACCCTGGGTGCCCATGCGCGTGGAAGGCAGCGTGGGTTCGTCGCGCCTGCTGTTCGACGGCCAGGCCGCCGCCCTGCTGGGCACACCGCGCCTGGAAGGCAAGCTGCAGTTCAAGGGGCGCTCGCTCGCCGATGTGGGCAAGCCGCTGGGTGTCACCTTGCCGCGCACACCGCCCTTCGATCTGCGCGGCACGCTGGCCCACGAAGGCGGCGCCTGGCGCCTGCAGGCCTCCAGCGCCGCCATCGGCAGCAGTCGGCTCGCTGGCGATCTGCTGTTTGACCGCCGCGTGAAACCGGCCAAGCTCAGCGGGCGGCTCACCGGCTCCAAGCTGGCGTTTGCCGATCTTGGTCCGGCGATCGGCACCCAGGGACCCGCGGCGGCAGAACCGGACACCACCCCGCCCGGACGCGTGTTGCCACAGCGCCGCTTCGATCTTCCTTCTCTCAAGGTCATGGACGCCGACGTGCAGGTGAACATCGACGTCGTGGATTTCGGCACGCCGGCAATGGCGCCCCTGAAGGCTCTGCAAACCCGCTTGCAACTGGAGGGCGGCGTGCTGCGCCTGGGCGCTTTGCAGGCGGCGGTGTCCGGGGGATCCATCAAAGGTTCCACCCAGCTCGACGCCAACGCCAACCCGGCCGCGTGGGCCGCCGAACTCGACTTCACCGGCATCGACATGGCCGGCTGGGTGCCCGGCATGAGCACCAGCGATGCGCCCGCCACCCCACCCGCGACCAAGGGTGCAGCCACGCTCAAGCGCGAACGCAACCAGGCCCGCCAGGGCGGCGACCAGGCGGTGAAGTCCTACCTCACCGGTCAGTTGTTCGGTCGCGTCAACGTGCGCGGCGCGGGTCGATCGACCGGCGAAATCCTGGCCAGCCTGGACGGCCCGGTGCAACTGTCCCTGCGCGACGGCACGCTGTCGCACCTGGCCACCGAGGCCATGGGCCTGGACGTGGCCGAATCGTTGGGCGTGCTCATCCGGGGCGACCAGCCCCTGCCTCTGCGCTGCGCCCGCTTTGAAATGACGGCACGCGACGGCGTGCTCACACCCACGCTGGCCGTGATCGACAGCGCCGACAGCACCATCCGCATCACAGGCCAGGTCAGCCTGCGCGACGAGTCGCTCGCGCTGCGTTTCGTCACCCGCTCCCACGACTGGTCTCCGCTGTCCTTGCGCACGCCGGTCACCGTGGCGGGCACCTTGGGTGATCCGCAAGTGGGCATCGAGGCCAAGGGCCTTGTGGGGCGAGTGCTGGGCGCCGTTGCCCTGGGCGTTGCGGTGGGCCCGGCGGCGGCCCTGTTGCCCCTGATCGAACAGGGCTCGACCAGCGCGGTCGATCCCTGCACCGTGGCAGCGGCACCGGAAAAGGCCGCGACCCAGCCACCGGCCCCGACGCGCTCGCGTCAGAAGCCCTGAGCGTCGGCGTTTTCCTACAGCCGCTCAGGGCGGCGGCTTGCAGAAACCGCGGGCGGGCCTGCCTACATTGGAGCCACCGCAACGGCAGTCGTTGCGACCCACGCCAGGCGCTCAGCGTCCAGGCACAGCCAGGAGTCCGTCATGCTGCATTACGCCGTCGTCTTTTTCGTCATTGCCCTGATCGCCGCCGTGCTGGGTTTCGGGGGTCTGGCAGCCGGTGCCGCTGGCATTGGCAAGGTGCTCTTCGCCATTTTCATCGTCATGGCCATCGTGACGATCGTGGTTGACCTCGTGCGTCGCCGCTGACATCACAGCTGTCGGCATTCGCAATCAGGGAGCACCGTGAGGTGGCCAAGGCAACAGGGCCTTGGCCGCCTCGACGCGCAATGCCAGTGGCGCTGACGCGTCGTTCATCACCGACATCAAAAACTGCCTGGGCTCCATCGGCGCATTGCCGATGGGCTCGGGCGGTTTTGTTTGTGCGAGCCCTTCTGCGGGCAGCGCTGGCGAGGTCTCTGCGGGATTCAGGCGCTGCAGGGCGTGGATCCATTCATCGGGCTGGATGCACTTCAGCCGCGACAGCAGCTCGGCTTGTGCGTCCAGGCCGGGCGCCATGTCCAGCCACGGGTCTTCTCCAAACACGGCGGGCAGGTCGGGGCTGACAAAGGCCGACCAGTTGCCGGTGGCCTCCTGGCGCGCCGGCACCGCGGGAGCGCGGTGCACAGACCCCGCCAAAGCGGCATCGGCTTGCGGCCACACCAGGATGCGCGAGCGCGCGACGTCGGGCAGGTAACGTTGGCGCAGCTGCTCCAGGAAGCGCTGCGCCTGTTCCAGCGCCACCGGCTGGGCCAGCGAGAACCACAGCTGGTAGCTGTCGGTGCCGGACACCGCAATGGCCGGGGCGGGCAGTTCCAGGTCGGCCTGCACGCCTTGCCAGACCGCGCGCAGCAAGGTCCAGTCGGCGGGCCGGGCCAGGCCCAGCACCAAGGCCCGCGTGTGCCCGTCGGCGGCGTCGGGATAGAGGCGCTGCTGCTCGGTGTCGAGCCGGGTCACAGAAAGCGCTCCAGGTAGCGGCGCGACACCCGGTCCAGCTGGTTGCGGTCGGGGATGTCGAACACCACGCCGTGTGCGCCGGTGATCAGCAGGCGGCGCTGTCCGGGCAGGCGGCGGATGTCTTCTTCCACCTTGAGCACAAGCTCGGTGGGGCCACGGTCGGTGTCGACCTGCCAGGTGCTGGGGGTGCTGAAGGTGCTCACCTCGCGGATGCGCAGCACCACCGGCGAGAACTCCCGCTCCGACATGGCCTGCACCAGCGCGGCCTGGCGGGGCGCATCGAGTGTGTCGAGCCGTGCCACGAACACCATCTCGTGGCCGTCGGGGCCGACGATGGAAATGGCCTCCGTGGGCGCGCTCAGCGGAAACGAACGCACCACCTGAACGCCGACCTGGGGCTCACCGCCGGCCACGCGGCACACCCAGCGGCCCTGGGCATCGGAGAAGAGATCGAAGTCGGCCATGGTGGGGGTGGAGGTGGTCATGGCGGGAGGGCCCCGGTGTGCGCCGAGGGCTGCGGCAGGTGGTGGGCCAGGGCGTTGTCGATGTGGTCGGGGTCTTCGGCTGCGGCCTGGCGGGCCTGGGCCTCGTGCAGGCGCCAGTAGTGGCCCTGGCGTGCCATCAGTTCGTCGTGCGGGCCCACCTCCACCACCTCGCCGCGGTCCATCACCACCAGCCGGTCGGCCTTGCGCAGCGTTGACAGGCGGTGCGCAATCGCAATCGTCGTGCGGCCCTGCACCAGGTTGTCCAGCGCCTTCTGGATTTCTTTCTCGGTCTCGGTGTCCACCGCCGAGGTGGCTTCGTCCAGGATCAGGATGCGCGGGTCGATCAGCAGCGCGCGCGCGATGCTGATGCGCTGGCGTTCCCCGCCCGAGAGGCCCTGGCCGCGTTCACCCACCAGCGAGTCGTAGCCGTGCGCCAGGCGCAGGATGAAGTCGTGCGCGTGGGCCGCGCGCGCGGCGGCCACGATCTCCTCGCGCGTGGCGCCGGGCTTTCCGTAGGCGATGTTGTCGGCCACGGTGCCGAAGAACAGAAAAGGCTCCTGCAGCACCAGGCCGATGTGGCGGCGGTAGTCGGCCACGCGGAAACGGCGGATGTCGGTGCCGTCGAGCTCGATGCGGCCTTCGCTCACGTCGTAGAAGCGGCAGATCAGGTTGACCAGCGTGCTCTTGCCCGAGCCGCTGTGGCCCACCAGCCCGATCATTTCGCCGGGGCGGATGTCCAGGTTCAGGTCGCGGATCACCGAGCGGTTGCCGTAGCGAAATGCAATGCCGTGGATGCTCAGACCGCCACGCACCACTGCGTCCTGCACCGGCTCGGCCGGCTCGGGCACGTTGGACACGTGGTCCAGGATGTCGAAGATGCGCTTGGCCCCGGCAGCGGCCTTCTGCGTCACCGAGACGATGCGGCTCATGGAGTCGAGCCGGCCGTAGAAGCGGCCGATGTAGGCGATGAAGGCGGTGAGCACACCGACCGTGATGTCGCCTTTGGCGATCTGCCAGATGCCGAAGGCCCAGACCACCAGCAAACCGATGTCGGTGAGCAAGGTGACGGTGGGCGTGAAAAGGCTCCAGGTCTTGTTGATGCGGTCGTTGACCACCAGGTTTTGCGCATTGGCCTCGTGAAAACGGCCCGACTCGCGCCGCTCCTGCGCGAAGGCCTTGACCACGCGGATGCCGGGAATGGTGTCGGCCAGCACGTTGGTCACGTCGCCCCACACCCGGTCGATTTTTTCGAATCCGGTGCGCAGGCGGTCGCGCACGCGGTGGATCATCCAGGCAATGAAGGGCAGCGGCAGCAGCGTGACCAGTGCCAGCCAGGGGTTGATGGAGAAGAGGATGGCCGAGGTCATGAGCAGCATCAGCACGTCGGTGGCGAAATCGAGCGCGTGCAGCGAGAGGAACACCGAGAGCCGGTCGGTTTCGGAGCCGATGCGTGCGATCAGGTCGCCGGTGCGCTTGGCGCCGAAGTAATCCAGCGAGAGGCCCAGCAGGTGGTCGAACGCGCTGGTGCGCAAATCGGCGGCGATGCGCTCGGACACCAGCGCGAGCAACCAGGTGCGCGCCCAGCCCAGACCCCAGGCCACGAGACCCGCGCCCAGCAGGCCCGACAACAACAGAGCCACATAGCCGGTGTCGATCTGTTTTCCGTTCTGGAACGGGATCAGCACGTCGTCCATGAGCGGGATCGTCAGGTAGGGCGGCACCAGCGTGGCGGCGGTGGAGGCCAGCGTGAGCAGGAAGCCCGCCAGCAATTGCCAGCGGTAGGGCCGCGCGAATCGCCACAGGCGCAACAGCACCCAGGTGGAGGGGATGGCGGCCAGCTGCCGCGCGCAGACCTCGCATTCCTCGCTGTCGGGGTTCAAAGGCGACTGGCACGACGGGCAGCGCTGGCCCGCTTCGGGGGCGGGTGCCGCCCCGCCCTGCAGGCGGCCCATGGCCAGGTCGAACTGGCGCACCAGCCGCAGCGCGGCGGGGTTCTGGGCGAGGGTGAAGCGCCACCGCGTGAGCAGGCCGCTGGCGTCCAGCAGGTCCAGGGTGGCCACGCCGGCCAGGTCGGTGTGCTGCAGGCGCAGCGTGCGCTCCAGGGGCCAGGCCTGCCGGTTGCCGTGGGCGGGCAACTGCACCAGTTCGGTCGGGGTGAGCAGCAGCTCACCGGCGGTGAAGTGGCCCTGCTCGTCCAGATCGAGGGTCATGCGGGCCAGCACGTCCGTTGGTGGGGTGTCGGCCGAAGTGGGGCCGAGGGTGGCGGGACGGGGTGTGGCAGCGGTGGTTTGCATGAACCGGAAATTGTGCGCCAAGTCGCCAGCGTTGCTGGTGTGACATAGAGCCACAATTTGTCGTGCCCGGCTCAGGCGCATGGCCCCGGGACAGCGCAGAATGCGGGGGCGGGTGCGTCAAGCGCCTGCGCCGGGCGGCGCCTCAGGCGTGCGCCCACCGTTGACAGCCGGGCCCACTGCCCGGCTTTTGTGCGTTCAATCCCAGGTTTTATGGATTCAAACCGTTTTGCGTTGACTGTGCTTCGCCACCGATTTCTGGGTGGGCCCAACATCTGGACCTACCGCTCCGCGATGGAGGTCTGGCTGGATCTGGGTGAGCTGGAGCAGCGACCCTCACACACCATCGAGGGCCTCACCGACCGCTTGCTCGCCCTGTTGCCGGGTCTCGCATCGCACCACTGCGGCGTGGGTGAGCCCGGTGGGTTCCTCCAGCGGCTGCGTGAGGGCACCTGGGCCGGCCATGTGCTGGAGCACTGCGTGATCGAGCTGCTCAACCTCTCCGGCATGCCCACCGGTTTCGGCCAGACGCGCAGCACCAGCCAGCCGGGCGTCTACCGCATGGTGTTTCGCGCCCGCAACCGCGCCATCGCCGAGGGGGCCCTGAGCCACGGACATGCGCTGCTGCAGGCGGCGATGAACAACGAACCCTTTGATGTGGCCGGCGCGGTGAAGGCCCTGCACGACGTGGTCGACGCGACCTGGCTTGGCCCCTCCACCTGGGCCATCGTGAGCGCGGCCACCGAGCGCGGCATCCCGCACCTGCGCCTGACCGACGGCAACCTGGTGCAGCTCGGTCAGGGGGCGCGCCAGCGCCGCATCTGGACGGCAGAGACCGAGCTCACCAGCGCGATCGCCGAGAACATCGCCGGTGACAAGGACCTCACCAAATCGCTGCTGCTGAGCTGCGGCGTGCCCGTGCCCGAGGGCCAGATCGTGGCCAACGCCGCCGAGGCCTGGGAAGCGGCGCAAGACATCGGGCTGCCGGTCGTGGTCAAGCCCAGCGACGCCAACCACGGGCGCGGTGTTTCGCTCGAACTCAGTGAACAGGCCGACATCGAGCGCGCCTTCGCCATTGCCGATGCCGAGGGCAGTGACGTCATCGTCGAGCGCTACATCCTGGGCAACGAGCACCGCGTGCTGGTGGTGGGCGGGCGCGTGGTGGCGGCCAACCGGGGCGAGAGCCTGTGGGTCACCGGCGACGGCGTGGCCGACGTGAAGACCCTCATCGACCTGCAGCTCAACAGCGACCCGCGCCGCGGCGAAGCCGAAGAATTTCCGCTCGAGACGATCCGGCTGGAACGCGAGCCGGCCATGGCCTTGCTGCTGGAGCGCCAGGGCCTGGGGCCCGACGCCGTGCCCGCCGCGGATCAGCGCGTGCTGGTGCAGCGCAACGGCAACATGGCCTACGACTGCACCGACGAGGTCCACCCCGAGGTGGCCTACATGGCCAGCTTGGCGGCACGCGCCGTGGGCCTGGACATCGCGGGCATCGACATGGTCACGCAGGACATCGGCCGTCCGCTGCACGAGGTGGGCGGTGCCATCGTGGAGGTCAACGCCGGCCCCGGGTTGCTCATGCACCTGCGCCCGGCCATCGGCCAGCCCCGCCCGGTGGGTGAAGCCATCGTGGCGCAGTTGTTCGATCCGGCCACGCCCATGGCCGGGCGCGTGCCCCTCATCGGGGTGAGCGGGACCCGGGGCACTGCCCTGCTGGCACGCGCTGCGGCCTTCCTGCTCGACCTGGCGGGAGCACCGGCCGGCCTGGCATCGAGCGAAGGCATCCACATCGGGCGCCGCCGCATCGAGCGCGCCGGTGCCGACTATTGGGAGCAGTGCCAGCGCCTGCTCATGAACCGCGAGATCCAGGGGCTGGCGGTGGAGACCGCGCCCTCGCTCATCCTCGACCATGGCCTGCCCTACGACCGCTGCCTGGTGGGCGTGGTCACCGACCTCGGTGGCTGGGAAGGACTGACGCACCACGACATCTTTGAAGCCTCGGGCATGCCACGGGTGCTGCGCACCCAGGTCGATGTGGTGCTGGAGCAAGGTGCCTGCGTGCTCAACCTTGACGAGCCCGGCGTGGCCGATCTGGCGCGCCACTGCGACGGGAGCAGCCTGGGGTATGGCGCCGGCCCGGTGCCGGCCGATGTGGCGATGCCGCGCACCGTGCGCTGGCAAGGCCAGGCGGTGTGCCTCATCGACAACGGCGAGGTGATCGCCCGCGCGCCGCTGACAGGCATCGCCGACGCCTCGACGGCGCACATTCTGTGCGGTGCGGCGGCAGCCGCCTGGGCCGCCGGCATGAGCCCGGTGCTGGTGGCCGCCGGCCTGCAGCGCTTTGACACCCTGCCGCGCGCCTGAAGCGTCCCTGCCCGACCGTTTCCCGACCGAACTCCAACCGAATTCCGCCCTCCCCATGGACATTTCCCGCATCCGTGCCTTGCGTGGTCCCAACCTCTGGACCCGCCAGACCGCCATTGAAGCCATCGTCCACTGCCCGCCGGAGGAGCGCTCCCTGAGCTCCCTGCCCGGCTTCGAGGCCGCGCTGCGCGAGCGCTTCCCGCAGCTCGGTCGCTGGCCGCGCCCGGCCAGCGACCTCTCACTGGCCAACGTGCTCAAGCTGGTGGCGCTGGCCCTGCAGGCCCAGGCCGGCTGCCCGGTGAGTTTTTCGCGCTGCACCGAAACCGTGGTGCAGGGCACCTACCAGGTGGTGGTGGAGTACACCGAGGAGGCCGTGGGGCGCGAGGCCCTCAAGGCGGCCGAGCAGCTCATCGCGATCGTGCGCGGTCTGAAGGACGAGGCCTTCGATGTGGAGGCCGTCATTGCCCGCCTGCGCGAGCTGGACGAAGACGTGCGCCTGGGCCCGTCCACCGGCGCCATCGTCAACGCCGCGGTGGCCCGCGGCATCCCCTACCGCCGCCTCACGCAGGGCTCGTTGGTGCAGTTCGGCTGGGGTTCGCACCAGCGCCGCATCTGGGCCGCCGAGGTCGACAGCACCAGCGCAGTGTCGGAGAGCATCGCGCAGGACAAGGACCTCACCAAAAACCTGCTGCGCGCCGCTGGCGTGCCGGTGCCCCTGGGCCGCCCCGTGGACAGCGCCGAGGAAGCCTGGACCGTGGCGCAGTACATCGGCCTGCCGGTGGTGGTGAAGCCGCGCGACGGCAACCAGGGCAAGGGCGTGACGGTGAATATCGTTTCGCGCGAACACCTCGAGCTGGCCTACCGTGCGGCCATCGAACACGGTCAACCGATGGTGGAGAAGTACCTGCCGGGCAGCGACTACCGCCTGCTCGTGGTGGGTGACCGGCTGGTGGCCGCAGCGCGGCGCGACCCGCCGCAGGTCACGGGCGACGGCGTGCACACCGTGGCCCAGCTGGTGGACGCGGTCAACGCCGATCCCCAGCGCGGCGATGGCCACGCCACCTCGCTCACGCGCATGCGCATCGACGACATCGCCCTGGCCCGCCTGCAGATCCAGGGGCACACACCGGATACCGTGCCCGGCAAAGGTCAGCGCGTGGTGCTGCGCAACAACGCCAACCTCTCCACCGGTGGCACCGCCACCGACGTGACCGACGACGTGCACCCCGAGGTGGCGGCGCGCGCCGTGGCCGCCGCCCGCATGGTGGGGCTGGACGTGTGCGGCGTGGACGTGGTGTGCGAGACCGTGCTCACACCGCTGGAAGACCAGAGCGGCGGCGTGGTGGAAGTGAACGCCGCCCCCGGCCTGCGCATGCACCTGAGCCCCTCGTACGGCAAGGGCCGCGCCGTGGGCGAGGCCATCGTCGACCACCTTTTTCCGCCCAACCAGAACGGGCGCGTGCCGGTGGTGGCCGTGACCGGCACCAACGGCAAGACCACCACCGCGCGCCTGATCGCGCACTTGCTGCACACCCAGGGCCTGCGCGTGGGCATGACCAACACCGACGGCGTGTACGTGAACGGCCGCCAGACCGACAGCGGCGACTGCGCCGGCCCGCGCAGCGCGCGCAACGTGCTCATGCACCCCGAGGTGGATGCGGCGGTGTTCGAGACCGCGCGCGGCGGTGTGCTGCGCGAAGGTCTGGGCTTTGACCGCTGCCAGGTGGCGGTGGTCACCAACATCGGCTCGGGCGATCACCTGGGCCTGAACTACATCACCACCGTGGAAGACATCGCGGTGCTCAAGCGCGTGGTCATCCAGAACGTGGCCCCCACGGGCTACGGCGTGCTCAATGCGGCCGATCCGCACTGCGTGCGCATGGCCGAGGTCTGCACGGGCAAGGTGATCTTTTTCTGCAGCGATGCCCACAACCCGGTGCTGGCCACGCACCGCGCGCAGGGGCGCCGCGCGGTCTGGGTGGAGGGAGAACACATCGTCGCCACCCAGGGCGAACGCCGCCACCAGGTGGCCCTGGCCGACATCCCCATGACCATGGGCGGGCGCATTGGCTTCCAGGTGGACAACGCCATGGCCGCGCTGGCCGCGGCCTGGGGCCTGGGCATCCCGTGGGCCCGCATCCGCCAGGGCCTGGCCACGTTCCAGAGCGACGCGGGCAGCGTGCCCGGGCGCTTCAACCTGATGAGCCTGCGCGGCGCCACCGTGATCGCCGACTACGGCCACAACCCGGACGCCATGCGTGCCCTGGTCGCGGCTGCCGAGGCGATGCCGGCCCAGCGGCGCATCGTGGTGATCAGTGGTGCGGGCGACCGGCGTGACGAGGACATCCGCGAGCAGACCCGGATATTGGGCGCGGCCTTCGACGAAGTGATCCTGTACGAGGACGCCTGCCAGCGCGGCCGCACCGAAGGCGAGGTCACGGGGCTGCTGCGCGAGGGGCTGGAAGGCGCCACGCGCACCCGCCGCATCGACACCATCCAGGGCGAGTTCGTGGCCATCGACACGGCGCTGGAGCGCCTGCAACCGGGCGACCTGTGCCTGGTGTTGATCGACCAGGTGGAGGCTTCGTTGCGCCACCTGCGCGAGCGGTGCGCAGAAGGCAACACCACCGCCTGAGCTGGCTCAGCGGGCTGGCGCGGCGCGGCCCAGCTGGCCCACGCGTTGCTCCACCCCGTGGTGGAAAGCTGCGCCGGCCAGGTTGCATGCCAGCCAGGCCACGCCCACCCCGAGCGTCTGCACCCAGGCATCGGGGCTGGCGTAGCGCGTGAACCAGGCGTTCACCACCAGCGCCACCGGAAAGTTCAACAGGAACACCCCGTACGAGATGCGGCCGAGGTAGCCCAGCACGCGGCTGCGTGGCCAGGTGAAGAGCCAGCCGCTGCGGTGCGCCCAGGCCAGGGCCAGCGCCACGCCCAGCGCCAGCGCGATGCGGGTGCGCCAGTCCAGGGCGAGCGCCAGGGCGGTGAACAACACCATGCCTGCCAGCCACGCCGGCGCGCTGCGTCCCGCGTCTGCGCGGCTCGCCCAGAAGGCCAGCGCCCCCAGACCGTAGGCGCCGAAAAAGTAGATCGCCCAGTTGTCCCAGTGGCTGTCGCGGTTGAAGTGAAAGAGCGAAGCCAGCACCACGGCCACCACCAGCAGCGGCGCCAACGTGTTCAGACGCCCAGCGGCCCGTTGTTCCAGCCACAGCAGACCGAGCAGCAGCGCGTAAAGCTGCACGTCGATGGCCACATACCAGACCCCCGCCGACAGCGAATCCACGCCGAGCACGCTGTGGATCAGCAGCGCATGCGCCACCAACTGCCACAGCGTGGGTGGTGCGGGCAGCGAGTCGTGCGTCATCCAGTGGCGTGCGATCTCGGTGCACACCATGGCCAGCAGCAGGGCCGCCATCAGCGGCAGGCTCACGCGCAAGAAGCGCTGCCACAGCAAGGCCAGCGGGCGCTCGGTGCGCAAGCGCCCGCCAGGCGCCAGGCTGCGCGCGGCCAGGAAGCCCGCCACCACCAGGAAGATCTGCACCGCGATGCGCGCGTGCTGGCTGAACCAGCCCACCAGGCCCGGCGCGAGCTGGTGCGTCCAGTCCGACATGGGGCCGTAGAACGCCAGGTGGTGCAGCACGATGAGCTGTGAACCGACGGCTTTGAGCGCGTCGATGAAGGGCATTCGCTCGCCGGTGAGCGTGGGGCGTGTGGGGGGGTGCATGGCGGGATTGGCAGAGGAGATCAGGTCGGCATCATCGCCGCTGCGCGTTCCGGCGCTTTCCGCCTTGCATGCAGCGCAGACACGAAGGGCCCGAGAAGGCAGGGGATGGTGCGCCAGTTCGGGTCTTCCGCGCGGTTTCAGAAGCACACACTTTGAAGCTTCTCACCCCAGGCGCAAACCCCATGATCACCCCCAAAAAAAGAAGCAGGCGCCCCAATCAACTGGAGCGACTGGCGGCATCCGCCACGCCCCGCCTGAGCATGGTCGCGGCCGCGGTGATGCTGTGCGGTCCGGGGCTGGCGCAGGCCCAGCAGACGATCTCTTCCAGCACCACCTCGACCGTCACCGCCACCGGCGGGGACATCGTGGTCAACGCCGGCGTCACCGTGGGCAGTGGCTCGGGCGTTCCCACGCCCATCGTGGTCGACGGCGTCGATGTCGGCAACCTGACCAACAACGGCAACCTGCTCAGCAGCGTGAGCGGCGGAACCGGGCTGTATTTCAACAGCACCGCCAGCCTGGCGAACATCGTCAACAACGGACAGTTGAGCAGCAAGGGCGGCATCCAGTTGCGTTCGGCGGCATCGATCATCAACAACGGGTCCATCCTGGGCACCGACCGCGGCATCACGGTCTACGCCAGCGCCACCGGTTCGAGCATCACCAACAACGCTTACCTGAATGCCTTCACGCAGAGCTTCTCGGCGATTGCGAATCAGGCGGGCAGCACGCTGGTCTCGGTCACCAATGGTGCCAGCGGTCTCATCAGCGGGCTGTACGCGGTGGAGAACCACGGCGTCATCACCACATTGACCAACCACGGCTCCCTGTGGTCGCGGCACTGGGTGCCGCTCGCCGCCATCGGTGGCGGCGGCAGCATCACCACCTTGATCAACCACGGCAGCATTTCGGGCGCCGGTTCGGCGGCGGCCATCGACCAGACCGTGGTCAACCTGGTGAACGCGCAAGGGGGTGGCGCACCCCTGAGCATCACCATCCAGCCCACCAACTATTCCATCGTCATCCAGTCACCAACGGCGTACGGCAAGTTGTCGGTGCGCAGCGCCAACGGCGCGATGAACTTCGGCATCCACACGGGCTCGTCGGTCACCTCGGGCTATTACTACAGCGCCGTTCTCAGCGGCGTCACGGGCACCTACCTGGCCAACACCTCGGGCAGCTACGGCAGCACCGCCTGGAACCTGAGCCTGGCCTCGGGCAGCGACAACATCTGGAACCTGTGTTTTGGCGGCGGGGCCTGCTCCTACACGCTCTCAAGCGACATCCTGCCCGGGCAGACCTTTCCCTCCTCCGGGTTGGGAACGTCGGTGAACAGCAGCTTCGACGGCGGCACGCTGGAGATGTCCAGCGCCTCCACCGTTGCCCAGGATTTCACCATCAGCGCGAACGACGGCACCATCGACCAGCAGGCCCTGGACTCGACCTTCTCGGGGAATTTCTCCGACGCGACCGCAGGCGTGGCCGGCAAGCTGATCATCAGCAACAGTGGCACCGCGCGCCAGGGCTCGATCACCCTGTCCGGCGTCAACACCCACACCGGCGGCATCGAGGTGCAGGCCGGCGCGATGCTGGTGATCTCCGCCCCCTCGGCGCTGGGCACCGGCACGCTGGCCCTGGTCGGTTCGGCCACCGTGCCCGCTTCCCTGGGCACCACCCAGACGATGACCATCACCAATGCCATCACCGTGGCCGGTGACCCGGTCTTCAACGTGGCCCCCGGCACGACGCTGACGGTCAGCAGCCCCATTGCCGACGGTGCCACGCCGGGCGACATCGAGATCGAGGGCGGCGGCACGCTGTTGCTGACCGCGGCCAACACCTACACCGGCCCGACCCTCATCGACGTCGGCTCGACGCTGGCGCTGGCGGGCGCAGGATCGATCACCCCCACATCGGCCGTGAGCAACAACGGAACTTTCAACGTATCCGCCGCCAGCCAGACCGTCAGCCTGGGCGGCAGCCTGGTCCAGTCCGCGACCGGCAACCTGGTCGTGCGCGCCGAGCCCACCAGCTTCCAGCGGGTCGACGTGGCCAGCACGGCCGCGCTCGCCGGAACCCTGACACTCAACGCCGCCGCCGGCACCTACCGCATGGGCCGCTACACCCTGCTCACGGCCAATGGCGTGGGCGGCCGTTTCTCCACGCTGTCGACCAACCTGGGCTCGGTCACGCCACTGGGCTATTACCTGAGCTACGGCGCCAACGACGTGTACCTGACGCTGGCACCCTCCGCAACCCACACGCTGCAGGACATCCAGGACAACGCCCGGCAGATGGCCACGCTCTACAGCCTGCAAGGCGCGGCGCTGCAGGCCGGCCTGTCGTACGACTGCAGCAGCTACGACCGACGCGGCATTTGTGTGGGCCTCGGTGGCCGCCGCAGCCAGACCCTTGGCAGCCAGGGACGCCCTGTGCAGGCGGCGCAGGTGGTCGTCGCTTACCGCGCGGCCCCGGGCCTGCAGGTCGGCGCCTTCGCCGACTGGTCCGCCAGCGCGAACCTGTCCGACCAGATCCGCCTGCGTGGCACCCGCCCCATGGTCGGCTTGTTTGGTCAGTGGAACCACAACGCCGACAGCAGCGGCTGGGCCGTGCGGGCATCGGCCGCTTTCTCCGACAACGCGCTGGCCATTGACCGCAGCGGCGGTGATTACAGCGAAGCCGGACAAGGTCGCACGCGCGTCAATGCGCAGGCTCTCCAGCTGATGGCGAGTTACACGCACGCACTCGCAGACCGCGTGACGGCCGCTCCCTACCTCGGCGTGAGCCACTCCCGCATCCACACCCGCGGCTACACCGAGGCCGCCAGCAACGATGTCGCCAGCCCCCTGAGCTTCGACGCACAGAGGCAGCGCGCCGTCGTTGCCCTGGCCGGCGTGGGTGTGCGGGCACAGATGGCCGAACAGCTCACCGGCAGCGTCACGGTGGGTGTTCAACACGACCTGAGCCGCTCGATGGGCCACTACGCGGGCAGCAGCGAGATCCCCGGCCTGAGCAGCTTCAGCGTTGCAATGCCGCACGCGCAACGGACCCGGGTCACGGCCTCGGCCGGCCTGGACTACCTGTTCAAGAAGAACGAGCGTCTGGGCGTGAACCTGGTCTGGCAGGAGCAACCCATCGGCAAAAGCGTGCTCACGGTCTTCACGGGCTACACCCTGGGCTTCTGAGTTCGACGCAGTCGTTTACTCGTCGAGGGTGCTGGCGATCTGCAGCTCATCGCTTCAGCTCGCCGAGCTTCGATTCGATGTGGCTCCATTCTTCGGCGTCCGGCAGCGGCAGCTTGGTGCGCACGATGGGCTTCCATTCGCGCGCCAGCTCGGCATTCAGGGCCGTGAAGTGCCGCTGATGGCTTGGCACATCCTCTTCGGCATAGATGGCATTGACGGGGCACTCCGGAACGCACACGGCGCAGTCGATGCAGTCGTCGGGATCGATGACGAGGAAGTTCGGCCCTTCGCGAAAGGCGTCGACCGGGCACACGTCAACACAGTCGGTGTATTTGCAGCGTATGCACGCTTCAGTGACAACAAAGGTCATGGCGGCTCAGCCGTCCTTGCCGTCCAGGCGTGTCGCGACCAGCCAGGGCGCGAAGACCAGCAGGTACAGCGCGAATGCCAGGCCCCAGGCCAGGGCGGCGGCCACCAGCCAGATGGCGAGGTGCTGCGGCGCCAGCAGCGGCAGCAGGACCCGGATCACGGCAGCGCCGGCCACCAGCACGTAGGCGGCGACCTCAAGACGCGACACCTGCAGCGCCCGCCCGGTGTGACCGCGCGCGGTGCGGGTGATCATGCCGATGATGAGCCCGCCGGTGGCGCCCACCGCCAGGGCGTGGATGCCCGACGAAATGCCCACCACGCCGAGCTGCGACAGCGCGAGCAGCGCCAGGCCGACGGGCAACCAGGCATAGGCGAGGTGCAGCACCCACAGGATGGGGCGCGAGCGCGTGCGAAGCGGTTTCCAACACCACAGGCGAAGGACATGCAGCAAAGCCGCTGCACCGAGCGCCGTGGCGCTGAAGATGTTGGCCGGGGCCAGCACCCACAACGCCAGCGCGAGGGCCGTGGTGCCGAGTGTGGCCTGCTCCAACCAACTAGGCACCTTCAACCTCACGCCGGGCAACGCCGACTGGGTGAACGCCGGGATCACCCGCCCGGCGATCACGCACTCGATCATCACGATCAGCGCCAGCCCCGCGTGCAGGGCGCGGACCGGTTCGATGTCCATGAGCCCGCTCACCGCTCCGTGAAACGCAGCATTGGCCAGGGCGAGCAGCAACAGGATGGCGCCCAATGGCAAGTTACGCCCGCCCCCCGCACGCAGGAGCACCGCGATGAAGATGCCGGCCACCAGCGGCAGCAGCAGCAGGTCCAGCAACGCGTAGACCGCATACGGCGCAAAAACGGCCGCGAGCCGGGCGGCCAGCCACAGCCCGGCCAGAGCGGCCAGCACGGCACCGCGCGGCGTGTCCAGGCCGGTCCATGCCTTGCCCGCCGTCAGCAGAAAACCCACGATCACGGCCACGGTGAAGCCGAACAACATTTCATGGGCGTGCCAGAGCACGGGCGAGACCGTCAGGTTCAAGGAAACCTGTCCCAGCAGGAGCGCGATCCACAGCGGAATGGCCAGCATGCCGTAAGCGGCGGCGCCCAGGTAAAACGGACGGAAGCCGAGCCGCAGCAGGGGCCACCCCTGGGGCGATGGCGCGGGGGTGGCCGCATGGGCTGCGAGCATGGCGGGTGGCGTTGTCATGGGAGGCACAGGGCTCTTGAGCGATGCATATCCCAAGAGCGGGATAAACATTCATTTGAAATGCATCTTAAAGACATCCGCTCGTGAAAGCAAGCTGTCGCGTGCACCTTCAGGGGGTATGCCCGCCGGCCCGGGTGAGCCGCGTGGCGATCGTCAAGCTCGATCGGCCGGAAGCGGGTTGCCCGCCGTTTGGTCCGGCGGGTGGATCGATCGTGATCTCTGCCCGCTGGCGCGGGAGAAACTGGGCGTATTCGCGCTGCATGAAATCGAGAAGGCCTTCGCGCACCTCGCAGCGCAGGTCCCAGCCCGCTGGAGCCGACGCCGATGTCACCAGGCAACGCAACTGCATTGCATGCGGGCCGGCTTCCGTCACCTGGATCATGGCCAGGCGCTTGTCCCAATGCACCGACGCTTCGCACAGCCGTTGCAGCTCGGTTCGCAGCGGTGCCAACGGCATGCGGTAGTCCACCCACAGGAACACCGTTCCGATGAGCTCCGAGCTGCTGCGCGTCCAGTTCTGGAACGGCTTCTCGATCCAGTACTGCAGGGGCACGATGAGGCGGCGCTGGTCCCAGATCCGCACCACCACATAGGTGCCCGTGATCTCTTCGATCACCCCCCACTCGTTTTCGACAATGACCACGTCGTCCAGGCGAATGGGTTGGGTCAGTCCGATCTGCAGCCCGGCGATCAGATTGCCCAGCACAGGGCGCGCCGCAAAGCCCGCCACGATACCGACCACCCCGGCCGACGCCAGCAGACTCGCTCCGATCTGACGCGCCGCGGGAAAGGTCATCAACATCAAGGCCAGCCCGATCAACACCACAAGGCCTTGAAGCGAGCGCGCCAGCACGCGCGTCTGCGTCTGGATGCGGCGAGCCTCCAGGTTGTTCGCCACACCCGTCGGATTGGCGGCAATCACGCCTTGTGCCAGGCCCCGGATGGCGTTGGACGCCATCCATGTCAGGCTGCCGATCAGCAGCAGGGCCATCAGGCGCTGAACACCCGCAAGCCCCAGCGCGTCTTCGGGCGCACCCTGCAACACCAGGTTGACGAACAGCATCGGCAACAGCCATTTCGCGGGTGCGCGGATGCTCGATGCCACGCTGGCGGCGATGGGCGCATCTCGTGTGGCACGGCGCACGACACGCTCTCCCAACCGGAAAATGAGGCTGGCGGCGAGCACGCCCACCAGCATGCTGCCCAGCATGGGCAGCCAGGTCACGAGCTCGGGTGGAAACCAGCGGGGGTAGTCCATGCGGCAGCGTAACGCATGCGCAGGCAGGCGTGAGCGGGCGCGCCGCGCGCCTCAACCAACGTCGGGCGCGAGTTCGTGGACGGCCTGGTAGTGGGTGAGAAACACCCGACCGCTCAGGCCATGCAGGAATTCCGTGTTCTTCAAGCGGTCCATCACCGGCCCCTTGACCTCGGACAGGTGCAGACGCAGGCCGGCGCCGCGCAAACGCAGGTCGATGGCTTCCAGGCTTTCCAGCGCGCTGGCATCGATGTCGTTGATGGCCGAACACTGCAGCACCACATGCTCCAGGCCGGGGCGATGGGCCACGGCGTTGTTGATGCGGTCTTCCAGCGCGCGCGAGTTGGCGAAGTACAGGCTTTCGTCGACCCGCAGGCTCAGCACCCGCGGACTCACCAGCACGGAATGGCGCAGCACGTTGCGGAAATGCTCGGTGCCCGCGACCAGGCCCACCTCGGCCATGTGCGGGCGGCTCGTGCGGTAGAGGTACAGCGCCAGCGACACGCCCACACCCACGACCAGCCCCGTCTCCACCCCGACCGTGAGCGTGGCCACCAGCGTGGCCGCCACCGCCAGGAAGTCCGATTTCGCGTAGTTCCAGGTTTTGCGCAGGATGCTGAAGTCCACCAGCGACAGCACCGCCACCACGATGGTGGCGGCCAGCGTGGCCTGGGGCAGGTAGAACAGCGCAGGCGTGAGGAACAGCGAGGCCAGCGTGATGCCGGCGGCGGTGAACACGCCGGCCGCCGGGGTCTGGGCACCGGCGTCGAAATTGACCACCGAGCGCGCAAAACCACCGGTGACCGGGAAGCCGCCGCTGAAAGCCGCGCCCAGGTTGCTTGCGCCCAGCGCCACGAGCTCCTGGTCGGGCTCGATGCGCTGGCGCCGCTTGGCGGCCAGGGTCTGCCCGACCGACACCGACTCGACGAATCCGACCACGCTGATGAGCAGCGCCGGCACCAGCAGTTGCTGCCACAGGCCCAGGTCCCACAAGGGCAGCGTGAACGGCGGCAAGCCCTGAGGCACCGCTCCCACGATCTTCACGCCCTGCGCCTGCCAGTCCAGGCCCCAGGTGAGCAGCGTGGTCGCCGCGATCGCCGCCACCGGACCGGTCTTGGCCACCATGTCGGCCGCTCGCGGCTTCATGCCGATTCGCTGCAACAGCGGCTTGAGGCCGCTGCGCACCCAGAACAGAAAGGCGACCGTGGCCGCGCCGATGGCCAGGGTGAGTGTGTGCACCTGACCGAGCTGCGACAGCAGCGACAGGCTCAGATCGACGAAGTTGTGCCCTTCGGCTTTCACACCCATCAAGGTCTTGAGCTGGCTGGCCGCGATCAGCAGACCCGAGGCCGAGATGAAACCCGAGATCACCGGGTGGCTCAGGAAGTTGGCGAGGAAACCCAGGCGCAGCAACCCCATGGCCAGCAGCAGCAGGCCCGACAGAAAGGCCAGCGTGATGGCCACCGCCCAGTACTCGGGCGTGCCCGCCACGGCGTGCTGGCCAATGGCCGCGGCCGTCATGAGAGACACCACCGCCACCGGCCCCACGGCCAGCACGCGGCTGGTTCCAAACACCGCATAGAGCAGCAACGGCGCCACGCTGGCGTAGAGGCCCACCTCGGGGGGCAGACCCGCGAGCATGGCGTAGGCCAGGCTCTGGGGGATCAACATGATGGTGACGATCAGCGCCGCCATGCCATCGCTGACCAGCGTGTCGCGGTTGTACGCGCGACCCCACTGCAACACGGGCAGGGAAGGCAACAGCTGACGCCAGTTGGACGATGGATGCATGCTGGGGGTCTTCAGGTTGCGGGCGTCACAGGGACGAAATCGGCGTGGGCGGGGCCACGCCGCTCAGGTTGAAACCGGCCTGGGCCGCGCGTTGCACGAGCTCGGGCCAGGGTTGCGAACCCGCTTGCGACAGCGCCCACAGCGTCGCCGAGCGCATGCCGCTGCGGCAGTACGCGAGCGCGGGCGTGGGCAGCTGGTTCAGCAAGGCGGCGAACGCCTGACCGTCTGCCGGGGTGACCCGACCCGAGACCACCGGCAGGTAGGCCAGCGCCAGGCCGGCCTGGCTGGCCGCGGCCGCCAGATCGAGGTGGCTGAACTGGCCCGGGCTCTCGCCGTCCGGCCGGTTGCAGATGACGGACTTGAAGCCGGCGCGCGCAATCCCGGAGAGGTCGGCGGGAGAAATCTGCCCCGCGACCGACAGCTCGTCCGACAGGGGGATCACGGTCAACGGTCCCATGTCAGGCTCCCACGCGCCGGCGAAGACCGGTGCGCTCGGCGACCTCGAAGATCACCATGCCGACGACCATGGCCGCCACGAACACCACGGCCTTCACCTCGCCGGAGGCCATGGACACGATGCCCGGGCCCGGGCAGAAACCCGCCAGACCCCAGCCCGCGCCGAAGGTCAGGCCGCCGATCACCAGGCGCTTGTCGATCTGGCTCGACTTGGGCAGGTGCAGCGCTCCCCCCAGGAAGTTGGTGGTGCGCTTCCTGGCCAGCGCGAAGGCGAAGAAGCCCACCGCAATGGCGCCGCCCATGACAAAAGCGAGCGACGGGTCCCAGGTGCCGAACAGGTCCAGGAAGCCGAGCACCTTGCCCGGGTCGGTCATGCCGGAGAGCAGCAGGCCCAGGCCAAACAGCAGGCCCACGAAGAATTCGGTGATGCGGTGCATGTGTGTGCTCCTTACAGAACGTGGCGAACCACGAAGACCATGACGAAACCCGCGCCCATGAAGGCGAGCGTGGCAACGAGTGAGCGGGGCGACAGGCGCGAGAGCCCGCACACACCGTGCCCGCTGGTGCAGCCCGAGCCGTAGCGCGTGCCCAGACCCACCAGCAAGCCGGCAACCACGATGGTGGCGAAGCCCGCATCAATGCGCGGTGCCTGTGCGAAACCTTCGGGCGCCAGCAGGCCATACGCCAATGGCGCTGCCAGCATGCCCAGCAGGAACGCGATGCGCCAGCCCGCGTCGCCCGTCTTCGGGGGCAAGAGGCCACCCAGAATGCCGCTGATGCCCAGCACGCGGCCGTTCACCAGAATGAAAAATGCCGAGGCCACGCCCAGCAAGATGCCGCCGGACAACGAAGCCCACGGCGTGAAATTGACCCAATCAATCGTCATGACTCACTCCTTTTCACAGACACAAAATTGTTCGTAGAGCACCTGCATCACGGCCAGCGCCTTCGGGCTGCTCAGCGCGTAATGGATGTTCTTGCCCTCGCGGCGCGTGCTCACCAGGTCCTCGTCGCGCAGCACGGTGAGCTGCTGAGACAAGGTTGGTTGCACGATGCCGAGCAGCTCTTCAAGCTCCCCCACGCGGCGCTCACCCTGAGAGAGCTGACACAAGATCAACAGCCGATCCGGGTTGGCCAGCACCTTCATCAGGCGGCAGGCTCGGCCTGCGGCCGACTGCATTTCTTCCAGGTCCATCAAGACGCTTTTCATCGATGTTTCCTTCCAGTTCATTGAGGCTGCTCAGCGCTGCCTCGAAGCATGGTGAGAATATATTGACATACATTCTATTTGTCAATATATTGTCGTTAGCTTATTTAAAGGAGTCTTCCATGACATCTCTTTCGACCACCCCCGCCCAACCCCAGGTCCATGGCATGTTCGACCCCGCCACCTGGACCGTGACCTATGTGGTCCACAACGGCCCGGGCAGCGACTGCGCGATCATCGATTCGGTGCTCGACTACGACCCCAAATCGGGCCGCACGCAGCACGCGTCGGCCGACAAGGTGATCGAGTACGTTCGCGCCAATGACCTGCAAGTGAAGTGGATCCTGGAGACCCACGCCCACGCCGATCACCTCTCGGCCGCGCCCTACCTGCGGGCCCAACTGGGCGGAAAGATCGGCATTGGCGGCAACATCACCCGCGTGCAGAAGGTGTTCAAGGGCGTGTTCAACCTGGAGCCCGAGTTCAAGCTCGACGGCTCGCAGTTCGACCACCTGTTCCAGGAAGGTGAAGCCATCCCGTTGGGCGCCCTCGCTGGTGAAGTGATGTACGTGCCCGGCCACACGCCTGCCTGCGCGGCCTACCGCTTTGGCGACGCGGTGTTCGTGGGCGACACACTTTTCATGCCCGACGTGGGCACCGCACGCTGCGACTTCCCCGGCGGAGATGCCCACACGCTCTACGCCTCCACCCGCAAGCTGTTGAGCCTGCCGCCTGCAACGCGCCTCTTCATGTGCCACGACTATCCACCCACCGACCGGGAAGTGGCTTTCGAGACCACCGTGGCCGAACAGCGCGCGAAAAACATCCACGTGCACGACGGCGTGACCGAAGACGAGTTCGTGGCCATGCGCACGCAGCGCGACGCCACACTGGAGATGCCAACGCTGATCCTGCCCTCGGTCCAGGTCAACATCCGCGCGGGCGAACTGCCACCCAAGGAAGAAAACGGCGTGGCCTACCTGAAGATCCCGCTCAACGCACTCTGATCCCCCAACCACCCTCGCCCAGGGCAGCACCATGACCACCGCATCCGTATCGCTCCAGCAGCAAACCGACTACCGCTTCGAGATCAACTTCGGCGAGAACATCCCGACGCTGATCGCCGACGAGCCTGCACCGCTGGGCAAGGGCGAAGGCCCCGCCCCTGCACAGTTGATGGCCGCCGCGGTGGGCAACTGCCTGAGCGACTCGTTGCTGTTCGCTCTGCGCAAGTTCAAGCAGGCACCGGAACCCCTGCGCTGCGAGGTGACGGCCGAGGTGGGGCGCAACCCGGAAGGCCGGCTGCGGATCCTGGGCATCCACGCCACCATCACGCTCGGAGTGGTGGCGAGTTCGCTCGAGCACCTGGACCGGGCACTGGCCCAGTTCGAAGAGTTCTGCACGGTCACACAAAGTGTTCGCCAGGCTGTGCCCGTGCGGGTCACCGTGGTCGACGCCGATGGCCTGACGCTGCGGGATCAGACCTGAGTCGGTCCATCTCGGCGACCTCAAGCAGCGCTTGCCGGGGAGCCGCGGTGAGGCGAGGCCCAACCCTGGTGGCGATCGCCACCGCTGAGCGGGGCGCTGCGCGGGCCAGGTCGGACGCGCGATGACGCACGGCGGGCTACACCGCCTCGCGAACCGCTGCTTCGATCAACGCGATATCGATCTTCCTCTGCTTCATCATCGCTGCCATTGCAGAGGCCGACACCTTCTTGTCGGCACTCATCGTCAATTCCGTCAGCCGCCGAGGGAAGATTTGCCAGGACACCCCGTAGCGATCCTTCAGCCAGCCGCAGACGCTCTCCTCGCCGCCATCCGCCGTCAGCGCCGCCCATAGCCGATCGGTCTCGGCCTGGTCATCCGTCGCGACCGATATCGACACCGCCTCGGTCAGCGTGAAGACCGGCCCGGCATCGAGAATCTGGTAGGGCACCCCGCCCAGGTCGATCACCGAGAAGGTGCCGTGCCCGGCATCGCCAGAATAGCTCGTCTCGACCCGGCTTCCCGGGATCAGAGAACAGTAGAAATCAGCGGCCTCACGGCCCCGCCCGTCGCGGAACCAAAGGCAGGTGCGGATGGAACTGGTCATCGTGTTGCTCCTTGCTTGAGTGAATGGAACCTCAGCCGCCGCTGCCATAGGGCCGGGTGATGATCTCGAGGTAGTGGCCGTCTGGATCGTTCCAGTAGACACCGCGCCCACCGTCGTGGTGGTTGATGTTGCCCGGTCGCTGGTGCGCCGGGTCGGCCCAGTACGGCAGGCCACGGGCCTGGATGCGCGCGAAGATCTGGTCAAACTCGTCCTCGCTCACGAGGAAGGCGTAGTGCTCGATCGTCAGGTGCTGATCGGCCTGGATATAGGCCAGCGTGACGTGGTTGTCCAGCTCCACGTCCCAGAACGGGCCGAACCGGACCGGGGCTGCGCGGCCCAGCATCTCGCTGAGGAAGGTGGCCGATGCGAGCGGATCGCGGGCGTGAACGATGGTGTGGTTCAGGTCAATCGACATCACATGGCTCCTTGCAAGGGTTCGCTGACACCCTGAGCCTTCATCGTGTCCGAACCGAACGGCTGAGGTCGGTGTTACGAACTGTTGTCACTGGCTTCGGAGAGGTTTTTGTTGCCAAGGCCAGGGCGACCGGGCTGGCTCTTCATGGCGCGCCCGAAAAAACAGAGTTGCGATCCGGGCGCTCAGCCAGCGGCCGAGCGCCGGGGAGACCTTACAGCGAGGCGTCCTTGATCTTCTTCAGGGGGCGAACCTTCACCCGCACGGTAGCGGGCTTGGCTGCGAATTCGCGCTCAACCTTGGTGAAGGGGTCGATGCCGCGGCGTTTCTTCTTGGCGGGGATTGCCTGCGCGGTGATCTTGAGCAGACCCGGCAGCGTGAACTCGCCCAGACCCTTCTTGCTCATGGAGGCCACGATCGTGGCTTCCAGCGCAGCCAGCACAGCTTTGGCGGCCTTCGGCTCGACGCCGGCGACCTCAGCCAGATGAACCTGGAGCGTGGTCTTGTTGAAGGCCGTCTTGATCGGCTTCAGTGTCGCCACGCTTGCCGCCGGCTTCTTGGACACCGCGGCTTTGGGAGCTGCTGCTGTCTTTTTCGCGGCGGGTGCTGCCTTCTTCGCAGCGATGGTCTTCTTTGCAGTTGCCATGGAGTTCTCTACTTTCGATTGATGAAAATGCGCAAAGCGCGCCACGCGATTGTAGGAACCATGAGTGCGCACGCGAAGTTCGAGAGCCGTGGAGTCCGATGGCTGGCCAGCCCTGAGCTGTCTGCGCGGCCAGCGACCATCTGCGCGACCGACCGCTGCACCTCCAGCAGCAGCCGATGTAATTTCTGATCGATTCGGCGTGAACTTGCTTGCGGCTCAATGAACCCGCAGCACCTCAAACTGCTGCCGGATTGGAGCGACCTGTATCGACACCTCATCACCCTCGCACTTACCCAGCATGGCCCTGCCCAAAGGGGCTTCGCTGCTGATGACCTGAACGAACTGAGCGCCGCAGACCAACTTCATGCTGCCCCCATACGGGCCGAGAAAGAACTGTTGCTGCTTGTCGTCGGAATCGATCAGGCAGACCAGCGCGCCGAGCTGTATGCCTTTGCTGGCGTCGTAGGGGCGCGGGCGGAACTGGCGCCAACCAGCCATCGCCTGGCGGATGGCTTCGGCTCGACGAGCTTGGCCGGTGGCCAGGTAGGCGGCTTCGAGTCCCAAGGTGTCGTATTTGTTTTCGGCGATGTTTTCTTCGTGAGTCGCCGCTTCATGCGCCGCCCGCACTGCCTGTTCGGCTTGCAGCAGGTCCTCGGCGAGCCGTTCCAGCACCTGCTGCTGCAGCAAGAATTTATCCATGATGAAGGGTAGGCATCTCGAACAAGCGGGGGGCCAAGTCTTGATGATTATGAAGGGCCCACGTCGGCTGCACAGGCGTTGTGGGACTGGTGCGCACGAGTTCCCGCTCTCTGCAAGACATCCCGTCACGGCGCGAATGTCAGCGCATCGGTCCACTTCGGCAGCTGTTCACGCAGGATGCGAAGCGCCGGCGCTTCCTGGCGCTTGGCCAGCGTGACCAGCCCGAAGCGCGCCGTGGCGTCCAGGCTGGGCGTCACATCCAGCCGGATCAAGTCGACCGCCGCTGCGTTGACGGTGAGCACGATGGCGTTGCTGCGCCGCGCCACGTCGACGATGCTCATGGTCTCGTCGCTGCGCAGCGTGACCATGTCGTCCGGGTTGGCCTGTGGGCCGTAGCAGGCAATCAGGATGCGGGCGACCTCGTCGCTCAACGGTGTCGAGGCCACTGGGTATGCCATGACATCGTCGAGGCTGACCGAGCCGCCGCGTTGCACCAGCGGATGGTCTGGCCTCACCAGAAATCCTGCGCTCAGTTCAAACGCCAGCGACACCGTCAGTTCAGCTGAAGGACGCATATCCCTGATGTCGATGATCGCGGCGTCCAGATGCTGTTCGCGCAACGCATCGAGCAGCACGGCGGTTCTGCCCCGCGAAATTTGAACCTGAAGCCGGGGGTGGTGCTCCGCCATGTGCAGCATCAACGGCGTGCTCAGCAGCGCGCCCGGCGCCGAGCTCAGGCCCACGCGCAGTTGGCCGATGAGCCCCGCGTGCAGGCCCTGGCCAGCTTGTTTGAGTGCTTCGGCGTCACTCACCAGTCGTCGTGCGCGCGCCAGCACCTCGTCGCCAAACGGGGTGAGTGAGATGCGCCGGCCCAGGCGGTCGAACAAGGCGCCGCCCAGTTCCTCCTCCAGCGCATGAATGCTGCGGGTGAGCGCAGGCTGGGTCAAAAACAGGGTCGCTGCTGCCTGCACGAACGAGCCCACGTTGGCCAGCACCACGAAGTGCCTCAGCTGCACCAGCGTCATGTCGAACTCTCAGTGGAAGTTATGGGATGTTGATCTGCAATGCATTGGACTTTACGCCCATCCGTTTCTAGCATGCAGCAAAGTTCATGAAACTGGTCGCAGCAGCACTTGAGTGCCGCTTTGCACAACCCACCCGGAGTGTCTGCCTTGGAACGTCTCAGCGATATCGCGATTCAGGAGTTCGTCGCATTGCGGCGCGACATCCATCGCCATCCCGAGCTGGCCTTCGACGAGCACCGCACCAGCGCCCTGGTGGCGCAGAAGCTGCAGGCCTGGGGTTACGCGGTGACCACCGGCCTGGGCGGCACCGGGGTGGTGGGGCAACTGCGCCGCGGCACGTCAAAGCGCTCGATCGGCCTGCGTGCCGACATGGACGCGCTGCCCATCGTCGAAGACAGCGGCACGGACTGGACCAGTTGCCACCACGGCGTGATGCATGCCTGCGGTCACGACGGCCACACCGCCATGCTGCTGGCCGCCGCGCAGCACCTGGCCACACAAGGTACGTTCGACGGCACGCTCAACATGGTCTTCCAGCCCGCCGAAGAAGGCGGCGGCGGCGCCCTCAAGATGATGCAGGACGGGCTGTTCGAGCGCTTTCCCTGCGACGCCATCTTCGCCATGCACAACATGCCCGGCTTCGCGCAAGGCCAGCTGGTGTTCCGCAGCGGAGCGACGATGGCTTCTTCCGACTACGCCACGGTCACGCTGCACGGCGTGGGCGGTCATGGCGCCATGCCGCACAAGGCCACCGACGTGGTGGTGGCGGCTGCCTCCATCGTCATGGCGTTGCAGACCGTCGTCTCGCGCCATGTGGATCCCATGCAGCCGGCCGTGGTCACCGTGGGCGCCGTGCACGCGGGCCAGGCCAACAACGTGATTCCCGCCTCGGCCCGGCTGGAGCTGAGCGTGCGCGCCTTGGACCCGCAGGTGCGTCGCAGCGTCGAGCAGCGCATCCGCGAACTGGTTCGTCTGCAGGCCGAAAGTTTTGGTGTTCGCGCCGAGCTGGACTGGCGCCCGGGCTACGCGGTGCTGGTCAACGACGCGCGACAGACCGAGCTCGCACTCGCCGTGGCTCAGGCCAACTTCCCGCTCGAACAGGTGGTGGCCCAGGGGCCCATGCTCACCGGCAGCGAAGACTTCGCCTTCATGTTGGAGCGCGTGCCGGGCAGCTACCTGTTCATCGGCAACGGCACCGGCCAGGAGCCTGGCGCCTGCATGGTGCACAACCCAGCCTACGACTTCAACGACCACAACATCGCCACCGGCGCCGCGTACTGGATCGCGCTGGTCAGTGAACTGCTTTCCCCCACCCACCCCTGAACCCACCGGAGACGCCCATGATCAGCCCCTTCAAGACTCTGATGACCGCCGCGGCCATCGCCCTGGTCAGCATCTCGGGCGCAGCGCTTGCGCAGACCTATCCCAGCCGCCCGGTGACGCTGATGGTTCCGTATCCGGCCGGTGGCTTGTCGGACGTGATCGCGCGTTCGGTCAACAACACCCTGGGCAAACAACTGGGCCAGCCGGTGGTGATCGAAAATCTGGGCGGTGCCAGCGGATCCATCGCCGCGCAGAAGGTGCTCAATGGCGCCAGCGACGGCTACACGGTGTTCCAGGGTTCGCCCAACGAACTCATCCTTGCGCCATTGGCCATTGCGTCCATCAAGTTCAAGAGCGAAGACTTCCGCCTGGTGCAGATGATCGCCACCGCGCAGATCGCGTTTCTCGCCCGCAAGGACTTCCCCGCCAGCACCGTGGACGAGTTCCTGGACCAGGCCCGCAAGGCGGCGCAGCAGGGCCGGCCCCTGACCTACGCCAGCGTTGGCCCGGGCTCGTTCTACCACCTGCTCGGCGAGCACCTGTCCAAGGTCACCGGCATTCCGATGGTGCACGTGCCCTACAAGGGCGCGGCACCGGCCGAGCAGGACCTGCTGGCCAGCCAGGTCGACTTTTTCCTGGCGCCCTACGGCAAGAAGTACGACGACATGCACAAGAGTGGCCGCGTCAAGGTGCTGGCCATGCTCAACAGCGAGCGGCTGGAGAACGTGAAGAGCTACCCCGCCATCACCGAGAGCACGCAGCTCAAGAACTTCACCTTCAACATCTGGACTGGTTACTTCGTGAAGAAGGACACCCCGGAGCCTGTGGTGACCGCACTGCACAAGGCCATCACCGAGACGCTGGCCGATCCCGGCGTGCACCAGGCGCTGGAAGCGAACAGCCAGCTTCTGGCCAAGCCGCTGTCGCCGAAGGCGGTGGACCAGGCCTACGCCGATGGCATCCAGCAGTTCCGGGCCATCGCGAAGTCCATCCAGCTGCAGGCACAATAAGCGCCTCAAACACGTCGACCGGGAGAGACTGGCTTGCAGGACAAGCCGGCGCCGAAGGAGCAACCGCCCCGGAAACTCTCAGGCAAAAGGACCGGTCGACACGCAACACACTCTGAAGAGTGGCCGGGATTCGTCCCCCGGCCCACCGCAGGAGCAAGCCGGCCACAAAGGCCGGTGAATCTCTCAGGTCACAAACAGAGGGGGTCATGATCCGCACACGGTGTGCGGGTCGTGTCCTTCATTGTTTGACGACCTTGCAAGAGAGATTCCCATGGCACACCTCATCGTCATCGGCGGCGGCATCACCGGCGTCACCAGCGCCTACGCCCTGGCCCGTCAGGGTCACCAGGTCACCCTCATCGAAAAACACCGCTACGCGGGCATGGAAACCAGCCATGCCAACGGCGGCCAGCTCTCGGCCTCCAACGCCGAAGTCTGGACCCATCCCTCCACCCTGCTCAAGGGCCTGAAGTGGATGTTCAAGGCGGACGCGCCGCTGCTGGTCAACCCCACACCCAGCTGGCACAAGCTGAGCTGGTTTGCCGAGTTCGTCGCCTCCATCCCGAAGTACCGCAGCAACACCGTGGCCACCGCGCGCCTGGCCATCGCAGCGCGCGAGCACCTGTTCGGCTGGGCGCAGGCCGAGGGCATCGACTTCGACCTGAAGCAGCAGGGCATCCTGCACATCTACCGCGACCGCGCCGGCTTCGAGCATGCGGGAAAGGTTTCCGCGTTGTTGGCCGAAGGCGGTCTGCCGCGCCGCGCCGTCACGCCCGACGAGATGCGCGCCATCGAGCCCACGCTGCAAGGCGACTATTTCGGCGGCTACTTCACTGAGAGCGACAGCACCGGCGACATCCACAAGTTCACCCACGGCCTGAGCCAGGCCTGCGCACGCCTCGGCGTGAAGCTCATGACTGGCCAGACGGTGGCCCGCGTGCGCAGCACCGGCACCAGTGCACAGGTGACGCTGGACGACGGGCAGGTGGTGAATGCCGATGCCGTGGTGATCAGCGCCGGCGTGCACAGCCGGGCGCTCGGCGCCCAGCTCGGCGACCGGCTCAACGTGTATCCGGTCAAGGGCTACTCCATCACCGTGATGCTGAACGACGAACAAAGCCAGGCCGCCGCGCCGCAGGTGAGCCTGCTGGACGACGAGACCAAGCTGGTGACCAGCCGCCTCGGTGTGGACCGTTTTCGCGTGGCCGGCACGGCCGAGTTCAACGGCATCAACCATGACATCCGCGCCGACCGCATCCGGCCGCTGGTGAACTGGGTGAACCAGTGTTTCCCTGGCGTGAGCACGCGCCGGGTGGAGCCTTGGGCGGGCCTGCGCCCCATGATGCCGAACATGATGCCGCGCGTGGGTGCGGGCTGCCGGCCCAACGTGTTCTACAACACCGGCCACGGCCACTTGGGCTGGACGCTGTCGGCCATCACGGCGCACCAGCTCGGCGAGCATGTGGGGCAGTGGGAGCGGACGCGGGCACCCATGCTGATGCCTGTGGCAGCCGCTGTTTGACGGTGACGCCCTGCTCCTCGTCGGCTTCTGCTCTCGTCCATGCTGCAACCAGCGCCAGAACCGAGGTAGGGCCCTCAGGGTTCAACCTTGGCAGTGGAATGTGTCCCGTTTCGCAATGGCGCCATTACCTCATCGGCCAAAGATTCCAGCAGTTTCGCGTCGCGCACGCTCATCGTGCGTGGCTCGGTGTCAAAGAGGCAAAGCGTGCCCAGGATGTGGCCCTCAGCGTCTCGCAGGGGCGCCCCGGCGTAGAAACGAATTGCGTTCTCGATCAGCGACGGGTTGGCGGCAAACCTCGGGTCGCGCTGCACGTCGGGCACGACGATCGCCGTGCCGCCGGCGATGACATGACCACACATCGAGACACTGCGCTCTGACCCGCGCTCTGGCTCACCGTTGCCCAGCCGACCGACCTTGGCTGAGTCGCCATGGATGTACTGCCACTGCTCGTCGATCAGCGTGATCATCGCTATGGGCACGTCGAAGATGTCAGCAGCGCGTCGCGCCGCGTTGTCGAACGTGCCACGCAGCGAAGCGTCGAGGACGCCGCTGTTGCGCAGCGCACGCACCCGCTCCTCGTCCTCGGCCCCGAACTGTGCGGGCGTCCAGCCCACTGCGCCGACGCGGTCCAGCCGCGCGGAGACCTCGGTCACCATGGCATTGATTGAGCCGACCGCTGCGTCCACCCCCCAATCGGCAATCGGCAGTGCCGCCAGTTCGGCACCCTCGACGTTCCACAGTGCCAACACCACTTTCGAATCTGGCCAGCGCCGCTTGAGTCGGCGCGAGAAGTATTGCGCGTGCTCCTGGGGTTGCGGGCTGAAGTACGACAACACGAACACCTTCGCGCCGTCGGATCCCAGCGACGCAATCAACTCTGCCGTCACTGCGCCCGCCGGCGTTGGAGCGGCCGCAGCGGCCACGCCGTCAAGCGCAAGCGCGTGAGCGGCCATGCCCGCGCCCAGCGTGTCCACCGTCCAGCGGCTGCCGATGCAAAGGGCTTCCAGCGGCGCCTGCGGCCGCTCCGCTGCGTGGCGCATGCGCAGCTCGTCAATCACCGCAGTCATGCCGCTGACGATACGGTGGCGGTGCTCCGCCGAAGCCTCTTGCGAGTGGTGGTCCACCGTCGCCATGCGCAGCACCGGGATACCAACGTCTTCGTAGAACTGGCGCGGGCTCGACTCGCCTACCGATTCCTCTGCAAGTTCGATGGCATCGGCGCTGTTGCCGGCCAGCAGCCTCTGGTACATCCGGCTGGGCGGCTCAAGAGCAGGCCGGCTGCCCAGCAGCACGTCCAGGAAAGCCAGTTGCGGAAGGTGCCGGCCAAAAACCAGCAGGCACACCGTCAGCGGGGTAGCCAGCACAAGCCCCACCGGTCCCCAGAGCGCCGTCCAGAATGTCGCCGCGACAATCAATGACATCGCTGACAGTCCCGTGCTCGCACCATAAAGCCAGGGTTCCACAATGTTGTTGCTGATGAGTTCCAGCACCACGATCAGGGCCAGTGCCCACCCCACCATCGACCAGCCGGGATCCACCGCAATGGCCAGCAGCAGCGGGAACACTGCTCCCATGAGCGAGCCGACGTAGGGAATGAAGCGCAACACAGCGGACAGCAATCCCCAAAGCAAGGCACCCGGTATGCCGATCAACCACAGCCCGACGGCCATTGGAACTGCGTAGCAAAGATTGACCATCAGTTGCATCGTCAAATAACGGCTGACGCGTTGACCCGCGTCGTTGAGGGCGTCGGTCGTGCGGTGCACGCTGCCGCCCAACAGGCTGACGAGGCGATCACGCAGGTCTCCCGGATTCAGCAGTACCAAGACGAGATAGATCAGCGTGGTGGCAAAGAGCGCGGCGGGCGGGCCGACTCGCTCAAGCCATCTGCTCAAGGTTTCGTAGGCCCCAGGCGCGCTCGGCACCAGCTCGACGCGCGCAGGTCGCCGTGTTGCCGCTGTGGCGGAACTTTGCTCAAGCTCCCCCTGCGTCTGGGCAATCTCTGACTCCACTGCATCGATCACCCGGCTGGCCTCGCTGAAAACACCGGGTGCGCGCAGCTGCTCTCTAAGCCGGTCGAACTTCGTCGCGATGTTGCTTTGATAAGTGGGCAGTTCTTTGCCCAGCGCGCGAACCTGCGCGGCCATGAACAGGCTCAGCCCGACCAGGGTGCCCAGTGTGATGGCGACCACCGCCGTCACAGCGACTGCGCGTGGAATGCCCAGGCGTCGAATGCCAACAGTGAGGGGTGCCAGCACGAAGGCAAGCAGGGTCGCCAATGCCAATGGGATCAGCAACTCGCGCCCGAAGTAGAGCGCCGCCACAACCACTGCCACCGCGAGCAGTCGCTGAGGCAGTGGCAACGATGCTTCTGGCTCTTCCATACTGCTCTCCTGAAGACGTGCGCCTGCGTAAAGGGTAGACCATCGCCAGCAGAGCAATGGCAGTCAAGGGAGCCACCAGCATGACGGAAGCAATCGTCGCGCGTGTTTCTGCCTCATTCTGAAGCATTCAGCGTGGCGCGGTGGGTGGTGCGCACATCGGAGGACTTCAAGAGGTCGACATGCGGCGTTGGCAAAGTCCTGGACCTGGCCAGATGCAGCTGCGTGAGGAACCGCAGGGCGTTCGAGGGAGACTGACCAAGGTGTTCCCTGGTCTCTGCGCAGGGCGTCCCGAAGGGCGCCAGAGTAGTTGCTCTGGCGCCTTCGAGAAATCAAGGGCTTGGAAGACCTCGTGCCATAGGGCGGGCCCGGTTCGGGTCAGAGGTGGTGAGACGGATCTACTTCGCTGCCAAAGTTCTTGCCACTGGACTTCCGACGTGAAGCCTCTTCCGTTCATCTCGACAATCAGGCTGCGACCGCTACCTGACTTACACCAACCAGCTTCCACGAACGCGGGGCGGTTCACTGCTGTGCAGCGATTGCCGCCGCTGGCGCAATCAACTTGCATCAGTACGGTCAATCCCGTACGCTGGCCCGACGTCCACGAGCAACACCCGAGCCCCTGCGGGCCGCCGGGCCGGCCTTCCGGGGACGCGCAAAGGAGACCCAACCATGCCAAGCCGATCGAACGGCCTCGCGGTCGAAATGAAAGCCGTGCGAACGCTGGCGCTGGTGGGCGCCGCGGCCGCCGGCAAGAGTTCCCTCGCCGAGGCGTTGTTGTACAAGGCGGGGGCCATCGGGGCGTGCGGCAGCATCGAGCGCGGTAGCACCGTCAGCGACCACGACCCGCTGGAGCGCCGCATGCAGCACTCGCTCAACGCATCGGTGATGCACCTGACGCATGCCGGCACGCGCATCCACTTCATCGACACGCCCGGCGGCCCCGACTTCCTCGGCCAGAGCCTGCCGGCGCTGGAGGCGGTCGAGACGGCGGCGGTGGTCATCAATGCCGCCACCGGCATCGAGCCGATGACGGTGCGCATGATGGAGTACGCGGCCTCGCGCCACCTTGCCCGCATGATCATCGTCACCAAGATCGACGCGCAAGGCGTCTCGCTGGCGGGCCTGCTGGCCGATATCCAGGCCACCTTCGGCCGCGAATGCCTGCCGCTGAACCTGCCCGACGGGGTCGGCAGGCAGGTGATCGACTGCTTCTTCAACCGGTTCGGGCGCTCGGACTTCGGCCCCGTCGAAGCGGCACACCGCGCACTGGTCGAGCAGGTGGTCGAGGTCGACGCGGCCTTCGTCGACCGCTACCTCGAGGAAGGCGACGTGGACTCGGCGGAGCTGCACGCGCCGCTCGAGCAGGCGCTTCGCGAAGGCCACCTGATCCCGGTGTGCTTCGTCTCGTCGCGCAGCGGCGCCGGCGTGGCCGAGCTGCTGGATGTGATCGTCAAGCTCCTGCCCGACCCGACCGAGGGCAACCCGCCGGAATTCATCGTTGGCGAAGGTGCGCAAGCACAGCCCATGAAGGCCCTGCCCGATCCGTCGTTGCACGTGCTGGCGCACGTGTTCAAGGTCACCAACGACCCCTATGTCGGCAAGATGGGCATCTTCCGCGTGCATCAGGGCACAGTCACGCGCGACAGCCAGCTCTACATCGGCGACGGCCGCAAGCCCTTCAGGGTGGGGCACCTGTTCATGCTCCAGGGCAAGGACCATGTCGAGGTGTCGAGCGCGCTGCCCGGCGACATCGTGGCGGTGGCCAAGGTCGAGGAGATCCATTTCGATGCCGTGCTGCACGAGGCTGCCGAAGACAGCCACGTGCATCTTGCGCCGCTGTCGTTCCCCGTACCGGTGTACGGCCTGGCCGTGGAGCCCAAGCGCCATGGCGACGAGCAGCGCGCCTGGGAGATCCTCGGCAAGCTCGCAGCCGAGGATCCGTGCCTGCGCATCGATCACGTGGCCGCGACCAACGAGACGGTGCTCCACGGGCTCGGCGAGCTGCACCTGCGCATCGTGCTCGAACGCCTGCGCGAGGTGTACCGCTTCGAGGTCCAGACGCGGCCACCGCGCATCGCCTACCGCGAGACCGTGACCGCGCCGGCCGAGGGCCACCACCGCCACAAGAAGCAGACCGGCGGCGCCGGCCAGTTCGCCGAAGTCTTCCTGCGCATCGAGCCGCTGGCGCGTGGTGCGGGTTTCGAATTCGCCGACGAAGTCAGGGGCGGCGCGATCCCGGGCCAGTTCATCCCCGCGGTCGAGAAGGGCGTGCGCGAAGTGTTGGCGTACGGCGCGATCGCCGGATACCCCGTGGTCGACGTGCGCGTCGTGGTGTATGACGGCAAGCACCACAGCGTGGACAGCAAGGACATCGCCTTTGCGACCGCCGGTCGCAAAGCCTTCATGGCCGCGATCCGCGAGGCCCGGGCAGCCGTGCTCGAGCCGATCGTCCAGATCGAGATCGCCGTGCCCGAGCATTCCGTTGGCGACGTCACGAGCGACCTGTCCTCGCGGCGCGGCCTGGTCACCGGTACGTCGGCCCAGGGCGGCGGCACGGTGTCCATCGGTGGGCAGGTGCCCGAGGTCGAACTGGCTAACTACCAGTCGCGGCTCCATGCGATGACCAGCGGCCAGGGCCGATACACCATCGCGTTGTCACACTACGAAGCCGTGCCGCCGGCCGTCCAGCAGACGCTGATGGGCCAGTATCGGGTACGCGAAGAGGACTAGCGACCGCTGCCTGACATAAACCAACAGGCTTCCACTAAACGCGGGGCGGGTTCAGCGTGCAGCACTAGGTGGGGCTACTCGGGACTCTCCGAAGATGCTGTGTTCGGCGAAAACTTTGGCGCGAAATAGGTCAGTCGCACCAACTAGCGACCTCCAGTCGCAGCAGTGTGGCGCCAGTCGCACTTACTCTGGCGCCCTACGCCACCGTAGGGCGTCAGAGCAATTGCTCTGACACGCAAGCAAAATCAACGATGTACATAGCTGCGCGCCTTTCAGTTCAGAAGATAGATGACACAGTTTATGCGACTGACCTGCGCCGCTGACAAAGTTGTTGCGACTGGTGAATTCGCGTGGATTTCACGGCACAAGACCTTCGTGAGTAGCACGCTGCAGGGTGGTGAAACGGGACTCAGCGAGCTTCTGCTGCGGCACAAGCGAGTTTGAATGCATGGTGATAAAACGCATGCATCGAAGGTATTCAGGAGTGATCACTGTGGCCATGCTGACAATTCGAAATCTCACCGATGAGGTGCACCGTGCTTTGCGTGTTCGTGCTGCCCAGAAGGGCCAAAGCATTGAAGCAGAAGTGCGTGAGATTCTTGAGGCTGCGATCAATCCCAGGGGGCGCGTGAAGCTGGGCTCTCTGCTGGCCGATATCGGCCGCCAAGCCAGATTGAGCGATGAAGAGTTCGCAGTGTTTGAACAGGCTCGCGACCCAGCTCCTTCTCGCAACTTGCGCTTCGAATGATCGTCGAGACGGCTCGAACGGCTCGCGCTGCCAGCGCTCAACCTTTACGCAGGACCAGGCTGACCGAGTATCCACCCCCCGCCCATACTGGGAGCAGGAATAAGGTTCTGTGTCTCGATTCTCCAGCCCGTAGCCGAACGAAGTCTCGATATCGACGGCTCCCCAGCTTTCTTGAGCCGATTCTGAATTCTCAGAAGTCCTGAGGCGTCAGCGGAGTTGCCGAACGCGATATCACCTCAGTCGATCTTCCAAAGCGCAGAAGGCCCGAGCAATGCCTGGGCCTTCTTCATGTTGCGTCACTAGACGAGAGGCAGGTCAAGCCACCTCCCCCTCAATCTTCACTCGTCGACCTTTCGGATCGTTGCGCGAATTGGTCTGGTGGGCGTTGAAGTGACCACCGCCTTCAGCGAACCAGTGCGGGCTGAGCTCGATATCAATACTTTTGCCGCGCTTGGCCCACCCGCACCATGTGCCAGGTTCTGGCGGTCTCAGGTTGCCGCTTTTTTGCGGCCTGCAAGCTTCTCTTTGCGGAGTTGCCTATCCGCTGTAACGCTCCAGCGAAAACACCTGGCGATCGAGAAGCGACCAACCCAGATCCCAACGGACAGCGTCATTGGTCGCAACATCGAACAGCTGACCAAGCACTTGGGTTTTTCTGAAGTGGAGCGAGACATTCTCCATTTCACCGTCATTGGGCGTTTGCAACCTGAGTTCGCGGATGCGCTGTGCATGCTGAGTGAGATATCAAAAGCATCGCTGTGCCGCATTTACTCGGTGTGTCTGGGCTACCCAGTTGAGCAGATCCAGGCTGCGCTTGATGAGCGTTCCAAGCTCAGCCGCTCTGCCCTTCTTTCTGTGGATGCAGCACAAAGCTACCCCTTCCGAAACAAGGTCGACCTGCTGGATGGACTGGCCGACAACCTGTCACTCGAGCACAAAGATCTGTACTCGATGTTTGGCAACTGCTTCACCACTGCCCAGGCAGGAAATCTGAGCGTGGAAGCATTTCCACATCTTTCAGAAGACATCTCCATCCTCGTGGCCTATCTTGAAGTGGCCACACGGACAGCTCAGACCGGTGTCAATGTGCTGATTCATGGCCGCCCCGGTACCGGCAAGACCGAACTTGCCCGGGCTGTCGCACAGCGCCTTGGCAGTCCTCTGCTGGAGATTCCAACGGAGGAAATTTCGGGCAAGCCGAAAGCGGGCAAGAACCGCTTTGAGGCATTTCGCTTCGCGCAGTGTTTGCTGGCTGGCTCAAGCCGGCAACTTCTTCTGTTTGATGAAGTTGAGGATGTCTTTTGCGAGTCGACGCCATTGAAGCGAGGCGAAGGCAACAGCAGTGGGCAGAAGGGATGGGTCAACCAGATGCTGGAGAAGAACGCTGTGCCGACGTTCTGGATCACCAACAACATTCGAGAGATCGATCCTGCCTATCGACGTCGTTTCGACATGGTCATCCATGTGGACGTTCCCCCCGCCAGCGTTCGCAAACGCCTGCTCGACGAACACACGGCCACGCTGGATTTGCCAGCCGGTTGGTGCGAGCAGGCATCAGCACATGCGGACATGTCGCCCGCTGTGGTGGCGCGCGCCTCCAAGGTCAGCACAGTGGTGTGCGACGCTCTCCCTTCCATCCAAGCCAGCGCCGTCCTGACCAGGGTGATGAACAACACCTTGATGGCTCTGGGCTCGCGTCCCCTTCGCCCCGGGGAAGAGCTCGGTCTGCCCGACCAGTACCGGGTGGATCTTCTCAACGCTGATTGCGACCTCGAACAATTGCGGGAGGGGCTTCGCCGCGTGGGAGAGGGTCGCATCTGTCTGTATGGACCTCCCGGCACCGGCAAAACAGCGTTTGGCCGTCATGTGGCAAAGGCTCTTGATCGCCCTTTGCTCATCCAACGCGCTTCCGACATCCTGTCGCCCTACGTCGGTGTGGCAGAACAAAACATCGCCCGAATGTTCGACCGCGCATTGGCCGACGGCGCTGTCCTGCTGCTGGATGAGGCGGACAGCCTGCTTCGTGAGCGGCAGGGTGCCAAGAACTCCTGGGAGGTGACACAGGTCAACGAGATGCTGACGCAGATGGAGTGCTTTCGAGGCATCTTCATCGCATCCACCAACCTGATGGATCGGATGGACGAGGCCTCCATGCGCCGCTTCGATGCGAGGATCAAGCTGGGGTACCTCGGGGGTGCGCAGGCCTGGAGCATGTTTGTCGACTTGGCTGAACAAACTGGCTTACCCTTGGACCTGGCTTTGCAGCCGAGCATCCGCGCGTTAACGATGCTGACACCTGGCGACTTTGCCGGGGTGTTGCGGCAGTGCCGCCTTCAACCACCCGCAGATGGACAGGCACTGGTGGATCGGCTCCGATCGGCGTGTGCGGTCAAGCGTGGTGCGGTTCAAAACCCCATTGGGTTTTTGCAGTGAAACGACGGCCCGCCACGCCGTCTCAAACTACCATCTCCGAATGAGCACATCACCGCGCTATCTGACGAAATCCCGGTTCAAGCTTGCCTTGGAATGCCCGACCAAGCTGTACTACACAGGCAAGCCCGAGTACCTGGATACCTCATTGGAGGACAGCTTTCTCGCAGCCCTGGCAGAAGGTGGCCACCAAGTGGGAGCCTTGGCGTGCGTGATGTACCCGGGAGGCATCGCCGTGACCGGTCGAAGTCATGCCGAACAGCTTGCCATGACGCGAGACCTGTTGCAGCAGGAGGACGTCACTCTCTATGAGGCTGCGTTCGAGGCGAAAGGGCTTTTCGTGCGTGTGGATGTGCTGCGCAAGCAAGGAAATCGCATTGAGCTCATCGAGGTGAAAGCCAAGTCCTACAACCCGTTGAAGGACGGTGACTTTCGCGGCAAAGGCGGTGCGCTCAAGTCGGACATCCTGCCGTACCTCCAGGACATCGCGTTTCAGCGGCATGTCGCAGGACTGGCCCGACCTGAGTTCGAATACCAGTGTTTTCTGATGTTGGCCGACTCGAGTCGGCAAACGAGTGTGGCTGGGCTGAACCAGCGGTTCAAGCTGGTTCGCAAGAACGGCCGGGCCAGTGTGGAGGTCCAACCCGGTACCGACCTTGCCTCGATCGGTGACCCCATCCTCAACGCAGTTGGGGTGGGCGCGTCAAGCACAAGAATCAGTTTCTGGACGCCACGCCCGGGGTGTGTCCCAACGTCAAGTTCCTGCGAGCGCTCAAGGCAGCGCTGTCGACCGATGAGGGCACCATCTTTCGATGGGCCGACCACGAGAACTCGGTACTGCTGCAATTGCGTCGGCAGTTGCTGGAGGACCCTCAGCCGCCAGAAGACGCCGCAGTTCTCATCGCCTTCATCGAGCACATCACGTCCCTTTGAAGTGGATGGTTCGAAACTGCACGGACCTCGCACGATGGTCGATCTGCGTCGGGTATAGGAGGGATGCACATGCGACTAGTGACTTGGAACGTGAATCATCGAGCTAAGGCACGGAAGATTCCCGCGTGGATCGTTGCCGCCATCGAGCAACGGGAACCAGATCTCCTCGTCCTGACCGAGTATGTTGAAGGGCTGGAGCACCAAGATTTCAGTAGCGCACTGGCCGACATAGGGCTGGCGCATGTCGCTTGCTCAACGCGGGTTTCTGGCCATAACCAAATACTCATTGCTGCCAGGTTGCCGCTTTTGCCAGGTCAAGTGTTCGCCCCGGCTCTGCACGACGCAGTACCGCCGAATTTTCTCCATGTGACGTTGCCTGACATTGGAGTTGACTGCTTTGGTGTGCGCATTCCGGTGGGAAGTGGCTTCGACCATTTGAAGCGTTCGCTTTGGGAATGGTTGCTGGATACGGCGGCCTCTAAGGTTGACGCCCGCGCGCTCCTTACGGGTGATCTAAACACTCATCCCGGAGACTCCCACGCCCGTTGTGGTGACTGCCTCGCCTCGCTCCAAGAGCTGGGCTGGCGATCCGGCTCGCCCGTACGGGGAGCGAGCTTTGGAGGACCAGAAGGAAGCCGCAAGATCGATCACTTGTACGTCACGTCATCTCTGACGGTTTCAAACTCGGTCTATGACTGGGAATGGACAAACGCTGAAAACGGATGGGACAAGGTGGGGCTTCCGGACCACGCCATGATCGTTGCTGATTTAAGTTGACAGGAGTAAGTCCGCAGGGCGGATTGCAGTTAAATCACAGCTGGAACGGCTGTGATGACCCCTTGGGAAACAGCACAAGGTCGGAATCGAACACCAGCTCAAGACTGGTTGCAGACGGGCGCGCTCAAGGGCTTAGATCGTCTCAAGTGAAATTACCGGTCGTCGGGTACGTAGCACCTCGAACGGCGGCAATACCTCCGTCACCAGTCGCAACCCTTTATCAAACGGGAGAGAAGCAAAAAGCTCGGATCCTCGGAAAAGGTTTGTCGAGACGAGTGGCGGCCACTGGAGGCCCGAGACATCACCTCTTGAGGCTGTCGCGGATCTCGCGCAACAACACCACATCTTCAGGCGTGGCCACGGGGGTGGGTGGTGCAGCCGGCGTCTCGCGCTTGAGCCGATTGACCTGCTTGATCATCAGGAAAATGATGAATGCCAGGATGATGAAGTTGATGGCCACCGTGATGAAGTTACCGTAGGCCAGCGTCGGCACGCCAGCAGTCTTGAGTGCAGCCAAAGTAGGAGCGGTGCCCTCCGGTACCTTGCCCAGTGCCACGTACAGATTGGTGAAGTCCAGGTTGCCAAAGATGGAGCCCACGATGGGCATGATGATGTCGTCCACCATCGAGGTAACGATCTTGCCGAAGGCTCCTCCAATGATCACGCCCACAGCCAGATCAATGACGTTGCCCTTGACTGCAAACTCCCTGAATTCTTGCATCATGCTCATGGCGCTCCCCTTATCGAATGGTGAAAAAACTGACCGCCTCAGCTTACCATGCAGCTTGTAGGCGTGAACAATTCTCACACGCGCAAGACAGGATGGTGGGTATTTTTCGAGAACCGACATCCCGGGTCTGAGGCGCTGACAGTCTCGAAAAAATGGACGCAGCACGTGATGGGGCGACTGATCCACTTCGGAGTACGGACATCGCATGGCACTTGCCTGCGAGTTGGGTTGACCGTTTAATGCAAATGGCAGTTCGGTCCAGTTGCCCTCGTGACGCTTTCTGAGGTCGTATTGCCAAAGCTTGCCGCCACGAGCGGTTAACGTGATGATGAATCAGCTCATCTGAACACGGAGAAAACCATGAACCTCACCGATATCCTTGCCCAAGCGGGAGGCTTGCAATCGGTCGCGCGCGACCTGGGCCTGAGTGAAGATCAGGCTGCTGCTGGTGCGGATGCATTGTTGCCTGCCATCTTGGGCGGAATGAAAAAACAGGCCCAGGCCCAGCCGTCTGGTCTTGACGGATTGGGTGGGTTGCTGGGACAGCTCGGAGGCGGAGGTCTACTCGACCAAGTCCTCGGGGCACAACCCACAGACCCAAGTCAGGGAAACGAAGTATTGGGCCAGATTTTTGGCTCCAAGGACGTGAGTCGCGCAGTGGCTGACAACGCAGCCTCTCAGTCTGGCCTCGACTCCGGCGTGCTGCGAAAAATGTTGCCCTTGCTGGCGATGCTGGTCACCGGATACATGGCAAAGCAGGCTGGCAGTCCCGGGCAACAGCCTACCATGGGAGAAGGGTCGAGCGGGCTTGGAGGTCTGATGGGCAGCCTTGGTGGCTTGATTGGCGGTGCCAGTGCGGGGGCGGGCGCTGGCGGGCCTCCTGCACTGGGCGGTTTGAGCGGGATGCTGGACTTGAACGGCGACGGCAATGCCTTGGACGACATCCTGCGCATGGCGAGTAAAGCAAGAGGCTAGGCCCCCATCACTACGCCCAAAGTGCGCCGCCAATTGCAGCGATCCATAAGACTCTGGGGGGTCGATGACGCTGGCGAAGCGATAACGCTGAGTCACCTGCTACGCCAGACGGGTGCTTCGTACCGTTCCGATTGAAGCGTGTGGTTGTCGTCTTTTAGCCTTTGCCGCTTTCCTCAGAGTGTCTTGGTCGGTGCACCTGGTGCATTCGTTTTGACTGACGCTATGCCGCCTTCCATGGCCTCAGTGGAAGAATACATTTCGCTCCTGCCAATGGTCTGACCATTGCTTGCAACCAAGACGAAATACGGTTCGTTGCTTTTGGCAGCCTTGCGTTGATAGCGCTCATCAAGAGGAGCGTTCTCCTTGACGGATGCGATACCAGCTTCCGCGCTTTCCTTGGTAGCGTATCGCTCGCTTGTCAGGATCACCTGGTGGTTTCCCGCCTTGAGGTTGAACATGAAATGTTCACCTGCCGATTGCTTGAGTTCAAAGTAGCCCGCCATGTTTGATTCCTTTCAAGTTGGGTAATCAGTCTCTCATCAGATCGGAAAAAAGCAAAGTCTATTGTTCGCGCTGATCACCTTGAGCCCTGCCACGGCTCATCCAACCAAGCGAAATCGAGAAAAACACTCAGCGATAGCGCTTGGAAACTCCAGCTAGACCAGCCACACTCAGCAGGACTCGTACAGACAAGGGCTTTCTGCTTTAGCCGCAGGCCACGCATTTTTGATCGAATGTCAATGCCAGCGGGACACACGCCTCTGCGTAGTTTCAGCGGGAGATCTCGCAGTCGACAGCTGTGCGAATGCTTTTCATTTCATCTCAGTAGCTCGGCCATCCGTTGATGTTCGTCAACAAGGCGATTTTGAATCGTATTAACATTTAATCAAAGTGCAGTACTGCCAAGTGCACTCCCACCAATTTCGTCGATCGGCAAAGAAAGTGCAATCATCAGCCGGCTCCACTGAAGAAGCAGGGCGCCTTGAGATCCTCCAACAACTGGACGTGTCCTCAGCCGCGACCGACGCTGTCCTCGGACACATCGTCAACGCCGTGGCGAACGCATTGGGCGTGCCGATCTCGACGCTGACACAGGAGGATCCTGATCAGGAATGGCTGCATGCCTCGGTCGGCTTGGAGGGTACGGTGTGCTTGTCTAGAGATTACAGCTTCGCGGCCCGGACCCTTTCCGACGACGTGGTGTTTGAAGTCGACGACGCTCGCTCGGATGTACGCTTCTGTCAACATCCGTTTGTAGCCGGGCCACCCTTTGTTCGCTCGTTTGCAGTTTCACCGCTTTGGGTCAGGGGGCATCGAATTGGCGCCTTGTGCGTCATGGACACCGTGTCAAGGTGCATGTCGTCTTCAGAAAGATCGTTTCTCACGTCCATGGCGGCCAGCGCCAGCCGATTGCTTGAAGCACACCTCATCGAAGTGGAACGCGATCGCGCGTTGAAACTAGCTTGCGAGAGCGAGGAGCGGTTGCGTTTTGCGCTGGAGTCCGCAGGGATCGGTGATTGGGACATGAACCTGCAGACCAATGTTGCGCGGCGCTCCTTGATGCACGACCGTTGCTTTGGCTACGCGGACGCCGTTACAGAGTGGGGGTACGACACCTTCCTGAATCACGTCCACGCCGATGATCGCGTGCGCGTCAACCAGCACTTTCAAACAGCGATGACAAGCTTCGGGTCGTACAACGTCGAGTTCAAATGTGTATGGCCCGACACCTCGACGCATTGGCTTTGGACTAAGGGTCGCTTCTATGCCGATGACCAAGGCCAGCCCTATCGCGTCGCCGGGATTCTGGTCGATGTCACACCACGCGTGCAAGCCGAGGCGCAGCGGGCATCCCTCGAATCTCAGGTGCGGGAAGCCCAAAAGCATGAAGCGATCGGCACGCTCGCAGGTGGAATCGCGCACGACTTCAACAACATCCTGGGAATCATCCTAGGCAACACCAAGCTCGCGGCGGGCGATGCGCTGTCGAATCCTTCTATTCAACTGTCGCTGAACGAAATCGAGAAAGCGGGATTGCGGGGCCGTGATTTGGTCCAGCAGATCCTCGCGTTCAGTCGTAAGCAACCCACCAATCGTGTGACGGTAAACCCCAAGCAACTGCTGGAGGAAATGACGCGGTTGTTGCGTCCGCTCTTACCCGCTCAGGTCTCACTTGTTCTCGACTTGTACGATGACACGCCCTGCATCGACGCAGATCGAGTGCAAATCGATCAGGTGCTGATGAATCTGGTGACCAATGCAGCGTATGCCATGGCGTCGAGACCTGGCGAAATTCGCATTGAGGCGCGAGGCTGTCTTGCTTCCTGTCTCGCTACGGATCCGCAGATTCATAGAGGAGAGCCTTGCCTACTGATTTCGGTGATTGATAACGGCGTGGGGATGGACGACGAAACGCAACAGCACTTGTTTGAGCCGTTTTTCACGACCAAGCCGGTAGGTGGAGGTACCGGGTTGGGGCTGGCGGTTGCGCACGGAATCGTCACACGCCATGGCGGCAAGATCGTCGTTCATAGTGCGCCGGGTGCGGGCACTCGCTTTGATCTCTTTTTCCCAGTCGCTGCGGCGAAGAGTGATGCAGCAGCCCCATTTGCGTCAATGCCGTCCGGTTCGTCACTTGAACCCAAAGGCCGTGTGCTGTACATCGACGACGACGATGCGCTGGTATTCCTCATCACGCGGTTGCTTGAACGCAGCGGTCATGAAGTGAAAGCGTTTGTCTCTTCTCATGATGCGCGGGAGTTGCTGAGAACAACTGATCAACATTTTGACGTGGTCATCTCCGACTACAACATGCCGGGTGATAACGGGATTGAAGTGCTCAAAGAAGTGGTTGCGCTCAGACCTGGTGTGTCCGTTGCTCTCATATCGGGCTACATCACCGACGCCATGCGAGACGAGGCGTTGAGCGTCGGAATCTCAGAAATCGTCTTCAAACCCGACTCTCCACAAGAGCTGGCAGCAGCGATGCAGAGGTTACTGCGCAACAAGCCAACGATCTCGCCCTGATCGCTGTGAAACTCGCTGGCGCGGTAGCTAAGTTAAGCGCCTCACTCTTCGTCCGCGACACTACTTGATCCTCGTCCAAGGCTTGTTGGTACGAGCGACCGTTTCGTGGCGGTCAATTCACGCTAGCGAATGACGGCATGGGGCCCTGAAGCTGTCTCTTAAGGTGTGGTTCGTAAGGCAAGGGCAGGACTGTATCGGTCATGGCCTTCAACGGACCACGCCAGCCGTCACGCGCTGCCCCCCCTTGAAGGTCATCATGGTGAACGCGGGTTTGAGGAGGTCGCCCTTGCCATCAAAACTGATCACGCCGGTGACGCCGGTATAGGGCGCCGATTTCAGCTTGGGGAGGTAGTCCTGCGGTGCAGCTGAATTCGCAGCGATCATGGCACTGGCCAGCACCATCACGGCGTCGTAGCTGTACGGGGCGTAGATCTGGACGTCCTGGCCATACTGCTTACGGAAGTTCTCTTTGAACGCTTTGAGTGCATCTGCTTCACTGGAGGTGACGCCACCGGCTTCGGCACAAAGGACTCGCTCTTCGCCCAACGCCGGGCCTGCAAGCCTGGGCAGATCCGAGCTGCAAATGCCATCTCCGCCTATGAGAAATGATCGAACACCCGCGCGCACGAGCTCTTGTAGCAATGGAGCTGCATCGGCGCCCATGCCGGCAAAGAAAACGATGTCGGGACCGATGGCTTGCGCCCGCTTGGCAACTGCGCGGTAGTCCTTGTTTCCCTCGCGCAGGAAGGCTTGTTCGGTAATGTCCGAGCCTGCTTTTCGCACGCCCTCGATGAACCCTTCTGCCAAGTAGGAACCGTAGAAGGTCCTGTCGTCCACAACGAAAATCTTCTTGGCGCGAAATTTTTCAACGGCGACGCGCCCGAGTTGTTCGCCCATCTGCATGTCATCGCCGACAAGCCTGAAAACACCAGGGTAACCCAGGCGGGTGAGCTTGGGATTCGTGGACGATGGAGTCACCATGGGGATGCCGGCTGCGTCGTAGATTGCCGCGCCCGGGATGGATGCGCCAGAGTTCAGATGCCCGACCACCCCGTGCACGCCACCGCCAACAAGGCGGCGAGCAGCAGCCACGGCCTCCGTGGGATCGGCTTGGTCGTCTTCGGTCTGCAGCTCCCAGACGACCGGCATGCCTTGCATAGTCACATTCATGGAATTGAGCGCGTTGATGGCCATCCTGGCGCCCAGTTCATTGTCCTTTCCAAGATGCGCAAGTTCACCGCTGGTGGGAGCCACATGACCAATTCGAACCACTTTTGCTACAGGTGCAGGAGCCGCACGGTCGATATTCATTTGCGTGCTTGGGAGAACGCCCTGAGCGGCGACCATCAAAGGCAGCATCAGGCCGGCGGCCACAACAAATTTCTTTCTCATTCAAAACCCCTGGTGGTTGATGTGCGAATTATCGGGAAGCCTGAGAATCGTCCTGAATAAACGCCTAAGTACGCATGGTGAGAAGTCATTCAGCGTTCTCTCGCTCGTAAAGAGCGTACGTTGATTTCATTGAGACTGCACCACCGCCGTGTCTTGAGACTGAGCGTGAGTTCGACCCTTCGTGCAGCGTACATTCGACCGCGAGTTGGCGGGGCAACCTGTGGACTGCTTGGCTGGATGACTGCAACCCTTTCGATTCCTGTCATTGATGCCGCCGTGCTGCTGGGTGAGCCGATGACGGCTTTGCGCCAGGCTGCGTGAACCCACCCCTCTGCCGCGACCGACGGCAGTCGCTGCACAGAGGTCTTTGCCTTCGGCATCACATCTCCACTCTCGCGAGACCCTTGCGGCTGACAGTTACCCACGCCTAATAGCAAAGCACGTACACGAGCTAGGGCAGTTGCAACAACTAGCGACAGCCAGTCGCAGCACTTTGGCGCCGGTTCCATTTAATGTGGCGCCCTACGGCCACAGCACGTTCAAACGTCGATATTCCCAGCCCGCAGCGCATTCGCCTCGATGAAGTCCCGGCGCGGCTCAACCTCATCGCCCATCAGCATCGTGAACACGCGATCGGCTTCGATCGCGTCGTCAATCTGCACGCGCAGCAGGCGGCGCACGGTGGGGTCCATGGTGGTCTCCCAGAGCTGGGCGGGGTTCATCTCGCCCAAACCCTTGTAGCGCTGGCGCGCGGTGGTGCGCTCGGCCTCGCTGATGAGCCAGCGCATGGCCACGCGGAAGTCGGCCACTTTTTCTTCCTTCTGCTTCTCGCCTTCGCCGCGCATGACCTTGGCGCCGTCGCCGAGCAGGCCGCGGAAGGTTTCGGCGGCGGTGGCCAGTGCGGCGTAGTCGGCGCCGTGCACGAAGTCCTGCGTGAGCACGCTGCTCTTGATGTTGCCGTGGTGGCGGCGGCTGATGCGCAGGATGGGCTTGTCGGTGCGCACGTCGAACTCGGCCGCCACTTCGGCGGGCACGCCGGTGGTGGTGAGTTCACGCAGCTTCTCTTGCAGCGCGATGGCGCTGACCTCGGCCTGCTCCACGCTGTCGAGGTCAAGCGACACGCCGTCGGCGATCGCGCGCAGGGCTTCTGCGTCCATGAAGTTGGACAGGCGCGCGATCACGCTCTCGGCGATCTGGTGCTTGCGCGCCAGCTCGCCCAGGGTGTCTCCGGCAAGCGTGGTCTGCGTGGCGCCGCCCGTGAAGACGCTGGCGTCTTTCAACGCGATGCGCAGCAGGAAGCCGTCCAGCGCCGCGGCGTCTTTCAAATAGAGCTCTTCCTTGCCGGCCTTCACCTTGTACAGCGGCGGCTGCGCGATGTAGATGTGACCACGCTCCACCAGCTCGGGCATCTGGCGGTAGAAGAAGGTCAGCAGCAGGGTGCGGATGTGGGCGCCGTCCACGTCGGCGTCGGTCATGATGATGATGCGGTGATAGCGCAGCTTGGCGACGTTGAAGTCGTCCTTGCCATCACCGTTGGCGCCTTCACCGCCTGCCTTGCCGATGCCGGTGCCCAGGGCGGTGATGAGCGTGAGGATTTCGTTGGAGGTGAGCAGCTTTTCGTAGCGCGCTTTCTCCACGTTCAAAATCTTGCCGCGCAGCGGCAGGATCGCCTGGAACTTGCGGTCGCGGCCCTGCTTGG
>JAZKHJ010000058.1:0-74367 GCA_040385485.1 Pseudomonadota bacterium | reverse complement strand
ATAATCCGACCGTCCTGCCTGGAGCAGTTTGACCGGCCATAAGTGGAGCAGTTTGCGGTGGCCATCGGGGCACAGGCCGTTTCGACAGCTTCAGACTGGACTGAGTCATTCGAGCGCGATTTCCCTGAAGTCGGAGGCGATCACCACCTGACATTCGACGGCCAGTGCTTCGCAGGACTGCAATGCCATAAAGACTGGGTACTCGAAGACGTGTGGCAGCAGCCAGTTCCCGAATGAGTTGTTGAACTCGAGTTGAACTGGAGCTGCCGACCCCCAATGCAGGCATTTGTCGCAGAACTCCGATCCAGTCATCCCAAAATTGACAGCTAGTCCAATGTTTTACGTGCCATTGGTTGAATGGCTGGCCGCAGGCGATAAGGCATCCATAGCCTGCGAGAGCAAGCTATCCTTGCACCAATATCCAATGAAGGAGACATTTCATGAAGCATCGATTCATGGCAGGCCTGTTGTTGATCCTTGCTTGCAGCGGGATCAAGGCGGCTGTCATCTTCGGCGGCTACGACTGTGGTCAGCCGTAAGTACCGCGTCTCAAGTTACGCGAGCCTGTCTACCAGACAACCCCTCAAGCCTATCGCGAAGTTGTTCGACTGCCCTTGAAAACTGACCCACTTAGAGCAGCAATTTCCATTTAAAGCTGACCCACGTAAGAACCCTATCCTGCTGCTTTTGGCAGCAGGAGATTTCAGGAGTGATAGACGTGGCAACTTTGAGTGGCATAAGACGCTGGGCACTGCGCGAGCAGATGTCCATACGTGCCGAGTCGCGCTGACGGATAGCGCCGATCGCAGAGCAAAACGTTTGTATCACTGGTTTTTGTGGCTGGCGGTGAAGCATGCGATGGCTTCGATGCACACCTGACGATTGACCCGCCTCGGTGGCAGGCCGGCGCGCACCAAGACTTCCAAGGCACTCGGGTAGCGGCCTTCCTCAATGAAACTGCGTGCGGCCCAGAACGCCAGGCGGCGATCCTTGTCCGCGTTGACGGCGTCTACCAAGGCCTGAAGCGCTGGCGTGTGGGCGATCGTGTGCAAGGCCTGATTCATGGAGATCTGGACGAACTTCGCCAAAAGACCCGCATGGACACGCGCCGGCCGTGCCTGCGTTCGCAGCACCGAGAACAAGGCCCGAGACAAGGCCACGGCCCTGTCCTGTTGAACGCGCTGCGCCGGCTTTTGCGGGGAGGCGGGCGCGACGCGCTGCGCCTGGATGCTTGCTCGAAGCCAAGACCGATCGCGGATCGATGCGCGAATCGCCGCCGAGACATTTTTCGGTATGTGATCGCTCTGTCCCAGTAGCTTCTCAAGCTTTTCGCGATCGGCCTCGACAGTCGGGATGGGCTTGTGCAAGGGGTAGCCGTGCGCTCGCACGAAGGCGCTGTCGCGCAGGCGCAGCAGCCAAAAGAGCTTCGGTGAACTGTTCAGCAACTCCCTAGCGGCCTCCCCTGGCGATTCGGCTTCGAACCGCTCGAATTCCTGGCGTGCTTGCTCGATCGTGAAGGGGCGCCGTCGCATGGGTTTGACCGGCACATCGGCCACATCGACTTGGCTAACCGCCTGTCTGAACTCGTCGAAGCTCAGCCCAGCTGCAGCCAGCAGCGCGCAGAATTCCGGCGCGCGCAGCGCTGTCACGCCGCCACCGGTCTTCAATCGCAGGGAGGCCCCTGCGTCTTCCCAGCTCAGAACGGCGCTGGCCTGGGAGCGGCCTTTGTCCGGCGGGCCATAGGCGTCTTGCATCAGTTGCATGGCGCTGCGCTTGAAGCTCTTTCGCATCATTCCCGAGCGCTCGCGCAGAACCGCAAGGATCTGCTCCAGCGTCCACGGTGCGTCGGTGCAGGTAAGAGCGTCCGCCGCAAACTGGCTCAGTCGCAGCAGGGCTTGCTGATGCGCGGGCGGTGATGCGGTGATGCTCGAAAGGTCCTGGCCGCACTGGCATCGCAGCGCCGGGGGGCGCAACAGCGCTCGGGTAAAGGGCATGACCACGATCTCGCATACCGGGCAGGTGAACCGTAGGATCACCCCGTGCCTGGTGCAGACACGTGCCACAGGTAACTGGTGGTTGCGGTGCACATATGGCTCACCGAAGGCCTTGATATCGTCCCACAGGCAGGCTGGACAGTACTGAGCGCCCGGCAGGAACTGGGAGTGGCCCAACGTCGTCAGTCTAGAGATTCGGCCACTCGCAGCGTCGAATCTAACCTGCGACCGGGTTTTGGTGGCTTGGTTAAAAGACAGCCAGAATGGCAAAACGGTCAGCTCGCGAAGCATCCGCGGATAGGTGTAGCCCAACGCAGCCAGCAATCTCTCCAGCTTGGCATCCTGCATGGGAGTGCTGAAGAACGGCGAGAGCGTACGCCGCCCGTAGCCGGTCTCTTCCAGGAGACTGCGCCACAGGCCGGCGCCGTTATACAGCTGGAGCCGCGTCAGGAGGGACGCCAGCATTTCGTCAGGGTAGGCCGTGGGGACGTAGGGAATTCTGAGCATGGAGCGGTTCAACCAGTTGATTCGCATAGGTGGTGAGCGAGGGCGACCATCGGCGCAGACCCGCCAGACGCTGGACGCGCCACAGACGTAGCTGAGCACCTTCGCTGACCAGCAGGGCAACAGCGTAGTCGACACGGCGCATGCCAAAGGCCTGCTCCGACTCCACCTCCTTGTCCAGCAAGACGACAAGCTGGGGAAGTTGGCCCAGGTTGCGCCTAACCATCGTCTCGCCGAGAGAACGCAGCAGCCGGGTCTTCGTCAAGCGCTGCGGTGGCGCCTCGTCTCGTAACTGGCTTAGTTGCTGTTGCAGCAACTGACAGAGCTCGGTGTCGCGCCTGACCCAGTCCACCCGGCCTGACCCGCCATTGCGGCGTTTGAAAGAAGGCTCCGCGTTGTTCGTTGAGACGAGCCAGGCGCGGTCATGCCGGTAGAGCCAGGCATAGTCGGCGCCGGCTCGCGCACGGGCCGCAGCCACTCCACCCATCCCTTCCATCCGGCAGGCCTGCAGCGCAGCCACCCAGCTTGCCCGCCGCAGTGGCCCCTGCGCGATACCGTCCTCGTCCTGGCGAGGCCGTGGCGTCGTCGGGTACTGAGCGAGGATCCGGTACACCGAACTCAGCGAGACGCCCGTCCGTTTGGCAACGGCCGGCAGCGAACACAGCGAGCCCAAGGCCTTCAGGACCTGGTCGATCACGGTAGGATGCAGCGACTTGCGGCGTTCCTGGATCGGAATGGCCCGTGCTCGGCGCAAGGCCACCACGGTCGTCACGCTCTTGCCCACCCTCGCGGCCGCTTGGCGGCAGGATAGCGATGGATCGCGCAGCGCGTCCTCGAGGGTGATCGCTAGCGTAGAGGACGAAGCATGAACCTCGACCGCGCCGACGACGACCGGGTCAATGGCGGCCAGTGCAAAGGACGGGTCGTCGAGCGGCCGAGCGGGAAGTGCTAGGTTGTACTCGGCACAAGCCACCTTGAACGCCGCCACGGAGCCGAACAGGAAGTCGATCAGCAACAGATGACAGATTGGGTGCAGCGATCGCTCAGGCCTGTCGAACAGGGGCCTAAGCCAGCCCAGCGGATGCGCAGCGGTGGCAAGTAGCCGCGCCTGATGGTCGAAGCCCTCAAAGTCGTCGTAGCGCCGGCGAAGCGCATCGACAAGTGCCGGGAATTCCACGCGGCCGCGTCGGGTGCCGTATCCCAGCGCCAGCGCCCCCTCCCGGTACGTCGCCGCCCGCTGCAAGGGAGCGATCACGGGCAGGGCGATCTCAAGGAGGTCCTGCGACAGCAGGGCGAACCGCAATTGCCGCGCGTCGGCCTGGATGGCGCGCTGCGCCCCTGGCGTAGCCATGGGCGAAAGCAGCCGCTGACGGTGCGTACGGGCCTGCAACTGCATGCCATGGAGCGGGATGCCGTGGATGGTGCAGCGGTTGACACCGGGCAGTTGGTGTCGGCGCATCCAGTAAAGGCTGCCATAGCAACTCCAACTGTCGGCCATGCAGTCAGGACAGCTGCGCAACGCAGGATGGGCGCCAAAGCGGTTGGCAACCCTGCCCATCAGCGTTTTGAGTCCCTTCCCATCGCCGTGCAGCAGGATTTGGCGTACACGGGAGTGACTCGCTGCCGTGAGGAAGGGCCGGTGGTAGGGCAGCAGCGTTCCTCGATCCAGCAGTTCGTCGAGGGTCTCGAACGGAAGCCAGCTGCCGAGTCGATGGGCCAGCGCAAGCAACTGCGTCGGCAGGTCTACGCTCGGCACCAGCGTGCAGCAGCCGAAGAATCGCTGCAGGACATCACGCGGCGCGCCCATGGCATTGAGCGCAGCGACCCGGGCCAGCCACGAATACAGTAGCTCGTCCGGTAGCAGCGTGGGCACATACGCGATGCCGGCGACGGACCCCGAAGCTCGGGTAATGGGGTGCAAGGCCGGACGCGAGTGTTGGAGTGCTCAGAAGGCCAGCGGGTCTTCCTCGGGCAGGTCGACCGGGCCTGCGTTGAGGGCGGCACCCCGGCGCGCCCGCTTGGCCGGGCCGGACTCCGGGCGCGGCGTGGACGAAACGTCGTCGAACTCTTCGCCGGCCCCCTCGCCCTTCCCGTTTACCGGCTGCTCGTCCTTGGCACCGAGCAACCGCCGAAGCGCCCGATATCGTGGGCTGAAAATCAGGTCATCGAAGGTGCGGAGCTTGCGGGGATCGTTGCTGCGCAAGGCGGCAATGGCGGGTTGCAGGAAGGCCATGTCGGTCGCTGCGGTGCGCTCGAATGCTGCAGCATCGATGACCTCGCGTCCTCCGATTTCGTTGCGCTGCGAAAGCACGAATGCCAACGCGGCAAACGCGGTGTTGCCGGCGGACGCCTGGTGCCAGGCGTCCAGGGTCGCCTTCGTCAGCGAGGTCTTCTTCTTGACATAGGAGTAGTCCCAATAGGTTTCGCAGAAGTCTTCCCATTGCGGGTCGGACCTTGCCATGGGCCGGAGCACGGTCTCGCCATAGGAGGCGAGCTTGCGGGCATTGCGCACACTCCCTTCGATCACCGATTGCACGGCCGGCGTGGCCAAGGCTAGCAGGCTGATACCCAGCCGCTCAATGATCTCGCTGAAGAGATTCAGGACGAACTCGGCATTCCCTCCACGGGCGCTGCGCAGGTTCTGGACCTCGTCGACCACCATGAAGCCCAACGAGACGGCCGTCGCCACCCGGTTCATCAATTCCACCATCGGCGCCACGTTGCGGATGGCATTGGCCTGGCGCGCATAGTTGGTGCCTAGCAACCGGTCAATCTCGTCGAAGAACTGGATGCACAGGCTCTTCAAAGTGGCGTCATGAGGCACCCGCAGCACCACGTAGACAACCTGATGGCATCGGAGCTCGGTGCCCTGGTACGCGCTGTGCACGATCACCTGGGGGTATCTCAGGAGATAGGCCAGCGCGAACGTGGTCTTGCCCATGCCACTCACCGCCATCATGAAGTGGCCCTTGGCGGAGGACTTCCAATTGGCCGGGAACGGAAAGCCGTCGCTACCACCAGTGGCAAGCGCGTGACGCCGCTGCCGGTCGATCACGGACAGCGGATTGCGCGCCACATAGGTGTCGCGCATCATGGTCGCCAGCGCGAGGCCCGCCTTCTGGTACTCGGGGAACGGGAACACCAAGTCGTTCACCGCTGACAATTCCATGATCCGCACGACCTCGCCGGCCTTGCGCGTCGTGGCGCTGGGGCGGATTGGATAGTGTGAGAGCAGGGTCAAGAACTCGAGCTTGGTCTGCTCGATGGGGGGTAATGCCTCGATGAACGGATTCCCCGAAAACCTGCGGACGCCGGTGTCCACATAGGCTGCAGTTTGGACGAGGCTATCGCTGGTTTCGTGACTCAACGTCGGCTCCTGTGCTTGCGTATCAAGGCCAGATTGCGCTGGCGCTCGTCCTCTTCCACGCGCATCCAGTCGGGTGTCGACGCTTGCGGCGGGTCGGCATCAGTAGATGCGTTGGAGGACTTGCCATGGAGAGCAGCCTTCATGCGGGCCGTCTCCTTGTTTCGGGCCGCAATCAATTCGGCGCGAGGAAGTTGGGCGGCGGCAGGTTTGCCTTTAACTGCCTTGCCCAAGTTCGACAAAGCCCCTTCGGCTGCCGTCTTGCCCGGGGACGTATGCTTGGCGGTCTTCGCGGCGACGCGCGCGACACGTCCCTGATGGTCGGCACGTGCCCACAGCAGCGCCGTGTGATCCGCCATTGCCTCCTCCTCGTCCAGCGAGACTCCGGCGATCTCGTTGGCCACCCCGCCCGACATCTGAAACCGCGCCCAGTTCCCATGCACATTCGGGACAAAGATTTGCGTCGGCAAGGTCTTGTCCAGTCGCACATCCACGCGTCTGGGACGACGCGTCGAGTGGCGCGCTAGCCCGGCGGCAGGTTCGTTGTCGGGCAGGTAAGGGCGGCTCTTGTAGCTGAGCACACCGTTGGCGATGCTGGCCTTGTCGGTGCTCAGCAGCAGGCGATGGTAGTCGTTCTCGCTGAGCGGCGCCGAACGCAGGCCTGTGATGTGGCGCAGGCCCCAAAGGTAGGCCTCCCGCGGCGTGGGCTGCACACCGGCTTGGGTCAGGACCCGGCGGCGGCGCAACGTGCTGTGTGGGCGGTTGTTGTGGTCGACGACGATATCGACCAATAGCCGGTAGGCCTCCGAGAGGGTCCGCACTGCGGCGGCAGCGGCCTTGCGTGTCGCCCGTTTGGTCCTGGGGTCCATCGGACGGTCAGCAAAAACACCTTCGATGCCGGATGCGGCCATGCGACGCTTGATTTCGCGGATCAAGCGCTCCACGATGGCCTTGCCATCAGGGCAAAGCGGCGGCAATGGGGTCAGATCGATGCGCAGGTCGTTGACGACGCTCTGTTCCATCGATTCGCTCATGAAGTCGGAGCCGCGATCGGGGCAGATCACGGCGGGCATCCGCCCCACGGGCCAGCGCTCGTCAGTGACGTTGATGCCCAGCCGGTTGAATCGGGCTTCCCGCGAAGTGAAGGCAACGAGTAGCGCGTGGCGCACTTCCTCATAAGAGGCTGGTCGCAGCGAGATGTAGGCCGAGACGACGAATCGGCTCCAGCGGTCAATCAGCAGATAGATTGTGGGCTTGCCAAGCAGCACCGGCGGGTCGTCGCTGGACACCAGATGCAGTCGTCCGCCGGTGGCGTCGATCTCGTAGATCTCCCCAGGACCTGCGGCACGCACGTTGCCCGTGAAGCCCGGATTGCGCGTATGCGTACGCACATTCCTGGCCAGCTCCTCGGTGACCCTCAGGTGCTCATCAAGGTAGTTGCGGAATTGTCGGGCCGTGACTGGCTCAGGAATCTCACGGGCGACGTATTTGTCATAGAGCGCCCTGTGCCGCGCGCGGAATTCTTTGGCCAGGTAGTCTTCGTGTGCAATGGTCTTGAACGTAGGACCTTTGGCCAGCAGCCGCTTGAAGCAGTCAACCATGTCCTGGATGTCTTCGGAACGAACGATGAACTCGTTGCGACCCAGTTCACGAGCCAAGGAACTCTGGCGTCCACGTCGCCGCGGCGGGGGACGTCCAGTCTCGGTGTCGTCCGCGTAAGCTACCTGGCCGGGCTTGACGCCCGGAGGCAGAGGGAGCAGCGCCAGGCGCGTACCGCCGAAGTAGTAGTACCTCAGCAAGGTTCGCAGCACCGTGGACGGACTCGACTCCGTCTCCTCAGCGCGCTGACGGACTAGCGCGGAAAAGGACTGGCGGGACAGATTGGACTCACTCTGAAATGCTTGGACCAGCGCCTGCACCAGACCCCAGGCACTATCGAGCAAGGCGGCCTTGTCGGAATCTTTCTCCGGCTCGGTTGACAAGGCTGGTGGCAACACGAGACGCCCCCAGGCCGCTGACGGAGATGCAGCGAGCGCCTTCAGATCCCGCAGCGGTATCGCGTGGGGCCGGCGCGCGTATCGAGCCGCCTCGGGGTCGCCAACCCACATGCCGTACGCGCAGGTCCGGAAGACATGCGTGAGTCGCAAGTAGCGATGAGGCGCTGACCCGACACGAAGAACCAGCCCGGCAGTGAGGGCTGGGCTGTGCGGAAGCACCTGGAAGTCAGGCATGTGCGAGGTCCGACGTCATGACGACGGGCGCGTCCATTGAAAGGGGGCGTGCGAGCGAAGGCTGAATCTGGCCTGACCACGCGCAGTAGCGGAAAACATCCTCCGTCGTGGCGACTGGCTGCCGTAGCGACCGCGACACGCGTGCCAGCACTTCGCTCAGCAACCGGTTGGGTGCATGGTGGGCAGCGAACTGCGCCACGAAGCGTTCCTCTAACGCGGCATCGGGAGCGTACCTGTGACGGAACCAGCCGCGTATGAAGCGCAGGGTCTCCAGCATGGTTTTGTCGAATCGCTGGGTGTCCACGAGAGTCCAGGGGATGCCTCGGTCCTGGCACCAGGCGTGTTCGACGGCCAGTCGCAGCCGTGTTTCAGGATCCCGCGCATCGTCCGGCGACTTGACGCTGGCTGCCCGGTACGTCAGTCGGCCGTCGACCCGCTCGGTGACCAGAAAGTCGATAGTGAACGGTTCGGGACAGCCGTTTCGCATGCGCGGGCGTACGCCGAACCTTGCGCACAACTCCAACGTTCGATCCATGTCCAAGATGGGCCACTGCTCGCGGATCTCGGCAATGCCAGCGCGTCTTTCCAGAAGATAGAAATAGATGGCCTCCAGTTCAGACAGCAGATGGTGCGATCTGCCGCTGGACACCCCGCGGCTCACCAATGACGTGCCACGCGACGGCACGTCGCGGACCTTCAGCCACGGGACATAGTGGGGGCCACACCCAACGCCACGGCGACGCCTGATCCGTGCCCGCAGGTAGGGTGGATAGAGCAGGGGGTCGGGTTTCCAGTGCACTCCAACAGCATACATTATTTGGGAAAATTATCCACAATTTTAGTTAATCAACGACCAGTGATCTTATAAACAAAAACGGTAACGAAAAAACAAAGACGGTCAATCCTTGATGGCTTCCTCAATGTCGGCAATTGCTGCGCGGGAGCCATTCTGGCTTCTCATGTGAACGACCGCCCTAGTCTTTAAGTGAGCAGCGGGATCAACCGTAGCTAGTCAAGCGGAAGCGCCCATTTCTCACCCACACCGTTGACAACTGATGATCATCTATGGGGGTGCGTTACCCTGCCCCCTCAGTCAGCTACGCAAAAACGCCCGCCTAGAAGTGAGAGCGCAATCGAATCGCTCAAGTCAGCGCGTCTGCCAGGCCGTTGAATGCAGCATGCAGCCGAGGAACTATCGAGTCGTAGATTGCGAACAGGTCAGCGGCAGCTGGTAGCCCCAAGCGCGTTTTGATCTTGCCGAGCCTCTCCTCTTGACCAGCATCTGATGCCAAGTGCGAGTAAGCGACGCGGAGGTCGTAGAGAACGTACAGCGGACTCATCAACGTCGCGGCGTCTGCTTCCGACTCGGTCATCTCCACAATCTTCTGGAGGCGCTTCAAGCTCCCAAGCTTGGCCGCGTCCTGTCCAAGGCCCACTAGGATGCCTTCAAGCCCCTTGTTGTTTAGCGATTCAAGGTATACCTTGTTAAGAGAATCGGCAATGTTGCGCCGCTCTGCAGGCGTGTCGATGACTGGTCTTCGGATCGTCAACGCGAGCTCAAGTACCTCTTTCTCAAGGTGGGCGAGCTTTACTCCAAACCGCGCAAACCCAGCCTCAATGAACCTTGACCGCTGTTCGAAAAGTTGATCTTCAAGGGTGCGGTCGGTGAACTTGCACTCAATTTGGCCGTCATAAAATTCTGAACCAATTGAATGATCCGATGCGACGTTCTCGGATCTAAGGTAGTACTGCTCGTTCTCCGGCAGTCGAGCTACGTCCCCAAGCCACATTACGAGCAGACCATTTCTGTTAATTCCAAATGGAAGCTGAAAGTCGCTGCCTTGGAGAATGGTTCCATATGTGCTTGAGGCGAAGGCCACACGGTAGGACGGATGGACGTCGTACTTGAGTAGCACCTCCTTCTTGAAGAACAATGGGGTCAGAAATCCTTCGTCGAACTCGCGAACAAGCCCAGGGATATAGCTGTAGTCATCGGAGTCGTACAGAAACGGGATCTTTGTGAAGCAAAAGTCCCTAGCTGTCTTCCTACGCACGACAGAGACACTTGAGCTTCCCTTTTCGAATGCTTGTCGATGCAGTTCAATCAGGGCAAAGCGCGATCGATCCGGTAGATAAGAATCGCCACAGGCGGGACACGTAAGGTGTGGCAAGCCACTAACCGCGACATGAACACCAGAGATTTCGTCGTCGAAGTCCACGAACGACAGTTCCATATGACCATTGCATGAACCGCAGTAGATCCGTTGCACCTTACCTGACGGTGGAAATAGGTCAGCTACGTTCATGTGCCTTCAAATCCGATGACGAGGGCTTAGGTCTACGCGGCAATGGCATCGTTCGTCGTTGTGCTACGCGGCCAGCGCTGACGCCGACACCGCGTCAAGTACTGCGATTAGTTGATCAATCTCCTCCGAGGCAAATAGGCCATCGGGGCCCTGGGGAGATATGTCTGTGAACGGTGACTCGTACAAGCGTGCCGGCTCCATGATCCCGTGCTCTGTCAGATGATTGACAACAAGGTTCACAAACTCAATCTGATTTGCCGAAGGGCTTTTTCCGCGCAGGAACACTCCCAGCGCCTCCTTCGCTGCCTCACGGTCCAGACCTACCAATGAGCGCACAAAGTTCCCCATGCCTTTGGCTTCTGCCTTCGCTTGAGCTACCTCATCGGCGTCACCAACTCGACTCTCCAAGAACATCCTCTCAAGTTCCGCCAAGTCCGAACCTGTCAAAGCCCTGTTTAAGCGTAGCTTGTGCACGGTTACATGATCCAAGTGCGCTCTGAGGAATGCACGGGCCTTTGCGCGGAACTTCTCAAAGCCTTGCGGTGAGGTGAAACCCGGCAGGTCGAAGTTGATCTCATCACCCATCTGATCGATAAAGTCTGTATAGATGGTTCTCCGAGCTACCTTGTCGATCAGATTCACCAAATTGCGCAATCGACGACGAACAGCTTCCAGCATTGGAATGGTCACATCCTGCCACCACTCGTCACTCTGAACGTCCTGAATCAGCGGCATCTGGTCTCGTACGGCCGGGATGGCCGACTTCTCCTCCAACAACGCCGCGATGCCCTTGACTTGGTCACGCAGGCGCAGAAATCCAGGTTCAGCGCGAATCAGCGCAAGCTGCAAACTCAACACCAACAGGTCAAACCGCTTTGCTTCCTCGCTCTCTGGATCTAGGCCCGACGGAAGACCCGCCACTCCATGGGCGAGTTCGGACAGTGCGTCGGCAGAAAGATCTCGCCAAATCTCGGAGGAGGCGTACTTTTCTACGAGGCGTCTATGGGGTCGAACGACGAAGTTCTCCAAACTCATTGCCGACACCTCAAGATGCAGCAGCGCCGCCGCATCGGCTCTAACCTCCTGCTCTGTCGCCGCGTGGCCACTGCGCGCAGGATGAACCTCGCCTGCAGCGCGAAGTTCTCTGGCGCGTTGATCAAGTTCACCGATCAGTTCAAGGCGTGACTTGAAGAGCCGTTTGCCCAGTGGTTCACCCAACGATCCATCTGTCGTGGCTGGATTCTGGCTAAAGAACTCTAGGTTCTGGCAGTAGTCGAAGAGATAGAACTCCTCCTTGTCTCCACCAGGGGCGAACAGATCCTGGCATAGGCGTGTTCCACGGCCCACCATTTGCAAGAACTTCGTCTTCGATCGCACCAGCTTAAAGAACACTAGATTCACGACTTCAGGGACATCGATACCTGTGTCCAGCATGTCCACCGAGATTGCGATATGCGGCGACTTGTCTTTGATCGAAAAGCTGTCGATGAGGCTTTGTGCGTATTCGGTCTTGAAGGTGGTGACCCTAGCAAACTCGCCTTTGAAGTGCGGGTAATTGGCATCGAAGCGCTCGGCAATGAATTCCGCGTGAGCCTGGTTCTTGGCGAACAGGATGGTCTTGCCCAGGCGGTCGCCGCCAGACACACTGATGCCACGGGTCATCATGTGCTCCAGCACCTTATCAACGGTGTCCTTATTGAACAGCCATTTGTTGACCGCTTCGGCTTCTACACGAGCGGGTGCGCCGCCTTGGTCATCCCATTCAATTTCGTCCCACTGCGCACGTTCGTCGTCGGAGAGTTCCGCATACTTGATACCGTCGCGCTGAAACTTGAGTGGAACTGAAACGGCTTTGGCCGGCACCAAGAATCCATCCCGCACCGCCTCTTCCAGCGAATACGCATCGGTCGGAACGCCATCCTCCAGTTCAAAGAGGCTGTATGTGTTCCGATCAACTTCGTCTCGGGGCGTAGCGGTCAGGCCCACCAATAGCGAGTCGAAATACTGAAAAATCGCGCGGTACTTTCGAAAAACGGAACGATGGGCCTCGTCAATCACCACCAAGTCAAAGTGCCCAACTCCGAAGCGGCGCTTGCCTTCTCGCGTCTCGTCGATCAGCCCCATCATCGTCTGGTAGGTCGAGACAAAGACTCTCCCGTCACCGTCCTTCTCGGTGACCAGGTTGACTGGCGAGGCATCAGGCAAGTGGCGCTTGAAGGCGTTCACCGCCTGGTTCACCAGTGCAACTCGGTCAGCAAGGAACAAAACGCGCTTTGCCCAGTTGCAGCGCATCAGCAGGTCGCAAAGAGCGATCACTGTTCGCGTCTTACCGGCGCCGGTTGCCATCACCACAAGCGCTTTCCTATCGTGGTCGCGCTCGAAGCTTTCCCCTATGCGTCGGATCGCTCTTGTCTGGTAGTAGCGTTCAGCGATTCCCGAGTCGATTTCGGCGGCTGCCAGTGATCGGCGAGATTTCCGGCGTTGAAGGGCCAGTTCAAGCTCCGGCTTCTTCAGGAACCCTTGCACCGGTCGCGGGGGATAGGCGGCGTCGTCCCAAAGCCAGTGCTCATAGCCATTCGAGTAAAAGATCAGGGGGCGCTGACCATACTGTTTCTCCAGGCAATCAGCGTAAAGCTTCGCTTGCTGTTGGCCGACCCGTGAGTCTCGACGCGTGCGTTTGGCCTCCACCAATCCAAGTGGTAGACCGTCGTCGCCCCAAAGCACGTAATCGACGAAGCCTTTCTCTTGATGGTTCGGCATGCCTGTGACTTCAAACTCTCGATCGCGCGTCTGGTCAAGCGGCCAGCCGGCCTCCTTCAGAAGTAGATCGATGAAGTAGTCGCGCGTCTCCGACTCCGAGTAGTCATGGGTGTCAGGCAGCGCCGCTGCAGATTGCCTTGCTGCCGCGACTTCGGCGCGCAGACTCGTCAACTGTTGGTCAAGATTGGAATTCTCCGTCTGCATAGTGGCCAGCTTCTCATCGCGGTCCCGCAGCCTCTCCGCTAATGTCTGGAGTTGCTCTGCGGTCTGCGCTGTAGCTGGCTCTGGTCTTGGCAGTGCCGCCGCGTCAAAGCTCAGGCCTGGTGCCGGTCGGCCGATTCGTCCATATGTGCGAGCCAACCAATAGGCAACGTGAAAAAGCTCGCGCACCGCCACTACTGAGTCAGCCGCCGCAATTGGACGATGGCTGTGAACAGCTTGGTTGCCAAGCGTAACGATCACTCTGGCCTTGCTGAAGACGGCGTCTCCTGCCGTCTGCTTGAATGTCGGCTCGTGGATTAGTGTCGATAGGTTGTTCTGATAAGGCAGCTTGAGCGAGGGGTCATACTTGAAGGTCCATACCACTGCAAGTTCGAGGGCTCTGCGCGCATAGAAGCAGGCCGTGCGTGGATCGACGTAAGCCGATGCAGCTGCACGCTCAGCCGCTTCGAAGACGGCAGGCCATTCAGCTTGCAGAAATGTGAAGTTGCTCATACCTGTCCCGCGCCGCCCATCTGTCGTTCGAATGACTGCCTGACCAGACCCATGACGTAAGGCAACTCCTCAAGGGTCGACAATCCCACCTCAACGTCACCGTTTCCCCAACGTCCAAGGTTAGAGACATCCTTGCAAATGTGCTTTGTGTCTTCGAGGTCACCGAAAGGCATGTTCAACGTCAATCGCAAGCGTCGAGCTTGAGGCACAACATCGACGAAGTTTGTCTCTGCCTTGAAGGCGACATACAGCTTGAGAAATTCCTCGACCACGCAAGGATCCAGTGCCAACACTTCCTTGCGAAATGCCTCGAAGAGTTGGCGCATTGCAGGGGCGGCAAGAAAGGGATGATCGTCGATGGTGTAGGTCGCCGCCTGATCTGCCTTGGGTCGATATGCTGCCAGTACGTCGGCGGCCACCTTCGGTGCCGCCCACACTTCCACAGCCTTGGCAGCCAGCTTGTTTGCACGCTGACGAATGGCGTCCACGTTCCACTGCTCAATCTGGCCCAGCCCAGCGTTCAGGTGCAGCGGGCTGCTGCGTAGCCCCACTTCGGGCATGTCGCGCTTCTGCGCAAAGGGCAGGTCGCTGTACTTGGAGTTGTACGCAGTCAGCGTTAGGTTGCCCAGCGTGTGCAGCCAGGTTTGGTGCACCTGTTGCCAATCAGGGCCCAGCGCGGTACGCCACTCGGTCGAAAGGTTCTCGTTTTGCGGCAGGATGTGTTCGATGGTGTACTCGTCCACCGGCACCCGTTCCTTCCGGTCGTGGTTCTCCAGCCGTCTAAGCCAGTACGTTCGCCGAGTGCCGAAGTTGTACAGGTCGCGCGCCTGGAGGTCACGTTGGAACTCCTCATCGCTCGGAAAGCGCCGGTACGAGGGCAGCGTCAGGAAGTGAACCTGGATGCTCTTCAAGTACATATCCTTCTTCACCGCCTTAGTGAACGTAGCGAATGTCTTGTTCAGCGAGTTGGTCGGAATTGCACAGACAGTTCGCCTGAAGACGTATGACTCGGCCAGGCGTACGGCCGCCAAAAGATCTTCTCGGCTCAGATGGCCACCGGCGTGGTCAGCATAAAGCTCCAGTAGGAGCGGGTAAACGACGTCTACCTTCAGCTCCCGAAGATCGTGGAATGCGAGCTTCAGCTCAGAGTCCAGCTCGGCGCCCAACGCGATGGCGCAGAAGTAGCGCGCAAAGTTGCGGATGTCCCTTACCAAGGCTTCCACACCTGCGGCTGCCACCGCTGGGCTGTGCGCGTGCGTCTTGAACGCCTCGTAAACCTCGTCGATACGCGGGATGTCGCCGGTCTTCAAAGTCAGGTAATGGCGAATGAAGCCATCGAACTGGTCGCTGTAGGCTTCCTGCCCGAAGTCCACCTCCATCGGCCGCCAGAACTGCTCGTAAAGCCGGCTTTGCAGCTCCTGCTCCAGCCCCATCAAGATGAAGTTGCGGATCAGGTCAGCCTGGCTCAGCTCGCGCCCTGTCGAATTCATGCTTTCGAAGATCAGTTGTGGGTTGTCCTGATCTCGGCTCAGTGCGATGTCCACCACCAGCAGCTTAGCCAGGCCCTTGCACACGCTAACCAGGTCGGCCTTGCGCTCTGCCACTAGCCGCTGGAACAGGGCATAGTTTTGAGCGATCCTTATCGAGTGCTCCTTCGGCACCTCGGCGCCGCTCACGATGGCCGTTAGAGACGCCTTGTCAGTCTGAGACAGCAGCAGTTTGAACCGACGCTCACCATCTTCCTCCGGGTTAAGCAGGTAGTAGTTGCGCAGCTTTCGAGCCGAGAAGCCGTCCACCGGCTCGGCATCGCCTAACGCGTCGGCCAGCGCGGTAATGAGCAGCGTTACGGTGGTCAGGCGCTGCTGGCCATCGATCACCATTAGCGGCTTGTGGCCCGTCACCTGATACAGCCCTTTTTCAATGTACACAACCGAACCAATGAAGTGTGCCGATACTGATTCGTTGCTGCCAGTGCGGAGGATGTCTTCCCACAGCTGGCGGCACTCTTTCTCCATCCATGAGTAGGTGCGCTGGTAGATTGGGATGACGAACTGCGGTGACTTCTTCAGGAAGTCCAGCAACTTTGCTTCGGTGGCTTTCATTGTTGCAAATCCCCAAGCGTCACTTGCGTCTCCAACCTGCAAAGCCGCTCAGGAAGCGATTCCAGATGCTAGGCCCACCTGGTGGGCTGGTCGTAGGAGTCGGACTTGTGGGTCCCGTAGAAATCGGTCCAGCGTGGGTGTCACTACCCCCAAAGATAGCGTCTGCGCTCAGCCGACGCTCCAAGTACGGAGTAAAGCCCGTCAACAGAATTGATACCGCAACCAGGTCGCGCATGTCCACTGGCCGCAGCGCGTTGGCAGAAGTCCCACCGTGCCGAATACCGGGGTAGTCGCACGCGAAGCCGTAGAGCTCCTTCATCGCGTTCTTTAGCTGATGGTGCGGCCATGTGCCTACCTGATTGCCAATCGCTCCAAGCGTGTTGCCAGTGACACCCGGCGCAGCGCTTCCGATAGCTTCAAGTAGGTTTACCTGTTTCTGGATACATGTCTTGATGCGCCCATCTGGGCTTCCCCCAGTTTCCCGGACACATCCAATGACATGATGTGTTCAGGAGATAGGCATGACAAGAACCCGAAGGAGCTTCACGGACGAATTCAAACGTGAGGCAGTGAAGCTGTGCAAGCAGCCAGGCGCCACCGTGACGCACATTGCACGGGACCTGGGTATTCAGACCAGTGTGCTCAGGCGTTGGGTCACCCAGGAGCGTGGCGGGGTGTTGGACCTCAGGCCGAACCGGCCGCTTCGCAGTGAGGCCGCCACCGAGGTGGAGCGGTTGCAACGCGAACTGCGCCGCGTGACCACGGAGCGCGACATCCTAAAAAAAGCGCTCGGCTACTTTGCAAAGGACCCGCAGTGAAGTACGGCTTCATTGCGCGGCATCGTAGTGTCTGGCCCACCCGCACCATGTGCCGGGTTCTGGCGGTCTCCCACAGCGGCTTCTACGAATGGATGGGCAGAGCGCCGAGCGAACGCAGCCAGGACGACGCCAGGCTCACCCGCCTCATCCGAGAGAGCTTCGAGCTCAGCGACCGCACCTACGGCAGTCCACGCGTCTGGCACGACCTTCGAGCGCTGGGCGAGAGTTGCGGGATGAACCGGGTCATCCGGCTGATGCACCTGGCCAAGCTGCAAGCCCGCCACAAGCGACGCAGGCTACCTGGCGATACGGGCAGCAGGCTTGAGAACCACATCGCGCCCAACCATCTGCAGCGCGACTTTGAGGCCAGTGGTCCGAACCAGAAGTGGGTGGCCGACTTCACCTACATCTGGACGGCCGAGGGCTGGCTGTATGCGGCAGCGGTGATGGACCTGTACTCACGCCGCATCGTGGGGTGGTCGATGAGCGACACCATGCAGGCCAAGATGGTGAGCGACGCATTGCTGATGGCCCTTTGGCGACGCGGCAAACCCAGCTCGCTGATGCACCACTCGGACCAGGGCAGTCAATACACGAGCGACGACTTCCAGCAACTGCTCAAGGCACAAGGCATCACCTGCAGCATGAGCCGTCGCGGTGAATGCTGGGACAACGCCGCGATGGAGAGCTTCTTCTCATCCATGAAGACCGAGAGGCTCAACCGCAAGGTCTACCGGACAAGGGAAGAAGCCAGGTCCGATGTGTTCGATTACATCGAGCGTTTCTACAACCCGGTGCGCAAACACTCAAAGCTAGACTTCCTCAGCCCAGTCGACTTTGAGCAAGGCTTAATGGGCTAAGCAAACCGTCCGGAAAACTGGGGGAAGCCCATTCTGGCGAGAGGCTTCTTAAGCCGTATGGGAAAGTCTCAACGCGAACCAAGATGACTTCATCGCTGCGACGGGTGCGGAGTGGGGCTTCGCCAGACAGACGAGGGAAAGGTACGTTGAATCAGCAGTAGGCTTGCGATGCTCACCAAGAGTCGGCTTGGCCCGGAGCCTACAAGTGGTTCGGGGAAAGGCTGAATGTGTTGTACGGAGTCATCGCGCCAATGCTGCGCGATGCAATGGCCAAAGATGCCTCGACGTGAAGTGACGTGATCGATATCCGTCTACCTCGACCAAGTCGAGTGAGGTTCCGTTACTAACAATTTGTCCTGGTGGGAGTAAACATGACCGGTAGCACCGACGGTGAGAAGCGCGTCGCAGTCTTGGTGGACTGCGACAACACGACGCCCGAGATCCTTGAATACGCCTTGCGTGTGGTCGCCCAGTTCGGTCGAGTCGTGCTCCGGCGTGGGTACGGGAACCACACGACGCTGGCAAACAAGTGGCAAGAGGCTCTTGTTCGGCAAGCATTCACTCCTTGCCTGCAATATCAGTACGCGTCTGGAAAAAACACTTCCGATATTGCTCTCGCGCTCGACGCCGTTGAGGCGCTCTTTGATGAGCGTGCAGACACGTTCTGTTTGGTCACAAGCGATTCCGACTTCGCGTATCTCTGCCGCAAGTTGCGCGAGCGTGGTGCGACAGTGCATATCGTCGGTGAAGCCAAGACACCCGATGCGCTTCGCAACGCAAGTGACCAGTTTTTTGAATGGCAGAAACCCTTGCCTGTCGCCGCTGCCGCACCTGAAAAAGCACAGTCCAAGGCGCCCTCGGCGAAATCAGAGGCTGCCAAGCAGGACGGAGTGAGGCCCGCAACTAAGCTTCGGCCGAGGTTTGTCGTTGAGGCTGTCAACATGTTGGCGGCCGATACGCCAGAGGGCAAGGTGACCGTCAGTGCGCTCGGCTCATACCTAAAGCGCACCGATCCAGCATTCTCTCCGCAGACCTACGGGCACTCGGGTTTGCTCGACATGATCAAGACTTACGACTTGCTGAACGCTCAGCAGGAACAGGGTGGTCATTGGTCTGTACGGCTCGCTCCAAAGGAGACTGGCGGCAACGCGTCTGAAACTGCTAGCGCTTCAGGCAGTTAAGCGCCATGCGAACTTGAGAATCGTCTCGCCTTCAGCGCGAGACCTAGAACTGGCTTGGAACGACGATGCTCGTTCCGGTGAGCGCCTTCACCGGATAGATCAGTAGCAGGATGTTATGCGTGGTATCGAATGCCTCGCCTAAACACTCGTGTTGATCGCCGTTTTTGTCACGATAAATCAGCACGGTCGGCCGGGTCATTTTCCGGCCGATCGGCAGGAGCGGAAACAAGGCATGCTCCTTGTCGATCAGCACATCGGGCGGGCAACCGAAGTTCTCCTCGAAGCTCGGTGAAGTCTCGATGCGACGTACTGCGGCGGATGCGCTGCGCCCAGGGATGAATTCGATCGGTTCAAGCACATACACCACGCAGGAACGATGGTTCGTTCTCGCGAACTCCCGGGCGGATGCATAGTTGGAAGCGCCGAACTTTTTCGCAAGGCTCATCGGGGACTTGATACCCATAGGGCTGTCCGCCGCAAGCTGCTGATAAGCAGTTCCCTGGAACAGCGCATAGCGCGCGAAGTTGTTGGCCTCGCGTTCGAACTGGTCGGCGATGTTCGGTGCCAAGGTCTGTTCGCAATCCTGAAAGAACGTGAATATCTTTCGGTGCGCCGGAAGCTCGTGATGCCCGGTTTCGTGGAGCTTCAGAAATTTTTGCTTGCTCAGGCCCACGGATTCGTCGATGTGAATGATCTGTTCATTTGCGTCGTAAAGTCCGAGGACCTTCGCTAGCGCCGCTTTGACGGCAAAGAATGCTTTGGCGGTTTGTTGTTTGGCAAAAGCCAGCAACCGTTCAGGGTCGAAAAGGCCCTTGGGAGCGACCCGCAGCTTGGCCGCAAAAACGATATCGTCGACGGGCGTCGGGAAGCGACCCCAGGCCGCGGCCTTGTCGAGCGACTGCCTGGCACGTTCCTCGACGGCCCGCAGTTCGGCGGGTCGCAAGCTGCTGTCGTCCTCTTTTCTCATGGTGGTTGTTCCATTCTCAAGAATTTCAGATATTTCATGAGCGCACCTTCTTCTTCCGGGGTCAAGTTGTGTTCTGCGAACGTGGCAAGCCGTCCGTGGCGCTGCGTCGCTTCGCGTGCAGCTGAAGGGGATAAGTAACCCGCTAGTTCCATCAGTTGGACATAGTCGATTTCATAGATTTCCGAAAGTGTGCTCAGCACGTTGGGACTCGGCTGAACGATCTTCCCTGTTTCAAGTTGGCTAAGGTAGGCATTCGATACCTCCTTACTACTGGCTTCTTCTACCTGTCGCAGCGACATCTTTCGGTCGTGGCGGATAGACGCCAGGTACTGGCCCAGTGTTGGCTTCACAGTCTCCCCCGCAAATGCCGACAGCGGCGAACGGGCATCGTCCGTCGCCCGGCGTCTTGAGTCTAGTTCTTTTGCTAATTTGTTCAAGCATGCTTGATCTGCTTGACAAACTTAGCGCGCTTTGAGATATTAGCGACAGATCGCGAAATTCCTCGCGGCGCTAGAAAGGACGGGCCCCATGGCCAAGAACTTTGAAGATGGTGTGGAAGATGTGCAGCAAGCGTTGAATGCCGGGCGCGAAGTCCGGGGTCACGGTCCCTACGGCATGCTCATCGGCGATGAGCGGCTGGAGTTCCGCCCGGTGGTGGTCGCCGACCCGATGCCCACCGGGCGCCAGATCTTGAAGGCGGCAGGTGTTCGCGATACTCCGGAACACCTGCTGTTCCTCATGTCGCAGGACGGTCTGCTGCAGGAGCTGGGCCCCGACCATACGGTCGATCTGCGCAGCGCCGGCGTCGAACGGTTCCTCGTTTTCCGCAATGACCGCTCATTCCGCCTTGAGCTGGACGACCGCGTGATCGAGTGGGGCGCGACCCGCATCTCGGGGCTGACGCTGAAGAAGTTGGCCGGCGTCGATCTCGTGACCTTCGCGGTCTGGCTCGACGCGCGCGGTGGCAAGGACCGCCTGATCGGCGACGCCGAACTTTTCGACCTCTCGGCGCCTGGCGTGGAGCGGTTCTATACGGCGCTGCGCACGATAACGGTCAAGGTGAACACCCGGCCGCACCAGGTCCACACCGAAACGCTGACATTCGACCGAGTGGTGACGCTCGCATTTGCCGATGCAGCGACGACTGACTCGCGTGTGTACACGGTGACTTTCAAGCGCGGGCCGGCCAGCAACCCCGAGGGCACGCTGGTCGAGGGCGGTTTTGTTCACATCAAAGACGGGATGCTCTTCAATGTCACATTCACTGATAAATCGTAGTCCCGACCTCAAGCGCCTCCGCGACGAGGGGTACGAGGTCGAAGTCCTGGCGGGGCACCTGCTCGTTCACTCGGTCCCATACGTAAACCCTCGCGGCGAAACTGCGTTGGGCACCCTGGTCTCGAACTTGACGCTGGGGGGGGATATCACGGTAAGGCCGGACTCGCATGTGGCCCACTTCGTGGGCGAGCATCCGTGCAATCTCAACGGCACGGAAATCGTGCAGATCAAGCACGCGAGCGCCGTAACGGCACTGGGAGGTGGCATCGTCACCAACCACTCGTTCTCGAACAAGCCGGCCGACGGTTACGCCGACTACCACCACAAGATGACCCGCTATGTCGAAATCATCAGCGCTCCGGCGCGCTCCCGTGATCCCACGCTCAAGGCTCAAACCTTCCGCCCGGTGGCATCGGAAGGTGATGAATCGGTGTTCCGCTACATCGACACGGCCTCGAGTCGGGCCGGAATTCAGGCGATCTCGATGCGCCTTGCACGTCGCATTGCCATCGTCGGTCTCGGAGGCACAGGTTCCTACCTGCTCGATCTGCTCGCCAAAACGCCGGCGACCGAAATTCACCTGTTCGACGGCGATGTCTTCATGCAGCACAACGCCTTTCGGGCGCCTGGCGCACCCTCGCTTGTCGAACTGGGGACCCAGATCAGCAAGGTCGAACGGTTCAAGGGCATCTACTCGAACATGCACGGGCACATCGTGGCGCACAACGGCTATCTGGACGAAACGAATTTGCACGAGATCCAAGGCTTCGATGTGGTGTTCATCTGCGTGGACAAGGGCAGCGTGCGCAAGATGATCGCCGACGCGCTTGTTGCGACTGGTGCATCGTTCATCGACGTCGGCATGGGGGTCGAACTCACCCCGGAGACGCGCGAGCTGCTGGCGGTGTGTCGTGTGACGACCGTCACCCCTGACAGGAAGGACCACATCACATCGCGGATTTCGATGGCCGATCGCGAAGAAGAGGATGCCTACAACCAGAACATCCAGATTGCTGATCTGAACGCGTTGAACGCAGTCATGGCCGTCATCAAGTGGAAAAAGATCTGCGGCTTCTATGCCGACGAGGAAGGCGAGCATCACTCAACCTACTCCACGAGCATGAACCTCTTGACCAGCGACGAGACCTCCGAATGAAGCAGCTGCGCATGTCACATGTTTTCGTGGAGGAAGTTCCAGCCGAGACGGAGCAGGGCGTGCTCTATGTCTCGATGGAATGTGCCACGGCCATCCATCGGTGCGCGTGCGGTTGCGGCAAGGAGGTGGTCACGCCTCTGTCGCCCACCGACTGGTCGCTGATCTTCGACGGCGACTCGATCTCGCTCAATCCATCAATAGGCAATTGGAGCCTTCCGTGCCGCTCCCACTACTTTATTGATGGAGGTGTGGTCGCGTGGGCCGGCAACATGTCGAATGCGACGATCGAGCTCGGCCGGGCGCGAGACCGTCGAACAAAAGCGGCTTACTTCTCGACCGAGAAATCCGCTCGAACTGCACCGCCACACGCCGCACCTGCAATTCCTTCACCAAGAATCCCCTCCGAGACTACAAAACAATCTGCGACTGTGCGTGAATCTGCGGGCTTCTGGGCATCATTGAGGGGCTGGCTGAAGGGCTGATGCAGGTTCAGCCATTCCCGGCGCTGACAGTCCTTCTTTTTATGCTCAACGAGCACAAGGCTGAAAACGCATCATTTGACGGTTTTTCGAAATACTCTGATATAGGCCGTGGGCTGACAGTTCTCACTTATGCGATCACCAGTGACTTTGGAATCGAAGTCAGTCATGATGGGCGCCATGCCGACACCCACCGATGTGGCCACTCTGGGTTGATTGCCATGGAAAAGCGAACCTTCATCGAGCTGACCATCAGCGAAAGCGACATCGTGTTTGCCGATTCCCCGCGCCGAATACTGGTCGATGTGTCGCACATCGCCACGGTCGAGGACATGGTCAGCAATCCGCATGGAGAATGCGTCGTCACGCTGCACGAGCCTCATGACGAAACACTTGAAAATGACACAGGTGAACATGTGGTTCGCTGCGCCAGGAAGCTGATTGCGCTGGACTCCTACGATGACATCTGGCGCAGACTCTCTGCGTCAGCCGAGTTGTCCCCTTCAGGGGTAGTCACCCCCAGAAAGTTCGCCGATGACGCCGTCGATCTGGTTCGCGGTGGGAAGGTCTGAATCCTGAAGCGGCCGCATTGATTCACCAGCCCCCGCGTTTACTCGGCCTGGATGCCCGCAGCCTTGATGATGTCGCCCCACTTGCGCGTCTCTGCAGCTTGGAACTTCGCCAGTCCGTCAGGGGTGCTCGTGAAGGCCTCTGAACCGCTGCTTTCGAAGAAGCTTTTCGCCTGCGTGCTGGCGGTGGCTCGGACCAGCAACTCGTTGAGACGCTGGATGGCTGCGGGAGGTGTGCCAGCCGGTGTGTAAGCCGCGAACCAGTAACCCATTTCATAGCCAGGCACACCGGCCTCTGCAATGGTGGGCACATTGGGCAGCATGGGTGCTCGTTTGGACGCTGTCACACCCAGGGCGCGCAGCTTCTCCGACTTGATCTGCGGAACGCCGGTGGACATGTCGGCAAACATCATGGTGATCTGACCGCCCAGGAGATCGGTGATGGCATTGGGGTTGCTCTTGTAGGGCACATGCAGGATCTGCACACCGGCCATCTGCTGGAAGAGTTCACCGGCGATGCGGCTGGACGAGCTGCCGCTGCCGAAATTGAGTTTGCCGGGCGATTTCTTTGCCTCGGCGATCACCTCGGCCACGGTCTTGTAGCCCGACGCGGGGTTGACCACCATGACCTGGCCGCCCTTGCCCAGTGCGGCGACCGGAGCGAAATCCTTCACCGGGTCGTAGCTCAGTTTTTTGTAGAGGTGCTCGTTGGCCCAATGCGTGGTGTTGGTCGTGATGAGCACCGTGTAGCCATCGGCGGGTGCCTTGGCCACCGCGGAGGCGGCGATCATGCCGCTGGCGCCTGCCTTGTTGTCGACCACGACAGGCTGGCCCGTGTCGTTGGTCAGAGACTGGCCAAGGGCTCGCGCCAGCTGGTCGGTCGCGCTGCCGGCCGCAAACGGCACAACGAAGGTGACGGGGCGCGACGGGAAGGGCTGCGCCTGGGCCATGGCCACAGCCGGGCCCAATCCGAGGAAGGCGATGGCTGAAGTGGCCAGCAGGTGGCGGCGCTTGTTGTGGTTGATGTTCGTGTTCATGGTGTTGTCTCCTGGTTGGAATGGTGAGCGGAAAAGATGAAAAAGCGATGTGCGTTCATGGGGGACCGGCGAGGTGGCTGCGGAGCGACTCGGGCACCTCGACAGGCAGATCGAGCAGAAGGAACGACAGCGCCTTGCCGTGGCTGTCGAGGTTGAGCGAATCGTTCACGCCCCCGTCCAGCACGTCCTCGATCACGAAGTTCATGGCTTGCAGGTGTGGCAACAGGTAGCGCGTGACCGCACGGGGGCGCCGGGGTGAGAACTGCCGCGCCACGGCGTCTTCGGTCACCTGCTCGACAAGCACGTCCCACAGCTCGGGGCTCCAGGCGATCACGCTGATGTTGGAGCGGTTTCCCTTGTCCCCGGTGCGGCTGTGGGCCAGCCTGTACAGCGGCACCGTCAAGCCATGGTGGCTGCTCATGGCGCCATCTCCACGGAGCGCACGTCGATCATGGTGTGCCCCACCGCCACGGCTTCGCGCGGCACCAGGCAAGAGACCATGCCCAGGCGCGGGCGAACAGCCGTTCGCACCCCGCCGCCGCCGGCGGGTCCGCAGCAATACAGGGCTGTCACCTCGCGCACCAGACGCTCGGCCTGATGTCGCTCGCGGTGCTGCAGTGCCACGCGCAGGCGAACGTCGCGCGCCTCCCCCGTGGCTTGCCCATCCAGCCAGTGGCTGGCGTCGTCGCCCAGCACGCTCGTCACGCCAATCAGGTCAACGCGCAACGGCGCTGTGTCGGCCAGTCGCTCGCGCAACACCTGAGCCGCCAGGCGCGCGCGCGCCTCGGCTCGTGCGCCGGCATAGGAAACTTCGCCCTCGGCAAACCATCCGGCCTCGAAGCAGGCGTTCACCTTGAGGCAGGGCGGGCGCTCGTGACCACTCACGCCTTCAAGCCGCACACGGTCAGGGCCGTCCTGTCGCACACGCGCGGTGGTGATGTCGGCCACCACGTCCGGCGTGAGGTAGGCAGCCGGATCGTGCAGTTCGTAGAGGAGCTGCTCCTTGACCGTGCGCTCGTCGATGCGTCCGCCCGTGCCTGCGGGTTTGGTGATGGTGCAGTCACCGCTGTCTTCGATCTCGGCGATCGGATAGCCCAGCGACGCCAGGCCGGGCACATCCTTGTAGCCGGGGTCTGCGAAATAGCCACCCGAGACCTGAGCGCCGCATTCAAGCAGGTGCCCCGCCATGGTGGCGCGGGCCAGTCGATTCCAGTCGTCCATGCGCCAGCCGAAGTGGGCGAGCGCCGGACCGAGCACCAGGGAGGGGTCGGCCACCCGACCGCAGACCACGATGTCTGCGCCCGCGCGCAGGGCATCGGCAATGGGCTCGGCACCGATGTAGGCGTTGGCGCTCACGAGGGGCTCGCGAGGCATGGCCGAACCCAGGGCGTTCTTCAGCAGGTCGCGGTGTTCAGCGTCCGACACGTCGTCGCCGTGCACGACGGCAATGCGCGGTGGTCGAACGCCCAGCTGCAGAGCCAGCGCACGGATGCGGCGGGCGGCCCCCATGGGATGGGCTGCGCCGAAGTTGCTGACGATGCGGATGCCGTGCTCCAGGCACAAGCCCAACACCGGGCGGAGAAGATCGTCCAGCAGCGGTTCGTACCCGGTCTCGGGATGGGCGCGGCGAGCCAGTTGGGCCAGCGCGAGGGTGCGCTCGGCCAGCGTTTCGAAAATCAGCACGGCGGGCTGTTGGCGCGCAATCAACTCCCGCACCACGGGCAGGGCTGCATCGGTTCGGTCGCCCGAAAAGCCAGCCGCGCATCCGATCAGAAGGTTGGGAATCGTCTTCGACATGTTGTCTCCTGGGGTCACTCTAGGGGGTTTACCATGTGCTGTGAAATCGAATGTTCAGCTCAACCCATTGAAGAATCAGATGAATATTTCAAACCGGCAGCTGGATGCATTCATCGCACTGGCCGCCCATCGACACTTCACGCGTGCGGCTGCGCATTGCCATCTCTCGCAGTCTGCCTTCAGCGCCGTCATCCGGACCCTCGAGGAAGATCTGGGATTGCGGTTGTTCGACAGAAGCACCCGCCACGTGGATCTGACGCTGGAAGGAAGCAACTTCCTCGAATCGGCACTTCGGATTCGCCGTGAGATCGACCGCGCACTCGACGGGGTGCGCGACGCTGCGACGCTACAGCGAGGACGCGTTTCGATTGCCCTGCTTCCATCGCTTGCCGCAGGGTGGCTGCCTGGCGTGCTGGCCGAGTTCAAGGCCATTTGCCCCGGTATCGAATTCGACATTGCGGATGTGCTCTCGGAGCCGTGCATCGAACGCGTGGCGAACAAAACGGCCGACTTTGCATTGGCAGCTTCTCATGCGGACACGCCCGAACTCCAGGCGCAGCCGTTTTGCACCGACAGCTTCCATCTTGTGTGTCGCAGCGATCACCCGCTGGCCCGGCGCAGGGCCATCGCCGTGAAGGATCTGGCGGCATGGCCATTCGTTCATCTGGCGCGAACCAGCAGCGTGCGCCAGTACCTGGAAGCCGCGCTGCGACCTCAGGTGATGAAGACCCTGGTTGAAGTCGAACAACTGGCCACCGTGATGGGCTTTGTTCGTGCCGGACTCGGCATCAGCGTGGTGCCCACGTTGACCTTGTTCCATTTTGATCAACCCGGGATCGTCACCCGCCCTCTCTCGATACCTGGCTTGACTCGACAGATCTACCTGGTGCGCCGCAGAGACCGCAGCCTGTCGGTCGCTGCGCAGGCGGTGCACGACCTCATGATTCAGCGGCGACCTGAATGAGAGCTGGCCGCGCTGAGCGTCAGTCGCCGGTGGATGCGCTGGCGAGCGCCTGGCGTTTGGCGCGCGAGCGGATGTTCAGGCTCTCGACGAGCAGCGAAAAAGCCATCGCAGCGTAGATATAGCCCTTGGGGACCTCTTGGTCGAATGCTTCGGCCGTGAGCGCCATACCTACCATCACCAGGAAGGCCAACGCCAGCACCTTGACCGAGGGATGACGATCCACAAATTCGCCAATCGGCTTGGCGGCCACCAGCATCACACCCACGGAGACCACCACCGCGGCAACCATCACGCTGATCTGGTCAACCATGCCCACGGCGGTGATCACCGAGTCGAGCGAGAACACGATGTCGATGATGGCGATCTGGCCGATGATTCCCCAGAACAGCTTCGAGCCCGCAGCTTTCATGGCCAGGGTATCGGTGGCCGGCGGTGCATGCTGCTCGCGAGCCTCCACCTCCACGAAGATTTCATGCGACGCCTTGTAGAGCAGGAACAGGCCGCCAAACAGCAAGACCAGATCGCGTCCGCTGATGCCCTGGCCCAACACGCTGAAGATGTCCGCCGTCAGGCCCATCACCCATGTCAGGGTGAACAGCAGCATGAGCCGCGAGACCATGGCGAATCCCAACCCCACGCGACGGGCCTTGTCGCGCAAATGCGGTGGCAGGCGGCCCACCAGGATGGAAATGAAAATGATGTTGTCTATACCCAGAACGATCTCCAGCGCTGTGAGCATCGCGAAGGCTATCCATATGTTGGGATCTGAGAGGAGTTCCATGATGGAGAGTGCCAGGTTGAGTTGCCCGCAATGGGATTGAGTGGGCCAGTGTGCCCAAGGACCATCCAGTGGGCAACAAGTTTGGCTTGCTGTTTCTCGAGGGCGTCTTCAATCTCGCCAATGGCACCTGAAACAGGCCCTTGGGCGCTCACATATTCCGGGAAGGGGGGGAGTTCTTTTCCAGCGCGGCGCCAGGCAACTCGACAGTGAAGATGCTGCCTGTTCCGACGCCAGCGCTCCACCCTGAAATGTTTCCGGCATGCATCTCGACAATGGAGCGCGCCAACGCAAGCCCGATTCCCAGACCCCCGCGGCTGCTTTCAATCGCCGGTTCACCCTGAGAAAACAAGACAAAAAGCTGATCGATGGTCGCTGGATCCATCCCCACGCCATTGTCTGAAACACTCATCCTCAGCCAGTCCTGATCCACGAGGACTTGCAACCTGATGATGCCGCCGTCAGGGGAAAACTTCGCCGCGTTGGACAGCAGGTTCTGCAGCACCTGGATGAGACGGGTCTCGTCCGCATTCAAGAATATGTCGCCTTCGGGCATGTCGACGTCGAGCACCTGGGATCGCGCACTCATCGATGGCCAGACTGCCTCGATGGCCTGTGTCACGACGCTGTTGAAAGTGATCCGCTCAGGCCTGATGTGAATCTTGCCGCTCGTGAGCCGTCCGGCGTCCAGCAGGTCGCCCAACAACCGGTTGAGATGGGAAAGTTGACGGTCCAGGACGTCGCGGGCGATCAAGAGCGACGAGCTCAGCGATGGCTCCCGCTGCATGAGCGTCACAGCATTGCGCATGGGCGCCAGGGGATTGCGAAGTTCATGGCCCAGCATTGCCAGAAATTCGTTCGTGCGGCGCAAGGAGGCCTCCAACTCGTGCATCCTGTGGCGTTCGCTGATGTCGCGCGTCACCTTGGCAAAGCCAGCCAGCACGCCATCATCGGTATGGATGGGTGTGAGCACGATGTTCGCCCAGAACGTCGTGCCATTTTTCCGCACGCGCCACCCTTCCTCCTCCGTTCTTCCGTGGAGGAGGGCCCTTTGCAACTGCCAGGCTGGAAGTCCCTCCACGCGGTCCTTCTGGCGAAAGAACATGCTGTAGTGCTTGCCGATCACCTCTGAGGCCGAGTAGCCCTTGATCAACTCCGCACCCCGGTTCCAGCTCTGGACATGACCCTGGGGGTCGAGCATGTAGATGGCGTAGTCGCGCACGGCATCCAGCAACCTCATGCGCTCCGCGTCTGTCAAATCCGCGCGATCGTGGGTCGACATAAAGTTCCACTCCGGAATGAAGCAAGAGGCAAGCACTGTACTGCAACGTTGGCGGTATCGTCCCTGCGTGGGGACACGCTGGGTCGACCGTGGGGCAGGAGAGCGGTGGTTGAGTTTGATGGCCTTCAGGCGCCGGGAACGCAAACCATCGCGATGCTGATCCAGACACCGAAGCTGAAGTAGGGCGTCAACCATAACGCATCGGCCTTCCACGACGCCCAGCTGCCGCAGCACACACGGCGGTCCCAAGCATCGCGTGCGCCCTGGTCGAGGCGCATGTAAGCCTGCCCGCTGGCGCGACCATGCCGGTAGCGACGCCAGTACATTGGCGCGTCCACGCCCAGGACATAAGCCACGAACGCCAGCGAGCAGAGAATTCCGAAGATCGCCAACGAGTTGACCCAGCCACTGCTGTCCAGGGCGATGATTGCCAGCAGGGCCGCCATCCATGAAAAGCCGGCCGCCCACAGCATGGACTCGACGGCCTGGGTGATGTGATTGAGCGTCAGCACGCTGTGCCAGCAGAAAGCCTGTGCCACCACCATGAACATCGGGATCGCCCAGGCGGCTTCTTGCACCCACGGCAGGCCGGCGTGCACGCCCAGTTGGTTGACCAGCAGCCCCAACTGCAGCGCGAAGCAGATCTCGGCGACCGTGGCTGCGGTGCGGCCGAGGAAGATGCTGGAGAGACGCGTGTCCACGACCACGAGCCGCTCCAGGTCCACCCGCGGAAGCACCGAGCGGTAAGCGCACACCAGCACGTAGACGCCCGACAGCGCGAGCTGCAAACCCCCGTGGACACCGCTGACAGGCCCGAAGTGCCACACGGCCAGCCACAGGCACACATTCAGCGCCGCGAGCGCGCACATCGCCCGCCACCACCACAGCACGTTGGCGTCTGCTCCAGCGAGTCCTGGCGCAATATTGTGGCGAGGTGATGACATCAGGCGACCAGCTTAACCGGGTGACGATTGCAGTAGCAAGCGCATTCAGCGCACGGGTTGCCGACTTCGCTCACACCCGTTGAGCATCGGTTTTTCGCGTGTGTCATCCCCAAACTGGGGGGAAACCACGGGCTTACCTGTCACTCATGACGCTCATCTGCGTCATCTTGCGAGACAGGCATCGGCACTTCCTTGATTTCCCTTGACGCGGCGATGCAGGGCTCTGATAAACGAAGCGTCCGGTTCGGCAAACATTCAGACACACTTTCCGCTTGGGTGTGATCAACAAACTATCTGGAGGGGAAAACCATGAAGAGCCAGTTCAAATCCATCGTGGGCGCAGCGCTGCTTTGCTGCGCACTGGGTGCTGTCGTCACGACCCCGCCCCGGGCATTCGCCCGGGGAACGGCGGAGCAGCAAGAGGTGACCCGCCAGATCCAGGCGCTGGGTTGGTACAAGATCGGCCAGACGGGCGACATCGCCGGCAAGGCCACATTTGTCGCGACACAGAAGCACACGTTCCTGAACTCGGCCGACACCGACAGATTCCTGATCATCAACGGCAACCCGCCTCGCGGTTCGGCGTACACGGTTGCCCCCACGGAGTCCGATTGGTTTGCCGTCCTCAGCTTCTCACCGGAGGGGTATATCAAGGACGACGAGAAAATCGATGCGGAAGCACTTCTCTCCTCACTGAAGGAGTCCAGCGCGGCCGAAGGTGAAAACAGGCGCAAGGCCGGCTACAACGCCCTCTCCGTTGTGGGGTGGGCCATCCCCCCTCGATACGACACCACCACCAATCGCCTGGAATGGGCCACACTGCTCCGTGATGAAACCGATCAGTCCATGCTGGCCAATGTGAGCACGAAGATTCTGGGTCGAAGTGGATTCACCAACGTCACCTTGGTCTCCAACTCTCCACAAACCGTGGAGAAGGATCTCGCTGACTTCAAACTTGCCATGACCAACTTCAGCTATGTCAACGGTGAGAAGTACAGCGACTGGAAGCAAGGCGACAAAGTGGCCGCCTACGGACTGGGCGCCCTGGTGTTGGGCGGCGCTGCCGCCGTGGCCACCAGCAAAGGCGGCTTCAAGGCCATCGGTATAGCCATCCTGGCCGGCGTTGCCGCCTTGTGGGGCGTTGTCAAACGATTCATCAGCCGCAAGAAGACGTCCCAATGAAGGCCCTCCATGCCCAGTGAGGCGGCCCTCTTCTGGCTGGTGGTGGCGGCGTTCCTCTTTTTTGACAACCTGATCATCGTTCCTCATGGTTGCGATCTGCTGAGGGTCGGGCGAAAGGGAAAACTGCGTTACGACGCCTCCAGGCGTTTGACAGCCGCGGGGAGGGAGATGGTGCTGCTGAACCCCTTGAATCTGTTCGACCGGGGTTTGGTGACGACCCGCTGCTTCGGCGACGTCGACCCTCGCCATTGGCGTCGGAGCTGCGCTCTGGTGGGCGCTGCCGTGCCCACGCTCAATGGCTTTTGCTCACTGGGTTACGCCTACCTGGTCGTCGTCGTCTTCCTGGCAGCCTTGTCCTTTCAGATCGGATTCACACCGGCACTGATTGCCTTCATGGGGCTGCACCTGCTCGTGTGGTCCATCGCCACTGTTGCGCTGGTGCTGCGGCGCGCACGGCTGCAGCTCACGGGGCACGAGGCGTTCGTCTCTTCGGTCGAAGCCCTGTTCGTGCCTGCCTACCTGATGAACCTGGGCAAACGCCTCGTCTACAAGAAGCGGGTGGCAGTCTCGGCCCTTGGGCTCGGGCTGCGCGAGCTCAAGCGCACGCAGGATGAGGACGATCGAGCGGGACTCACCCTTCAGATGAAGAATCGACTGGACATGCTGGAGATGGCACAGGGGTATGAGGTCGCGGAGGACGAGTCAAAGACCTTGGATCCCCAGGACACACGGGCGGGCGAACTCGGTTCAGCGGGGGCTGCAGAGTTGAATCACCTCAGCGCCACCCAGCAATGGATCATGGAGGCCAGGGCATGTTTGACGATCTGAAGGTCAGCGAATGGTGGTTTCTGGGCATCGCTGCGTTCTTTGGGTACCTGGTGGTCAAGCACTTCGTGGACAAGTTGCCGGGCAACCAGACCGGGAGCCCGGGCTCAACCGAAGCGCTTGACTGGCACCAAGTGCTTGAAGTGGGTGCCGGGGCTTCGTTGGAGGAGATCAAGCAGGCCCACCAGCGAAAGATCCGGCTCTACCACCCCGACAAGGTGGCGGGTCTGGGACCTGAGTTCACGGCGATCGCCGAGGCCAAGGCCAAGGCGATCAATGAGGCCTACCAGCAAGGGTGCGCGGCGCGCGGCAGTGTCTGAAATGCGCGGCATCAAGCACCGAGCGCCGCCGCCAGGTACGGCGCTGTGGGGCTGTCGGGGTGGGTTGCCACCGCGGTGGGCACCCCCGCCACGACGATGCGGCCGCCCGCATGGCCTGCGCCGGGCCCAACGTCGATGATCCAATCGCTGGCCGCCACGACGCGCATGTCGTGCTCCACGATCACCACGGTGTTGCCCGCGTCGACCAGCCCGTTCAATTGCGCCATCAACCGATCCACGTCGGCGGGATGCAGACCCGTGGTGGGCTCATCGAGCACGTAGAGCGTGTCACCGCGGCTGGGCCGCTGAAGTTCTGTGGCGAGCTTGATGCGCTGCGCCTCGCCGCCCGAGAGTTCGGTGGCCGGCTGACCCAGCCGCAGATAGCCCAGGCCAATGTCCTGCAGCAGCTTCAACGGCCGGTGAATGGCGGGGGCCTCAGGAAAGAAGTCAACGCCCTGTGCCACCGTCATGGCGAGTACGTCGGCGATGTGCTTGCCGGCGTGGGTGATCTGCAGGGTCTTCTCGTTGTAGCGCCGACCGCCGCAGGTGGAGCAGGGTGCGTACACGCTGGGCATGAAGAGCAGTTCCACGTGGACGAAGCCTTCGCCTTCGCAGGTCTCGCATCGCCCGCCCTGCACGTTGAACGAAAAGCGCCCGGCACCCCATCGACGGGAGCGCGCCGCGGGCTCGGCGGCAAACAGTTTGCGCACCGCGTCGAACAGGCCGGTGTAGGTGGCCAGGTTGGAGCGCGGGGTGCGACCGATCGGTTTTTGATCGACCCGCACGAGGCGGCGAAAGGCGTCGGCACCGGCCTCGATCCGGCCGCCGCTCACCACCGCGCCGATCCTGGTTTCCTCGACGTCTGTGGGTTCGGCGGCGGCAGGCTCGTGGCCGAGGTGGCCCGCCATCAGGTCCACCAGCGCATGGCCGACCAGGCTGGACTTGCCCGAGCCGGAGACGCCGGTCACGGCGGTCAGAACGCCGATGGGAAAGTGTGCGTCGACTCGGTGGAGGTTGTTGCAGGTCACACCCGCCAGCTTCAGCCAGCCTTGCGGTTGTCTCACTTCCCCGCTGCGAGGCTTCAGCGCCGCAAAGAGGTGGCGTGCGGTGTGGGAATCGGGCACGCGACGCAAGCCAGCCGGTGGGCCGCTGTACAGCACATGCCCTCCGTTCTCGCCCGCCTCGGGCCCCACGTCCACGATCCAGTCAGCGTGCTTCATCACCGCAAGGTCGTGTTCGACCACGAACAGCGAATTGCCGGCACGCTTGAGCCTCTCCAGTGCCGCCAGCAGCGCCACCCCGTCCGAGGGATGCAGCCCCGCGGAAGGTTCGTCCAGCACGTAGAGCACGCCAAAGAGGTTGGCGTGAATCTGCGTTGCCAGTCGCACGCGCTGCAGTTCGCCAGACGACAAGGTGGGGGTCTGCCGGTCCAGGGACAGATAGCCCAGGCCGATGTCCTGCAGGGTTTTGACGCGCTCCAGCAAGTTCCTTGCGATGCGCTGCGCAGCGATGCGTTTTTCCTCCGAGAGGTGGGGCGTTCGCAGTACGTCGGCGGCGCCTTCGTGTCCCGCGCGTGGTGGCGAGGCGCGGCGGGCGCGGCCTGCGGGTGCGGTCGTCTGCGCCGGCATGGGCTCGAAGCGGCCTGAGGCCGCCGGCTCAAACACCTGGGCCAGCCGGTCCAGCGGCAAACGGGAAAGCGCACCGATGTCCAGCCCGGCAAAGGTCACTGACAGCGCCTCCGCCTTCAGGCGCTTGCCTTCACACGCGGAACACTCGGTGCCGGACATAAACCGCGAGACGCGGCGCTTCATCAGCTCGCTGGGTGTGGTGGCGAAGGTGTGCAGCACGTACTTGCGCGCGCTTGTGAACGTGCCCTGGTAGCTGGGCTCCATTTTTCGGCGCACGGCAGCACGCGTTTCGGCCGGGGTGAATCCGGCATAGACGGGCACGGTGGGCTGCTCTTCGGTGAACAGGATCCAGTCCCGGTCCTTTCGGGACAACTCGCGCCATGGCTTGTCGACGTCGAAACCCAGCGTCACCAGGATGTCTCGCAGGTTCTGCCCGTGCCATGCGGGTGGCCACGCGGCGATGGCGCGTTCGCGGATGGTCAGCGTGTCGTCGGGCACCATGGCGCGCTCGGTCACCTCAAAGACGAATCCCAGTCCCTGGCATACCGGGCAGGCGCCTTGTGGCGTGTGGGGTGAAAAGTCCTCGGCAAACAGCATGGGCTGATCCGGCGGATACAGGCCGGCGCGCGAGTACAGCATGCGCAGGAGGTTGGACATCATCGACACCGACCCCAGGGTCGATCGAGACCCTGCCGAGCCACGGGGCTGCTGCAGCGCCACGGCGGGCGGCAGGCCCTCGATGGCATCCACGTCGGGCACACCGACCTGATCGATCAACCGCCGGGCGTAGGGAGACACCGAGTCGAAGTAGCGCCGCTGGGCCTCGGCATAGATCGTGCCAAAGGCCAGCGACGATTTGCCCGAACCGGAAATACCGGTAAAGACGACCAAGGCGTTGCGCGGGACGTCCACATCCACGTTCTTGAGGTTGTGTTCCCGTGCACCCCGCACGCTGACGAATTCGAAAGTTTTGGCCACGGATGTTCCCCGGCAATCGATGTGCCCGCAGCTACCTGCCTGGCCCGGCAACTTGCCGGGATCGATGACGGGACGCTCACCGCCCCATCGATCGTAGCCGGTCCCTGCCACATCAAAGCAGAACGGGAACCGCCCCGGCACGTCGCGGGCAATGTCGGTGGCTTTGTTGTCCACCAACGTGACCTCGACCTGTGTTCCGAAACGCGGGTCGTTGGAGGACGCCTGTCGCCATCGCGAGGAGCGATGGCGGGGCCGATGACTACTTACCGCTCGTTGGCGCAGTTGGCGTAGAACGTGGTCGTGGCCGGCCAGTCCGAGAACACGCCGATGACCCCCACATCACGTGCGAGCACGTCCAGCACGCGCAGCATGTCGCCCTCGGTCTTGATGGCCGAGTCGAAGGTCTGGTAGTAGAAGCCGTTGTTGCCATCGGCCAGCAGGCCGGAGCGCTCCAGGGTCCAGGTGATGATGTCCAGGCCGGCCGAGCGGGCGTTGCGCGCGTACTGCGAGGGAACGATCCGGCCCGATGCGTCGGTGCTCAACAAGGCGAAGATCGGGGGCGCCACGATGTTGATGCCCTGGCTCTTGTAGTTCACCAGCTCGGCCTGGCTGGGAAGATCGGCCACGGTGTTGGCGTCGTCGAGGTACACCGCCTGGCGTCCGAAGGCGCGCTCGTTGCGCACCCAGTACAGCACGTCGCGCATGTCGAACGACTGCGCCCACACCCGGTTGGGGTGCACGCCCGCGCGCTTGTACTCGTCGATCATCTTCTGCGCGTAGGCCTCTTGCGTGAAGCCTTCGAAAGGCATGGTCACGCTGGCGCTCTTGAGCTCGGGCGTCATCTTCACGCCCAGCTGCTTGAACAGCTCGATGCTTTCCTTGTGGGTCATCAACGTGCCGCTGGTCGGGCCTGAATACAGGTCGGTGCGCCAGTTGGCGGTCCCGCCCAGGTACTCATCGACGGTGCGTGCGCGGGGGTTGAACGCATCCATCTTGCCGCGCAGGGTCTTGAACTCGGCCAGCGTGATGTCGCTGGTGCGGCATTCGGCGGCGGCGGGCGTCAGCAGGTTGCCGCTGGCGTCCAGTGTGGCGGGCACGAAGGCTTGCGTGCATTTGCTGGCCAGCGGCGTGGCGAGGATGTTGGTGGTGGTGTGGAGGTCGTTTTGTGCGTGGCGGCAGACCAGTTCCTTGTCCTTGGTGAAGGTCACGTCGCATTCGACGATGCCGGCGCCCATGCGGGCGGCCGCCACGTACGACTCCATCGTGTGTTCCGGGAACTGCAGGGCCGCCCCGCGGTGTCCGATGGAGAAGTCCCGAGCCGTGAAATAGCCTTTGCGGGCGCACTGCTGCAACTGCTGCTTCAGTGGACTCTCCGACATGTCGTCCACCAGAAAGAAGGGGCGCTGACCCAGCTGGACATGGTTGGAGCGCTCAACCTCGTGGATGTGCTTGTTGTGCCGTGGTGAAGCGGCAAGGATGGTGCTGGACAGGCTCAGCAGAACGCAACCGAGAATGAGACGTCGCATGGTTACCCCTTGGGTGGATGAAGGAAGGTGAGCGCTGCGCGGGCGAAACGCTCAGGCCATGCTAGAGAGCCTGTGTGGCAGATTCATGGCAGTTCGTGGAGACTCACAGCACACGCCTGCGCAGCACCGCGCTGACCCGCTCCACCACCAGCACCAGCGCAAAGATCGCCAGGATGATGGTGGCCGCCTCGTCGTAGCTGAACAGGTCCATGGCCACCTTGAGCTCGATGCCGATGCCCCCCGCGCCGACCAGGCCCAGGATCACCGAGGAGCGCGTGGCCTTTTCCAGACTGAACAGTGAGGTGTTGATGAACGACGGCAATGCCGCCGGAATCACCGCGCACATGATGATCGAGGGCTTGCTCGCCCCCATGGCCGAGAGCGCTTCCTGGGGGCCGCGGTCAACCTCTTCCATGGCCTCGGCGAAGAAGCGGCCGCAAAACCCGATCTTGTCCACGACAAGTGCCAGCGTGCCCGCAAACGGGCCGAGTCCGACGGACACCACGAACAGCAGCGCCCACACCAGATCGGGCACGGTGCGGAAGAAGGCGATGAGGGTGCGCGCTGCGTGGTACACGGCCGGATGAGGCGACAGGTGCGGTGTGGCCAGCACGGCGATGGGCACGCTCAGGAGGACGCCCACCACCGTCCCCACCAGCGCCATCTGGAAGGTTTCCAGCAGGGCGCGTCCCACCGCCTCCAGCCGGGCGGGCGAGGGCGGAAGCATCTCACCCACCAGACGGCCCATTTGTGGGAAGCCCTGGAAGAAGTCGGTGAGCGACACACCCGTGCCCTGCAAGGACCACACGAAGAATGCGCCGGCAACGGCGCAAGCCACGAAGGCGCCCGCGCTCATCCGCTCAAAACGCTGCGGCAGTGCGTGTGTCGGCATGTGTGTTCGGGGTGTCATAGAGGCGTCTGAGGACGAGCGCATCGGTCTGGGCGGACGGGGTGTCCTTGACGATGCGCCCGCGATTGAGAGCGATCACACGGTCTGCGTAGCGCAGCGCGTGGCTCAGGTCGTGTGAGGTGAACAAGAGGGTCAGGCCGTCGCGTTCGACCAGGCTGGCGAAAAGCCCCATCACCTCGTCACCCGAAACCGGGTCCAGGCTGGCCGCGGGTTCGTCGGCGACGAGGAAACGCGGGCGTTGCATGACCGCACGCGCCACGGCCACGCGTTGGGACTGTCCGCCCGAGAGGCGATCGGCACGCTGCAGCGCATGGTCGGCCAGACCCACGCGCTCCAGACAATGCATTGCCTCCTCGCGCAGCTGCCGGGGCGCCGTGCCCTGGAACCAGGCCTGACCAACCGGTGCGCGGGTCAATGCCCCGTGCAGCACGTTGGACAGCGCCGACAGGCGAGGCACGAGGTTGTGCTTCTGAAACACAAAACCCACTTGAGCGCGGAGCGCCCTGAGGCTTCTGGCCGATTGCGCGTGCAACGATTCACCGAAGAGTTGCACCGTGCCCTGGTCGGGCGCGATCAGGTGCATGCAGCAACACAGCAGCGTGGACTTGCCCGCGCCGTTGGAGCCGATCAGTGCCAAGGATTGCCCGGCCGGCACCGAGAAGCTGATGTCGGTGAGGACCGGTGCACCGGTGATGAAGGCCTTGCCCACACCGCGCACCAGCAGGTCGGGCGTCATTCAATCCCCCACGAAGGTGGCGAACTGCGGCTGGCCGATGGTGGCGTACATCTTGCGCACGTAGTTGTAGTCGCTGTCGACGACGGTGGGGATGAAGGCCATGCCCCGGAATTTCTGGTTTTCGTCAGGGCCCAGCAGCACAGCGCTGATGAGTGCCTCGCTGTTCTCGCTGAACACCTTCTTCATGTTGATCACCACCGCGTCGGGCACGTGGGCCCCCGCGAGCAGCACGTCGTTGGGCAGGTCGCGGCCGCGGGCGATCACCTTGAACACCACGTCGGGAAACTTCTTGCTCAGGCCGGGCAGGTCGGTGCGGTTGATGCCGATGGCGGCCACGTCACCGCGCTTCATGGCTTCCACGGCCACGTTGCGGTTGATGTGCATCACCTGCACGTCGCGCTGCGGCTGCAGGCCCAGGTCGGCCAGCACCTGAGTGGGTGCCAGGTGGCGCGAGGTGGAGCCCACGTCACCCAGGGCCACCTTCTTGCCCTTGAGGTCTTCCACGCCATCCACGCCCGAGCCCACGAGCGTCACCACCGATCCGTAGTACTCCGGCCGGCTGAAACCCACGACCAGCTTGGCGTCGGTGCGCTTCTTGAACACCACGTACTCGGCCGGGCCGGTCAGCACGAGGTCGATCTTCTTCGCGTTCAGCGCTTCAACCGCCGCGGTGCGGTTGGGCACGGGAAACAGTTCGACCTTCATGCCCGACTTGTCGGACAGGATTTTCTGGAACGGTGCGTACTCGCGCTGAAGGTTCTCCAGACCGACGATGTCGGTCACGGCGATGCGCAAGGTTTGCGCACTGGCGGCGAGCGTTGTGGCCAGGCCCAGCGTGAGGGTGGCCAGCAGGCGGGTGGCTCGGAACATCGATTTCATGGGGGGTTTCTCCAAGTTGGTTAGACAACTTGCCTAGGTTCGGCCCCCCGCATGACAGGCCCGTGCAGCAGACGTGAATCTTTCGTGACATCGCTGTCGTCGGCGCCTGCGTCGTCGTTCTGTCCTTTGGATCCGCCACCATGGCGTTTTGAGTTGTCTAGACAGGAAATGGCATGTTGAACAGACGAAGCTGGGCGATCGTGGGTGGCAGGACCTTGCTGCCCACCGGTTTGGAAGACGACGCAGTCGTGCTGATCGAGGACGGTGTGATCACCGACATCGCCGATGGCACGAGGGGTCATCCGGTGCTGGAAGCCGGTGGGCGCCTGGTGCTGCCCGGCATGATCGACCTGCACGGCGATGCCTTCGAGCGCCAGCTCATGCCACGCCCCGGCGTGCATTTCGACATGCGCATCGCCCTGGCCGACACCGACCGGCAGCTTGTGGCCAACGGCATCTCCACCGCCTTCCACGGTGTGACCCATTCGTGGGAGCCCGGCTTGCGCAGCCGCGACAGCCTGGTGGCGCTGATGGAGGCGCTGGAGTCGGCCCGGGCGCACCTGGCCTGCGACACGCGCCTGCACCTGCGCCAGGAGACCTTCAACCTCGAGGGTGAGGCCGACGCCCTGCGCTGGCTGGCGCAAGGCCGGGTGGCGCTGCTGGCCTTCAACGACCACACGGCCGACATCGTGAAGAAGCTGGACAAGCCGCTGGAGGCCATGACGGTGCTGCAGCGCACCGGCCTGGGTGCCGATGCACTGAGGCAGTTGGCCCACCGTGTGGCATCGCGCGCCAGCGAGGTGCCTGCCTCCATCGAGCGCCTGGCGGCAGCGGCGGTGGCCGCGGGCGTGCCGCAGGCTTCGCACGACGACATGACCCCCGACATCCGGCACTGGTACCAGGGCCTGTCCTGCAGCATCTCGGAGTTTCCCAAGAACCGCGAAACCGCCCGCGTGGCGCGCGCCATGGGCAATCACGTGGTGTTTGGCTCGCCCAATGTGGTGCGCGGCGGCAGCCACCAGAGCAATGCTGTCGGCGCTGCCAGCATGGTGGCCGAAGGTCTGTGCACCGTGCTCACCTCCGACTACTACTACCCCGCCATGCTGCAGGCGCCGTTTCGACTGGCTGCCGACGGCGCCTGCAGCTTCGAAGACGCCTGGGCGCTGGTCTCCAGCAACGCCGCGGACGCGGCGCGCCTGCACGACCGTGGACACCTCGCGGTGGGCCAGCGTGCCGATGTGCTGGTGGTCGAACCGCCGGGCGCCATGCCTGCGCGTGTGGCCTTGCACCTGATTGCCGGTCGTCTGGCGCACGCCGCGCTGGGGGCGCCTCTGGCACTGCCAGTCGCACCTCGTCGCATGGCCGCAACGCCCATACCCGATGTGGTGGGCTGGGTCGAACCTTGAGCGGTGCCAGCTTCAGCCTGCTCACGCTCAACAGCTGGAAGTGCGACGGGCACTACGCGCAGCGCATGGGTCTGTTGGCGCAGGGCGTGATCGACCTGGCGCCCGATGTGGTGGCCTTGCAGGAAGCGTTTGTTGCGGAGGACGGCAGCGCCGACACCGCAGGGCGGCTGGCAGCCGCCACCGGCCTGCGTGCGGTGCAGGCGCTGGCCAGGCCCAAGCTGCGCTCGTTGGCCGGCCGTGAGGTGCCCAGCTTTTCCGGCCAGGCCGTGCTGACCCGATTCGTGGTGCAGCGGGTGGACAACGTGGTCCTGCCTTCGAGCGAGGCCGATGGCGGTCGCATGGCCCAGGTGGTCCAGCTGCGGGTGGGGGAGCACCCGGTCACTGTGGCGAATGTGCACCTCAGCCATGTGCGGGGTGGGGTCGGTGATGCGCTGCGCCAGCGCCAGTTGCAGGCCGTGTTGGAGCATCTGGACCAGATCGGGCCGGCATCGCTCACGCTGGTGTGTGGTGACTTCAACGATCCGCTGGAGGCGCCTGCGCTGCGCGATTTCGCGGGCGGGCCGTGGTGCTTGCGAGACAGCTTTGAACTGGCCGGACAGGTCCGCGATCCCACCTGTGTCGATGGGTCAGGCCAGGGGCAGGTGCTGGACCACGTGCTGGTGGTGCCCACACTCAGTCGCGCTGCCGTTCAAGTGGCGGCGGCCAGCACCGTGTTGCGCGTTGACCGCCCCGACGCGCACGGCATCACGCCCAGCGACCACAGCGCCCTTCAGGTCAGCTGGCGACTGAGCTGAGCTTGAGCGTTCGATTCGCCAGGCACGGCCGCTGGCGAGAACAGGTGTGCCTTCAGGCGTTGACCGGCGCTCTCCAGGTCCGCGTCGTTCGTGAGGCAGAACGCGTCCGCCGGGGCGTCGAACGCCAGCGCGCGGTGCAGGCGCGCTTCCACCTCGGCGTTCGACTCGCGCTGGCGCGCACGCAGGCGCTCACGCAACACGCCGGACGTGGCGTGCACGTGCACGGCGCTCAAACCCGGGTAGCGCTGTTGCGCCATGGTCAAGTGAGCACGGGAGCCACTCACCAGCACCCAGGCGCCAGCGGCCAGCGCTTCGAATTCCTGCGCTCGTATGCCGTACTGCAGGCCGTTGGCAGACCAGTGCAGGGCAAAGGCGTTGGCCTGGAGCAGGGAGGCGAAGGTCGCTGCGTTCACCGCCTCATCACCATCGACGCCGGCCGTGGCCGGGCGCGTGACAGTGCGCCGGGCCAGATGCAGTCGGGTGTCTGCAGGCGGGTGTTGCACCAGCCATTGCAGCAGGCTGTCCTTGCCCGCACCGGAAGGGCCCACCACGTAGACGAGACGACGGTTCATATGGACAGACCCCAGTGACGGTGCAGCTGGAAATCGGCACCCGGTGTGGCCTCGATGAAGACTGCGATGCTGTCCAGCGGCTCGATCGGCAGGTGGTTGAACGTGCGGCAGGCCGCTTGCATCAAGGCCTCGCGAGACGCGGCGTCGAGTCCATCCAGGGGACCGGTCAGCGAACAATGGAAACGGAACTCGTCGAACACCCAGGGATAGCCCCAGCGTTGGAGCAGGGCGTCCTGTTGCGCGGTGAGCGGTGCCCGTCGGCGGCGCTGCAGATCCTCGGCCGACAGGGGCCGGCTGAAGGGTTGCAGCGCCTCGACACATGCGGCCCCCAGGGCGTTGGCCGCCACCGGCTCGCCTTGTGGACGCAAGGCCAGGAAGTTGCCCAGGGGCGCCACCCGCAATGCCGACATCGGGCCCGTCTTGAACTGGCCTGCGAGCGTTTGCACGGCCCGGTCCACATCGTCCAGGTCGACGCCTTCGCGCAGCCGAAAGGGAGGCTTCAATGTGGCGTGCCAACCGTAGCGTCGCGGCTCGGCAGTCAGTGCCTCGAAGCGCTCGGTGGGGATGCCGTCGATGGCCGGTTGGGTCAAACGCTTGCCGGTGGCCGCGTCGCGGCCCAGCCATTGGCAGCCCGCCTGCCACAGCGCGCTGGCGGGCCGGGGCGCCCAGTAGAGAGCGACCCGGTGCGGTTGTTCATTCACCATCGTGATTCACCGTCAGCGTGACCCGATCACCGGCGAACCAGGTCTCGGCGTATTCGATCGGCAGGCCCTGCATGTCGGTGTTGACCTTGGTGACGTAGAGCGACGGCCGCGCCGTGCCCTGGCGCAAATGCCCGGCAATGCGCGCATCCGGCAGACGGGCGCTGATGCGGCTCTCATGCCGGATGTAGTCGTTCACACCGAGTGCGCTGAAAGCCGCGGTGATCGATCCGGTCTCGCGCACGCCTTCGGCCAGACCTTGAAAGCGCGGCAGGGGAAAGTACCGATCGCTCACGTGCAGTGGCTGGCCCGCACCCTCGCCGAGCACCAGCAAGTGCAGCAGCGCGCTGCGCGCGGGCACCTGCAGCGCACGCGCCTGGTCGGCCGTGGCGCGCGTGCGTTCGTCGAGCAGCACCACCAGACCACCGCGCAAACCCGCTTGGGCCAGGTTCTGCCGGTGCCGCGTGCGTTTGCCGATCGCCAGATCAACCGCGAAATCTTCGACGAAGGTGCCGCTGCCTTGTTCGGCGCGCACCAGGCCGCGCTGCCCCAGCGCCGCCAGTGATCGGCGAATGGTGTGGCGGTTCACCCCGAAGCGCTCGGCCAGCGAGTGTTCGGAGGGCAGGCGCTCGCCCGGTGGATACACGCCCTGGCCGATCGCCTGGGCGATCTCGTTGGCGATCTGTGTCCAGAAGTGTTCGCCGGTCTCGATGGTGGTTGTCAGAGGGTTTGTCATGAAAGCTACATCTGAAGCGCCTACGCTGGCGGTGTTCGACAAGTTGTCTACACAAGTGACAGGCTAACACCACGATGTTTCACGCTTTTGACAACAGCGGCCCCAACCGGCCGCTGCTACGACCCGACTGGATGGCCTTGCTGGCGCGCGCGCCGCTGGAACTGCTGGAGAGCGCGGTGGCCTCTCACCTCGGCCCCGCTGTGCACTGGCTGCGCCGGCCCGAGACCGGTTTGATGATGGTGCAGGGCCGCGTGGGCGGCACCGCCGAGCGCTTCAACCTCGGCGAGATCACCGTCACGCGGTGCGCCTTGCGGCTTGAGGGCGCCCACGCCGGTGTGGCCTGGGTGACGGGGCGCGACGCACGCCGCTGCACCCTGGCCGCCGTGGCCGACGCGCTGCTGCAGGACCCCGCGCACACCGACGGACTCGATGCGCGCCTGCTCGAGCCGGTGCGCCGACACCTGCGACAGCTGGCGGCCGAACGCTCGGCGCGCGCGCAGAGCACCCGGGTCGATTTTTTCACCATGGTCCGCGAATCCGATGGCGGCGCCGATTCCGAGGAAGACGCATGAAGGCCGACACCCTTCAAGACATGCTGGCCGGCTTCTCCAGCGAAGCCTTGGGCAGCCAGGCGGTGTTCCGCGTGGCGCTGCACGCGCTGTCCCATCCCGGCCGGCCTCTGACCATGCCCATCGAGGCCGAGTGTCCCGTGGACGGTCATCGCGCTTCTGCCGTGTTGTTGCTCGCGCTGCTCGATGCCGATTGCACGCTCTGGCTCTCGCCCACCCTGGCCCGTTCACCCACGGCGGCGTGGCTGCGCTTTCACACCGGTTGCCGCGGCGTTGATTCGGCGGGTCAGGCGGACTTTGTGTGGGTGGCCCAGGGCGATGCGGTGCCCGAGCTGGCCACGCTCGCGCAGGGCAGCGATGCCGATCCTCAGGGCTCGGCCACGCTCGTGATGGATGTACCGGCGTTCGGCGGCGGTGAACACCTGCGCCTGAGCGGACCCGGCATCCAGTCCACCCAGGACCTTGAAGTCCGTGGCCTGCCGGTGGGCTTCATGACGCAGTGGGCAGCCAACCACGCAGCGTTTCCGCGCGGGGTCGATGTGTACCTTGCCACGCACACCGAGGTCTGCGGCTTGCCGCGCACGGCCTGCATCAACGCCGAATCGGCGATGGAGGCCTGAGCATGTACGTTGCCGTCAAGGGCGGGGAAACCGCCATCCTCAACAGCTACCGCCTGCTCGACCGCCAGCGCCGGGGCGACCCGGGTCTGGCCGAACTGGATGTGGCGCAGATCCGCTCGCAGCTCAAGCTGGCCGTGGACCGCGTGATGACCGAAGGCTCCGTGTACGACCCCGAGCTTGCCGCGCTGGCCATCAAGCAGGCCAGCGGTGATCTGGTGGAAGCCATCTTTCTGCTGCGCGCCTACCGCGCGACCTTGCCGCGCCTGGGCACCACCTGCGCGCTGGACACCACGCGCATGCAACTGGAGCGGCGCATATCGGCGACCTTCAAGGATTTGCCCGGCGGGCAGCTGCTCGGCCCCACCTACGACTACACGCAGCGCCTGCTCGACTTTGCGCTGCTGGCCGAAGGCGGCGTGCCGCCCGCCGCCGCTGAGCTGGCAGCAGCGCCCAGCACTGCCGTGCCCCGCGTGGTCGACCTGCTCAATCAGGAAGGCCTGATCGAGCGCAGCCCACCGCCCGAGGGCGACCCGACGCCGCGCGACCTCACGCGAGAACCGCTGCGCTTCCCCGCCGACCGTGCCACGCGCCTGCAGAACCTGGCGCGCGGCGACGAAGGTTTCCTGCTCGCCATGGCGTATTCGACCCAGCGTGGCTACGCACACTCACACCCGTTCGTGGGCGAGCTGCGTGTGGGCCAGGTGGAGCTGGTGGTGGAGCCCGAAGAGCTGGGGTTTGCGATCTCCATCGGCGATATGGAGATCACCGAATGCGAGATGGTCAACCAGTTCGCCGGCAGCGCCAGTGAGCCACCCACCTTCACGCGCGGCTACGGCCTGGCCTTCGGCCACAGCGAGCGCAAGGCCATGGCCATGAGCCTGGTCGACCGCGCGCTGCGCGCGGAGGAGCTCGGTGAAATGGTCGAGTCGCCGGCGCAAATGCCCGAGTTCGTGCTCTCGCACAGCGACAGCCTGGAGGCGTCGGGCTTCGTTCAGCACTTGAAGCTGCCGCACTACGTTGACTTCCAGGCCGAGCTGGCACTGGTGCGCCAGATGCGCGCCGAAGCCCTGACCCGCGCACCCCGCCCCGAGGAGACCCCCACATGAACGCGCCCATGGACCCTTCCACCTTCAGCGCAGTGGCACAAGCCGAGGCCTCCACCGAAGCGGGGGTGAACTTCGCCTACCTGGACGAGCGCACCAAACGCATGATCCGCCGCGCCATCCTGAAGGCGGTGGCCATTCCGGGGCACCAGGTGCCCTTCGGCTCGCGCGAAATGCCGCTGCCCTACGGCTGGGGCACGGGCGGCATCCAGGTCACGGCCGCCGTCATTGGTCCGAACGACACCCTCAAGGTGATCGACCAGGGCTCGGACGACACCGTCAACGCGGTCAACATCCGCCGTTTCTTCCAGCGCACCGCGGGCGTGGCCACCACCACGCGCACGCGCCAGGCCACCGTCATCCAGACCCGCCACCGCATTCCCGAGACACCGCTGGCCGAGGGCCAGATCTTGGTGTACCAGGTGCCGGTGCCCGAGCCCATGCAGCGCCTGGAGCCTCGGGCCACCGAGACGCGCACCCTGCACGCGCTGGCCGAGTACGGGCTCATGCACGTCAAGCTCTACGAAGACATCGCGCGCCACGGCCACATCGCCACCACCTACGACTACCCCGTCATGGTCAACGGGCGCTACCTCATGGCGCCGTCGCCCATCCCCAAGTTCGACAACCCCAAGCTGCACATGAACGCGGCGCTGCAGCTCTTTGGCGCCGGTCGCGAGAAGCGCATCTACGCGGTGCCGCCCTACACGCCGGTCGAGAGTCTGGCGTTCGACGACCACCCGTTCGAGGTTCAGAAGTGGGATGCCGCTTGCGCGCTCTGCGGCGCCACCGACTCGTTCCTCGACGAGATCATCACCAGCGACAGCGGCGACCGCATGCACGTGTGCTCCGACTCGGACCACTGCCAGGAGCGGCGCGCCGGCCACGAAACCCACCAGGACCTGTCATGACAACCCTTCCTCCCGTGGCATCCAGCCTTCCACTGCTGCGTGTGCGCCAGGCTGGTCAGCACTACGGCCCCCGCGTGGCCTTGCAAGACGCCTCGTTCGATCTGTGGCCCGGCGAAGTGCTGGCCGTGGTGGGCGAGTCGGGTTCGGGCAAGACCACGCTGCTCAACGCCATGGCCGCGCGCAACCGGCCCTCCAGCGGCACGGTGGAGTTCCTCGCGCGCGACGGGCTCATGCATGACGTGCACCGCCTGAGCGAAGCGCAGCAGCGGCTGCTGGCGCGCACCGATTGGGGCTTCGTGCATCAGAACCCGGCCGAAGGCCTGCGCATGGACGTCTCGGCCGGCGCCAACGTGGGCGAGCGCCTCATGGGCCTGGGGGAGCGCCACTACGGACGGCTGCGGCAGACCGCCGTGGACTGGTTGTCCCGGGTGGAGATCGACCCCTCGCGCATCGACGACACACCCCGAACCTTCTCCGGCGGCATGCGCCAGCGCCTGCAGATCGCGCGCAACCTCGTCACGCATCCGCGGCTGGTGTTCATGGACGAGCCCACCTCGGGTCTGGACGTGTCGGTGCAGGCGCGCCTGCTGGATCTGCTGCGCCAGCTCAGCCAGCAGATGCAGCTGGCGGTGGTGATCGTCACGCACGACCTGGCCGTGGCGCGCCTGCTGGCCCACCGCATGGTCGTCATGCAGCGCGGACGCATCGTCGAGACCGGACTCACCGACCAGGTGCTGGACGACCCCCAGCACCCCTACACCCAGCTCCTCGTTTCTTCCGTCCTGCAGCCATGAACACCACCACCGAACCCATGCTCGAACTTCGCGGCGTGAGCAAGACCTTCACGCTGCACCACCAGCAGGGCACCGAACTGCATGTGCTCGACGCGGTCGACCTGCGCGTGGCCGCCGGGGAATGCGTGGTGCTGGACGGGCCGTCGGGGCAGGGCAAGAGCACCTTGCTCAAGCTCATCTACGCCAACTACCTCGCCAGCGCGGGGCGCATCCTTTTGCGCCCGCCCGGCGAGCCCGAGCTGGACGTGACCGCGGCCGAAGCGAGATCGCTGGTGCGCATCCGCCGCGACACCGTGGGCTATGTGAGCCAGTTCCTGCGCGTGATCCCGCGCGTGCCCGCGCTGGACGTGGTGGCCGAGCCGCTGGTCGAAGCGGGTGTGCCCCAGGAAACCGCGCGGGCCGCGGCGCGCCACTGGCTCGCGCGCCTGCGCATCCCCGAGCCCTTGTGGGCGCTGCCTCCGGCCACGTTCTCCGGCGGCGAACAGCAGCGCGTGAACATCGCCCGCAACATGATCCGCCAGCGCCCGCTGTTGCTGCTGGACGAGCCCACCGCGTCGCTGGACGCCGCCAACACCGCCACCGTGATCGACCTCATCCGCGAAGCGGTGCAAGCCGGGTCGGCCGTCATCGGCATCTTTCACGACCGAGCCGTGGGCGACGCCGTGGCCACGCGCCGCGTCAATGTGGCCAGTTTCCGAAAGTCGGCATGAACACCACATTCCGCAATGCCCGGATGGTGCTGCCCGACCAGGTGATGCTGGGCAGTCTGGCTGTGAAAGACGGTCGGATCGACGCGATCGACTCCGACGTTGCGCTGGCATCGGCCGTCGACTGTGAGGGTGACTACCTCATGCCGGGCCTGGTCGAGATGCACACCGACAACTTCGAGCGCCATCTCATGCCGCGCCCCAAGGTGCAGTGGGCCACGCTGCCCGCGCTGATCGCGCACGACGCCGAGCTGGCCGCCGCCGGCATCACCACGGTGTTCGACGCGCTGGGTGTGGGCGATGCCGATCCCGAGAGCCTGCGCGGCAGCACCTGGCATGCCGTGCTCGACACCATCGACCACGCGGGCCAGGCGGGCCTGTTGCGCGCCGACCACCACCTGCATGTGCGGTGCGAATTGCCCGCGCCCAACACCATCGAACTTTTCGAGCCCTTTCATGGCCACGAGCGGCTGTCGCTCATCTCGCTCATGGACCACACGCCCGGTCAGCGCCAGTGGGAAGACATCGAACAGGCCCGCACCTATTTCACCGGCAAGAAAGGCTGGAGCGACGAGAAGTTCGCACGCCAGCTGGCCCTGTCGGCCGAGCTGCAGGCGCGTTACGTGGAGCCGCACCGCGCGTGGTTCGTGGACCACTGTCGCGACAACGGCATTGCCCTGGCCAGCCACGACGACACCACCGAAGGCCATGTGGAACAAGCCCACGCCGAGGGCGCGAGCATGTCCGAGTTCCCGACCACCGTCACCGCCGCGCGGGCCGCGCACGAACGGGGCTTGTTGACCGTGATGGGCGGACCCAACGTGGTGCGCGGTGGCTCGCACTCGGGCAATGTGGCCGCGACCGAACTCGCGCGCCAGGGCCTGCTGGACATCCTCTCCAGCGACTACGTGCCCGCCAGCCTGCTGGGCGCTGCGCTGCGGTTGGTGCGCGATGGTCTGGCCACGCTGCCCGAGGCCATTGCCATGGTCTCGCTGAACCCGGCGCGTGCCACCGGACTGCATGACCGGGGCGCGCTGCAGGACGGTTTGCGCGCCGACCTGATCCAGGTGCGGCTCGTGGACCTGCCCGATGGCTCGCAGCACGGGGTGGTGCGTGCGGTCTGGCGCGAAGGCCAGCGTGTCCTTTGATCGCGTACCGCGAAAACGTCCCCGGTGCGTCAAGAAACTGTCACAGCAGTTTCAGACACTCGCTTGTATAGACATATCTTTGGACTGGAAGCGACATGAGCCTGCGTATCCGCAACCTTGACAAGCACTTCGGCAACGGCAAACACGCCTTGCGCAACATCAACCTGGAGATCGGCCAGGGCGAGATGGTGGCCCTGATCGGCGCCTCCGGCTCGGGAAAATCCACCCTGCTGCGCCACATTGCCGGCCTGATGCCGTCCGACGCGGGTGGTGACTCCTGCATCGAGGTCAACGGCCATTGCGTGCAGCTCGGCGGCCAGATCCAGCGTGACGTGCGGCGCACCCGCGCAGGCGTCGGCTTCGTGTTCCAGCAGTTCAATCTGGTCGACCGTCTGCCCGTGCTCGTCAATGTGCTGGTGGGCCGCCTGCACCAGATGCCCTGGTGGCGCGCCGTCACGCGCATCTTCACCGTGCGGGAGCGCGCGCTGGCCCTGGAAGCACTGGACCGTGTGGGCATCGCCGACTGCCATGCGCAGCGAGCCTCCACGCTCTCGGGCGGGCAGCAGCAGCGGGCCGCCATCGCGCGCACTTTGGTGCAGGGCGCTCGCGTGGTTCTTGCCGACGAGCCGATCGCCTCGCTCGACCCGGAGTCCTCGCGCAACGTGATGGAGATCCTCTCGCGCATCTGCCGGGAAGACGGTTGCACGGTGGTGGTCTCGCTGCACCAGGTGGACATGGCACGCCGCTTCTGCACCCGCACCGTGGCCCTGCACCAGGGTCGTGTGGTGTTCGACGGCCCCTCCGCCCAGCTCACCACCGCGCTGCTGCGCGATCTCTACGGCATGCAGGCCGACGAGATCCTGAACGGCAGCGAAAGCGTGCACACCGGTGTGACGCGCCTGCCCACGGCCCCCGCCACCGCGTGGGTTCAACCCATTCCCCAAGCCGCCTGAACGGCGCCTTCCTTCGTCCCGTCCCTTCGTTTCCTGTCAACTCACTGGAGCCACCCATGATCCAACGCGCCCTGGTCGCGCTCGCCGCAGGCCTCACCTTCACCCTGGCACACGCCCAGGACATCAACTTCGGGATCATCTCGACCGAGTCCACCCAGAACCTCAAGGCCGACTGGCAGCCCTTGCTGGACGACATGGAGAAGCAGACCGGGCTGAAGGTCAAGGCCTTCTTCGCGCCCGACTACGCCGGCATCATCGAAGGCATGCGCTTCAACAAGGTGCAGGTGGCGTGGCTGGGCAACAAGTCGGCCATGGAGGCGGTGGACCGCGCCAACGGCGAGGTGTTTGCCCAGATGGTGAACGCCGATGGCACCCAGGGCTATTACTCGCACTTCGTGGTGCACAAGGACAGCCCGCTCACCTCGCTGGACGATGTGCTCAAGAACGGCAAGTCGCTGAGCTTCGGCAACGGTGACCCGAACTCCACCAGCGGTTTCCTTGTGCCGGGCTACTACGTTTTCGCGAAGAACAAGATCGACGCCAAGACGCACTTCAAGACCGTGCGCAGCGCCAACCACGAAACCAATGCCCTTGCCGCCGCCAACAAGCAGGTCGATGTGGCGGTGACCAACAGTGAAACGATGGGCAAGCTCCAGGAGCGCCAGCCCGAGAAGGCCCAGGCCATCCGCATCATCTGGACCTCACCCCTGATTCCGCTGGACCCGCTGGTGCTGAACAAGGGCGTGCCCGAGGCCACCAAGCAGAAGATCAGGACCTTCTTCGTCAACTACGCCAAGACCGATGCGCGCGAAAAGGCCATCGTGATGCAACTCTCCAAGCTCTCGGGTTTCAAGGCGTCGAGCAACGACCAGCTGATCCCGATCCGCCAGCTCGACCTGTTTGGCAAGCGCAACAAGATCGAGTCCGATGGCACCCTGAGCGACGCCGACAAGAAGGCCCAGATCGCGGCCATCGACCAGCAGCTCTCTGCCTTGAACTGACCAACGCCGGCCGCACCCATGAACACCCTGACCCACCCCAAATGGCAAGCCTTGGCTCAGACGGCCGCGCCCAGGCACGGCCTGGCCTGGTACGTGTCGTGGGGTGCACTGCTGGCGCTGCTCGCGGCGTCGTGGAACGGCGCCGACATGCGCCCCCTGGCGCTGTGGCGCGATTCGGGAAACATGGCGACCTACGCGGCCGAGTTCTTCCCGCCCAACTTCTCGGACTGGCGCATCTACGTCACCGAAATGGTGATCACCCTGCAGATCGCGCTCTGGGGCACGGCCCTGGCGGTGGTCACGGCCATCCCCTTGTCGCTGCTGGCCTCCAGCAACATCGTGCCGTGGTGGGTATACCAGCCGGTGCGCCGCCTGCTCGATTCGTTCCGCGCCATCAACGAAATGGTGTTCGCCATGCTGTTCGTCGTGGCGGTGGGCCTGGGGCCGTTTGCGGGCGTGCTGGCCTTGTGGATACACACTTCCGGCACGCTGGCCAAGCTGTTCTCCGAGGCGGTCGAGGCGATCGACCCCCAGCCGGTTGAAGGCATCCGCTCCACCGGCGCCAGCGCCCTGCACGAGATCGTGTACGGCGTGATCCCGCAGGTGATGCCGCTGTGGATCTCGTACACGCTGTACCGCTTCGAGGCCAATGTGCGTTCGGCGTCGGTGGTGGGCATGGTGGGTGCCGGTGGCATCGGTGTGGTGCTGTGGGAGATCATCCGCGGCTTCCAGTACCCCGAGACCTGCGCCGTGATGATCATCATCGTGCTCACCGTGAGCGCCATCGACGTGGTCTCGGCCCGCATCCGGAAAATCGCGGTGTAGGTGATCCCATGAGCATGACGATTGACGAGATTGAAGAACTGCTGTTGCGCAAAGGCGCCGCGCAATACGGCGGCGAACCCGTCAGTCAGCTGGAGCATGCGCTGCAGTGCGCGCACCTCGCCGAGGCGGCGGGTGAGTCGACCCCGACCATGGCTGCCGCCCTGCTGCACGACCTGGGGCACATGCTGAGAGGCGAAGGCGCTGATGCCGGCGGGGCGGAGGCCCCACGGGACGATCTGCACCAGTACATCGCCTTGCCATTTTTGCGCGCCACCTTCTGCGATGAAGTGCTGGAGCCGATCCGCCTGCACGTCGATGCCAAACGGTATCTGTGCCACATCGATCCAACTTACCTCGACACGCTCTCACCCGCCTCCGTGCGCAGTCTGCAACTGCAAGGCGGTGCATTTGACGGGGAGCAGGCCGAGCGATTCATGAAGAACCCGCATGCCCAGGCGGCCGTTCGATTGCGTCGCTACGACGATCTGGCCAAGGTGCCAGGCGCTCGCACACCGTCACTGAGCCACTATGTGGAGATGATCCGAAAGATGAACTTGGCCGTGGTTGGAAAAGCGATCAACTGACGGATTGATTCAGGCCGACAGAACCAGGCGAAGCTGACCTTCAAGCAGCGACCCAGGGACATGAAACGTCACCAACGCAAGCTATTTGGGAAACCAGGTGGAGGAGGTGGTTGGCACTGCCCCGGGGCGCCGCACGCCTGCAATGGCGTAGGACAACTCGTTGGCCGCCGTCATGACGGTCTGCGCCAGTTCCAGCAGCCGGGCTTCGGGCAAGCGCGATGTGGGGCCTGAAATGCAGATCGAGCCGAGCAGCCGCCAGTGCAGCCCGAACACCGGTGCCGACACGCTGGACACCTCTGCCTCGCGTTCGCCCATCGACAGGTGGAAGCCGCGCTTGCGGATCGTCTCGTAGGGCTCGCCCCGTTCACCGGAAAACGCCAGGATCACGCGGCCCGGTGCGCCCAAGTCGAGCGGCAGACCGATGCCCACGCGCACGTGATGACGAATGGTCTGCGGACCGTCAACCCGCGCCAGGCACTGGCGCTGCTGGCCTTCGCGCACGTAGAACGAGGCACTCTCGCCCGTCTGCACGGTGAGCGCGCGCAGGACCGGCTCCACCACGTCGTGCACGTCGAACACAGCCTGGTAGCACGCGCCCAACCAGCCAGCTGCCCTCCCCAAGCGCCAGCTGCCGTCTTCCTTTTGCACCAGGTAGTTGTCGGCCGCAAGCGTGCGCGCCAAGCGCAGCGTGGTGGTCTTGTGCATGCCGGTGCGACGACTCATCTCGGCCAGCGTGAGCTGCGGGTCGTCCATGCCGAAGCTTTCCAACACGCGCAGGGCCCGCGTCACGGCGGTCACGCCACCGGCGCTGGCCTCGTTTTCCGTCATTTCGGAGGCTGCCGCGGGGGAGGCAGCGGGCATTTTGGGTGGTTTCATGGATTGCCCCTTGTTTCAGCTGTTGAAACCGCATTGTATTCAGTGGAACACGCTCGTACAGTCCGCCCCAGCCGCACAACACAGCCCAGCGGCCCCCCTGTCCAAAGCTGACCCATGGAGACAAACATGAACTTTTTCCGCAGCCACGTCCTTGCCGCCGCCAGCCTGTTGCTCGCCACTGGCGCCGCTCTGGCCCAGACCTACCCCACCAAACCCATCCGGGTGGTGGTCCCTTTCCCCGCGGGTGGTGGCACCGATCTGATTGCTCGCGAGGTCACCAACAAAATCCAGAGCACCAAGGGCTGGAGCTTCATCGTCGAGAACCGCCCGGGCACCGGCGGCAACATCGGTGTTGACGCCGCTGCCAAGTCGCCCGCCGACGGCTACACGGTCGCGCTGGGCCAGACCAGCAACCTGGCGATCAACCCCACGCTCTACAAAAAAATGCCGTACGACTCGGTCAAAGACCTGACGCCGGTGAGCTTGGTGGCCAGCGCACCGCTGGTGCTGGTGGTGTCGGCCGAATCTCCATTCAAGACCTTGGCCGACGTGGTTGCCGCCAGCAAGGCCAAACCCAACGCGCTGAACATCGCCACCGCCGGCAACGGCACCGTGGCCCACCTGGCCAGCGAGCTGTTCCAGAACATGGCGGGCGTGAGCTTCACCCACATTCCGTACAAGGGAGCCGCGCAGGCCTCGACCGATCTGGTGGGTGGCCGCGTGGAGCTGTACCTGTCGTCCGTGCCCACACTGATCGGCTTCATCAAGAACGGCAAGATGCGCCCGATCGCGGTCACATCGCTCAAGCGGGTGGACGATCTGCCATCGGTGCCCACCATCGCCGAGTCTGGCTACAAGGACTTCGAGGCGGTCACCTGGTTCGGCTTCGTCGCGCCCACCGGAACCTCAAAAGAGATCGTCACCCTGCTCAATGCCGAATTGAACAAGGCACTCGAATCGGCCGATCTGAAGAAGAAGCTGAGCGACCAGGGTGCCGACGTGCTGGGCGGCACACCCGAGTCCTTCGGCAACCTGATCAAAAGCGACCTCGCGCGCTGGGCTCCGATCATCAAGGCTTCGGGCGCCACGCTGGACTGAACCCATTCCCACACACGGAGAAACACCATGTCCCAATCCGACATCGTCAAAGACTTCCCGCGCGTCGCGCCCGATCTGGTCGCGCAGGCGGCCCAGTACCAGCCGGCCATTTTTTCCGACATCAACGGCCGCCGCGGCGCGTTGCATGGCCGCATCTCGGCCCTGCGTCCGCGCATGAAGGTAGCCGGCCCCGCCTTCACCGTGGAGGTGCGCCCCGGCGACAACCTCATGATCCACGCCGCCATGGCCATGGCCAAACCCGGTGACGTGCTGGTGATCGACGGCAAGGGCGACCAGACCTCCGCGCTCATGGGCACCATCATGATGACCGCCTGCCACCAGCTCGGCCTGGCCGGTGTGGTGGTGGATGGCGCGGTGCGCGACAGCCTGGAGCTCGACGAGATGGACTACCCCGTCTTCTCGGTCGGCACCAACCCCAACGGACCGACCAAGAACAACGGCGGACGCATTGGCCACCCGGTCAGCGTGGGTGGTGTGACGGTGCGCCCGGGCGACTTCGTGATTGGCGACGGCGACGGCGTGGTGGTGATCGAGCGCGAAGCCCTTGCCGCTTTGTTGCCCCTGGCCGATCACAAGGTGAAGGCCGAGGCCAAGCGCATCGAACAAATCAAGCAAGGCAACACGTCTGCCTCGTGGCTGACCGCATCGCTCGTCGCGGCCGGTGTGCTCAAGCAAGGCGAAACGCTGTGAGCACGCGCCCGGTCATCCTCGTCACCGGCGCCGACCTGGCGCCACAGGCCCTGGCCCTGCTGGGCGACCACGAGGTCGTCTTCACTGGCAAGACGCCTCAACTGGCCGATGTGGCGGCGCTGGCGCGCCAGCACAACCCGGTGGGCATCATCGTGCGCTACAGCGGCGTGAACGCCGAGGTGATGGACGCCGCGCCCGCGTTGCGCGTGATCTCCAAGCACGGCAGTGGCACCGACACCATCGACAAAACCGCAGCTGCCGAACGCGGCATCGCCGTGACCGCGGCGGTGGGCGCCAACGCCGCCGCCGTGGCTGAGCAGGCGCTGGCCTTGCTGCTGGCCTGCGCCAAGTCGGTCGTGCAACTGAACCAGCGCATGCACGACGGCCACTGGGACAAAGCCACGCACAAGAGTCTGGAACTGGGCGGCCGCACCGTGGGTCTGCTCGGGCTGGGCGCCATCGGCCTGCGCTTTGCGAAGATGGCCGATGCCCTGGGCATGCGCGTGATCGGCTTCGACCCGTTTGCCAAAGACCTGCCTGCGTATGTGACGGCGGTGGACCTGGACACGCTCTGGCGCGAGTCTGACGCGATCTCGCTGCACTGCCCGCTGACGCCCGAGAACAAAGGCCTCATCAACGCCCAGACACTGGCGCTCTGCAAGCCGGGCGTGATCGTGGTCAACACCGCGCGCGGCGGCTTGATCGACGAGCCGGCCCTGCTGGCGGCGGTGCAGTCGGGCCAGGTGGCCATGGCGGGGCTGGACAGCTTCTGCGTCGAGCCCATGACCAACCCGCACATCTTTCACCACCAGCAGGGTTTCATCCTCAGCCCCCACATCGGCGGCGTGACCAGCGACGCCTATGTGAACATGGGCGTGGCCGCTGCGAAGAACACACTGGCGGTGCTGGCCAGCACAGAAGCCACCACCGCCTGAACCCACAACAACAACGGAGACAAACATGCACTTTCAAACTTCACGCCGCGCGCTTTTCTCGGCCACCGCTCTGGCCGCACTCAGCCTGCTCGCTGGCCCGGTCAGCGCCCAGTCCGCCTGGCCCAACCGGGTCGTCAAGATCGTTGTGCCCTACGGCCCCGGCGGCGCGGTGGACGTGGTCACGCGCAAGATGGCGCAGAAGCTGACCGAGCAGACCGGCCAGAGCTTCATCGTGGAAAACAAGCCAGGCGCCACCGGCACCATCGGCGCCAACCTGGTGGCGCAGGCCCCGGCCGACGGCTACACCTTGTTGGCCAACGACACCACCTTCTCGCTGCTGCCGCACATTTTCAAGAAGCTGCCGTTTGACCACGCCACGCAACTTGTGCCGGTGAGCGCCTACGTGTTCGCGCCCATGGGTCTGGTGGTCAACGCCAACTCCAGGTACAAGACCCTGGCCGAGCTGACCGCGCAGGCCGCCAGCGCCCCCAACACCGTGACCTACGGCACCGGAGGCCCCGGCACCACGCCGCACTTCGCCAGCGAGGCCCTGGGCATCGCCAGCGGCGTGAACTTCATGCACATTCCCTACAAGGGTGCGGGCGAAGCGACGGCGGGCCTGCTGTCCAGCACCATCGACTTCCAGATCGCGTCCACCACGGGGCTGATGGGCAACGTCAAGGGCGGCAAGCTGCGCATGCTGGCCGTCAGCGGCGACAAGCGCCTGGCCGCCCTGCCCGAGGTGCCGACCTTCCAGGAGGCGGGTGCGAAGTGGCGTGGCGTAGTGAACTGGACCGGCCTGTGGGCACCACAAGGCACACCGCCGGAGGTGATGAAGCGCCTGCAAAAAGAGATCGACACCGCCATGGCCTCCGAAGACATGAAGACCTTCTCCCTGGGCATGGGCGCCGAGCCCCGCCACGCAGGCGCTGAAGAGTTTGCCAAGCTGCTCAAGGACAGCACCGACAGCTGGGGCAAGGTCGTCGCCAACACGGCATTCGAGAAACAGTAAGGTCTCCGTTTCCGCCTCCCCCACTTGAGCCCACCATGTTCCTGCTTCATCCGCCCGAGATCCGTTCGCTGGACGTGTTCACCACCCTGCCCGCGCGCTTCCGTCAACGACAGCGCACGGTGTGGAGCGACGCCAACATGGGCGGGCGGGAAGTCGACTCGTTCCTGGAAGGCCCGGTGTTCGACGCCGCCGGCAACCTCTACGTGACCGACATCCCGTTTGGCCGCGTGTTCCGCATCGACCCGCAGGGCGAATGGGAGTTGGTGGCGCAGTGGGACGGTGAGCCCAACGGCATGAAGTTTCTCAATGCCACCGAACTCCTGGTGACCGACTACCGCAACGGCCTGATGGTGGTGGACAGCCGCAGCGGCACGGTACGGCCCCACCTGGGTCGGCGCAACACCGAGAGCTTCAAGGGCCTGAACGACCTCACCTTTGATTCACAGGGCAACCTGTACTTCACCGACCAAGGCCAGACCGGCCTGCACGACCCCACCGGTCGCGTGTACCGGCTCAGCCCGTCGGGGCGGCTCGATGTGCTGCTGAACAACGTGCCCAGTCCCAACGGGATCGTGCTGTCGCAGGACGAGAAGTTTTTGTTCGTCGCGGTCACGCGCGGCAACTGCGTCTGGCGCATGCCGCTGCTGGCCGACGGTGGCGTGTCCAAGACCGGCCAGTTCTTCACGTCGCATGGCCCCAGTGGTCCCGATGGATTGGCGGTCGACACGGCGGGACAGTTGCTGGTGGCCAATCCTGGGTTGGCTTTTGTGTGGGTGCTCAACCACCGGGCCGAACCGGTGCAGGTGCTGCGCACCGAGACGGGCGCCTCGCTCACCAACCTGGCCTTTGGTGGACCCGAGCGCAAGACGCTGTACTGCACCGAATCCACCAGCGGATCGATTCTGTGCATGCCCATGGCCGCAGAAGGCGCCGTGGTCCACCGGGGCAGTCGCTAGCGGCGACGATCGACAGCAATCAGTCTGAAGTCGCCCCTGCCACGCCTGGACCACACTCAGATCGTGGCCTGCCGTTGGTCCTTAACCAAACTCAGACGCAGCGCGCCCCGTCCACTTCCAGGCAGGCGCCCGAGATGAAGGCGGCCTCGCTGCTCGCGAGGTAGAGCACCGCGTTGGCCACGTCCAGCGACGTGGAGAAACGGCCCAGCGGGATGGTGGAGCGGAACTTGTTCAAGCGCTCCTCGGTGAGCTCGCCACCCGCGAACGACGGGCCCAGCGTGGTGAAGGGGTTCATCACCGGGTTGATGCAGTTGACGCGGATGTTGTCCGGTCCCAGCTCGGCCGCGAGCGACTTGCTGGTGGTGATGACCGCACCCTTCGAACCGTTGTACCAGGTCAGTCCCGGCCGGGGGCGCACGCCGGCGGTGGACGCGATGTTGATGAAGCTGCCGCCGCCGTTGCGTTTGAGCGCCGGCACGGCGTGCACGGTGGCCAGGTAGATGCTCTTGACGTTGACCGCGTAGCAGCGGTCGAAATCGTCCTCGCTCACGTCCAGCGCGGGTTGGTTGCGGTGCGTCCAGCCTGCGTTGTTGACCATCACGTCGAGCTTGCCGTGGCGCTCGAGCGTGGCCTCCACCAGTGCTTTCACGTCGGCCGATTTCGTCACGTCACCGGCGACGAAGGATGCGCGCCCGCCTGCTGCCACGATGGCGGCGGCCACGCGTTCGCCGTTGGCCGTGTCGATGTCGTTCACGATGACCTGGGCGCCTTCTTCGGCCAAGCGCTGGGCAATGCCTTCACCGAAGCCGCTGCCGGCGCCGGTGACGATGATGGAGAGGTTGTGCACTCGCATGGTGTTGTGTCCTTGTGGGGTCATCCGTGTTTGATGGCCACGGTTTTCAGGGTGGTGAATCCGTACAGGGCCTCGAAGCCCTTTTTCGCGTCCGTGGCCCGACGACTTGACGCCGCCAAACGGCAGCTCCACACCGCCGCCCGCGCCGTAGTTGTTGACGAAGACCTGGCCGGCGCGCACGCGTCTGGCCATGCGGAACTGGCGCCCGCCGTCGCGCGTCCACACGCCGGCCACCAGGCCAAAGGGCGTGGCGTTGGCGAGCTGCACGGCGTGGTCTTCGTCGTCGAACACCATGGACGACAGCACCGGGCCGAACACTTCTTCCTGCGCCAGGCGGTGGTCCACTGGCACGTCACGCAGCAAGGTGGGCGCGGCGTAGAAGCCACTGGCGGCGGCCTCGTCCACCACACGGCCTTGCGCCACGGTGGCGATGCCGTCGGCCCGGGCCTGGTCCAGGAAGCCGCGCACGCGCTCCTGCTGGCTCTGGCGGATCAGCGGGCCCAGGTCCAGGTTCATGGCCGGCGGGCCGGCGCGCAGCGCCGTGAAGCGCTCGCCCAGGCGTTCCAGCAGGGGCTCGTACAGCGAGCGCTCCACCAGCAGGCGCGAGCCGGCGCTGCAGGTCTGGCCGCTGTTCTGCACGATGGCATTGACGATGAAGGGCAGGGCGGCGTCGACATCGGCGTCGGCAAATACGATCTGCGGTTCCTTGCCGCCGAGCTCCAGCGTGACCGGGCAGTGGCGTTCGGCCGCAGCCTGCTGGATCAGCGTGCCCACGCGTGGGCTGCCCGTGAAGCTGATGTGGTCGATGCCCGGGTGGCGCGCCAGCGCGTCGCCCACCTCGTGGCCGTAGCCGGTGACGATGTTGATGCTGCCGGCCGGAAAGCCGGCCTCCACCGCCAGTTCGGCCACGCGCAGCAGCGACAGGCAGGCGTCTTCGGAGGGTTTGACCACGCACACGTTGCCGGCCGCCAGCGCGCCGCCCACGCAGCGGCCAAAGATCTGCATCGGGTAGTTCCAGGGCACCACGTGGCCGGTCACCCCGTGCGGCTCGCGCCAGGTGAGCACGCTGTAGCCGTCGAGGTAGGGAATGGTGTCGCCGTGCAGCTTGTCGCCGGCACCGGCATAGAACTCGAAGTAGCGCACCAGGGCCAGCGCGTCGGCCTTGGCCTGTGCCACCGGCTTGCCGCAGTCGCGCTGTTCGATGGCGGCGAGTTCGTCGGCGTGCTCGGCCACTTTCTGGCTCAGCTTCATGAGCAGGCGCCCGCGCTCGGCGGCGGTGGTGCGTGCCCAGGTGCGCTCGAAACATTCGCGCGCGGCGCGCACGGCGGCGTCGATGTCGGCCGCATTGCTGCGCTCGATGGTGTCAAAGGCCTGGCCGTCGGCCGGGTCGATGACCGGCAGCGTCTGACCCGAGGCCGAGCGCACGGCGGTGTTGGCGATGTGGTTCAGTGCCATGGGTGTTCCTTTGCGTTCATTGCGGGCCGATGCTGGGGCCGATCGCGGGCTCGACCACCGGCGGCTTGGCAAACACCGCGTCGCGCAAGGCGAGCGAGATCGAAGGCAGGTAGGTGATGAGGGCCAGGCAGCCCATGATGACCAGCACGAAGGGCAGCAGGTGGCCCACGATGCGGTCCAGCGAAATCTTGGCCACCGTGCAGGCCGCGAAGAGGTTCACGCCAAAGGGCGGGGTGATCATGCCCATGGCCAGGTTGACCACCATGATGATGCCGAAGTGCACCGGGTCGATGCCGAAGTGAATCGCCACCGGCACCAGGATGGGCGCGAGCACGATGATGGCCGCCGAGGTCTCGATGAACATGCCGATCACGAACAGCGCGGCGTTCACGCCCAGCAGGAACCAGCCCGGCGACTGCAGCACGGCCGTGAGCCACAGGCCGATGGCGTCCGGAATGCCCGCGCGCGTGATCAGGAAGGCGAACAGACCGGCGTTGGCGATGATGAACATGATCACCGCGCTGGACAGCACCGACTTGCGCAGCACGGTCACGATGTCCTTCAGCTTGAGTTCGCGGTGGATGACCAGGCCCACCAGCAGCGCATAGAACACGGCCACCACCGAGGCTTCGGTGGGCGTGAAGATGCCGCCGTAGATGCCGCCCAGAATCACCACCGGCATCAACAGTGCCCAGCCCGCATCGCGGGTGGCCGGGCCCACGCCCAGGCGGTCGTCGCCGTCGTTCTTGCCCAGGCCTTTGAAGCGGCACCACAGGTGCACGAACAGCATCAGGGCAGCGCCGACCAGAAGTCCGGGCACCACCCCGGCGATGAACAGCTCACCGATGGAAACTTCTGCAGCCACGCCAAACAGGATCAGCGGGATGGACGGTGGAATGATCACGCCCAGCTCGGCCGCGGTGGCCTGCAGCGAGGCTGCGTACCCCACCGGATAGCCGTGCTTGATCAACGCGGGAATGAGGATGGAGCCGATGGCAAACGTGGTGGCCACCGAGGAGCCGGAGACCGCCGCGAAGATCATGCAGGTGAGCACGCAGGTCATGGGCAGGCCGCCCTGCACACCACCCACCAGCGACTTGGCGAAGTTCACCAGCCGGCGCGAGATGCCGCCGGTCTCCATGAGGTTGCCGGCCAGGATGAAGAAGGGAATCGCCGCCAGCGGAAACTTGTCGATGGCGGAGAACATTTCCTTGGGCACCAGGATGAGCTGGTTGCTGTCGAAGATCGCCAGGCCCAGGATGGCCGAGCCGCCGATGGCCACGGCAATGGAGATGCTGAATGCGAAACACACCAGCATGGTGACGAGCAGGGTCAATGGCATGGTGGTGTTCCGGCGAATGAGAAGGGAAGGAATGGCGACATGGGGCGTGCGGCGTCACTGCGCGGTGCTGAGTTCATCGTGTTGCGGGTCGGCGTGGTGCGCCACGGTGGCCAGCAGACCGAGCAGGGCGCCCACCGGAACGGCGGCGTAGGCCCAGGCCATGGACAGGTCCAGGCTGGCAAAGGTCTGGAAGCGCACGCGCCAGACCAGGTCGATGCCGAACCACAGCACCACGGCAAAGAACGTGAGGTTGACCGAGGTGATGACCCAGCGCACGGTGCTGCGCCACGCGCCGCGCGAGAGGCGCAGCATCAGATCCACCGAGATCAGCGCACCCTGGCGCAGCGCCACCACCGTGCCGAGCATGACCATCCAGATCAGCAGGCGGCGCATGATCTCTTCGGTCCATGTCGATGGTTGAGAGAAGATGAAGCGGGCAATGACCTGCCACATGCCCAGACAGGAAATCACCGCCAGGATGGCGCAAGCCACTGACAGGCACAGCCCGGTGATGCGGCGGTCGACGGCAAGGATGAGAGATTTCATGGCAATGACTCAGCAAGGAACACAACCTCGCTACGAACGAGGGGGAGCGATACCAGAAACACCAAGGGTCCGGCTCCGCCGGCCCAAGGTGTTGTCCCCCCCCAGGGGGGAAGACGGGCCCGAAGGCCCGGCGCAGGGGGGAGCTCTACTTCACAGCTTGAATGGCAGCGATCTTGTCGGCACCGAACTCTTTCGCGAAGCCTGCGTAGGCGGGTGCCACGGCCTTGCGGAAGCTCTCGCCATTGACCTTCTCGACCACCTGCATGCCATCGCTCTTGAGCTGCGCAATGCCGTTGTTCTCGTCGTCATTGACTTTCTTGCGCTGGGCCGTGGCGCCCTTTTTGGCGGCCTCGGTGAAGGCGGCCTTGTCGGCGGCGGAGAGCTTGCTCCACACCGCGGGCGAGAGGATCAGCGCGGCCGGCGAATAGACGTGACCGGTGAGCGACAGGTGCTTCTGCACCTGCGAGAACTTGGACGCCAGGATCACGGGGATCGGGTTCTCCTGACCATCGACCGTGCCTTGTTGCAGGGCGGTGAACAGCTCCGGGAAGGCCATGGGCGTGGGCAGGATGCCGAAGGTCTTGTAGCCATCCATGTGCACCTTGTTCTCCATCGTGCGCATCTTCAGGCCGCTGGCGTCGGAGGCCTGGTTGATGGGGCGCTTGCTGTTGGTCATGTGGCGGAAGCCGTTCTCGGTCCAGGCCAGGTTGATCAGGCCCTTGGCTTCCATCTTCTTTTGCAGGTCCTGGCCGATGGGGCCGTCCATCACCTTGCGCGCGTGGTCGTAGTCGCGGAACAGGAAGGGGATGTCGACGATCTTGACCTCGGGCACGAAGTTGCCCAACGGGCCGGTGGAGGTGTTGACGATGTCCTGCGTGCCCAGTTGCACGGCTTCGATCTGCTCGCGTTCACCGCCGAGCGACGAGTTGGGAAACTGCTGGCACTTGTAGCGGCCTTGCGTGCCCTTTTCCATTTCTTCGCAGAACACGGTGGAGCCGACACCGTAGTGCGACGCGGCCGAGGTGGCGTATCCGATCTTCAACACGGTCTGGGCCTGCACGGCGCCAGAGGCGGCGAGGATGGCGGCGAGAGCGATGGGTTTGATGAGTTGTTTCATGGACGGTGTCTCCGTTGTGGTTGGGGAAGGGAACAGGGGAACGCAAACAAAAAGGAACAATCAGGCCGGTGCGGACAGGCCCAGCCGCGCGCGTGCCTCGGGGTGGCTCACGGCGTCGGGGTGGTCCTGCACGTACTGCTGCAGCACGGTGGTGAAGCTGGCGTCGGCCACCAGACCCAGGCGGGGCGCACGTGCGCTCTCGAAGCGCGATGGCCAGGCCGAGACAATGCCGGCCACGGCCGCATCGGGTGTGTGCGTGATCAGGCCCATCACCTCGGGGCCGGCCAGGGATTCGAGCGCGCTCAGCATCTCGCGCACGCTGACGGTGAGTGCCGGCAGGTTGATGGCCGTGCGCCCACCGAACGCCTCGCGGCTGGCTTCGGCCACTGCGACGATGCCGGCCACCGTGTTGGCCGGTGAAGACAGCGCCACGCGTGTGTCCAGGTCCACCGGGCAGGCACTGGCCTGGCCCGCCAGCGGTTCGCGGAACAGGCCGGACAGGAAACCCGAGGCCGCACCATTGGGGGGCCCCGGGCGCACCGACACGGTCATGAGGCGCGCTGCGCGGCCGTCGATGAAACCCTTGCGGGTGTAGTCGGCCACCAGTTGTTCACACACGAACTTGTGGATGCCGTAGCTGGACTGCGGCGTGGGCAAGATGTCGTCGCGCACCACGGCGGGCAGGGGCACGGCGGCGTCGCTGCCGAACACGGCCACCGAGCTCGAGAAGAAGAACAACGGCGGTGGATGGCCGGCGAGGGTTTGCGCGCGGCAGGCGTCGAGCAGGCTGCGTGTGGTGTCCAGGTTGGCGTGCAGGCCCAGGTCGAAGTTGGCTTCACATTCGCCCGACACCGCAGAGGCCAGGTGGAACACGGCGTCCCAGCGCTCGGCCATCAGGGTGGGGATGTTTGCCAGCAGGTCACCAGCGTGGTGCCGCACGCGCGGGTCGGCCAGCAAGGCTGCATCGCGTGGGGCCACCAGGTCGGCCAGCATCAGTTGCGTGATGGCCTGACCGCGCAGCGTTCCGGCTTGCAGCAGGGTGTGGGCCAGGCGCGTGCCCAGGAAGCCGGCGCCGCCGGTGATGAGGATCTTCATGCCATTGCTTTCTGTGAGGACTGGTAGCGGCGCAGCCAGCCCAGGCCTTCGCTGGTGCCGGCCTTGGGGCGGTATTCGCAGCCCACGAAACCATCAAAGCCGAGGGTGTCGAGCAGGTCGAAGAGGTGCGGGAAGTTCACTTCGCCGCCGTCGGGTTCGTGGCGGTCGGGCACGCCCGCGATCTGGATGTGGCCCACGCCGGCGAAATGCTTTTGCAGGCGCTTGCTCAAATCGCCTTCCATGATCTGGCAGTGGTAGAGGTCCATCTGCACCTTCAGGTTGGGTGCGCCCACCTCGGCCAGCACGTCGTGCGCTTGCTGCTGCAGGCTGAGGAAGTAGCCCGGCATGTCGCGGCTGTTGATGGGTTCGATCAGCAGCGTCACACCCAGCGGCGCCAGGCGCGCGGCGGCGTGGCGCAGGTTGGTCACATAGGTGGCGCGGCGCGCGGCGGCATCGCTGCCGGCGGGCATCAGCCCGGCCATGGCGTGCACACGCTGGCAGCCGGTGGCTTCGATGTAAGGCAGGGCCTGCTCCAGCGCGGCGGCGAACTCGGCCTCGCGCCCGGGGTGGCAGGCCATGCCGCGCTCACCGGCGGGCCAGTCACCCGGGGGCAGGTTGAACAGCGCTTGTGTGAGGCCGTGGTCCTTCAGGCGCGCGGCTATGTCGGCCGGCGCGTGTTCGTAGGGGAAGAGGTACTCCACCGCATCGAAGCCGTCGCGCGCGGCCGCGGCAAAGCGGTCGAGGAACGGCACCTCGGTGTACATCATGGACAGGTTGGCGGCGAAGCGGGGCATGCTGGGCTCGGGTGGTCGGTTACCAGGGGGCGTTGAAGCGACTGCGCAAGTCATCGACTTGCGCGTCGGTCAGAGGGGCGGGCCGGCGGTCGGTCATCAACCACAGGCGCGCGGTTTCTTCGAGTTCTTCGAGCAGCGCCATCGCACTGCCCGGGCTGTCGTGCCACACGGTGGGGCCCAGGCGCTCCAGCATCACCGCGCGCAGTGGGCGTTGTGCGTGGGCGATCAGGGTGGCCACGTCATCGGCCACGCCCGCATCGCCTGGAACCCGGTAGGGCACCAGCGGCACATGACCCACCTTCATCACCTGGTAGGGCGTGAGCGGCGGCAGGATGTCGTCGTTGCGCCAGACGCCTTGCAGCGTGAGCGCCACGAGGTGGGTGGAATGGGTGTGCAGAACACAATGCGCGTCGGGTGCCGCGGCGTAGATCCGCCGGTGCAGGGTGAGTGTCTTGCTCGCGCGGGCACCCGCCAGCGCGGTGCCGTCTTCACTCACCCAGGCCAGTTGGGCGGGGTCGAGAAAGCCCAGGCAGGCATCGGTGGGCGTGATGAGAAAACCACCGCCTTGTTCGGCGGTGAGGCGCACGCTGATGTTGCCGGCGGTGGAATGCGCCAGCCCGCGCTGGAACAGGCTGGCACCCACGCGCGCGATGTCGGCGCGCACGGCGTCCTGGGTGGCGGGCCAGTGCAGACTCACAGCGCCACACCCGCTTGCTGCAGGGCTTGGGCAAAGAAATCGACGCCGCCGAAGTTGCCCGACTTGAGCGCCAGCTGCACCGCTTCGCCGTTGCCCGGCAGCGTCGATTGTGTCCAGGGCACGCCCGGGCAGATGGCCGCGCCGATGCGCAATTGCTGCACGCCCAGCGCCTGCACCACCGCACCGGACGTTTCACCGCCGGCCACCACCAGGCGGCGCACGCCGGCTTGCACCAGGCCTTGTGCAATGTGGGCCAGCGCATGCTCGACCGCCTCACCGGAAGCCTGCACGCCCAGGGCCTGCTGCACGGCGCGCACGCTCTCTGGGGTTGCGGTGGCATAGATCAGCACGGGGCCTTGCGTCAGCGCTTGCGTGGCCTGGGCCAGCACGGCCTCGGCGGTCTGCCGGCCTTCGTGCAGCGCCAGCGGGTCGATCTGCAAGGTGGCGCGGCCCGCGGCCATCCACTGCGCGACCTGCGCGTTGGTGGCCTCCGAGCACGAACCCGACACCACAGCGGTGGGGCCCTGCAGGCGGTCCAGCTCGGCGGCGTTGGCGTTGGGGGTGAACCAGCCGCGCCTGGCGTAGGCGGGTGGCAGGCCCAGGGCCACGCCCGAGCCGGCGGTGAGCAGGGGCAGCTCGGCGCAGGCGTCGGCCAGCGTCAGCAGGTGGGCGTTGCTCACCGCGTCGGCCACGGCGATCTTCACACCGTCTGCGCGAAGCTGTGCGATGCGCGTCTGAGCGCTCGGCGCGCCGCCATCCAGCGCGTCGTGGCGGAGCAGGCCCACGGTCTGCTGCGTTTGCGCCTGCAGCACGCGCACGAGGTTCGCATCCGTCATGGGCGTGAGCGGGTGGTGGCGCATGCCCGAGTCGCTGAGCAGCGCATCGCCCACGAACAGGTGACCACGGAACACGGTGCGGCCGTTCTCGGGGAAGGCGGGGCAGGCGATGGTGAAGTCGGTGCCGAGCGCGGCCATGAGCGCGTCGGTGACCGGGCCGATGTTGCCCTGCGGCGTGGAGTCGAAGGTGGAGCAGTACTTGAAATAGATCTGCCGCGCTCCGGCGGCGCGCAAGGCGGCCAGCGCCGCCAGGCTGTGCGCGACCGCGTCTGCCGGCGCGATGGTGCGGGTCTTGAGCGCGATCACCACGGCGTCCGCCGCGGGCAGTTCACCGTCGGGCACGCCCAGCACCTGCACGGTGTGCATGCCGGCGCGCACCAGCATGCTGGCCACGTCGGCGGCGCCGGTGAAGTCGTCCGCGATGACACCCAGGATCATGCGGCGGCCTTCTGTGCTGACGGCAGGTCGATGCCGGCCAGCTGGGCGTAGTACTTCACCACCGCCGAATCGTCTTCACCGCCCAGGCCCATGGCGGCGGTGGCGAGGTAGAGCTGGTGCGCGGCGGCCGCCAGCGGCAATGGAAACTTGAGCTGGCGCGCCGCGTCGAGCACGATGCCCAGGTCCTTCACGAAGATGTTCACCGCCGACAGCGGCGTGTAGTCACCGTCCAGGATGTGGGGCACGCGGTTCTCGAACATCCAGCTCATGCCGGCGGAGTTGCAGATCACTTCGTAAAGCTGGCGCGGCTCGGCACCGGCGCGCATGCCCAGGGCCATGGCCTCGCAGGCGGTGGCGATGTGCACACCCGCCAGGTGTTGGTTCACCATCTTCACCGTGGAGCCGATGCCGGCCTTGTCGCCCAGGCGGTAGACCTTGCCGGCGAAGGCCTCGAGCACGCTGCCGGCGGCGGCGAAGGCTTCGGGCTGGCCCGAGGCCATGACCGTCATCTGCCCTGCGGCGGCCTTCTTCGCACCGCCCGAGACCGGACCGTCGATCAGCCAGTGGCCGGTCTCCAGCAGGCGCTGTTCCCACACCGGGGGCAGGGCGGGGTCGACCGTGGCCGAGCACACCACCACACCACCGCGCTTCAACGACGACGCCACGCCCTGCGCGCCGAACAGCACGTCTTCGGTCTGCGCGGCGTTGACGACCAGCACCAGCACCACGTCGCAGTGGCTGGCCAGTTCGGCGACGCTGTCGGTGGCTCGGCCGCCCGCCTGCTCGAAGGCCGCGCGGGCTTCGGCGCGCGCGTCGCAGCCCCAGGTGGGCACGCCCTGGCGCAGCGCCGAGAGCGCGGCGCCCATGCCCATGGAGCCCAGGCCGATGACGCCGAGTGTGTGTTTGGAAACGTTGCTCATGAGGAAGAACCGGGTGGGGAAGGGGTCAGCATCGCGCCGAGGGCGCGGCGGATGGGGGGCGCGGCATTGTTCAGACGCCTCGCCGCGTTGTGCATGTGCAGCATGGCGGCCTGCCGCGCCGCGAGCACGTCGCCGCGCATCACCGCTTCGGCGATGGCGCGGTGTTCTTCGCGCACCTCCACCATGTAGCCGCTGTCCAGTGCTTCGTTGGTGCGCGTCACGCACATGGATTCGCGCTGGTATTGCTCGAGGAAGCCCAGCAGGCGTTCGTAGTGCGGGTTCTCGGTGGCGCGGGCGATGCTGCGGTGAAAGGCCAGGTCGGCCTCCACGCCTTCGGCGCCCTGGGGCGGGCAGGCCTCCAGGTGTTCCAGCGCCTGCGCGATCGTGCGCGCCTTCTCGGGCGTCATGCGTTGTGCGGCCAACGCGGCGACGTCGGCCTCCAGCCCGCAGCGCACCTCCACCACCTGCAGCACGCTTTCCATGGAGGTGACCACCAGGGGATCAAAGGCCAGGGCGCGCGCCTGGTGGCGCGGCGCCACGAACACGCCGGAGCCCTGGCGCGAGGTGAGCAGGCCGATGGACTTGAGCCGGCTGACCGCTTCGCGCACCACGGTGCGCGATACCCCGAACTGCTCGGCCAGGCGCTGCTCCGTGGGCAGGCGCTCGTCGGGCGCCAGCTCCCCGGACTCGATGCGCTGCAGAAGCAGGCCGGCCAGTTTGTCGGTGAGGCGTTCGGGCGCTTGCAGGGCGTCGCTCATGGGTGTGGATCGGGTTTCAGGTGTCTGGTTATATGGTCATCATACAAATTAAGGTGGAGATCTCCACTCATGGTTTTCCCTTGAAACACGGGCATGGAAGCAGGCCGCGCCGGCCCGAATTCAAACCCTGGAAATCGATCGCATCCTTCCCATGCCCCCCAACGTCACGCTCCGGCGTTCGATGGTCGTGGTGCTCGACGCTGAACCGCGAAACCCACCGCAAGCGCCAGCAAGATCAGCCCCGTGGCCACCGCGAAGCTCATCCGCAGGCCTGCCTCCAGGGCCTGAGGATGGGCCGTCGCCAGATCGCTGGCTCCAGAACCTGCCGCAAACACGGTGCCCATGACGGAGGCCCCCGTGATCAGACCGAGGTTGCGCGACAGGTTGATCAGGCCACCCACGACGCCGCGCTGGTCGGCGCGAACGTCTTGCATGACGGCGGTGTTGTTGGCCGCCTGGAACAGCGCGTAGCCGGCCGTGATCGCGGCCAGCGGCGCGATGTACCCGGGCACGCCGAACCGTGACGCCAGCAAGGGCAGCAGGGCAGAGCCTGCGGCCATGACCACGAGCCCCGTCACGCCGACCCGCTGCGGGCCGAAGCGGTCGACCGCCCGCCCCGCCGGCACGCCCGCGAGGGCCGCCACCAGCGGCCCGGTGGACATGACGAGCCCGATCGCGGCCGCGTCGAGTGCCAGCGCGCCCGAGAGGTAGAACGGACCCACCACCAGCGTGGCCATCACGACGGTGGCCACCAGGGCGCTCGCCGCGAAGCCGCTGCCCAGGGCGGGGTGGCGGAACATCGCCAGCTGGATCAGGGGCGATGCTGCTCGCGATTCGACCCGCAAGAACAGGCCGACGCCCAGCAGCGCCGCGCACAGCAGCGCCACGTTGAGCTGGCCGAAGCTGCCACGCCCCAGCGTCATGGCCAATGCATAGCTCGCCAGGGTCAGGGTCAACAGCAGGGTGCCGAGGTGGTCGAAGCGTGGGCGCTCCGTCTTCGCCCGCGGGCCGTCCACCGGCAGGAAGCGGCGCACCAGCAGCACGGCCACGATGCCCAGCGGCACGTTGACGAGGAACATGAGCTGCCAGCCGAATCCGGCGATCAGGGCGCCACCCAGCGACGGGCCCAGCGCGGTGCCCACCGCGGACATGGTGCCGAGCAAGCCCATGGCACTGCCCGCCCGGGCCTTGGGCACGGTGTCGGCCACCGACGCCATCGTGAGGGCCATCATGATCGCGGCACCGAAGCCTTGCGCGGTCCGGGCCGCGATCAGCAGCCCCAGCGTGGGCGCCAGGCTGCACAGCGCGGAGGCCACGGTGAACAGGACGATGCCGGCCATCAGCAGGCGGCGGCGACCGATCAGGTCACCGAGCCGCCCCGCGCTCACGATCAGGGTGGTGATGGCGAGCAGGTAGGCCAGCACCACCCACTGCACCTGCTGAAAGCTTGCGTCGAAGGCCTCGGCCAGCGTTGGCAAACCCACGTTGGCGATGCTGGTGCCCAGCGAGGACAGCAGCATGGACAAGGAGAGACTGGTCAGGGCCCATCTGGGTGATGAAATTGCTTGCATGGTGGCGTCCTTCAAGTGGCGAAATTCGGTTGCCTGAAGCGTAGGTATTCCGGCGAGATGGCGGAAGACGCACGGTTTGCACTTTGTGAGTGCGTTTGACGCCATGTCAGGCACCGCTCTGCTATGGTTTGCCCATGACAAGGCCCGATCTCAACCTGCTGGTCACGCTGGATGTGTTGCTCGCGGAAGGCAACGTGGCGCGCGCGGCGCAGCGGCTGCGGCTCAGCCCCTCGGCCATGAGCCGGGCCTTGGCGAGACTGCGCGCGACCACCGGCGATCCGCTCCTGGTGCGCGCGGGCCGTGGGCTGGTGCCCACGCCCCGGGCGCTCGAACTGCGCGAGAAGGTGGCCCAGCTGGTGCAGGACGCCGAAGCGGCGCTGCGCCCCACCCAGGCACCCGATCTCAGGCAACTCGTGCGCACCTTCACGATCCGCACCAGCGAGGGTTTCGTCGAGAACTTCGGGCCCGACCTGCTGGCCCGCGTGCGCAAGCAGGCTCCCGGCGTGCGGCTGTGTTTCGTTCAGAAGCCGGGCAAGGGCAGCTCCCCGCTGCGTGACGGGGCGGTCGATCTGGAAACGGGCGTGGTGGGCGAGGCCATGGGCCCGGAGCTGCGGACCCAGGCCTTGTTCCGGGACCGCTTCATTGGCGTGGTGCGGGCAGGACACCCGCTGAGCAAGCGCAAGATCACGCCCGCCGTGTACGCGGCGGGCCACCACATCGGCGTCTCACGGCGGGGGATCGACAAAGGGCCCATCGACGAAGCCCTGGGCCCGCTGGGTCTGGAGCGCGAGATCGTCACCATCGTGGGCGGCTTCTCGACGGCGCTGGCGCTGGCCCGCAGCTCCCAGCTGATCGCCAGTGTTCCCGAGCGGCACACCGGTATCCTGCGCGAGGGAATGCACAGCTTCGAGCTGCCGTTTCCGATGCAGGACATCAGCGTCTCGTTGCTGTGGCATCCCCGGTTGCAGGCCGACCCTGTGCACCGCTGGTTGCGTGGTCTCGTCGTGGAGGTGTGCGCGGTGGCGCGCCCCTGACTCAGCCCCTGGGGGTGGTGCCCGCGTTCACGCCCTGTCCCAGCCGCCGCCGAGCGCGCGGATCAGCAGCACCGTGGCCTGCTGCTGCGCCGCTTCCACGCGCTGCGCCTGACGGCGGTTGAGCAGTTCGTTGCGGCGCGCGTCCAGCAGTTCGAGCTGGCTCACCAGGCCGTTGCGGTAACGCGTTTCCGAGATCGCGCTGGCGCGCAGCGCCGCACTCACCGCGCGGCCCTGGGCCAGCGATTGGTCCTGCAACAGGCGCAGGGCAGACAGCTGGTCTTCGACTTCGCGGAAGGCGTTCAGCACCTGACCCCGGTAGCTCGCCGCGGCGGCGTCCAGCTGCGCCTGCGCGCCCTGCACGCCGGCCTCGCGCCGGCCACCGTCGAACAGCGGCACGGACATCAGCGCGCCGATGCCCCAGGCGCGGGCCGACCACTTGAAGAGGTCGCCGATGTCGGGCGAGGCGTACCCAGCGGCGCCGGTGAGCGACACGCTGGGGAACCACGCGGCCTGGGCCACGCCCACGCGGGCCTGTGCCGCGAGCAAGGAGGCCTGTGCCGCGGCCACGTCGGGCCGGCGCGCGAGCACCGTGCCCGGCACGCCGGCCGGTATCACCGGCAGGGCGCGGGTGCCGCTGTTGGCGGCGAGCGCGAAGCCCGAGGCGGGTTCACCCACCAGCACGGCCAGCGCGTTCTCCAGCGTGGCGCGGCTGCGGCTGAGCGCGAACACCTCGGCCTCGGTGGCGGCGAGTTCGGTCTGGATGCGGATCACGTCGAGCTCGGCCACGTCGCCGGCCTCGAAGCGGCGCTGCGTGAGGCGCAGCGTGTCGCCGTAGGCGGTGGCGGTGTCCTGCACCAGGGCGCGTTCGGTGTCGGCCGCGCGCAGCGCCAGGTAGGTCTGGGCCACCTCGGCCTGCACCAGCAGGCGCGTGCTCTGCAGCAAGGCTTCGCGCGATTGCGCGTCCAGCGCGGCGGCGTCGCGCACGCCCGCCAGCCGCCCGAACAGGTCCACCTCGTACGAGAGGTTCACGCCGGCTTGCAGCAGCGTGACCGGTGTGGCGCCGTTGGCGGTGTTGGCACCGGCGCCGCGGGAAGCGCCAGCGCCCACCCCGATCTGCGGCGCGCGGTCGGCCTGCGCGCCGCGCACCAGCGAGCGCGCCTGGGCCAGGCGGGCCGCAGCCTCCTGGATGCTGGTGTTGTTCGCGCCGGCGCGCTCGGCCAGGTCGTCGAGCACCGGGTCGTTGAACGCCTTCCACCAGGTGCCGCGGCTCTGGGCCTCGGCGGGTTGGGCAACGATCCAGCGTTCGGTCTGGCGCTGCTGTTCCTTGAACTGCGGTGGTGTGTCGACCGACGTCGGCAGCGGCGGCAACGCGGTGGCGCAGCCGGCCAGGAACAGGGCGGCGGCCAGCGGCAGCAGGTGATGGAGCTTTTTCATGGGGTGCACCTTCTGTGTCGTCTTCAATGGGTCAGGGGGGCGGCGGGCACCGGGCGCGCGGAGCCGCCACCGCCGGAGGCAAAGCCTTCCAGGTGCGGCACGGCGCCGTGCAGCTTGAGCGGGCGGTTGCCCGCCAGGCGGCGCAGCAGCACGTAGAACACCGGCGTGAGGAACAGGCCGAAGGCGGTCACGCCGATCATTCCGGCAAACACGGCCACGCCCATGGCCGAGCGCATCTCGGCGCCCGCGCCGGTGGCCAGCACCAGCGGCAGCACGCCCATCACGAAAGCCAGCGAGGTCATGAGGATGGGGCGCAGCCGCAGGCGGCTGGCTTCGATCGCGGCCTGCACCGGTGATCTGCCCGCGAACTCCAGCTCGCGCGCGAACTCCACGATCAGGATCGCGTTCTTCGCCGAGAGCCCGACCAGCACGATCAGCCCGATCTGCGTGAACACGTTGTTGTCACCCCCATCGAGCCACACCCCGGTCATGGCCGCGAGCAGGCCCATGGGCACGATCAGGATGATGGACAGCGGCAGCGTGAGGCTTTCGTACTGCGCGGCCAGCACCAGGAACACCAGCAGGATGGCGAGCGGGAACACCCACAGCGCGGAGTTGCCGGCCAGGATTTCCTGGTAGGTGAGCTCGGTCCATTCGAAGCCGATGCCCTGCGGCAGCGTCTCGGCGGCGATGCGCTCGATCGCGTCCTGCGCCTGGCCCGACGAGAAGCCGGGCGCGGGCCCGCCGTTGATGTCGGCCGAGAGGTAGCCGTTGTAGCGCATGGCGCGCTCGGGGCCGAAGCTGGAGTTCACCTTCATCAGCGCCGAGAGCGGCACCATCTCGCCCGAGTTCGAGCGCACCTTGAGCAGGCCCACGTCCTCGGCGCGCGCACGGTAGGGCGCATCGGCCTGGGCGCGCACGCTGTAGGTGCGGCCGAACTGGTTGAAGTCGTTCACGTACAGGCTGCCGAGGTAGATCTGCATGGTGTCGAAGATGTCCGTCACCGGCACGCCGAGCTGGCGCGCCTTGGTGCGGTCGATGTCGGCGTAGAGCTGCGGCACGTTGACCTGCCAGCTCGTGAACATGCCGGCGAGCTCGGGCGTCTGGTAGGCCTTGGCCATGAAGGCTTTCACGGCCGCGTCCATCGCTTCGTAACCCAGCGAGGCCTTGTCTTCCAGCTGCAGCTTGAAGCCGCCCGTGGTGCCCAGGCCCGCCACCGGCGGCGGCGGGAACATCACGATGAAGGCGTCCTGGATGCCGCCGTAGGCCTGGTTCAGCTGGCCCGCGACGGCGCCGCCGCTCTGGTCGGCGCGCTGGCGCTCGGCAAAGGGCTTGAGCGTGGCGAACACGATGCCGGAGTTCGAGCTGTTGGTGAAGCCGTTGATCGACAGGCCGG
>JAZKHJ010000057.1:0-61961 GCA_040385485.1 Pseudomonadota bacterium | reverse complement strand
AGTTCCACACCGAAAAGTGCCAGGAATACGCGAACGGCAAGAACTGCTTCGTGGCCGGCGTGAACCCGAAGAAGGCCGGCGAGTCGATCTTCAACATCCCGATCTACGCCTCCGTGAAGGAAGCCGCGTCCGAGACTGGCGCCACCGTCTCGGTGATTTACGTGCCGCCCGCAGGCGCTGCTGCTGCCATCTGGGAAGCCGTGGAAGCCGATCTGGACCTGGCGATCTGCATCACCGAAGGCATTCCGGTCAAGGACATGCTCGAAGTGCGCAACCGCATGAAGGCCAAGGAAGCCGCTGGAGGCAAGCGCACCCTGCTGCTGGGCCCGAACTGCCCCGGCCTGATCACCCCTGACGAGATCAAGATCGGCATCATGCCCGGTCACATCCACCGCAAGGGCCGCATCGGCGTGGTCTCGCGCTCGGGCACGCTGACCTACGAAGCCGTGGCACAGCTGACCGAAATCGGTCTGGGCCAGTCCAGCGCCGTGGGCATCGGTGGCGACCCCATCAACGGCCTGAAGCACATCGACGTGATGAAGGCATTCAACGACGATCCCGACACCGACGCCGTCATCATGATCGGCGAGATCGGCGGCCCGGACGAAGCCGAAGCTGCTCTCTGGTGCAAGGACAACATGAAGAAGCCGATCGTGGGTTTCATCGCTGGCGTGACCGCGCCCGCAGGCAAGCGCATGGGCCATGCCGGTGCCCTGATCTCGGGCGGCGCCGACACGGCCGATGCCAAGCTGGAGATCATGGAAGCCTGCGGCTTCACCATCACGCGCAACCCGTCCGAAATGGCCAAGCTGCTGAAGGCGCGCCTGTAAACAGACGCGCGCCGTGAAAAGGGCAACGCTTGCGTTGCCTTTTTTTTCGTCCGCGGCTTGTGTGCGACATCAAACACACAGTTCTGCTTGCTCCCGACGCTCGCCTTGAAACAAAATGCAACATCTTGGGTTCAATGCCAGTCGCAGATGCCCGATGACTCTTGTGAGGGACTCGCAGTGTGGCGAGTCACGCAGTCCGCATTGAAACCAACCCGGTCTCCCCCCATCCGTGTCCACCAGCCAGCGCCAGAGTCGGCCCCAGCGCAAGCGCCCCCTGTGGCGCTCGGACGCCGCCATGGGTTTGGCGGTCGTCGTCGCAGTTTTTGCCTTGCACGCCGCCACCGATTTCTTCAGCGCCCTGGAACGCCGCTTTTTCGACGTGGCCAGCACCCAGACGACCCGGCAGCCCAGCGATCGCATCGCCATCATCGCGATCGACGACCAGAGCATCGCCAACATCGGCCGCTGGCCCTGGCCGCGCGAGGTGCATGCCCAGCTGATTGATCAACTCAGCGCCGCTCGGGCCAAGACTGTGGCTCACACCGCCTTCTTCTTTGAACCTCAGACCGACCGCGGACTGGTGCAGCTGCGCGAATTGCGTGGGATGCTCGAAGGATCGGCCGGGGGCACCGCGCCATTGACCGACCTGGGCGATGTGGGGCGCCAGCGCTTGCTGGGTTTCATCGGCCAGGCCGAGCAACAACTCGATTCCGACGCCCGCCTGGTGGCCAGCATGGCGCGTGCTGGCAACGTCATCGTGCCGTCGGTGTTTGAACTCGGTGAACTGCAAGGCCGCGCGGATCAACCCCTGCCGGCATTTGCGCAGCGCAGCGCCATCGCCGACAACTCGGCTTTTGGCGTGCCCGCCCTGCGTTCGCAACAACCGTTGCCAGCCATTGGTGACGCCGCCCGAGCCGTCGGCCACCTCAATCAGTTGCCCGATGTAGACGGTTCGGTACGCCAAGAGGGCTTGCTGGTTCAGTTCGACGGTTTTGCCGTGCCCTCCATGGGACTCGCGATGGCCGCCAACAGCCTGAACCTCACGGCCAACGACTTGCAACTGGTGCCCGGCGAGGGCGTGCAACTGGGTCGCAGCCTGATCCCGACCGATGCCACTGCCCGTTTGTTGCCCCAGTTCTATCCCGATCGCGATGGCAAACCCGCGTTTGCCGTGGACTCGTTCTACGACGTGCTCTCAGGCCGCATCCCGGCCAGCAAATACACCGACAAGATCGTGATCATTGGCGCCACGGCCGCCGGTGTGGGCACCTTGTTCACCACGCCGGTGGCGGCCGCCATGTCGCCGGCCGCCATCCTTGCCCACATCACCTCCAGCATCCTCAGTGGTCACCACATCGTGCAGCCGGTGTGGGGTGGCTTGGCGGTGCTTGGCGCGCTGTTGCTGATCGTCGGCTACGTCGTGGGCGTCTTGCCTCGCTTGTCAGCGGCTGCGGGCGCGGCTTGCACGGCGGTGCTGTTTGTGGCGCTGCTGGGTATCGAATTTGGTTTGTTGTCGGTCGCTGCCACCTGGCTGCAACTGGTGTTTCCGGCGGCGCTCCTGCTCATCGGTCATCTGGCGCTGACCACGCGCCGTTTTCTGGTCACCGAGGCGGGCAAGGCCAAATCCGACGAGGAGTCGGCGGAGACCAACCGCATGATGGGCTTGGCGCTGCAAGGGCAGGGGCAGCTTGACATGGCCTTTGACCGCATGCGCCGTGTGCCTTTCAGCGATGCATTGATGGACAACCTCAAGCACCTGGCGCTGGACTTCGAGCGCAAGCGCCAGTTCAACAAAGCCGAGGCGGTGTACGAGCACATGGCCAGGCTGGACCGCAACGACGCCGATGTTCAGCGGCGTTTGAAGCGAGCGAAGAACCTGTCGGAAACGGTGGTGCTCGGGGGAGGCTCTTCGCACCCGGGCGGCACCCTGTTGCTGGACAACGGCGGCGTGGAAAAACCCATGCTGGGGCGTTACCAAGTGGAAAAGGAACTGGGCAAGGGGGCCATGGGCGTGGTGTACCAGGGCCGAGATCCCAAGATCGGCCGCACGGTGGCCATCAAGACGCTGGCGCTCAGTGCCGAATTCGAAGGCGCCGAACTGGTCGATGTGCGCGAACGCTTCTTCAGGGAGGCAGAGACGGCGGGCCGGCTGCAACACCCCAACATCGTCACCATCTTTGACGCTGGCGAAGAGCACGACCTCGCTTTCATCGCCATGGAATTCCTGCCCGGTCGGGATCTCGTCGAGTTCACCCACCCCGGCAACCTGCTGCCGGTGTCCACGGTGCTCCGCATTGGTGAACAGGTGGCCGCTGCCCTGGACCATGCTCACCGCCAGCAAGTGGTGCACCGCGACATCAAGCCCGCCAACGTCATGTACGACGCTGTGACCGAGGCGGTCAAGGTGACTGACTTCGGCATCGCACGCGTCACCGGTTCGAGCAAGACCAAGACCGGCATGGTGCTGGGCACGCCCAGCTTCATGTCGCCCGAACAGCTCGCCGGACTGCACGTGGACGGCCGCTCTGACTTGTATTCGCTGGGCGTGATGCTGTTTCAGCTGCTCACTGGTGCGCTGCCACTCAAGGGCGATTCCATGGCCGCGCTGATGTACCAGATTGCCAACCAGCCCGCGCCGAGTGTGCGTAGCCTGCGGCCAGAACTCCCTCAAGCCCTGGCCGACGTGCTGGAGCGCACCCTGTCCAAGTCGCCGGGGGATCGTTACCAGACGGGCGCTGAACTGGCCGCCCAATTGCGGCGTTGCACCCAACCCGTGACGGATGCTGCCCAGCCGCAAGCGAGCCCCGCGGAAGCGGGTGAGGACAGGTTTGAAGCGACACAAGCCCTGCCGCGCGATGCAGAAAACGCCCTGGCTGCCACGCTTGTCACGCCGCAGCACGACTCGGTGCGTGGTTCCTGAAAAGACAACATCGTTCTGCGGGTATAACTTGAACTCTATGAATTTTGAGTATTTTTGTCTGACCGACCCGGGTCTGGTTCGTGACAACAACGAAGACTCGGTATCGCTCGATATCGAGAACCAGATTGTGGTGTTGGCCGACGGCATGGGCGGCTACAACGCAGGCGAAGTCGCCAGCGCCATGGCCACCACTTTCATCAAGACGGAGTTGGGACGCTGGATGGCCGAGGGCGGCGTTGATGCCAGCGTGCGCGAGTTGCGCCGCGCCATGGAAATCTGCATCGACAACGCCAACCGCTCCATCTTCAACGCCGCCAACTCCAACCCGCAATACGCCGGCATGGGGACCACACTGGTCATGGGCGTGTTTCTGGGCACGCGGGCCATGATTGGTCACGTTGGGGACTCTCGTTGCTACCGCCTTCGCGAAGGCAACTTCGCGCAAATAACGCGCGACCACTCCCTGCTGCAAGAGCAGATCGATGCCGGCCTGATCTCGCTGGAGCAGGCTCAATACGCGACCCACAAGAACCTGGTGACGCGCGCGCTGGGCGTGGAAGACACGGTGTTGCTCGAAGTCAACGAATACCGCGTAGAGGATGAGGATCTCTACCTCTTTTGTTCGGACGGGCTCAGCGACATGATGAGCGACGAGCGCATCGCCGCCATACTGATCACCGCCGGCACGCTGGAAGAAAAAGCCCAGGCCCTGGTCGACGCTGCCAATGACTGCGGGGGCCGGGACAACATATCGGTGATACTGGCGTATGCTCGTTCCAGGCCGGTGCGCAAGGGAATACTCTCGCGCATGCTGGGCAAGTAATTCAGATTTCGACCAACAAATCTACAGGTTCCAGAGGAGTCGGCCATGCCGAAAATGATCGTTTCCATCGACGGTGTCGTCATCAAGGAAGTGCAGCTCACCAAAGACCGCACCACGCTCGGCCGCCGTCCCTACAACGACATCGTGATCGACAACCTGGCCGTCAGCGGTGAGCACGCCGTGATGCAGATGTCCGGCATGGACGTTTTCCTCGAAGACCTCAACAGCACCAACGGCACCTACGTCAACGGCAAGGCGATCAAGAAGCAGCAGCTGCAAAGCGGTGACACGGTCGAGATCGGCAAGTACAAGATCAAGTTCGTGCACGAAGGCGCCAATGAGAGTCATGAGAAGACGATGGTGATCAACGCCGGCTCCGTGGTTGCACCGGAGCCCACTGTGGCCATGGTCGTGACCAATGCCGCCATCAAGGTCATGTCGGGCACGGCAGCTGGTCGCGAGGTGCCTCTGGTGAAGGTCGTCACCACCATTGGCAAACCCGGTGTGGCCGTGGCCGCCATCACCCGCCGCCCGCACGGTTTTGTTGTCGCAATGGTCGAAGGCGTGCAAAAGCCCACAATCAACGGCAACCCCATCGGCACCGACGCGGTCAACCTGCGCCACGGTGACCTGCTGGAGCTGGCCGGCACCAAAATGCAGTTCGTGCAGCAGTAATTCCCCGCAGGCATCGCCTTCGTCACGAGCGCCCACGGCGCCTGGGCACGCTCTGAGCTTCATTCCTTCCAGGGCTTTGTGTTGTCTCTGGCGGGCAGCATTTTGACGGGATGGCCTGCGGCGCGGAACCCTGTCACCTCGCGCGCCACCAAAATGCCAAAAAAGTCCTTTACCGCGTGTACGCGGAAAGGTAGCCTCCCGCAGGCAGTTGCCGCTGATTCCTGCGTGGGACGGCGCGACATCCATCGAATCATTTCAAGCCCCGTAACCCAGGACCGGCTCGGCCGGCCACACATGCCAAACAGCCAATGAGGGTACGCGTGCTGGGGTGCTCCGGAGCCATTGCCCATGGCTGCCGCACCACCTCCTTCCTGCTCGACCACGACGTTCTGATCGACGCCGGCACCGGCGTGGGTGACCTCACCCTGGACGAGATGGCGCAAGTCGACCACGTGCTGCTGACGCATTCGCACCTGGACCATGTGGCGTCGCTTCCCCTCATGCTGGACGCTGTGGCTGCCCGCCGGCTGTCCGCAGGCGCGCAACCCCTGCAAGTGCACGCCTTGCCCGGCACCATCGCTGCGCTCAAAGCCCACATCTTCAACAACCTGATCTGGCCCGACTTCTCCGCCATCCCCAGCGCCGAACGCCCGCTGATGCGCTTCGTGCCCATTGCCGTGGGAGAGGTGCTGCAGGTGTGTGGGAAGGCGGTGGAAGTGCTGCCGGCCGTGCACACCGTGCCTGCGGTGGGCTTTGCTGCCGCCTCGCCCTCGGGTCATTGGGTGTTCAGCGGTGACACCGGGCGCAACCCCGCTTTCTGGCAGCGCGTCAACCAACTGCCCGTGGCCCTGTTGGTGATCGAGACCGCTTTCAGCGACCGGGAAGAGGCACTCGCCCGACGCAGTCTGCATCTGGCGCCAGGCCTGTTGGCGGAAGAGCTGGCGCAGATCGACCGCAGCCAGCACTACCCCATCTACATCACCCACACCAAGCCAGCCGAAACCGGGCTGATCATGGACGAGATCCGCCGTTTCGACGATGGGCCGCAGAGTCCGGGAACCATCCACCACGACATCCGTTGGCTCAGCGCGGGACAGACGTTCGATCTCTGACGAAGTGACAAAAACGGTTCTTGTCGTTGAGGGTGACAAAAAATGTCGGTCAACAACCGACCAGATGTCACAAACCGTCACTGAGGGGCGGTTAAGCGTGAAAAAGGACGCGGAAAACACCCCAGTTCAGGTTGGCACGCCGTCTGCTCATAGACATGCGTTCCCAACCCAAACCCCCAAGGAGTTTTCTCAATGAAGCGTTCCATGCAAAAAGGTTTTACCCTGATCGAACTGATGATCGTGGTGGCCATCATCGGTATTTTGGCTGCCGTGGCTCTGCCTGCTTATCAGGACTACACGGTGCGTGCTCGCGTGTCTGAAGGCCTGGTGGCAGCTTCCGCCGCCAAGGTCAACGTGCAAGATGTGCTCGCCGGCGGCAACCCTGCCGACGACGCTTCTGGCTACGCTGTTGGCTACACGCCGCCGGCACCTAGCCGCAATGTGTCTGGTGTGGCCATCACGCCTGCCACGGGCGCGATCACGATCACGACCACCGCTGCAGCTGGTGGCGGCTTCCTGTATGTGGTGCCCAACGCGCCAAGCGGCTCAGGTCTGCCTGACGGCACCAATCCCTTCACCCCACCGGCCGACTCTGTGCAATGGCGCTGCATCGCGCAAAACACCAACTTCGGCAGCTGGGCAAACGTCCCGGGTGCAGCAGCCACCCTGCCAGCCCGCTTTGCGCCTTCCGAGTGCAAGTAAACTCGCGACTCAGCTAAGAAAGAGCGCTTCGGCGCTCTTTTTTTTGGAGGAATTGTTTTATGGCATGGGGTGAGCGAGTCCGGTCTGCAACTCGAGCAGCGCTGCTGCATCTGGGGCTGAGTCTCCTGGTTGCGGGGGGTGTCGCGTGGCTTGTTTTTCGTGTCTGGTACCCCGCTCCATTTCACGAGCTCACGGGTGGGCGCACCATCTTTTTCATCCTCATGGTCGTGGACGTGGTGTGTGGGCCGGTGCTGACCCTGGTGTTGTACGACCCCGCCAAGTCCCGGTTCAAACGGCGCCAGGATTTCGGCCTCATCGTATTCATCCAGCTCTGCGCCTTGGTCTACGGACTTCACCAGGTGTCCACCGCCCGCCCCGTGTTCGTGGCCCTGGAGGGTGATCGATTTCGGCTGGTGCAGGCCTTCGATGTGGATCCTTCTAAGTTGCATGAAGCGCCGGAAGGCCAGCGCTCTCTTTCCTATGCCGGTCCGCAGTTGCTCGGCGTGCGACTGGCCGCACCGGGTGACGTCGATTACCTCAGCAGCGTGCAACTTTCTACCCAAGGCCTGCATCCGGCATTCCGACCTTCGCGCTGGCGCCGTTTTGAAGAGCAGAGCGCCGACCTGCAGAAGCGATTGCGTCCAGTGGGCGAGCTGCGCACGAAGAATCCAGAGCGTAAAGCCGAGCTCGACGCGGCGCTGACGGATCTCGGCCTGAACGACGAACAGGTTGGGTATTTGCCGTTGGTCCGCGAGGAAATCACCGATTGGGTGGCTTTGGTCCGGCGTTCCGATGGCCAGCCACTCGCTTACCTGCACCTTGATGGTTGGTAAGCACCACTTCTCGCTCTGAGCCCCCATTTTCATGTCACTCATCGCTGAATCGAACAAGGCCCTTGGGTCGACCACTGTCGTGGTTGTGTGCAGTCTGCTGATTGCAGCGCCCTGGTTTTGGCCATTTCTCCGGGGACCCCTGTCGGCCATGTGGCCAGACCTGTTTGCCTGGACAGTGGGGGCGCTGTTGATGGTTCTGTTGCCCTGGACACGCGAGCGCGCAGCGCTGACGATCGCCAGTGGCTGGCTGCTGGCCGCATTGGGCAGTGCGTTACTCGGTCTGCTCCAGTACTTCGACTTGGAGAATGGCCTCTACCCTTGGGTGGTGGCTACCGCGCCGGGGTATGTCACGGCGAACGTGCACCAGCTCAACATGCTGGCCACTTTGCTCAGTGTGGGCTTGCTGTGTGTGTGGTGGCTGCTGATCAAGCGCTACCTCGCTGCCATCCACGTCGTATGGATGTCCGGCCTGCTGCTGATCGCGCTGGCGGCCACGGCTTCACGCACGGGCATGGTCCACTTGGCGGCAATTTCCTGCATGCTTGTGTATTGGCATCCTCGTCAATGGACGCGCTTGCTGCTGATTCTGGGGGTGGGTTGGTCGCTCTACTCGATAGCAGCCAATGGCCTGCCCTGGGTGGCATGGGTGACCCGTGGCATTGTCATTGACCGGAACCTCTTTGGCCGCTTCGGAGAAGGTGTCACCTGCCACAGTCGCCGCATCCTCTGGAGCAACATGATCGACCTCATCGCCCTCAAGCCCTGGATGGGCTGGGGTCCAGGCGGGCTGCCGTATGCGCAGTACATCACCGAGTTTGATGGTGATCGGTTCTGCGAAAAGCTCTCCCACGCGCACAATCTCCCGCTGCAAGTCGCCGTGACCATGGGTATGCCGGCAGCGATGATTGCTGGCCTCCTGTTTCTGTTCGCTTTCTTCAGGCTCAAACCTTGGACTGCAACTCACCCAATGGAACGCCTGTGCTGGGGTGTACTGGCCCTGTTAGGTGTGCACAGCCTGCTGGAGTACCCACTTTGGTTCGGCGTATTTCAACTGATGGCCCTGTTGGCGGCCTGGCAGATCTACCGAAGCCGGCGAGATGGAATCCATGCGAACGATCCCCCCGTCAGCCCGGCCCAGTTAACCCGTGGTCGCGTCGCAATGTCGGCCTTTTTGCTGGCGGGCTTGTCCTTCGTGGCGTGGGACTACCTCAAGGTCAGCCAACTCTACTTGCCAACCAACATGCGCCTGGATCGCTATCGAGAGGACACGTTCAATAAATCCCGCGATACGGTCCTCTTCAATTCGCATGTGCTCATTGCACAAATTGTTGTCATGGAGTTAACGCCAGCCAATGCCAATCTCATCCTTGAAGGCGCTCTGGCCTCGCTTCACATCGCTCCGGATTCACGGATCATCCGTCGGGTGATCGAATCGGCCGCCTTGTTGGGCAAGCAGGAGCTTGTTCAACTTCATATGGCTCGGTACAAGGCGGCTTGGCCCAAGGAGTACGAGGAGTGGCTTGAATTGCAGAAGGCATCCTCGGCGGCACGGTGAGTGCTCGTAGGTACATTCAACTTGCCACAAACCGCCCACTCTTCCCCCCACTCTTCTCCATCAACCGCACCCCCCCAATCACCATCCCCCGATCCACCGCCTTGCACATGTCATAGATGGTGAGCAGCGCTACGGAGACAGCGGACAAGGCTTCCATTTCCACGCCAGTCTGACCCGTGCATTCGGCGGTGGCCCGGCACACCACGCTGTGGGTGGCGGGCTCGATCTCGAACTCCACAGCCACGCGGGTCAGGGCGATCGGGTGGCACAGGGGGATGAGGTCGCTGGTCTTCTTGGCCGCCTGGATGCCCGCGATGCGAGCAATGCCGAGCACGTCGCCTTTTTTGGCGTTGCCGGCCTGGATCAGCGCCAGGGTCTCGGGCAGCATGGTGATGCGGCCTTCGGTCACGGCCACGCGGCGGGTGTTGGCCTTGTCGCCCACGTCAACCATGTGGGCCTGACCCTGGGCATCAAAGTGGGTGAGCGTGCCGGACGGGGGCTGATTTGTAACGGACATGGGTGTGTTTTGCACGTGCTTGACTGAACCGGAGCGGCTTGACGGCATCATACGGCGATGCGTTTCACTCTCTCTGCCTCACGGCCGGCAACCCTGACGCCCGCGCACCGACTTCGGCCCTGGACCGTGGCCGCGCTACTGCTCGCCTCTGCGACGTTGTTGCCGACTTCCTTGTCCCGTGCCCAGAGCGTTCCCGACTCGACCAATGCTTCAGCCCTGCCCGGCCTGGGTGGTGCCGAAGGCATGGCGATTTCGGCGGAGCGCCGGCTGGGTGACCGCATTGCACGGTCGATCTACCAGGACCCGGACTACCTGGACGATCCCTTGTTGGTGGACTACCTGCAGGCGCTGTGGCAGCCCCTGCTGGGCTCGGCGCGTGCGCGGGGTGACGTGCCGCCGGAGCTGGCCGAGCGCATGGCCTGGGAGCTGATGATTTCGCGGGAGCGCACGGTCAATGCGTTCGCCTTGCCGGGCGGTTATCTGGGTGTGAACCTCGGCTTGCTGGCGGTGACCGAGCGACCGGAGGAGGTGGCCTCCGTGCTGGCGCATGAGCTCAGCCACGTGTCTCAGCGGCACATCGCGCGCCTCATGACGCGCGAGGAGCGCATGGCGCCCTGGATGATGGGCGCGATGATCCTGGGCGCCTTGGCTGCTGGGTCGAACACGCAGGTGGCTAGCGCGGCCATCGCAGGCAGCACCGCGGTGGCGGCGCAGTCGCAGTTGAACTTCTCGCGCGACATGGAACGTGAGGCCGACCGTGTGGGCTTCGGCGTGCTCTCGGGTGCCGGCTTCGACGGCCAGGGTTTTGTGACCATGTTCGACAAGCTGCAGCAGGCTGCGCGTCTGAACGATGACGGCGCCTTTCCCTATCTGCGCAGCCACCCGCTGAGTGGCGAGCGCATCGCCGACATGCGGGCGCGCCTGCCGCAAGGGCCTGTTGCGGCTGCGCCGGCGACCAACCCGGCGGGTGCATCGAGCCCTGCGGCGCCTGCTGGCGGGTCGGGCCTCAAGCTGGATCTGCCCGGCTTTGGCCCGGGTGGCACCCGCCTGTCCGCAGTGGCTGGGCGGCCTGGTCCGAGCGTGGCGGTGCACACCCTCATGTCGTCCCGCGCCCGGGTGTTGGCCGAAAACGGGCCCGACCGCATGCGCGGCTGGTTGCAGGTTGGACAGGGCCCCAATGCCAGGCCGGGCGAACGTTACGCGGCCGCCTTGTCGGCCTTGCGCCTGGGTCAGCGAGACCGCGCTCTGGAGCTGGCGCAGAAGCTGCGCGATACGGCGGCGCCCGACGCCCGCTTTGTGGCCGATGCCTTGATGCTGGAGCTGCTGCTGTCGCCCGCCACAACGCCTGCGACACCGGTGCAGACCGCTTTGTTGGCCGAGTTGCGGGATCGCTCACTGAGCAGCGGTTCGCGCGCCGGCGTCATGCTCGGCGCGCAGGCCGCGATTGCATCGGGGGAGCCGCAGCGGGCAGTGGGCCGTTTGCAAAGCTGGGTGGTGCTGCAGCCACGCGATGCCCTGGCCTGGCAAACGTTGGCGCGGGCTTATCAGGCGCAAGGCCAATCGTTGCGCGCGGTGCGGGCCGAGGCTGAGGCCCGTGCAGCCCAGCTCGACTACGCGGGCGCAGCCGATCGCTTCCGCGCGGCGCAATCCCTGCCCGTGGCCCAGCGCAGCGCTGACTCCATGGAACTGGCGATTGTGGACAGCCGACGGCGCGAGGTGGAATCGCTGCTGCGCGAAAGCGTGCTCGAGGAAGAGGCCAGCAAGCGCTGAGCGCCGACTGGGGCGCGCCGGACCCGCCGCCGGGCCGCCCCCAAGGCGGGGCCAGCCCCCTTGGGGGGCAGCGACCCGCGCAGCGGCGGAGCGTGGGGGCTTAGAAAATCGACTTGACTGCCGTGTCGACCACCAGCATGAGCGCCGAGTAGATCAGCGAGCCCAGCATCGCGGCCCAGAAGCCGTTGACGCCAAAACCGTTCATGAGGCTGGCCGCAGCCCAGAACAGCAGAGCGTTGATCACGAACAGGAACAGGCCCAAGGTGATCACGGTCACCGGCAACGTGAGAATCACGAGCACCGGGCGCAAGACCACGTTGAACAGACCGATCACAGCCGCGGCAATGAGCGCGGCTGTGAAGCTCTGGATCTGCACACCCGGGTAGAGGTAGGCCACCAGCAGCAGGGCGCAGGCTGCCAACAGCCATTTGACGATGAGTTTCATGGCGGCAGCATAGCAGCGTCGCGGCGCATGAGCCCCTGCCAACCCAGGACACCGCGGAACTGGCTTCGCCAGGCCGAAGGTGTCTCCCCCCTGGGGGAGGCGCCGAAGGCGCGTCGGGGGATTGTTCAGTGAGCTTCTGCAGTCTTGACCTGACGCGCCGCCACGAACTTGCCGATGGCCAGCACCAGCAGGGCGCCGGCGACCGACGCACCGTACTTCACCATCTCGTTCTGCGGGAGTTTGAGCATCCACTGCCATTTGTCGGGGTTGGCCAGGACAGGGTCGGACACCAGCATGCCGCCGGCAATCCAGCCCAGCAGCATGCCGCCGGCCGTGATGATGAACGGGAAGCGCGCCATGAGCTTGATGACGAGCTGGCTGCCCCAGACGATGATCGGGATGGAGATCAGCAGGCCCAGCACCACCAGCAGCATCTGGTGCTCGCCGGCGTTCTGCGCGGCACCCGCGATGGCGATGACGTTGTCCACGCTCATCACCAGGTCGGCCACGATGATGGTCTTGATGGCGGCCAGCAGTTTGTCGCTAGTGGCGACATCGCCATGCCCGTCCTCGTCAGGGGCGATCAGCTTGATGCCGATCCACACGAGCAGCAGCGCGCCAATGAACTTGAGCCACGGCAGGGCCAGCAGCGTCATGGCGAAGAAGATCAGGATGACGCGCAGGACGATGGCGCCAGCGGTGCCCCAGATGATGCCCTTGGTGCGTTGCGCAGGAGGCAGCTTGCGACAGGCGAGCGCGATCACGACCGCGTTGTCGCCGCCCAGCAGGATGTCGATCATGATGATCTGCCCGAGGGCGACCCAGAACGCAGGCGAAGTCAGGAAATCCATAAATTCCTCGTTGTCGTATGTTCAAAAGAGCAAGGCGTGAGACATCTCGTGGTCGACCGGGCCTGTCTTTCTCGCCTGCGTGCGCTGCTGCGCTTGCGAAGGGGGAGGACAGTGCCTTGATCGACCCGGAGGGAGTCCATCAAAGGTCTTGCTCGACCGGGTGACGGGGTCACCAGGCCCGGGTTGCCGGAAGCCGGGGGCTTCGTATTGACGACAAACCGAATGTCCAGCGGTCGGGGCACGAGGCCATGTTGCGCTGGAACGGAGAGCTACTCCCCTTCGAAGCTCGCGATTGTACCGGTCAGTGTCAGTTGGCCGCGATACGCACTTACCACAGCGCCCGGAGTGCGTGATCGCCTGCGCACAGCTCCCGACACAGCCAATCTGGCTATGATCGGCCTCCCTCAAGAGACCCTCCCATGGCCGGCATCCACATCACCGACATCGAAGCCGCGATCAACCATTGGCGTGAGCGCTCACCCTCGCCTGACGGTATATCGCTGGCCAAGCCCACGCGCGCCCTGGCCGAGGTGTATGCCTTGATGGTGTTTTTCCGCGAGACCGAGGCCGACGAGGCGACCTTGCCGGCTGCCGCCCGTGAAGCCTGGATGGCGTGGTACGACACCACGCCCGACACGCCATGCATCGCCATCTGCTCCACCAGCCAGGGCGACGAGGTGTGCAAGGGCTGCGGCCGCACCTTTGATGAAGTGCAGCGATGGACGGAGATGACGCCCGGCGAGAAGCGCGCCAGCTGGCGTCGCATCACCATCGAGGACGACGCCTGGCGGTTCAACCGCTATTCAGAGCGGGCGCGCTAGGGAGCACCGAGACCGCCGCCGGGCCGCCCCAAGTCAGGTTCAGCCCCCTTGGGGGCGGCGGAGCGTGGGGGCCCTTTTCCTATACCCGTTTGGCAAGCTCGGCCGCCTTGCCGGTGTAGCTGCCCGGTGTCATCGCCAGCAAGCGCTCTTTTTCCGACTCGGGAATCTCCAGGCTGCGGATCAGCCCGTGAAGCGCCTCGGCCGTCACGGTCTTGCCACGCGTGACTTCCTTGAGCTTTTCGTAGGCGCCTGACACGCCGTAGCGGCGCATGACGGTCTGGATCGGCTCGGCCAGCACTTCCCAGGCATGGTCCAGGTCGTCGGCCAGCGCTTCTTCGTTGAGTTCCAGCTTGTTCAGGCCCACGCCCATCGAGTGGTAGGCCAGCACCGCGTAGCCCAGCGCCACGCCCATGTTGCGCAGCACGGTGGAGTCGGTCAGGTCGCGCTGCCAGCGGCTGATGGGCAGCTTCTCGCTGAGGTGGCGCAGGAGCGCGTTCGACAGGCCGAGGTTGCCTTCGGCGTTTTCGAAGTCGATCGGGTTGACCTTGTGCGGCATGGTCGACGAGCCGATCTCGCCCGCCTTCAAACGCTGCTTGAAATAGCCCAGGCTCACATAGCCCCAGATGTCGCGCGAGAGGTCGATCAGGATGGTGTTGGTGCGCGCAATGGCATCAAACAGCTCGGCCATGTAGTCGTGCGGCTCGATCTGGATGCTGTAGGGCTGGAAGGTCAGGCCCAGGCCGAGCGGCTCGGGCTGCTCGATCACGTTGCGGCTGAAGGCTTCCCAGTCAAAGTCGGGCCAGGCGCTCAGGTGGGCGTTGTAGTTGCCCACCGCGCCGTTCATCTTGCCCAGCAGTTTCACGCCGACGATCTTGTCGCGCGCGGCGGCCAGGCGCACCACGACGTTGGCGATTTCCTTGCCCACCGTGGTGGGGCTGGCGGTCTGGCCGTGGGTGCGGCTGAGCATGGGCACGGCGGCAAAGGCGTGGGCCATCTCGCGCAGCTTGGTGATCACCGCGTCCAGCGCGGGCAACAGCACGGCGTCGCGCCCGCCCTTGAGCTGCAGCGCGTGGCTGGTGTTGTTGATGTCTTCACTGGTGCAGGCGAAATGCACGAACTCGGCGGCCTTCTCCAACTCTGGCCGCGCCTCGAACTTGGACTTGATCCAGTACTCCACCGCCTTGACGTCGTGGTTGGTGACCTTCTCGATGTCTTTGATGGCCTGGCCGTCGGCTTCGCTGAAGTTCTTCGCCAGACCCATGAGGTAGGTGCGCGCGCCGGGCGAGAGTGGCTTGAATTCGGCCAGACCGGCGTCGGACAGTGCGATGAACCAGGCGATTTCCACCTGGACACGGCGGTGCATGTAGCCCAGTTCGCTCATGAACGGGCGCAACTGGCCCAGGCGGCCGGCATACCGGCCGTCCAGCGGGGACAAGGCGGAAATGGGTGACAGGGCCGCAGAGGCGGCAGCAGCCGAGGGGATGGAGGCGGATGGTGAGGGGGTGGTCGGTCGCATCCGGCGATTGTAGGAGGCGGGGGGCTTTTGACGGACCCTGTCAGGTGGACCGGGGGCTGGGCTGGCTAAAATCGCGTTCCCACGGGCAACCGTTTTCACCCATCCGTCCTTCATGAAACTCATCGGCGCCATCACCAGCCCTTACGTGCGCAAAGTGCGCGTCGTCATGGCCGAGAAAAAGCTGGACTACAACTTCGTCCAGGAAGACGTGTGGTCGGCCGAAACGCAGATCGGCACCTCCAACCCGCTGGGCAAGGTGCCCTGCCTGGTCATGGAAGGTGGCGAGGCGGTGTTCGACTCGCGCGTGATCGTCGAGTACCTCGACACGCTTTCACCGGTGGGCAAGCTCATCCCGACCCAAGGCCGCGAACGCGCCGAAGTGAAAACATGGGAAGCGCTGGCCGACGGTGTGCTCGACGCCGCCATCCTCGCCCGCCTCGAATCCAACTGGGCCGGGCGCACCGACCAGGAGCGCTGCAGCGCCTGGATCGACCGCCAGATGGCCAAGGTCGAAGCGAGCCTGAAAAGCATGAGCCAGGGTCTGGGCGAGAAGCCGTTCTGCTCGGGCATCCACTTGAGCCTGTCCGACGTGGCCGTGGGCTGCGCGCTGGGTTACCTGGACTTCCGCTTCCCCGTGATCGACTGGCGGACGCCCTACCCGAACCTGGCGCGTCTGGCCGAGAAGCTGAACCAACGCCCGAGCTTCATCGATACGAAGCCGGCCTGAGCACGCAACCGGTGCTCACAGGCCGGTGGCCCGGCGCACTGCGGGGAAATAGGCGCGGTAGGGCAACAGGCGCAGGAGCTTCATCCAGCGCGTGAAGCGCTTGGGGTAGTGCACTTCAAACACGCCCCGACCCCAGTCGTCGATCATGGCCTGCGCGGCTTGCTCCGGCGTGATCAGCGCGGGCATGGTGAAGTCGTTCTGCGCGGTCAGTGGCGTCTGCACGAAGCCCGGGTGCACCACACTCACGCCCACGCCCAGGGGCTCCAGATCCAGATAGAGGTTCTCGGCGAGGTTGGTCAGCGCGGCCTTGGTCGGGCCATAGGCCAGGCTCTTGGGCAGGCCGCGGAAACCCGCCACGCTGCTGATGAGGCTGATGTGGCCGCGGCCCCTCGCGCTCATTGCTGGCACGATGGCGTCGATCACTTGCAGCGCACCCAGGTAGTTGATGTCCATGTGGCGCTTGAGGTCGGCCATGTCCATCTCGGTGACGCGCATCTCGCGGTAGTGGCCGGCGCAGTACACCACCAGATCGAGCGGACCCTGCGCCAGGATTGTGTGGGCCGTGGCGGACACCGCGGCGGCGTTGGTCACGTCCAGTGGCCAGGCTTGCGCCGTCACACCGTGTTGCGGTGGATGGTTCAGCACAAAACGGTCCAGAGCCTCCTGGCTGCGAGCCGACACCAGCACCTGCGCGCCGCGCGCATGCAAAGCAGACGCGGTCGCTTCGCCGATGCCGCTGGAGGCGCCCACCAGCCACACGCGCAGGCCGCGCCAGTCGGTGATGGGCGGGTTCATGGGCTTGAAGAGCGAGAAACCACGTGGCGTGCTCATTGGTCAACCTTGGTGCTGCGCACTGCGGTGCGAGCTGGCTTGGGGCGGCCCGGCGCTGCGCTCATGGCGCGCGTTTCACGAACGACAGCGTGACCTCGCCCAGGCGCACACCGAACTTGCTCATGGTGGCCTTGTTGAGCATCACGCGCGAATCCATCAGGTACATCCAGTCGTCGAACTGCACTTCATAGGTTTTGCCGTCGACCGGCAACAACAGCGTGTAGCCCCAGCGAAACGCGTTGCCCTTCTGTTCGCCCAGCGCGGTGCCCACCACGTCGTCGGCCGTGCCACTGAACTGGCCGTTGCCCAGGTGCTTCATGCGCCAGATGCGTTTGCCGGTGGTGCCGTCGCTGTAGTTGAAGCTCTCGTCCAGCACGCCGTCGTCACCGTTCCAGCTGCAGACCATCACCACGGTGAAGCGCTTGACCACCGCGCCCGAGCGGTCGGTGAAGACACCATAGGCGTCGAGCGTGCCGTTGAAGTAGGTGCGCAGATCGAGCACGGGTTTTTCGCTGGCGTATTGGCCGATCTGCGGGCCGGCGCAGCCCGCGAGGGCGGCCGCAGAGGTGATGCCGGCGGCAAGCAACAGTCGTCTTTGCATGGGGTGGTCTCAGGAAGGAATGGAGGTATGGGGCACGAGGCCGGCGCTTTCGGGCCGGATCACGAGCGCGTAGAGCGCGCCGCCGGCCAGCAGCTTGAGCGCGCAGGGCAGCAGGCAGTAGGCGATGGTCAATGTCTGCAGCGCAGCCGGGTCGCGCGCGCCGGGCTCGTAGCCAAACAGCGCGAGCAGTGGCAGCGCCAGACCCGCGGCCAGGGCCAGGTTGAGCTTGGTGGCGAAGCTCCACCAGCCGAAATAGGCACCTTCGCGTTGACCACGTTCTCCCAGCTGGCCAATGAGGCCCGCGAGCATGGCGCTGGGCAGCGTGAGGTCGGTGCCCAGGGCAATGCCCGAGAGCGCGCAGACGATGAGGAAAGGCACCACATCGCCCGCGCCCAGGGTGGCGGCCCAGATGAACACAACCACGGCCAATGCCATGCCGACCAGCCAGGTGCGCGCCAGCCCGATGAGGCTCACCAACCGCACCCACAGCGGGATGGACAGCGCCGCGCAGAGAAAGTAGGTGGCCAGGAAAGCGGGCTCCACCGAAGGCGAGGCCTGCAGCCGGTCCTGCACGAAGAACAGCACCAGCGTGGCGGGCACGGCGCTGGCAGTGCCGTTGATCACGAACACGGCGAGGAGGCGCAGGAACGCGGGTTGACGCAAAGGCGATGGGCCCAGGTGCAGGGTCGGCCCTGCGGCTTTGAGCGCAATGGGCGCGGCCGAGCGGCTCCAGGCCCACCAGCCGAGGGTGAGCAGCACCGCGAAGGTGGACACGGTCGCGCCCAGGCCCAGCGTGGCTGGCAGCACGGCGGCAATCAACACGCCCAGCAGCGACAAGCCTTCGCGCCACGCAACCACGCGACTGCGCTGCGCCTCGTTGCCACCCAGCCGCGCGCCCCACGACTGGTGTGCCACCGCCACCACGCTGTAGGCGGTGTAGGTGATGGCCATGAGCAGCCCGGCCCAGGACAGCAGCACTGTGGTGCCGGCCTCGCGTACCGAAGAAGGCGGAAACAGCAAGCCCCACAGGCCAAGTGCGAGCACCACCGCCGCCACGGCCGATGCGCCGAGCACGGCGGCAATGGAGCGGGCGAACAGGCGGTCGCACCAGCGGCCGATGATGGGGTCGAGAACCGCGTCTACCAGCCTGGCAGCCAGCAGCACCAGCCCGAGCAGGGCCAGGGGTGCCCCGAACTCGCGGGCGTAGTGGTTGGGCAGGATCACATACAGCGGCAGCGCCACGAAGGCCAGCGGCAAACCCAGCAAGCCGTAACTCAAGCCTCGACGCCAGGCGCCCGCGCCCACAAAGCGCGCAGCCGGTTCCTGGGTAGAGGCCGGAGCCACGCTCATCGCGTTGTTCCGCCGATGCCCTGGATCAGCGTTTCGCGCATGCGGGGCTGCGAGGTCTTGGGCGAGAGCCAGATGCCGAAGAAAAGACGCGAGAAGGCCTCGTCCGCGACCTCGCCGAGCAGCTTGCCGTTCAAGTAAAAGCGCGCGCCGTTGCCGGGCACGTGCACGCCGGTGATGCGGTCGCCGCGCTTCACGTCGGGGAACAGGCTGCTCATGGCCTGCGTCCAGCGCGTGGCCTGGGCTGGTTCGATGGTGGCCAGGCCCTTCATTTCGTCGATGGAACGCTCCGCGATGTCCGCGCCTTTGAAGTCGCGCAGGTAGGCCAGTTCCAGGCCGAAGCGCTGGTTTTCGAAGCGGCCGATGTCGAAGCCGGGCAGCGCCCACAGGCTGGCGTCGTACACATCGAAGCCCCAATACCGCAGGCGCGCTTTGCCCACAGCGGTCTTGTCTTGCAAGGCGGCGCTGAGGGTGGGTTCGGGTGCCTGCGCAAACGCGGGCGCGCCGACCAGTCCGCCGAGGGCCAGTGCGATGCAAATGACGTTGCGCTTCATGGTGTGGGCCTCAAACCGGCTTGCGCAAGGTGTACTGGACCACGTCGGTGTTGCCCTGCTCGAACGCGGCTTCGCAGTACGCCAGGTAGAACTCCCAGATGCGCAGGAAGCGCTGGTCGAAGCCGAGCTGCAGCACGCGTTCCTGCTCGTGAAGGAATCGTTCGCGCCAGATGGACAGCGTGCGCGCGTAGTCCAGGCCGAAGGCGAATTCGTCCACCACCTCCAGACCGGCCTTGGCCGCTTGCGCACGGAACTCGCTCGGGCACGGCAGGCAGCCGCCGGGGAACACGTATTGCTGGATGAAGTCGGTGCCCTTGATGTAGCGCTCGAAGTGCGCGTCGTCGATCACGATGCTCTGCACGCAAGCCTTGCCGCCCGGTTTGAGCAGGCGCGAGACCGTCTGGAAGTAGGTGGGCCAGTACTCGCGGCCCACGGCCTCCACCATCTCGATCGAGCAGATCGCATCGAAGGGTGCGTCGTTGATGTCGCGGTAATCCTGCAGCCGCAAATCGGCACGGTCCTCGCGACCGATGCGCTGCATGCGCGCCTGTGCGAACTCGAGCTGCTCGGTGGACAAGGTCACGCCCGTGATGTGGGCGTCGAACTCGGTGGTGGCCTTCTCGGCCAGCGCACCCCAGCCGCAGCCGATCTCCAGCACGCGGTCTCCGGGCTTCACGTCGGTCATGCGCAGTGCTCGGCGCACCTTGGCATGCTGCGCGGACTCCAGGGTCTGCTCGGGGCTCTCGAACCAGGCCGACGAGTAGTTCATCGTGTCGTCCAGCCACAGACCGTAGAACGCGTTGCCCAGGTCGTAGTGGGCGTGGATGTTCTTGCGGCTGTTGGTCTTGCTGTTGCGGTTGAGCAGGTGCTTGATGCGGTAGGCGAAGCGGCCCAGCCAGGAGCCATAGATCACATCCTCCACCTCGCGGCGGTTCGCCACCAGCAACGAAAGCAGCGCGGGCAGGTTGGAGGTCGTCCAGTCGCCGGCAATGTAGGTTTCGGCAAAACCGATGTCACCCGACTTCAATGCCGCCGAGCACACGTTCCAGTTGTTGAGCTTCATGCTCGCGTGCGGGCCGTCGACTTGGCCGAAGCGCTGCACCGAGCCGTCGGGCAGTTGCAGCGTGAGGCTGCCGTGCACCAGGCGTTGCAGCAGTTGCAGCGTGGTTCGCGCCGCGGCCGGTGCGTTGCGCGGCAGAGAAAAACCGGCGGGGCTGGTGGAGGCGGTGGAGCTGTTCATGGGTGGCTGTGTTCGGCGTTCACGGAGGGCGTGGGCAAGGGAGCGGCGCTGACGAATTCGCCCGGGGCGGGCGGCTGGCGGAAAAAGGGCGCGCGTTTGATCCACAGGCGCACGGCCTGCCAATGGATGCGGGCCATGACGCCGAAGGTCATGGCGGGGTAGAACCACAGCGCGCGGCGCAGGCTGCGCGCATCCAGCGACTGCAATTCGCCGCTCACGCTGGTGTTGAGCAGGGGCTGCTCAAGGGTCTCGTCGTCGAAGTAGTCGATGCGCGCCACGGTGCGCGGGCTCGGGTGATCGCTGCGCATGAAGACGAATCGGTAGCGCCCTCGCACCGGGCAAAACGGCGATACGTGGAACACCTTGGTGGCCTCGCAGGGCTGGCCGTAGCGCGGCGCATCGAGCAGGTAGCAATGGCGCTCGCCAAGGGTGTTGTTCACCTCGGCCAGCACGGCGCGCAGCGTGCCGTCGGCCCGGTGGCAGTACCAGAAGCTCACCGGCTTGAAGGTGTAGCCGAGCACGCGCGGGTAGGTGTGCAGCCACACCTCGCCGTGCGCGTCCTCGATGCCGTGCTGTCCCAGCAACTCGTCGAGCCACTGCAGGCTGTCGGTGCGGCCATCACCGTGATCGGCATCGTGAAAGCTGAGAGCAGCTGCGCGGTTGCGCGCCAGCGCGCCGGGGCCGTGGCTGCGCAGGCTGCGCATGGGCAGCATCAGGAAATACGTGGGATATGCGAACGCATTGCGTTGCGGACGGTGGCGTGTGTGGCGCACCTGACCGAAGCCGATCTGGGCCACCGTGTTCAAGCGAACACCCCGGGCAGTGCGAAACGTCGGGCATCGGAGCGATGTGTCGCGGGCGCAAGCTGATGTGCATCGATCAGCGCCCGTGCAGCGTGCAGGCCCGACTTCAAGCCGTCCTCGTGGAAGCCATAGCCGGTCCAGGCCCCCGCGAAATAGGTGTTGAGTTGACCTTGCAGGGAGGGCACGCGCGCCTGCGCTCGGATGGCTGCCAGGTCGAACACCGGGTGGTCGTAGGCGTACTCGCCCACCACGTGCTTCGCTGCGATCTCGCGTTGCGGGTTGAGCGAGACCACCACCGGCTGCGCCACCGGCAGTGGCTGCAGGCGGTTGAGCAGGTAGTGCAGGCAGACCTGCGCGGACTCTGTACGGGCGCTGGCCGAACGTTCGTAGTTCCAGGCGGCCCAGGCGCGCTCGTTTTTCGGCAGCACCGAGCTGTCGGTGTGCAACACGGCGCGGTTGGGCTGGTAGCGGATGGCGCCCAGCACTTCACGTTCATTGGCCGAAGCCTCACCCCCGAGCAGGCGCAAAGCCTGATCGCTGTGGCAGGCCAGCACGACGGCATCGAACCGCTCGACCTGGCCTTCAGTGACCACGCGCACGCCCCGGTTGTCGCGCAGCACCTGCAACACCGGCGTGCTCAAGCGCCTGTCGGCGATGTTGTCGGTGATCTTCTGCACGTACTGGCGAGCGCCGCCGGCCACCGTGTACCACTGGGGTCGGTTGGTCACCTGGATCAGGCCGTGGTTGTGGCAGAAGCGCACCATGGTGGCCACCGGGAAGGCCAGCATCTGGTCGGTCGGACAACTCCAGATGCAGCCCATCATGGGCAGGAAATACCAGTCGCGGAATTCGTCGGAGAAGCCCTGGGTTTTCAGGAAGTCGCCCAGCGGTTGCAGCAGCGGGCTGTTGTCGCGCAAGTCGTCGCCCTGTTCGGCCAGCCGGGTCGTGATGCGGTTGAAGCGCACGATGTCGGCGAGCATGCGCAGGAAGCGCGGGTTCAAGAGGTTGCGGCGCTGGGCAAACACCGTGGAGAGGTTGCAGCCACTCCACTCCAGCGGGCCACCGCCAGGTGCCGCGCCGGGGGCCTGCACCGAGAACGACATGTCCGACTTGGCAATGGGCACGCCCAACTGCGCGAACAGCGCGAGAAGGTTGGGGTAGGTGCGTTCGTTGAGCACCAGAAAGCCGGTGTCCACGCCGAACGTGGTGTTCACGCCATGCGCGTTCGGCAGGGTCATGTCGACCGTGTGGGTGTGTCCGCCGAAATAGTCGCCAGATTCAAAGAGCGTGATGTCGGCCAGTCCGTGCAGGGTGTGGGCCGCTGCCAGCCCGGAGATGCCGGAGCCGACGATGGCCACGCGGGGGGGGCGGGCGCTGGCGGGTGTGTGGCCGGCAGGGGCGCTGTGGAGGTCCGTGTACATCGTCGGACCTCAGCGCGCGCCAGTGGCGTTGGGGGGGATACAAAAGCCTGCGAAGCGCCCCGAAACGAACAAGGGAGGGAGGGAGGAGGAGGAGAAGCGCCTCGGGATTTCAGCCGGATCGCGGGGACCCGGCAGGCTTCGCAGTGCAAAAAGGAATTCGGTGTTCAGTCCATGGACCGACTTCAAAACTGAGAGAAAAGCAGGCGCTGAAAAGTTCCGGGTGGTTCCTTTCTGCGGGCTTTTCGGGTCGGAAGCTGGGACGGACATGGCGGTGGAGGTGATCAAAACAGACTGAACAGTTTTATTGTGACTGAGTAGTCACGATTTGGCCGATAGAAATCACCCAATGACCTTGGGCAACGAAGGGCTTTGCGTGTTGAGCGAACAGACGGCATTGCCATGGACAAGCAAAAAATTCATGCCAACAACTCCATAATCTGGCCACCAACTGGATCATTTGTCCATGACAACATCAAGCTCTGAAACCCCTGGCCGGCACACGATCGCGGACGTCGAACGCGATACCGGCCTGTCCAAAGACACGCTGCGCGTGTGGGAGCGGCGCTATGGCTTTCCCATGCCGACGCGCGATGCCCTGGGGGAGCGCCAGTACGACAACGACCAACTGATCCGACTTCGCCACATCCGCCGACTCATCGATGCCGGACACCGACCCGGGCGGGTGGTGGCGCTGTCGCTGGAAGAGCTCGTTGGACTGGATACGCAGTCGCGGGCCCAGCGGATTCAACCCGCGGGCAGCCGATCGGATGCCACCACGGCACCCGCTGCCTGCGACGAGACCCTGGAGCGCTGGATGCAGATGCTGCGCGGCCAGGACGCTCACGGCCTGCGCCAGGCCCTGGCCCAGGTGCAGATGGAACGCGGGCTGGCGCGCCTGATCACCGAGTGCGTTGCGCCCATGAACGTGAAGGTCGGTCAGGCCTGGCTTGAAGGCCGGCTGGCGGTGTATGAGGAGCATCTCTACACCGAGATCGTGCAGTCGGTGATGCGCCAGGCGCTGGCCCAACTGGCGCAGGCCCGAGCACCGCTGCCGCCACGCATCTTGCTCACAACCCTGCCCGGCGAGGCGCACGGCCTGGGCTTGCTCATGGCCGAATGCTTCATGGTGCAGGAGGGTTGCCACACGATCCCGCTGGGCGTGCAGACGCCGCTGCCCGACATCGTGACCGCCGTCAGCCGGAGCGGCGCGGACATCGTGGCGCTGGGCTTCACCGCCTCCCAGAACCCGCGCGAGGTGCGCACCGCGCTCGATCAGCTGCGCGAGCGTTTGCCACCGCAGGTGGAAATCTGGGCGGGAGGGCAGTGCCCGGCGCTCTACAAACCACAGCGGGGCCGGCCCCCCGGGGCCAGCCCGGTGTACTTCCCGATGGAGCAGCTGCAAGACATCCAGCAAGGCGTGAGCCGCTGGCGAGCGCGCGGTCACGCGGCGGTCGCATGAAGGGATTCAAAGGCAACAAGGCATCGCTTGCGCAAAAGCCGTGCGTCGCATGCGGACGGCCCATGACGTGGCGCAAAAAATGGGAGCGCACCTGGGAACAGGTGAAGTTCTGCAGCGACCGCTGCCGGGCGCAAACAGGGAAGACGGCTTCATGAGCGCGCCACCCCCGCTGCCCAGCCCCCTTCGCCGGCTGGTGCTGGTGCTGGGTGATCAGCTCTGGCTCGAGAACCCGGCGCTGGCCGGCTTCGACCCCGCACAGGACGCGGTGCTCATGATTGAAGCGCCCGGCGAGGCCAACCATGTGTGGAGCCACAAGGCGCGCATTGCGCTGTTTCTGTCGGCCATGCGCCATTTCCAGCAGACCTTGCGGCGCAAGGGTGTGCCACTGCGATATGTGTCTCTGGACGACGCCGAGCTGGACCACCCCGACTGCGCCAGCTTGCCCGCGCGCCTGCAGCGCGTGCTGGCCGAACTCAAACCGCAGGCGCTGTGGGTGTGCGAGAGCGGCGAATGGCGGCTGCAGCAGGACATCGAAGCCACGGCCAAGGCTACGCAGGTGCCTTTGCGCTGGTTCGACGACACCCATTTCTTTTGCAGCCGCCCGCGCTTCGCGCGCTGGGCCAGCGGCCGAAAGGAATGGCGCATGGAGCATTTCTACCGCGAGATGCGCCGCGAGCACGGCGTGCTCATGGAAGGTGGGCAACCCGTGGGTGGCCAGTGGAACTTCGATGCCGACAACCGCAAGAGTTACCCCAGACAAGGGCCGGGGCTGATCACGCCGCCCGCGCACTTCGAGCCCGATGCCCTCACGCGCGAGGTGATCGACCTCGTGCAGACACGGTTTGCCGACCACCCGGGCGAGCTCAGGAGCTTCGGCTGGCCCGTCACGCCCGAGCAGGCGCGCGAGGCATTGCGTCATTTTGTGGCCGAGCGGCTGGAGATGTTTGGCACCTACCAGGACGCGATGTGGACCAGGACCCCGTTCGGCTGGCACTCGTTGCTGTCGGTGGCGCTCAACCTGCACCTGATCGATCCGCGCGAGGTGGTGGCCGCGGCCGAGTCGGCCCACCGCGACCGTGGCCTGCCGCTGGCCAGCGTGGAGGGCTTCATCCGCCAGGTGCTGGGGTGGCGCGAGTTCATCCGGGGTGTGTACTGGCTGGACATGCCGGGCATGAAGACAGCCAACCACTTCGGTCACCGCCGCGATCTGCCGGCTTGGTACTGGAACGCACAGACCCACATGGCCTGCATGAAGGATGCTGTGGACCAGACACTCGAACACGGCTATGCGCACCACATCCAGCGCCTCATGCTCACGGGGCAGTTCGCCCTGCTTGCCGAAGTGAACCCGCAACAGGTGGCCGACTGGTACCTCGCGGTCTATGTGGACGCGATCGAGTGGGTCGAACTGCCCAACGTGGCCGGCATGGCGCTGTTTGCCAACGGCGGGCGCTTCACCAGCAAGCCTTACGTGGCCAGCGGCCAGTACATCGACCGCATGAGCGATCATTGCAGGGCGTGCCGCTACCAGCCTGCGCTGCGCGTCGGCCCACAGGCTTGCCCGGTGACGACGCTCTACTGGAACTTTCTTGACCGCCACGAGACCGAACTCGAAGCGAATCCTCGAACCGCACTGATGGTGAAAAACCTGCAGCGCATGGACGCCACCGAGAGGCAGGCGATCCGCGATCAGGCCGTTTCAACCCTTGCCCGACTCAGCGATCTGTAAGCGGAGTTGCACCCTGCCGCATAGAATGCGGCCGTACCGAAAGGCCACCATGCTCTACCCCGAACTCTTCAAACAACTCGAATCCGTGCGCTGGGACATGGACAAGGACATCCCCTGGGACCAGTTCGACGCCAGCGCGTTGACCGACGAACAGGCGCAAACGATCAAGATGAACGCGATCACGGAATGGGCGGCGCTGCCGGCCACCGAAATGTTCCTGCGCGACAACCGCGACGATTCCGACTTCTCCGCCTTCATGTCGATCTGGTTCTTCGAAGAACAGAAACACTCGCTGGTGCTCATGGAGTACCTGCGCCGCTTCCGGCCTGAACTGGTGCCCACCGAAAAAGAGCTGCACGACATCCGCTTCGAGTTCGACCCGGCTCCCCCGCTGGAAACGCTCATGCTGCATTTCTGCGGCGAGATCCGGCTGAACCACTGGTACCGCCGCGCCAGTGAATGGCATTCGGAGCCGGTCATCAAGAAGATCTACGCCACGCTCAGCCAGGACGAGGCACGCCACGGTGGCGCCTACCTGCGTTACATGAAGCGCGCCATCGGCAAGTTCGGCGACGAGGCGCGTGTGGCGTTCGCCAAGGTGGGTGTGTTGATGGCCAGTGCGCGGCGCACCGCGCAAGCCTTGCACCCGACCAACCTGCACGTGAACAAGGATTTGTTCCCCAACGACACGATCCAGAGCCGCCTGCCCAACCCGGAGTGGCTGGAGCACTGGCTGGACAAGCAGATCAACTTTGATGCCGTGTGGGAGAACCGCGTGGTGGATCGCATCCTGCACAACATGAGCTTGCTCATGGAGCAGAGTTTCAAGACGGTGCAGGAGCTCAACCGTTTCCGCAAGTCACTGGCGCCGGCCGCTGTCGTTGCACCCGTCTGAGGGCACTGCACTCCAACAAAAAGCCCGCTTTCAAGGCGGGCTTTTTGCTGCGCACCCGGTGGGCTGTCAGGCGTTCGTGACCGGGCCCAGCACGTGGTGCCACAGCGCACGCACGGCGGCGGCGGACTCTGCCACCAGCGCCGCATCCACCTGCGTGGGGGCTTCGTCCAGACGCGCGCGGTGCTGGATCTGGCGCAGTTCGCGGTACGCCTTGGCCGCTGCCTCGCCCATGCCGGGCGTGAGAAGACCGGTCGCCTCGGCGCGGCGCAGCAGGTTGATGTTGCCGGTGTTGAAGCGCAACTCGGGGTGGGTGCGCGAGTGCAGCAACACGAGGTACTGCACGGCAAACTCCACGTCCACCATGCCACCGGGGCTGTGCTTCACATCGAACCGGGTGCCGCGCACCGGGTGCGCCTGGCGCACCTTCTCGCGCATGGCCACGATCTCGCGCGCCAGCGAATCGCCATCGCGCAGCGCGGTGATCACGTCTTCGCGCACCGCATCAAAACGCCCTGCCAGCGACACGCCGCCGAGCACAAAGCGTGCGCGCGTCATGGCCTGGTGTTCCCAGGTCCAGGCGGTGTTGCTACCGCGTTGCTGTTGGTAGTTGGTGTAGGCCTGAAAGCTCGTGACCAGCAGGCCCGAGTTGCCGTTGGGTCGCAGCGCGGTGTCGATCTCGAACAGGTCGCCCTCACCGGTCTTCACCGTGAGCCAGTTGATCATCTTGCGCACGAAGGCGGCGTAGATCTCGCCGGCGTTCTCGTGCTCGTCTTCGTAGACAAACACGATGTCCAGGTCGCTTCCGTAGCCCAGCTCCTTGCCGCCGAGCTTGCCGTAGCCAATGATGGCGAAGGCGGGCTCGTCGCGGTGGCGGTTCTTCAGGCGCGCCCAGCACCAGCGCGCGGTCAGGCGCAGCACCGAATCGGCCAGGGCCGACAGGTCATCGGCCACCTGCTCGACCGTGAGCACTTTTTCCAGGTCGCGCGCCAGCGTGCGGAACACCTCGGCGTGGTGGGCGCGGCGCAGCAGGTTGAGCAGTGCTTCGTCGTCGTCTTCGCCGGTGGAGTGCAGCGCGGCGCGGCGCGATTCGAGCTCGGCCTCGAATTGGGCCGCATCGAAACGGTCGGTGAGCAATTGCTGGCTGGCCAGCTCGTCGATCACGCCAGGGTGCTGCAGCAGGTAGCGCGCGGGCCACTTGGCGGCACCCAGCAGGCGCAGCAGGCGCTCGTGTACCGAGGGCCGCTCCTGCAGCAGGGCGAGGTAGCTGTCGCGGCGCAGCAGCGGCTCGATCCAGTCGGCCATGCGCAGCGCGGCCTCTTCGCTCACCCGACCTTCTTCGAGCCATGCGCCGGTGCGCTGCACCAGCCGCACCAGTCGCATGCGGCTGTCTTCCTTGAGAGCCAGCACGCGCGGGTGTTCGCACCACTGCGCCACCTTGGCGGCAAACGCCACCGGCAACTGGGCGAGCACGCTCTGCAGGTCTTCCACCGAGTTGCGTGGCGCGCTGCCGTTCTTGCCGTTGCAACCCTTGCCGTTGCAGCCCCCGTTGGTGGGGCCCCCCAGCAGCGTGTCGAATTCTTGAGCCACCAGCTCGCGGTGGGCATCGAGTGCATGCAGGAACTCACACACATTGGCGCAACCCATGGTGGCGGCCAGCCAGGCGAGGTCGTCGTCGCGCGTGGGCATCACATGGGTTTGCTGGTCGTCCAGGTACTGGATGCGGTGCTCGACGCGGCGCAGAAAGCGGTAGGCCTCGTCCAGCGCGTCGGCCGAGGCCTGCGGCATGAGGCCGGCGCGGCACAGGCGGGGCAGCGCGTCCAGCGTGGGCCGGGTGCGCAGCTCGGGGAACTGGCCGCCACGCACCACCTGCAGCAGCTGCACGGTGAACTCAACCTCCCGGATGCCGCCGCGCGAGAGCTTCACGTCGTTGGCACGGCCCGGGTTGCCGGCGGCGCGTTTGGAGGCGTGCTCGCGGATCTGTCGGTGCAGTGTGCGCAGCGCCTCGAACACGCCGTAATCGAGGTAACGGCGGAACACGAAGGGCAGCACCGAGCCGCGCAGGGCATTGGCGCCACCGGCCGCCACGCAGGCCGCTGGCGCGATCACGCGGCTTTTGAGCCAGGCGAAGCGCTCCCACTCGCGGCCCTGCACCAGGAAATATTCTTCGAGCGCGCCGAGCGACACCGCACTGGGGCCCGAGTTGCCATTGGGGCGCAGCGCGAGGTCGACACGGAACACGTTGCCGTGTTCGGTGGTCTCACCCACGGTGTTGTAGATGTGCTTGACCGCCTTGCCGAAATACTCGTGGTTGCTGATGCGGTTGCGGCCCTGGGCGTTGCCGGCGGTCTCGCCGTCGTGGTCGTACACGTAGATCAGGTCGATGTCGCTCGACACATTGAGTTCGCGCGCGCCGAGCTTGCCCATGCCCACCACCCACAGCTGGGCGCGCACGGTCTGTCCTTCTGCGTCCGTGTATTGGGGCGCGCCAAAGAGGTCGTCGAGTTCGTGAAAGGCCAGTGCGCACGCCACATCGAGCGCGATCTCGGCCAATTCGGTCACGGCCCGCGTGACCGCCTCCAAGGGCGCACCTTGTTCGCAGTCCAGCACCACCAGCCGCTCCAGCACCAGCTGGCGCAGCACCCGCAGCGCCGCCGGCATGGGCAGTCCACGCTGGACCAAGGTGGCCAGGCCAGCCTGCATCGACGCGCGGTCCGGCACACCGTCGGGCAGGCAGACGAGCTCGTCGGGGTAGCGTCGGCGCACGCGTTGCACGAAACGCGAGTGCTCCGCCCGGCGATCAGCCAGCGTCAACCCAGGCAATGCGTTCACATTTGATGACAAAGCGGAAACGCCTGTGGTGGAACCCGTGAGATGACTGACCGTCATAATTTGCGTTGGACATGAACCATCAAAGCCCGGCGCCCCATGCTTCCTCTGCGTCACACGCAAGAGCCTCAAGAACCCTCAAGACACTCGCTGTGGCCAGCCGTCTGTTGCTGTGGCTGCTGCTGGGTGTCTGGGGGCTCTTCGCACTGACCTGGGCCGGTTTGAATGGCGCGATTGTGCCCCGAATCGGCGAATGGCGCCCCGACCTGGAAAGGTGGGCGACCACGGCGGTCGGGGTACCGGTTCGCATCGGTGAGATCCGGGCGGAATCGGGTAGCAGTGCCATGGGTTTTCTGCCGGCCCTGGTGCCCTCCTTCGAGTTGCGCGACGTGCAGCTCATCGATGCGCAAGGGCGTGTGGCGCTGCAGCTGCCCCTGGTGCGCACGGCGGTGTCGGTGCGATCGCTCTGGCGAGGAGGCTTCGAGCAGGTCGTGATCGAGGCGCCGGTGCTCGATGTGCGCCGCACCGTGCAAGGGCGCATCGAGGTGGCGGGGCTGGACATGTCCGGACCCAAACCGGGTGACAGCGCCGCGGTCGACTGGTTTTTCTCGCAGAGCGAATTCGTGATCCGGCACGGCACGGTGCGCTGGACCGATGACTTGCGCCAGCAGCCTGTGCTGGCGTTGAGCGATCTCGATTTCGTGGCGCGCAACACCGCCCGCACCCACCTCTGGCGCGTCGACGCCACGCCGCCGCCGGAATGGGGTGAGCGCATCAGCCTGCGCGGCCAGATGCGTGAGCGGCTGATCAGCCTGGGCCGTCGCGCGCCCGAGCAGCCGGTGTGGCACGACTGGAGTGGCGAGCTGTTTGCCGATTTCACCCACGTGGACGTGGCGCGCTTGCGCAGCTACGTGGACCTGTCCGACTGGGGTGTGGACGTGCGCGCCGGTCAGGGGGCGCTGCGCGCCTGGGCCCAGGTAGCGCGGGGGCAGGTGGCCGATGTCACGGCCGATCTGGCGCTGCAGAACGTGGAGGCTCAACTCGGCCCCAGTCTGCCGCCGCTGGCGCTGGAGAACGTGCAAGGCCGGCTGGCTGCGCAGTGGGGTGCCGACGGCTTTGGCGTGACCTCCGAGAACCTGCGCTTTCGAACCCGCGAGGGCGAAACCTGGCCGGGTGGACGCCTGCAGTTGCAGTACACCGCGGCGCAGGCCAAGCGGGCGAGCAGCGTGGCGCTCAGCGCGGAGCAGCTCGACTTGGCGGTGCTGGCGGCCATTGCCGAGCGCCTGCCGCTGCCCGACGCCACGCGCGGCCTGCTGGAGCGCCTCAAGCCTGCGGGCCAGATGGACGGATTCACGGCGCGCTGGCAGGGGCTTGCCACGGCGATCAACGAGAGCCCCGACGCGGCCATCGACTGGGCGCAGGGCACCTATCAGGCGCGCGGTCGCGTACAGGGCCTGGCACTGACGGGCGAGCCCAGCGGGCAGATGTCCAGCCGAGGCAACTACCCGCTGCCCGGGCGACCCGGCATCGCCGGCGCCACGGTCGATTTCGAACTCACCCAGGACGGTGGGCGCGCTCGTGTCACCGTGGCCGACGGCTCGGTCGAGCTGCCCGACGTGTTCGAGGAGCCACGCATTCCGCTGCAGAGCCTGGAGGCCGACGCGTCGTGGCGGATTCAGGGGGACCGCATCGAGGCCCAGCTGGACAACCTGAAGATGGCCAATGCCGACACCGAGGGCAGCGGCCAGGTGAAGTGGCACACCAGCGACCCCGCCACCAGCCCGTCGAAGTCGCGCTTCCCCGGCGTGCTCGATCTCACGGCCAACCTCACCCGCGGCGAAGGCACCCGGGTGTACCGCTACCTGCCGCTGACCGTCAATGCCGAAGCAAGGCGCTATGTGCGCGAGGCCGTGCGGGCAGGCCGGGCCGCTCAGGTGGCGTTTCGCATGCAGGGCGACATGGACGGCATGCCCTTCAAGAGTGCGACCGCGCCAAGCGAATTCCGCATCTCGGCCGAGTTGAGCGACGTTGATTTTGACTACCTGCCCGCGAGTTTCCAGCCCAGCGGCTCTGCACCCTGGGCTGGCCTGCGGGGCTTCTCGGGCCAGCTGGTGCTGGACCACCTGGCCTTGAGGGTGACGGGTGGCACCTCGGGGTTGGCCGGCGCCTCCGGTGTGCGCCTGAGCGAAGGCGTGGTCGATCTGGACGATCTGGCTGGCAACACGACGCTCACCGTCAAGGCCAAGGCGCAAGGCCTGGCCAGCGACATGCTGGGGTTCGTGCAAACCTCACCGCTCAACGCGATGACCGACGCCGTCCTGGCCCAGGCCAGGGTGGGAGGCACTGCACAGGTGGGCCTGGCCCTCAAGCTGCCTTTGTTCAAACTGGAGGCCTCGACGGTGGCGGGCACGGTTCAGTTCGAGGGCAATGACCTGAAGATGAGTCCGGCCGCGCCGCTGCTGGCGCGCACGCGCGGCACCCTGGCGTTCACCGAGCAGGGGTTTGTCGTGCTGGGGGGCAATACACGCCTGCTGGGTGGGGATCTCAAGTTCGAGGGCGGCCTGCGCACCAACCCGCAAGGCACGGCTCGTCTGCAGTTTCATGGCCAGGGCGTGGCCAGTGCCGAGGGCTTGCGCGATGGCGAGCTGGGTGCTGTCTCGCGCCTGTTCCAGAACGCGTCGGGCACCGCGGCCTACACGGCGCAGCTCGGTTTTCGCGGTGGCGTGCCCGAGCTGGAGGTGAGCAGCGATCTGCAGGGCATGGCCTTGAGTCTGCCCGCACCCCTGGGCAAAACGGCCGAGGCCAGCCTGCCGCTGCGGCTGGACAGCGCGGTGCTGACGGTGGCGGACGGTGCGGCCAACACCGACCGCGTTGGCTTGGAGCTGGGTTCGGCGCTGGCGCCGCTGGTGGCGCTGCGGTACGAGCGCGACCTCTCCGGCCCGGTGCCCCGCGTGTTGCGCGGCAGCGTGGCGCTGGGGCTGGAGGGCGGTGACGTGGCCCCGATGCCCGCCGCGGGCGTGGCGGGCAACCTGCGGTTCGACCAGCTTGACGTTGACGCCTGGTCCAAGCTGGCCAGCCATGCGGGTGTGCGCGTGCCCACGCCCACCGCTCCCAGCGCGATCGACCCGGACGCCGAGCTGGCCTACCTGCCCACCACACTGGCACTGCGCGCCAACCGCTTGACGCTGGAGGGCCGCACCTTCAACCGCGTGGTGGTGGGCGGCTCGCGAGAGGGCTCGCAGTGGCGGGCCAACGTGACCGCCGACGAGCTCAACGGATACGTGGAAGTGCGCCAGGCCGGCCCCAACACCGCAGGCAGTGTCTTTGCCCGGCTGGCACGCCTCAAGCTGGAGCCCACCGTGGCCACCGACGTCGAACAGCTCCTGCGCCAGCCCACGAGCGTGCCCGCGCTCGACATTGCGGTCGAAGACCTGGAGATCGCCGGGCGCCGGCTGGGACGTGTCGAGGTGGAAGCCGTCAACCGCGGGGGCCCGAGCCGTGCGGGTGAATGGCGACTGACCAAGCTCAAGCTCGCGGTGCCCGAAGCCCGGCTGAGTGCCACGGGCAACTGGGCGCCGCTGTCGGCGGCAAGCCTCCCGCAGGAGCAGCGCCGCACGGCGTTGAGCTTCCGGCTCGATGTGGACGATTCCGGCGCGCTGCTCACGCGCTTCAACCGCCCGGGTCTGGTGCGCGGGGGCAAGGGCCGCATCGAGGGCAGCATCGGCTGGATCGGCTCGCCGCTGGCGCTGGACTACCCCACGCTCTCGGGCCAGCTGCAAGCCGACTTCGAGCGCGGCCAGTTCCTCAAGGTCGAGCCCGGCGCGGGCCGCCTGCTCGGCGTGCTCAGCCTGCAGGCGCTGCCGCGTCGCCTGGCGCTGGATTTCCGCGACGTGTTCTCCGACGGCTTCGCGTTCGACTTCGTGCGCGGTGACGCGCGCATCGAGCAGGGCGTGCTCTTCACCAACAACCTGCAGATGAAAGGCGTGAATGCCGCCGTGCTGATGGAAGGCACGGCCGATCTGGCGCGCGAACAGCAAGACCTCAAGGTGGTGGTGGTGCCCGAGATCAACGCAGGCACCGCATCGTTGATCGCCACCGCCATCAACCCCGCCATCGGCCTGGGCAGCTTCCTCGCGCAATTCCTCCTGCGCCAGCCGCTGCAGAGCGCGGGCACGCAGCAGTTCCACGTCACCGGCAGCTGGGCCGATCCGCAGGTGGCCAAGGTCGAACGCGACCCGCCCACCGCGCCCCCCCGCCCACTGCAGTAAGCTGATCCACCCGAGTGCCCCGGTCGCGCATTGCGGCCCACCGAAAGACACGCCATGACACTGCTTCACCAACCCCCGGCGCCAGGCCGCTTGAAGGTCGCTGCGATCCAGATGGTCTCCGGCATCAGCCTGGACGCCAACCTCAGCGATGCGCTGCGGCTGCTGCGCCAGGCTGCCAATGCCGGCGCCGAGCTCGCCGTGTTGCCGGAGTATTTTTGCTTCATGGGCGCCAAGGACGAAGACAAGCTGGTGCTGGCCGAAACCCCCGGTCTGGGCACGGTGCAGGACTTCCTGTCGGACTGTGCGCGCGACCTGAAGATGTGGATCGTGGGCGGAACCCTGCCCATGGCCACCGACGATCCCACGCACGCCGCCAACGCGTCGCTGGCCTACAACCCGCGCGGTGAATGCGCCAGCCGCTACGACAAGATCCACCTGTTCCGCTACGACAACGGGCGCGAACACTACGACGAGGCGTCGGTGTTGCGTGCGGGTGAGACACCCACAGTGTTCGACTGCCGCGACGCCAGCGGGCAGCACTGGCGCGTGGGCCAGAGCGTGTGCTACGACCTGCGCTTCGGCGAGCTCTACCGCATGCTGGCGGCCGATGTGCTGCTGGTGCCCTCGGCCTTCACCCACACCACGGGCCAGGCGCACTGGGAAGTGCTGCTGCGCGCGCGTGCGATCGAGAACCAGGCCTTCGTGATCGCCAGCGCGCAGGGTGGCCTGCACGAAAACGGCCGACGCACCTGGGGCCACACCATGATCATCGACCCGTGGGGCGGTGTCATGGCCCTGCAGGCCGAAGGCCCCGGCGTGGTGATGGCCGAGCTGGACTTCGAGCAGCTGCGCAGCGTGCGCGAGCAGCTCCCTTCGCTGCAGCACCGGCGCCTCTGAAGCGCATGAGCGCCGCGCCGGGCCGTTCCCAAGCTAGCTCGCACCGCAGCCCGCAGGGCGAAGGTACCCGATTGAACGTCGAGGGCCCACCTCACGAACACAGCGACCCCGGCTCGCGTCGCTGGGCCCTGTGGGCCGCCCTGGTGCTGCTGGTGCTCGTCTTGTTGGTGGTGCTGGTGTTCCTGGCCCGCGAGTACGAGGAAGGACGCGACCAGCAGGCGCTGGAGCAGGAAGCCTCAGCGGTGGCCAGCGACATCCGCAACGCGCTCGTGCGCAATGTGCAGACCCTGCAATCGCTCAACAGCGTGGCGCCCACCGCCGACAGCTGGAATGCGCCGGCCGCCGAGTTGCTGTCGCAGCACCGCGAGTTGGTGCGGCTGGAGTGGCGCGACACCGCGCAGCGGCTCATCAGCCACCGCGACACGCCGTACCTGAGCGATGTGTTTGCCTACCTAGATCGCACGCGCGCCGTGGCCGACGTGAAACTCGCTTGCGACAATGCGCAGCGCCTGTCGGGTCCGGCGTATTCGTCCAGCTACTTCTGGCCCATGCGCGACGGGCTGGGCATGGAACTGATGGAGATGTGCCTGCCGGTGGTGCGCTCGGGTGTGGCCAACGGGTTTCTGGTGGCGACCTATTCGTTGCCCGGCGTGCTGTCGGAATTCACCAAAAGTGACGAGCTGCGCGGCCGAGGCCTGTCGTTCAACGACGCAGATGGCACGCGGCTGGCGCTGCACCGCATGGTGCCCGGCACGCGCCGCACCCTCAGCGCCAATGCGGTGCTCGAACTTCCCGGACACACGCTGATCCTGCAGTTGCAAAGCCCGCGTCTGGTGGGCGGCCTGTTCCCCAACGTGCTCACCGCGGTGGTGAGCGCGCTGTCGCTCGCCTTGCTGGCCGTGCTGGCGCTGCTGGCGCGCGACACACGCCTGCGTCAGCGCGCCGAACTGGAGGTGGGCGACGCGCTGGCGTTTCGCAAGGCCATGGAAGATTCGCTGGTGACCGGCCTGCGCGCGCGCGACATGACCGGGCGCATCACTTACGTCAATCCCGCGTTCTGCGAAATGGTGGGGCTGAGCGCCGAACAGCTGATCGGCACCGGCTTGCCCGCGCCCTGGTGGCCGCCCGAGCTGGTGGACGAATACCAGAAGCGCCAGCTGGTTCGGCTGGCCGGACAGACGCTGCCGCGCGAGGGATACGAGTCGGTGTTCCAGCGCTCCGACGGCACGCGTTTTCCGGTGCTGATCATCGAAGCTCCGCTGATCGACGCCCAGGGCAAACAGACCGGCTTCATGAGCGCCATCCTTGACCTCACCGAGCAGCGCCGCGTGGAGGACCTCAACCGCACTTCGCAGGAGCGCCTGCAGGCCACCGCCCGCCTGGCCACGGTGGGCGAGATGGCCTCGCTGCTCAGCCACGAGCTCAACCAGCCACTGGCGGCGATTTCCAGCTACGCCAGCGGCGCGATCAACCTGCTGGACCAGCCCGAGGGGGCACTGCCGCAAGCCGACCTCTCGCAGGCCATGCGCCGCATCAGCGAGCAGGCCGAGCGAGCAGGCCGGGTGATCAAAAGCGTGACCGATTTCGTGAGGCGTCGCGAACAGGTGCGCGAAGCGGTGTCCCCGCGCACGCTGATCGATGCCATTCAGCCCTTGCTGGTGTTGCAGGCCAAGAAGCAGGGCATCCAGTTGCAGATCGACATCGCACCCGGTTGCCCGCCGGTGCAATGCGATCGGACCATGGTCGAGCAGGTGCTGCTCAATCTGGCGCGCAACGGCATGCAGGCCATGGCGCTGGACGATCGGTCGCTGGACACAGGTGTGCGCGTTCTCAGGATCGCCGTGCACCAGACGCGACTGCATTCCGGGCGGCGTCCGGGTGGCGAGCAGCACAAGGAATGGATCACCTTCGAAGTGAGCGACCTCGGCCAGGGGCTGAGCATCGAGGTTCAGGAGAAACTCTTCACCCCTTTCTTCACCACCCGCGCCGAAGGCATGGGGCTGGGACTGAGCCTGTGCCGCACGGTGATCGAGCAGCACGGCGGGGCGCTGACGTACGAGCCGAACCAGCCCAAAGGAACGGTGTTCCGCTTCACGCTGCCCAAGTCAGATTGATGGGTCCGCACGCTCCGCCCTTTTCGCTTGTTTCCACATTTATCATCCGGCCATGACCCAGCACCTCGACGCCAAGATCTACCTCGTCGATGACGACGCGGGCGTGCGCGATGCGTTGGCCTGGCTGCTGCGCACGCGCCGGCTGGTGAGCGACGGGTACGACAGCGCCGAGGCATTCCTGGGCGACGCCCAAGCCTGGCACAACGAGCCCACCACGCCGTGTTGTGTGCTGCTCGATGTGCGCATGCCCGGCATGAGCGGGCTGGCCCTGTTCGAGCGTTTGCAGGCCTTGCCCTGGCAAGAGGTCATGCCCGTGATCTTTCTGTCGGGCCATGCCGATGTGGCCACCGCAGTGGACGCGGTCAAGCGCGGTGCGTTCGATTTTTGCGAGAAGCCGTTTTCCGACAACGCGCTGGTCGATCGGGTGGAGCGTGCGCTGGACCAGTCGGCCCAGGTGTTGGCCCGCCGGCGCGTGCAGCGCGAGTTGCAGCAACGCCTGAGCAGTCTCACCGACCGTGAGCGTGACGTGATGGATCTCGTCGTCGCCGGTCTGCCCAACAAGCTGGTGGCCGATCAACTCAACATCAGCGTGCGCACGGTGGAGGTTCACCGATCGCGCGTGTTCGACAAGATGGGCGTGAAGTCGGCCGTGGAGCTGGCCAATGCGCTGCGGCCCTGAGCGCCCCGCGGCGCCTCAGCGGTCCTCAGGCTGGTCGCGCTTCTGGCGCTCCACATCCTCGGGCAACTCGCCTCCCTTGCGCCCTGAAAACATGGTCCACCACACGATGAATACCAGCAACACCAGCGCGCCGAGCGCTTCAAGCAACAACAAGGTCATGGATCGGTTCGATCAGGTTTTTCGGGCGGTCATGAAGATGGGGACGGGCGTGGCCATTGTAGGAAGCCTGTGGTCGTGCGCGGTGGGCCCGGTGCGAGGTCCTGCGCCTGTGACGGTGCCCAGCCCCCCGGTGGCCGACATGCCGGGCGATGCGGGTGCCCTACCCCCCGCGATCCAGCGCGGCAAGAGTCGCTGGACGCCAGCGCGCTGGAGCGAGCTGCCGGGCTGGGGACAAGACAGCCTGCACGAAGCCTGGAACGCGTGGGTCCGCGGTTGCGAGCGCCCCGCCCAGGGTCAGGCCGGCCCGTGCGCGGAACTGCGCCAGCTCTCCATCGCCACCGCAGCCGAGCAGCAGGCCTGGGTGATGCGTCGCTTCGTGCCCTATCGGGTGACCGAGCCCGACGGCGGCACGCCCGACGGACTGCTCACCGGCTACTACGAACCCATCATGGCGGCCAGCCGCGTGCCCACCCCCACCCACCGCACGCCGCTCTTTGCACCCCCCGCCGGGCTGCGCAATGGGCAAGCCTGGTACAGCCGCCAGGAGATCGACACCCTGCCCGCCGCGCAGGCCGCGCTGCAGGGCCGCGCCGTGGCCTGGCTGGCCGACCCGATCGATGCGCTGATCCTGCAGATCCAGGGCTCGGGCCGCCTCAACGTGGTGGAGGCCGACGGCCGCGCACGCCAGGTGCGCGTGGCGTTCGCCGCGCACAACGGCCAGCCGTACCAGAGTGTGGGCCGCTGGCTGCTCGATCAAGGCGCGATCCGCGAAGCCTCCTGGGCCTCCATCAAGGCCTGGGCGGCGCAGAACCCGCAGCGCCTGAACGAGATGCTGTGGAGCAACCCGCGCACGGTGTTCTTCCGCGAGGAGGCGCTGTCGGAATTCGACGCCCGCTTCGGCCCGCGCGGCGCACAGGGCGTGCCGCTCACGCCTGGGCGCTCCATCGCGGTCGATCCGCAGAGCATTCCCTACGGCACACCCGTGTGGCTCGCATCGACGGGCCCCACGCTCAACGTGCAGAAACTGGTGATGGCGCAGGACACGGGCGGCGCCATCGTGGGCGCGGTGCGCGCCGACCTGTTCACGGGCTGGGGCGGCTGGAGCGACGAGGCCTACATCACCGCGGCAGCGCTCAAGCAGCCGCTGCAAATGTGGGTGCTGGTGCCTCGTTAGGGCAGGAACAGGCCCTGGAGGTGAGCCCTCAGCGAGGGCGGCGCGACGCCACCTTGTGCAACAGCTCCAACAACATGGCGCGCTCGGCACCGCTCAGGTGGTCGTAGGTCACGCGTTCGCCTTCGATCACGCTTTCGGCTGCCGCGCGCGCGATCTTGGCCCCCTTGGGGGTGGTGCTCACGTGTTGTGTTCGGCGGTCGGTGTCGCTGCGCTCGCGTGAGACCAGGCCGCGCCGCTCCAGGCGCTCCAGCCAGTTGGTGAGGTTCGGAGGCGTGACAGCCAGCGCGCGCGCGAGCTGGCGCGCGCTCACACCCGGGTTGTGGTGCACCAGTGCCAGGATGGTGAACTCCACCGGCCGCAGGTCGTGCGGTTTGCCGATGCGCTGCTGAAAGATGTCGAGTGTGCTGAGTTGGGCCTGGGCGATCTGGTAGCCCAGGATGCCTTGCAGGCCGGCTTCGGACAGGTGTCCGGCCGGGGTCTCGTCGGGTGCGGGTCGTTGCGGCATGCGCGGATTGTCCTGCAACGATGGCTTCGGGTATGTACGGATGTGGGGAGATAGATAGATTAGTAACTTAACTATCTGGCATCACCACAACAAGGAGACATTTCCCATGCACGCTCTCATCTCGCGCCTGCCCCTGCCCCTGCTCGCGGCGATTGGTCTGGTCGCCTGCGGTGGCGGCTCGGACGGCCCGCCGCCCCCCACGCCGCCGGCCGCGCCGCCAGTGATTCCCCAACTGAGCCAGGCCACCCCCGGCGCCTTGGTGGGCAACTGCACCGACCTCGTGGCGCGCCTCGCCGGTCTTGCGAACACCACCCTCACTGCGAGCACCGACGTGGTCGCAGGCACGCTGACCGTGGGCGGCCAGCCAGTGCCGGCGCATTGTTTGGTCACGGGCAAGATGTTCGAGCGCACCAGCACCGTTGACGGCAACGCCTATGCGATCTCCTTCGAGATCCGCTTGCCGCTGGCCTGGAACGGCCGCTTCTTCCACCAGGGCAACGGCGGCATCGACGGTAGTGTGGTGACCGCCACCGGCGCCACCGGTGGGGGTCCGCTCACCCACGCATTGCACAAGGGCTTCGCGGTGCTCAGCTCGGATGCCGGCCACGCCGGCGCATTGGGACCGTTCTTCGGCATCGATCCCCAGGCCCGGCTCGACTATGGCTACCAGGCCGCCGCCAAGCTCACGCCCATGGCGAAAAGCGTGCTGGCCGGTGCGTACGGAAAGGCGCCCGACCGCTCCTACTTTGGCGGCTGCAGCAACGGCGGGCGCCACGTGTTCAACGCCTTTGCCCGCATGCCCGAGCAATACGATGGCTACCTCGCCGGCGCGCCCGGTTACAACCTGCCCAAGGCCGCGGTGGCCAACATCTTCGGCGGTCAGCGCTATGCCAGCGTGGCCACCGACCCGGCCAATATCGCGACCGGTTTCACCAACGCCGAGCGCGCTACGGTGGCCGCAGCGGTGCTGAGCAAATGCGATGCGCTCGATGGTTCCACCGATGGCTTGATTCAGGACGTCGAGGCTTGTCGCAGCAACTTCTCACTGGCGCTGGATGTTCCGAGCTGCCCTGGAGCGCGCGACGGCACGTGTCTGAGCGACGCCCAGAAAACCGCGATCGCCCCCATCTTCAGCGGCGCCACCACCAGCACCGGTGCGCCGATCTACGCCAGCTTTCCGTACGACGCCGGCCTGGGCGCGGGTGGCATTCCATTCTGGGAGTTCACTGCGCCGGTGAACCTGGACTCGGGCGCGGTCGGCGTGATCTTCGCCGTGCCGCCGGCCACGCTCCCCTTTGACGGGCCGGCCTTTGCGCTCACCGGCAACGTCGACAGCATGTTCGCGTCCATCAGCGCAACGAACGCGACCTACACCGAGTCGGCCATGAGCTTCATGACGCCACCCAATCCGACGCAACTCTCCGCCGTGCGCAACCGCGGCGCCAAGATCATGGTCTACCACGGCGTGAGCGACCCGATCTTCTCGGCCGACGACAGTGCCAACTGGGCGCGGGGTGTCGCCGCCAACCACGCGGACGCCGCCGCCTTCGCGCGCCTGTACCTCGTGCCGGGCATGGGCCACTGCTCGGGCGGCCCGGCAACCGATCAGTTCGACATGCTGGCTTCGCTGGTCGACTGGGTCGAGCGCGGTGTGACACCCGACAGCGTCACCGCCTCGGCGCGCGGTGCCGGCAACCTGGGCGGCGTGAACGCTGAAGTACCGGTTGGCTGGGCGGCGAACCGCGCGCGACCGCTGTGCCCCTGGCCGAAGGTGGCGCGTTACAGCGGCAGTGGCAGCCTGGACAGTGCCGCCAGCTTCAGCTGCCAGCTCTGATCAGTTGGTTGAACGGTTCGGTGCGATCGCACTTCACGCGCTTCACGCGCTTCAAAGCGCCGTGATGTCTGTCTGCACCGGCCAGCGCAGGGATGCGGTGGGAAGGGTGTTGCGCGCGGCTTCAAAGTCGTGCTGCAGCAGCAATGTGTAGCGCCCGGCGCGGGGCGTGCACAGCCGATAGCCATCGTTCACCGGGCTGAGCGTGATGCCCCCGGACTGTTCCGTCTGCAGACGCCAGGCGTCGACTTCGGGCGAACTCATGCGCAGCGTCACGCAGAAGCCGCGTTTCATGTTGGACACGATCACCAGCCGCTGCTCGGCACTCCAGTCTCCGCCGGCGAGCGGGTCCATTTGTGTGGGATGGCTGTTTTCCAGCACCCGCATGATGGGCGGAATGATGATGCGGAAGTCCAGCGATGCGCCTGCATTTCCCTGGATCACCATGGTGCTCTCGCCCATGCTGGGCGCAGGAACCAACAGCAGCGCGCTGGAGGTCAGGCAGGCAAGAAGGGGGCGCAATGAGCGGGACATGTCCCACTATCGACCCCCTGTTCGAGAACTTGAGACCCGCTGCCCGGCTCGGACAATCCCCGCCCAGCCTATTCGCTGCGTTGAACAGGGATGGTCAGCGAGACGCTCTCGCGCAAACGGACATCCAATTTCACCTGTCCCTGATCCACCACGTTCCACGGCAATGGCAGGGTGTCGGGGCGAACGGTGACCGTGCGCGGTCCGCTGGCCACGAACGGAAACTCGAAACGGCCCTGGCTGTCGGTGCGCACGGCATAGCGGTTGTCCAGGAAAACGGTCACGTTGGGTACACCGGTTTCACTGGCCTCCTGGGTGCCGCTGCGGTTGGCGTCGAAGTACACAGTGCCTTCGATACGACCGCCACCATCGGCCGCCTTGCCCCCCAGGGGCACGTTGCGGCTGCCCGCGTCGAATTCGTAGCGCAGTACGGCATAGAACGAGCGGTCTGAATCCGGGACGAACACCGGCAACGGCGCCAGCGGATCGAGCGAGGGATTGAAGCGGCTGCGGCCGGTGGAGCGGTTGTAGTAGCCCTCCAGGCTCCAGCGAGGGTCGATGCGCCAGTTGGCGCCCAGATTCAGGCTGTGTCGCGACTGTCCGTTGTCGTTGCGCTCGGTACTGAGGTTGCCACGCAGACTTGCCTTGTTGGACAAGGGCGCGGAAGCGCTGAGCGCAGCATTCCAAGTGGTTTCGGCGGGCAGGCTCTGGGTGGCACCGTAGTTGTTGGTGCCCAAACTGGTGGACAGCGCCCAGCCTTGCGGCACCAACCATTCCTGGTCCCAGCTCAGGCCGCGTGAGCTCGGTAGGTCGCCACCGCCTGCGAATTCAAGGCGCAGGCCGCTGTTGCCCCAACTGTTCTGAAAACGCCAGTCAGCAAAGGTGCTCCATGCGTCACCGTTGAACCGCCGAACCGTGCCACCCACTCCCAGCGAGTGGTCCCGATTGAGGCGCCAGCGCGCAGAGCCGTTGGCGAAAAAGCCGCTGCTGTTGCGTCCGCTGACAGAATCCAACCAGTCCACCGAGCCCTCGGCCGACCACTGGCGAGTGCGCCAACTCGACCGCACATAGGCGCCCATGATGTCGTTGGCCAGGGGCAACTGTGCCCAAGTCAGGTCGGGCTCAAGGCGGTACACGCCCGCGCCGTGCCGGCGAGGCCCGTCGTCCCATTCGCTGTCGACCCAGAAGCCGCTGCGGGAGCCGCTCACGTTGCTGGCCTGGGTGCTCACCACCTGGCCCTGAATGCGGTGTTCACCACTTTCGTGCCTGAGCACCAGCAAGCTGGAGTTCGCGTCGACGATGTCACCGGGCAGCACCGGGGTGTCCAGATTCGACACGTTGCGCGCATCTTCGTGCCGAATTGCCACGGTCCACCCTTGGTGTGTCAGCGAATCCGCCCCGCCGGCATTGAGTCGCCACTGGCCACCCAGGGTGGTGCGTTGACCCTGCAATCGCCGAAACCCGCTGGCGGGCAGGAAGTCCAGCCGTCCGGGCTCTCCGGTGGAGGCCTGCAACTGCATGCCCTGGCCAGCGTTTTGCCACTCGGTGCTCAGGCCCCGCAAGATGGCCGAGGGCACGTACACGCGAGAAGGCAGGCGCGTGACGTCCGGAGAGGGCGCGTTGATCACACCGAGCTCATTGCTGACGAGCCAGCCCCCATCGAGCGGCATGGCGCGCTGGCGCAGGGTGAGTGTGCCGCTGCTGTCGCGAGGAGCATAGGTGCCGTCGATCGACAGCGTGCCGTGGTTGGGCGTTTCCAGCAAGCCGTAGATGCCGTAGCCGATGCGGGTGCTTTGGGCCTGGTCAAACGGTTGGGAGCCCAGTCGGGTCTCCAGCCGAAGAAAACGCGGCAAGCCTTCCCGGTTGTAGGCATAAGCCTCACCGTCGTCTGCGGGTTCGGGGGGCAGGTTCTCGATCACCCGGTCCACATAGGCGGCGGGTGCGCTTGCGGTGGCCTGCCCGGACGCACCTTGTGCCCATACACCGATCAGCGGAGTCGCAAGACCCAGGAAGACCAGAAGGCAGCGGGAAGGGCGCGTCACCCCTCCCGTCATGGAGTGAAGCTGGCGTCCAGCGGCAGGCGGTTCTTGCCCCATTCGAAGGAGCCCTTCACGGTCAGCGGAAAGCGGATCTCGGGGGCTGGTTTGCCGTCTTCGGCCACAGGGCTGATCGCGATGCCGCGCGTTTCTCCCGGCATGATGGGCAAATCGGCAGGGGCTATTTCGAAGCGTGCGCCCGTGGCGTCGGTGGCGTTGGCGAAACCTTCGAGTCTGCCGTGGGCGTTGCCGCGATTGCGCACATCGATCATGGCGGTGGGCTTGCCATTGACGGTGGTCACACGCGTGGCTGCAATGTCCAGTTGCGGCGCTGCGTCGCCGATGGTGGCGTACACGATGACGCCGATACGGCCACCAACGGGGAAGTTGAAGCTGCCCTGAACCCGAGCGGGGTCCAGTCCCTCCACCATGATCGCAAAGCGGCACTCGCGCGCCGGCGTGCCGGGCGGAGGCGTAATCTCGAAGCGGTAGCGGTAGCGGGCGCCCGACTCGATCGTGAGTTCACGCCGCTCGATCGCCACCCAGGGCCGGCAGCTGTCCGCGGCGAGCTCGTCGCTGAAAGTGACGGAGTTGTCAGACTGCAGTGTCCAGTCGCTGGTGTAGATGCGGTAGTTGCCCTTCTGCGACCCCACGTGCTGGATCTCCAGCACTTGGCGCAGCGATTGGCCGGGCGTGGCCTGTACTTCGAAACGTGGCGGCGTGATGTAGGCGGCGAAGCCCTGTGCCTGGATGCTGGTCGGCAAGACGACGAGGACCCAGGCGCACGCCCAACCCAGCAGCGTATGCGACGGGCGAAGCATGGCTCTCAGAGGCGCAATGGACATGGCGGATTCAGTCGACGTCCAGTTCGAAGTGGAAATTCAGTCGCCGGCTGTTGGACTGCCAGTCGGCATTGGATCGCAGGCGCACCTGCATCTGATCTTCCAATGTGGCGCCAGGGATCGTACCGGCGAAGACCAGGGTGCGTTCACCCGAGACAAGGCGCCCGGGCTGAAGGCGCCCCTGGCTGGTCCAGACGGCTTCGACGTTGGAACTCTGGTCGCGCGAGAGCACCATGTAGATGCGCCCACTGCGCCCGACCCAGTCCCGTGTGTCAATGCGGATATTGACGCGCAGCCACGCTTCCATGCCGCCCGCGAAAGACTGACCCGGCGTCAGCGGCAGCCACTGCATCTGCACATTGGGCGGCACGGTGTGGCTCAGCGAATCGTCCAGCCGATGTGGGTTGGCCCAGGCTGTGGCAGTCATGAACGTGCAGACCACCATCGCGATGAGGTGTTTGAGCACAGTCATGGGCTGCTGAGGGTGTAAGTCACTCGGCCGTTGTAGGTGCCGGCAGGGCGCACCGCGCTGTTGGCGTAGCTGTAGGTGTGACAGTTTTCGAGGTAGGTGTTGCCCGGCACCGTGGCCAGGGTCTGCGTGCCGCCGTTGAAGGTGCCGGCGGGGATCACGTTGGGCACACCGCTGCCCGGAGCAGAGACCGTCCAGCTGATTTCGGTGAACGGAATGACGTCACTGCCGTTGGTCAAGCTGGCGCTGGAGTTGACGGTCAACGTGGCGTTGGCCGCACCGCTGTTGCGGCGGTATCCGGCACCGATCATCAGCGCGCTGGCGGGGGTCGGGCAGGTGTTGTTGCCGTCGCCATACAGGCTGGTGGATTGGGTGCTGTTGCTGGTCATGGCCAAGGCTGTTCCGGTGCCGAGCAGCGCTACGGGCACCGAGACTTGCACCAGGTTGATGGCGCCGCTGGTGCCCGCAGTCCCATTCAGCGTGCCGCTGGCGCCACTGAGCGCCCCGTTGCCGACATGCAGAAACAGGCGCCGACTGCCTGAAGTGATGCTCAACGACCAAGCGTGTGCAGAGGCCATCTCCGCCACGCACAGCAGCGCCAAGCAGGCGTTCACTGCATGGTGCGTGGTGCTGGAGCGGGTCTCGCGCTTCATGATGTCATTGTCGCTGCGGGTGTCCGAAATTGACCCAAGGGCGCCCCGAATCGAGATACAAGGCGGTCGCCTGAAATGGCGACGGAGGGTTGCGCTTTGCAAACCCTCCGTGGAGCCGATGGCGGGCGTGCCGCCATCTCAAGGTCTGCCGTGCGGACTCAGGGCATGGCGGCGGTGTAGGTCACGCGACCATTGATCGTCGTGCCGTAGGTGCCCGGAGCCACCACCGCCGTGTTGGCGTAGCTGAAGGTCCAGTTGGCAGAGCGGTCGGTGACCTTGGTGCCCGAAGAGAGCGTCACGTTGCTCGCCACGCCCGCCCCCGTGTTGGGGATGACGGGACTGGGCAGTGCTGCCAGGCTGGTGGTCGCTGAGATTTCGGACCAGGGGATGGCGTCGCCAGCCACATTGGTCAGGGCGCCCGTGGTGGAGGCAGCCAGGGTGACCTGGCCATTGTTGCCCACCACGCGCACCGGCACGACGTTGCCGGTGATGGAACCAGCGGCTGCACCCGTGCCCACCCCGGCGGGGTTGGTGGTGTAGTCGAACGTCACCTGGTTGATTGTGCTGTCGTTGCCGAGGGTGGCAGCGCCAGTGCCCACACCCAGGAACAGCACGCGCGGAACGATGACGCGGAAGTCCAGGCGGGCAACGGCGCTTGCGGTGCCGCCGACGATGAGCTGCGACTCGGCCGAGGCCAGCAACGGGGTGGCCAGAGCCAGGGCCAGGGTGGTTTTGAGCAGCAGGGCTTTGTTCACGACGTTTCCTTCAAATGGAAGTGAGAAGTGTGGGCTGAGCACTTTCCGGTACCTGCTCCACGGGGGTTGATGGGTCAATGTTACGAAACGATACGAATGATGGCAAGACCTGAATCGGAAAAAATTCACGTATCTCAACAACTTACGGCGACTTTGTTACCCAGCGGTCTAAAAGTTTAGACGAATGGTTGCAAAAATGTTCAAGTTCCCGGCTTCTTTGCCGTGCTCGTACTTTTGGCCAACAGGTGCGACAACGGAAGTGCACTGCCGGACTTCACTTCCCCGAGTGAAAAGCTGGTGTGCAGGTCTTTCACGTTGGGCAGATTGATCAACACTTCACGGGCGAACTGGCTGAAATGGTTCAGATCGCGGCTGACCACCTGCAGCTCGAACGTGCCGGAGCCGCTGATGTAGTGGCAAGAAACCACCTCCGGCAGATTGCGAATCGCGTTCTCCAGGCTGCGCGTGACGTCGCCGCTGTTGCGATCGGCGTCCAGGCGCACGAAGGCGAGAACGCCAAGACCGATCTTTTCGCGGTCGATTTCGGCGCGGTAGCCCCGAATGAACCCGGCCTCTTCCAGGGCGCGCACGCGCCGCCAGCAGGGTGCCGCCGACAAGCCCACGCGCTGGGCGAGCTCGGCATTGGTGAGGCGGCCGTCGCTTTGCAGTTCTTGCAGGATGGTGATGTCGAACTTGTCCAGTGTTTCCATGGCGGCCTCGTATGAGAAAGAATGTTGCTCGATCATCGATAAATCGGGCATGAAACGCAAACACCTGTCGCGCGACGGGGCATACACTGTGCGCCACGCTGGAGCGGTGCGCCTACCCGGCGTGCCGCTTGCCCACGAAACGCCCATGAGGCGACCCGCCCACACGGAGACAAAACGATGAACGCCCCTTTGCCCGAACACATCCGCCGCGCCCTGGAAACCGTGACGCTGGACGACAAATACGCGCTTGACCAGGGGCGCGCCTTCATGAGTGGCGTGCAGGCGCTGGTGAAGCTGCCGATGTTGCAGCGCCAGCGCGATGCCATGGTCGGCAAGAACACCGCAGGATTCATCAGTGGTTACCGCGGTTCGCCGCTGGGGGGCTACGACCAGGCCTTGCAGAAGGCCGCGCCCTACCTCAAGGCGCAGAACATCGTGTTCCAGCCCGGGGTGAACGAGGAACTCGCCGCTACCGCGCTCTGGGGCACGCAACAGCTGGGCTTTGCACCGCCCGGCACCAACAAGTTCGACGGCGTGTTCGGCATCTGGTACGGCAAGGGCCCTGGCGTGGACCGCTGCTCCGACGTGTTCAAACACGCCAACATGGCCGGCACCACGCCCTGGGGCGGCGTGATCGCGGTGGCCGGCGACGACCACGTGGCCAAGAGCTCGACCGCCGCGCACCAGAGCGACCACATCTTCAAGGCCTGCGGTCTTCCGGTGTTCTTTCCAACCTCGGTGCAGGACATCCTTGACCTGGGTCTGCACGCCATCGCCATGAGCCGCTTCAGCGGCGTGTGGGCCGGCATGAAGACGATCCAGGAGATCGTGGAATCGAGCGCCACCGCCACCATCGATCCGGACCGCGTGAACATCGTGGTGCCCGAGTTCGTCATGCCACCCGGTGGCGTCCACATTCGCTGGCCCGACCATGCGCTGGACCAGGAAGCGCGCCTGTTCGACTTCAAGTGGTACGCCGCGCTGGCCTACATCCGCGCCAACAAGCTCAACCACAACGTGATCGCCGGGCCGAACGACCGCTTCGGCCTGATCGCCAGCGGCAAGGCCTACAACGACACGCGCCAGGCCCTGCTGGACCTGGGACTGGACGACGAGACCTGCCGGCGCATCGGCCTGCGCCTGCACAAGGTGGCGGTGGTCTGGCCGCTGGAAGCGCAGACCACGCGCGAATTCGCCACCGGCCTGCGCGAGATTCTGGTGGTGGAAGAGAAGCGCCAGGTCATCGAGTACCAGTTGAAGGAAGAGCTCTACAACTGGCGCCCCGACGTGCGGCCCAACGTGCTGGGCAAGTTTGAAGAGGTCGAAGGCGACTTCAGCGGCGGCGAATGGTCCATGCCCAACCCGAGCGAGCGCACCTTGCTGCGCGCCAACGCCGACCTGTCGCCCGCCATCATCGCGCGCGCCATTGCCAAGCGCCTGAAGAAGATGGGTCAGGTGCCGGAGGACGTGATGGCGCGCATCGACGCGCAACTGGCCATCCTGACCGCGCAGGAGCAGTCGATGCAGACGCTGCTCACGCAGGGCGTGGCCGGTGCCGAGCGCCAGCCCTGGTTCTGTTCGGGTTGCCCGCACAACACCAGCACCCGAGTGCCCGAGGGTTCGCGCGCCATGGCCGGCATCGGCTGCCACTTCATGACGATCTGGATGGACCGCGCCACCGTGGGGTTCACCCAGATGGGCGGCGAGGGCGTGCCGTGGGTGGGCCAGCAGCCGTTCAGCCACGACCAGCACATGTTCGCCAACCTGGGCGACGGCACCTACTTCCACAGCGGGCTGCTGGCGGTGCGCCAGAGCATCGTGGCTGGTGTGAACATCACCTACAAGATCCTCTACAACGACGCCGTGGCCATGACCGGCGGCCAGCAGGTGGGCGAGCGCCCTGAGGGTCACAGCGTGGTGCAGATCGCGCAGAGCATGCGCGCCGAGGGTGCCGTGAAGATCACCATCGTGACCGACGAGCCCGAGAAGTACGAGGGCGTGAAGGGCCTGCCCGAGGGCATCGCGATCCAGCATCGCGACCTGCTCGACGCGGTGCAGAAGGAGTTCCGCGAGATCAAGGGCACGACGGTCATCATCTACGACCAGACCTGCGCGACCGAGAAGCGCCGCCGCCGCAAGCGGGGCACCCTGGTGGATCCGGCCAAACGCGTGGTCATCAACGAGCTGGTGTGTGAGGGCTGCGGCGACTGCGGCGTGCAGTCCAACTGCCTCTCGGTCGAACCGCTGGAGACCGAGTTCGGCCGCAAGCGCACCATCAACCAGAGCAGCTGCAACAAGGACTACTCGTGTGTGAAGGGCTTCTGCCCAAGCTTCATCACGGTCGAGGGTGGCCAGCTGCGCAAGAAGGACAAGAAGGGCGCCGCGTCCGAATGGACCGGTGGTGCTGTTCCCGCGCCGGTGCTGCCAGTGCTGGGCTCGGAAGCCTGGGGCGTGATCGTGGCTGGCGTTGGCGGCACCGGCGTCATCACCATCGGCCAGTTGCTCGGCGTGGCCGCGCACCTGGAGGGCAAAGGCATCGTCACGCAGGACGCGGCGGGCCTGGCGCAAAAGGGTGGCGCCACCTGGAGCCATGTGCTCATCGGCGCGCAGCAGGACGACATCCGCACCACGCGTGTCTCGGCCGCCTCGGCCGACCTGATCCTGGGTTGCGACCCGATCGTGAGCGCCAACAAGGAAACCTGGCAGCGCCTGCGCGCCGGCCGCACCCACGTGGCCTTGAACGTGAGCGCGACGCCCACGGCGGCTTTTGTGAAAAACCCCGACTGGCAGAACCCGGCGCAGGCCTGTGTGGACGCGCTGGTGCACAACCTGGGCGCGGAAGCCGTCGGGGCGTTCGACGCCGAAACCGCGGCCACGCGCCTGATGGGCGACAGCCTGTACACCAACCCCATGATGCTGGGCTACGCTTGGCAGAAGGGCTGGCTGCCGCTGGAGCTGGAATCGCTGATGCGCGCGATCGAACTCAACGCGGTTCAGGTGGACAAGAACAAGGCCGCTTTCGAATGGGGTCGCCGCGTCGCGCACAATCCGCAGGGCGTGGCCGCGCTGTGGCAGAAGGCCGGCGCCGGTGAACAGGTGATCCAGTTCAAGAAGCGCGATTCGCTCGACGACCTGATTGCACGCCGGGTCGAGTTCCTCACCGGCTACCAGAACGCGGCGTATGCCGCCGACTACCAGCGCTTCGTGCTCCGCGTGCGCGCGGCCGAGGCGCCTTTGGGGAAGTCCACCCTGACGGAGGCCGTGGTGCGCAATCTCTTCAAGCTCATGGCCTACAAGGACGAGTACGAGGTGGCGCGCCTGCACAGCGACCCGGCCTTCCACGCCCGCCTGGCGAGCCAGTTCGAAGGCGACTTCAAGCTCAAGGTGCATCTTGCGCCGCCGCTGACCGCCAAGAAGAACGAGCGCGGCGAACTGATCAAGCAGCCGTTCGGCCCATTCATGTTCACCGCATTCAAATGGCTGGCCCGCTTCAAGGGACTGCGGGGTACCGCGCTGGACATCTTTGGCCGCACCGAGGAACGCCGCACCGAGCGCGCGCTGATCGGCGAATATCGCGCAGACATCGAGATGCTGCTTCCAGCGCTCAACGCCGCCAACCTGGAGCTCGCGGCAGAGATCGCCCGCATTCCGGAGCACATCAAGGGCTTCGGGCATGTGAAAGAACGCAACCTGGCCGCTGCCCGTTCGCGCCGCGATGGTCTGCTGGCTCAATGGCGTCAGCCAGCCGGGGAAGCCAGTCTGGCCAAGGCTGCCTGAGCGGTCTCCCCGCGCATCGCTCTCCAACACCCCCCGGCATACAATCCCGGGTTGTGCTCCAGCGCCCGGGCGCCGCTTGCAGCGGACCGGGCGCTCGGCCTTTTCTTGATCCCGAACCTGTTGGAGACTGCCCGTGTTCATTTCCTCCGCTTACGCCCAAGCCGCCGCCGGTGGCGACACCCAATCCACCATCCTGGGCATGCTGCCCCTGGTGTTGATGTTCGTGGTGCTGTATTTCGTGATGATCCGTCCCCAGATGAAGCGCCAGAAAGAGCACAAGGCCATGGTTGAAGCGCTGGCCAAAGGCGACGAAGTCGTCACCGCCGGTGGCTTTCTCGGCAAGGTCTCCAAGATCGGTGAGATCTATGTCGGCGTGGAACTTGCCGACGGCATGGAAGTCCAGATGCAACGCACCGCAGTGGTTCAGGTGTTGCCCAAAGGCACGCTGAAAAACGTCTGAACTCATGCAGCGGGGCGGCCTCCTCCCCCTTTCTGCTTCAGGCTCCCACCTCCGACCTCGCTGACACACCTGCGGCCTTCAGGGCCGGCACACCATGAACCGTTACCCGCTGTGGAAGTACGCGATCATCTTGATCGCTCTGCTGATCAGTGCGATCTATGCGCTGCCCAATCTGTTCGGCGAATCTCCCGCCGTCCAGGTGTCGGCAGCGCGTTCCACGGTGCGTATCGACAGCGGCACCGTTACCCGGGTGGAGCAGGCGCTCGCTGCGCAAGGTGTTGATGCGGCACTGATCCAGCTCGACGCCAACTCGGTCAAGGCCCGCTTCAACAGCACCGACGACCAACTCAAGGCGCGCGACGCGCTGGAGAAGGCTTTCAACCCCGATCCGGCTGACGCCAGCCACGTGGTCGCACTCAACCTGTTGCCGCGCACGCCCGCCTGGCTGGCTGCGCTGGGCGCCTCGCCCATGTACCTCGGCCTGGACCTGCGCGGTGGCGTGCATTTCATGTTGCAGGTCGACATGGCTGCGGCCTTGCAGCGCCGGGCTGACGTGCTGGTGGCCGACCTGCGCACCCTGTTGCGTGAAAAGGGCGTGCGCCATGGCGGCATCAGCCGCAATGGCCAGACCCTGGAGTTGCGCGCAGGGGATGCCCAGACCCTGGGCACCGCCAGCGACCTGATCCGGACCCAGTTTCCCGACCTGGTGCTTACCGACACGCCCGATTTCCGCCTGATCGCCACCCTGCGACCCGAGGCTGCACGCCTTGTGCAGGAGCAGGCGCTCAAACAGAACATCACCACCCTGCACAACCGCATCAACGAACTCGGCGTGGCCGAACCGGTGATCCAGCAACAGGGTGCCGACCGCATCGTGGTGCAACTGCCCGGCGTGCAGGACACTGCCAAGGCCAAGGACATCCTCGGGCGCACCGCCACGCTGGAAGTGCGCATGGTGGACGAGTCCACCGACGGCCTGGCGGCCGAGCGCGGCACCGGTGCAGTGCCGTTCGGCTCCGAGCGCTATCCCGAGCGCGGGGGCCGAAGCGTTGTCGTCAAACGCGACGTGCTCCTGACCGGTGAAAACCTCACCGATGCCCAGGCCGGCTTCGACAGCCAGACCCAGGAAGCCGCTGTGCACCTCACGCTTGACGCCAAAGGCGCGCGCATCTTCCGCGACGTCACACGCGAAAACGTGGGCAAGCGCATGGCCATCATCCTGTTCGAGAAGGGGCGCGGCGAGGTCGTCACGGCACCTGTGATCCGTGGTGAGATCGGCGGCGGTCGCGTCCAGATCTCGGGCGCCATGACCACGGTCGAGGCCAACGACACCGCCCTGCTGCTGCGCGCGGGCTCCCTGGCCGCCCCCATGGAAATCGTCGAAGAGCGCACCATCGGCCCGAGCCTGGGCGCGGAGAACATCGCGAAGGGCTTCAACAGTGTGATGTGGGGCTTCGCCGTCATCGTGTTCTTCATGTGCGTCTACTACGCACTCTTCGGCGCGTTCTCCAGCATCGCACTCGGCTTCAACCTCTTGTTGCTGGTGTCCTTGTTGTCCATGCTGCAAGCCACGCTCACCTTGCCCGGTATCGCCGCCATGGCGCTGGCGCTGGGCATGGCGATCGACTCCAACGTGCTGATCAACGAGCGTGTGCGCGAAGAGTTGCGTCGTGGCTCCTCACCACAAGTGGCCATCAACACCGGCTACGACCACGCGTGGGGCACCATCCTCGACTCCAACGTGACCTCGCTGATCGCGGGTCTGGCGCTGTTGATCTTCGGCTCCGGCCCGGTGCGCGGCTTCGCGGTGGTGCACTGCCTGGGCATCGTGACCAGCATGTTCTCCTCGGTGTTCTTCTCACGCGGCCTGGTCAATCTCTGGTACGGCCGACAGAAGAAACTCAAGACCGTGTCGATCGGCACCGTCTGGCGTCCCGACGACCAGACCCCCGCCGTCAAGGCCGACTGAACGAGGAATCGCAGCATGGAACTCTTCCGCATCCGCAAAGACATCCCGTTCATGAGGCACGCGATCGTGCTGAACGCCGTCTCATTCATCACCTTCTTGCTCGCCGTCTTTTTCCTGACCACCCGCGGTCTGCACCTGTCGGTGGAGTTCACCGGCGGCACGGTGATGGAGGTGGCCTACGAGCAACCCGCCGACCTGGAGTCGGTCCGCAAGGTTATCGAGTCCCTGGGTTACGCCGACGTGCCGGTGCAGAATTTCGGCACTTCGCGCGACGTGCTGCTGCGCTTGCCGGTGCAGGCCGGGCAGTCATCCGGTCAGCAGAGTGAGACCGTTCTGGCCGCGTTGAAGGCGCAGAACCCGGCCGTGGCGCTGCGCCGCACCGAGTTCGTGGGACCCCAGGTGGGGCAGGAGCTGGTCGCCAACGGCCTCAAGGCCCTCGGCCTGGTGATCGTGGGCATCATGATCTACCTTGCTTTCCGCTTTGAGTGGAAATACGCAGTGTCTGCCATCGTCGCCAACCTGCACGACGTGGTCATCATCCTGGGCTTCTTTGCGTTTTTCCAGTGGGAGTTTTCGCTGGCGGTGCTCGCTGCCGTGCTCGCCGTGCTCGGCTACTCGGTCAACGAATCGGTGGTGGTCTTCGACCGCATCCGCGAGACCTTCCGCAAGCAGCGCAAGATGGCGCCGCAGCAGGTGATCGATCATGCGATCACATCCACCATCAGCCGCACCATCATCACCCACGGTTCCACCCAGATCATGGTGTTGTCCATGCTGCTGTTTGGTGGCCCGACCTTGTACTACTTCGCACTGGCCTTGACCATCGGCATCTGCTTCGGCATTTACTCGTCGGTGTTCGTCGGCGCGGCCATGGCGATGTGGCTGGGCATCAAGCGAGAGGATTTGATCAAGTCCACCGGCAAGAACGAAGGCGATCCGGACGATCCGAACGCAGGGGCTGTGGTTTAAGCGCGAACAGCGGCACAGGCATGCCCTTGCAGAGCTGTTTCGCCTGGGGTGGCTAAATCCTTTCATGTCATACTGAAAGCATTGTGTCGTCACCCGATAAGCACGTCTCTTCCCTGGCCAAACAGGCACGTGAACTCTTCGTGGTTCATGTGGGCCGTGCCCTTCCCGAAATGGTCAAGGCCTGCGACACCCGCCTGACCTCCATCCTCGACCAGGCAGGCCCGGCCCGAGAGACCCAGGCCCGGCGTGACGCCTGGACCGCCTTTCAGAAACACCAGACCACCTGGCTCAACCAGAGCCGCAAGGCCTTGCAGCGCACCCTGCTCCCGCGAGTGTCCAGCTCAGGCCAGCTCGTGAGCATGTCAGGCGCGCTCGAACTGGTGGCCGAAGGTGCCATCGACGACCAGATCATGGCTTCGCGACTGGCCATGAAGGTATTGGAAAAGTCGTCCACCGAGCTCAACGAACTGCGCTTGCGCATCCAGCATCTTGAGCAGCGCCAGGAGATGCCTCGCGGGGACGTGCTGTTGCCTGATGTGACCGCGCGCATCCTCGTGGACCAGTGGCTTGACACACAGATGACCCGCGATGCCTGGCTCCTTGTGCAGGACGCGCTGGCGCCGGTGATGATCGACAAGTTGCACGGAGCCTACAAGGCCGCCAACGAGTTTCTCGTGGCCAGTGGCGTGATGAAAGAGATCGACCTGCAGGCACTCGTCAGGCGCACACCTGGCGCCCGCACGGACGGTCCGCCCGCGGCGCCGCCGCAGTCCCTTCCGGTGGGCGCCCGTGTTCCTGCCTCAGGCGCAGAGGGATCGAGGGGCGGGGGCGGTTTCCGCCCTGCTCGCGCCGGCCTCGATTCGAGTCAGGGGCGTGGTTCGAGCGCAGACCCGGGTGAAGCTGGGACCACCGGTGGCGCCGGGGCCCGTTCCGGTGTCACAGGTTCTTCAGGCATGGGCGTGCAGGACGAGACCCGCATGATGACCAGCGCCTCGCCGCTGGCGCGCGCCCGCATGCGTGCCCAAGGCGTCGTGGGTCGTCTGCGGCGCATGCTGATCGACAAGGTGGGTGGCGACTTTGAAGCCACCCAGATACTGCCCCCGTCCCCCGCCCTGCAGCAGGCCATGCAAAGGGTGATGCCCGGCGACAGTGCAGGCGCGGGCTTTTACGTCTCGGGCAACAGCCGACCCGGTGCCGTCTACATGGACGCCACCCATGTGGAGAGGGCGGCCACCGGCTTGCGTCAGCGCACGGCCGAACTCAAGCAGGCCGCCAGCACCCCTACCGAGAAGGCCACCATCGAGGTGGTGGCGCTGATGTTTCAAAGCATCCTGGCCGAAGAGCGCATTCCGCCCAGCGTGCGTGTGTGGTTCGCCCGTTTGCAGATTCCCGTGCTGCGCGTGGCGCTGGCCGAACCCGAGTTTTTCAGCGCTCTGCAGCACCCGGCCCGCCGCCTGATCGACCGCATGGGGTCGTGCGTGATGGGTTTCGAGTCCAACGTGAGCTCGGCGGCGCTGGAGGCGGAAATCAAGCGTGTGGTGCAGGTGATCGAGCAGTATCCGGAGACGGGCCGCCGCGTATTCCAACTGGTGTTTGACGAGTTCCAGAAGTTCCTGTCGACCTACCTGAGCGAGCAGGGCAGCGCCAGCCGTTTCGTCAGCGTGGCGCAGCAGGTCGAGCAGAAGGAAACCCTGTCGGTGCAGTACACGATCGAGTTGCGCAAGCTGCTCGATGACGTGCCGGTGCGCGACGAGGTGCGTGACTTTCTGTTCAAGGTGTGGGTAGACGTGCTCGCCGTGTCCAGCGTGAAGTACGGCTTGCGACATGAAGAAACCAGCGCGCTCAAGCAGGTGGCATCCGACCTGCTGTGGGCGGCCAGCGCCAAGCCCAACCGCGACGACCGCGCCCGCGTGATCCAGCAGCTGCCGGCGCTGCTGCAGCGCCTGCGCCAAGGCATGGGACTGCTGGGTTTCACCACCGGCATGCAGGATCAGCACATCAAGGCGGTGAGCGACACGCTGGCCGACGCCTTCATGTCCCGCACCGAAGCCATCTCGCAGGAGCAGCTGGACAACCTGTCCGATCGACTGGCCAACCTGGAAGACTACCTGCCGGCCGACGGCCTGGGCGATCTGGACCTGAACAACGAGAGCATCGAGATGATCACCGGCGTGGACGCCAGCAACATCGAGGTTATCAACCAGGGCGGCAGCCAACCCAACGAGGCGATGCGCTCGTGGGCGATAGAGCTGCAGATCGGTTCGTGGTTTGGCCTGGACCACAACGGCAAGCTCAACAGTGTGCAGCTCGCCTGGCGCAGCCAGCGGGGCCAGCTGTATTTGTTCGTCACCAACGGTGGTCGTTGTTTCCTGATTCAGGCAACGCGTGTCGCCTCGTATCTGCAGGCGGGTTTGCTGGTGCCCAGCGAGGAAGAGGCGCTCACGGTGCGTGCCACGCGCGATGCGCTCTCCAAGCTCGACGCCAATCCAGAACGCCTGCTCAACTGAGGCAGTTCAACCCTTGCGGGCTTGCTCGTAAAGACCCTGCACCCGCGGCACGTTCGCTTCAAGCTCGCGGATGCGGTTGGGGCCGCTGGGGTGCGTGGAGAGAAAGCCCAGGTTGGCGCCGCCACCGCCCGAGGTCATTTTCTGCCACAAGCTCACGCTGGCCCGCGGCTGGTAGGCGGCGCGGGCCGCGAGCTCCAGACCCACCAAATCGGCTTCGGTCTCATCGTCCCGGCTGAACCTGAGCGTAAGCAGCTGTGTGCCGAGGTTGGCCGCCACATCACCGAGCTGGCCCAGCCCGAACAATTGCGCAGCAATGGACAGACCAATGCTCGTTGCGCTGCTCTTGGCCACGCGGGCACGTGCGTGTTCCCGGAGTGCATGGGCCATCTCGTGGCCCATGATCATCGCGGTCTCGTCGTCGGTGAGCTGAAGCTTTTCCAGGATGCCGGTGTAGAAGGCGATCTTGCCGCCCGGCATGCAGAACGCGTTCACCTGATCGCTGCGGATCAGGTTGACTTCCCACTTCCAGTCGGCGGCGCGCTTGTTCCATTGCGAGGAATGCGGAATGATGCGGCGCGCGATGTTGCGCAGCCGCTGAACTTGTGGGTGGCTGGAAGGCAGCAGGAGCTTCTTGGCGTTGGCTTCGCTCATCATCTGCGCGTATTGCTGGTTCGCCGCGCCCTCGAGTTCTTCGGCCGGCACCAGGTTGCGCAGAGCCGATGCCTGGCCCACATCCACCTGTGCGGCGGCTGGCAGCACTGTGCCCACAGCCGCTGCGCTGCCCGCGAGCAGGAAGCCGCGGCGGGCCGACCAGACGTGATCGGGTCGCGGTGCGGGGGATGGGTCAGACTTGAAGTCGCAGATGAAACACATGCGTGAATAATAGTCAAAGCCAAGCGGGTGTGCCCACCCCAGCGAACCCTACCCTCTCAACGGCCTGCCGATGTCCCCACCCACTTCCGTGACAACCCCGTCGGCCGCCGAGCCGACGCCGCAGCCCAGCCCGAGTTGGGGCGAAACCCTGCGCGTGTATCTGGAGCCGGCCAGTCTGCGCATGTTTGCGTTGGGGTTCTCCGCCGGGCTGCCGCTGCTGCTGGTGCTGGGTACCCTGAGCTTTCGCCTGCGCGAAGCTGGCCTGGACCGCACGACCATCGGTTACCTGAGCTGGGTCGGCCTGGCCTACGCGTTCAAGTGGTGCTGGGCGCCGCTGGTGGACCGCCTGCCGCTGCCGTTTCTCACCCGTTGGCTCGGGCGGCGACGCAGCTGGTTGCTGCTGTCGCAATTCCTCATCATGGCCTCGCTGGTCGGCATGGCGTTGTCCGATCCCCGCACGGGCCTGACCACGGTGGTGTGGTGTGCGCTCGCCGTGGCGTTCGCTTCAGCCACGCAAGACATTGCGCTGGATGCGTTTCGCATCGAGTCGGCCGACGTGCGCCACCAGGGCGCCCTGGCCGCGACCTACCAGACCGGTTACCGTCTGGCCATGATCTGGGCCGGTGCCGGTGTGCTGTGGATCGCTGCGCGTGCCGAGGTGGCCCCGGTGGCCGCCGTGGTGGGTGCTGCGCCCGGTGTGTTGTACCAGCAGGCGGCGTGGACCACGGCCTATCTGGTGATGGCGGCGAGCATGCTGGTGGGCGTGTTCACCGTGCTGTTCTCGCGTGAACCGGTCCGGGTGGTGCTGCCACCGTCGAAGAACGCGGCCGAGTGGCTGCGCAGCGCGCTGGTCGAGCCATTCGCCGACTTCCTCAAGCGCTACGGCAAGCAAGCAGTGCTGATCCTCGCGCTCATCGGGGTCTACCGTATCAGCGACGTGGTCATGGGCATCATGGCCAATCCGTTCTATGTGGACATGGGCTACACCAAGGACGAGGTGGCGGCGGTCACCAAGGTATTTGGCGTGATCATGACCCTGGTGGGTGCTTTCATCGGCGGCGCGCTCTCGCTCAAACTGGGCGTGATGCGCGTGCTCATGCTGGGTGCAGTGCTCTCTGCGGCCAGCAACCTGCTCTTCGCCTGGCTGGCCGGGCATGGCCACGATGTCACTGCGCTGGTGTTCGTGATATCGGCGGACAACTTGAGCGCCGGCGTGGCCTCCGCCGCGTTCATTGCCTACCTGTCGGGCTTGACCAACGTGAGTTACTCCGCCACGCAGTACGCGCTGTTCAGCTCCATGATGCTGCTGGCGCCCAAGTGGCTCGCGGGCTATTCGGGAGCGTTCGTCGATGCTTACGACTACGCCACGTTTTTCACCGCCACTGCCTGCCTCGGCGTGCCTGTGCTGTTGCTGGTCTGGCTGGCCACCCGCGTGGCACCGGTGGGCACCCCTGCAGAGTGAACGCCGCGTTCACGTTTCTTTACGCCTTCCACAACCCGTGTTCACACCCGGCCCCCACCCTATGGGATTGCAGTCCCAAGCCACCACAAAAACGCCCATGACATCCCAGTTGCTGATGATTGAAGATGACGCCCGTCTGGCCAAGATGGTGGTCGAGTACCTCGGCCAATCCGGCTTTGAGGTGACCCATGCCGCCGACGGTGAAGCCGGTCTGGAGCAACTGCAGCTCATCCAGCCCGAGCTGGTCATCCTCGACCTGATGATGCCCGGCATCGACGGACTGGAAGTCTGCCGGCGCATCCGTGCCCTCCAGGGCGACGTGGCTCGGGTGCCCGTGCTCATGCTCACCGCCAAGGGTGACCCGATGGACCGCATCATCGGCCTGGAGCTTGGCGCCGACGACTACCTGCCCAAGCCGTTCGAGCCGCGCGAGTTGCTGGCCCGCGTGCGTGCCGTGTTGCGCCGTCGTGGCGAGACGGGCAGCGCCAGCGTGTCGCGCAGCACGCCCGTGATGCGCTTCGGCTCGCTGGACATCGACCGCGACGCACGCACGGTGTTGGTGGCGGGTCAGGCGTGCGAGCTCACCTCGTACCAGTTCGACCTGCTCGTGGCCATGGCCGAGCGGGCCGGGCGCGTGCTGACGCGCGACCAGATCATGGAAGCCGTGCGCGGGCGCGAGCTGGAAGCCTTCGACCGCTCGATCGACGTGCACATTGGCCGCATCCGCAATGCGATCGAAGTCGACAGCAAGGACCCCAAACGCATCCTCACCGTGCGCGGTGTTGGTTACGTTTTTGCCAAACAACAGGAATGAACGGGATGCCCCCACGCTCCACCGCTGCGCGGGTCGCTGCCCCCCAGGGGGGCTGTTTCGCCTTGGGGCGGCCCGGCGGCGAAACGCCATGAAGGCATTCTTCGGCTCCAAGCTTTACCTGCGCATCTGGCTCGCGGTGGTGGCCGCCGTGACCGTGCTCACGTTGGTGGTGGGCTGGTTGTGGCAACAGGCGCTGGACGACGACCGCGCCGAGCGCGACGCGCGGGTGACCCGCACGATCGTGGTTCGTGATGCGACCCGCGAGGTCATTGGCGAGGCTCCCGCACGGGCCGTGCGCATTCCGGGAGGCGGCTGGGAATTCGAAGTGAACATGAAGGACGGGCAGAAGCTGTTCGTGTTGTTGCCGCGTCCCAACCGTCCCGAGGGCTCGAACAACCCGGGCCGCCGCGCGCCCGCCTGGCTGCAGACACCCACCGGGTTTGCCTGGCTACTGGGTTTCGTGGCACTGGCCGTGGCGGCCGGCGCCTACCCGATCGTTCGGCGCCTCACCAAACGACTGGAAATTCTGCAAAAGGGCGTGGAGCGTTGGGGCAATGGGGATCTGTCTACCCGCCTGCCGGTGCAAGGGCAGGACGAGGTGGCTTTTCTGGCCGAGCGCTTCAACGCGGCCGCCGAGCGCGTGCAGACGCTGGTGAAGTCGCACAAGTCCTTGCTGGCCAATGCGTCGCACGAATTGCGGTCTCCGCTGGCGCGCATCCGCATGGGCCTGGAGCTGCTGGGGCACGACAGCGTGAGCGCGCAGCAGCGCCGTGAAATGGCGCGCAGCATCGACGAGCTGGATCAGCTGATCGACGAAATACTGCTGGCCAGCCGACTCGATCTGCGCGACGCCAGCGACGTGTCGGCGCTGGGGTCGACCGAAGAAGTGGATCTGGTGGGGTTGGCTGCCGAGGAATGCGCCCGCACCGGCGCCGACCTGGACATTGCCCCTGGGGCCTCACCTGTGCTCGTGCAGGGCCACGCCAAACTCCTCAGGCGTGTGCTTCGCAACTTGTTGGAGAACGCGCGCCGCTACGGACACAACACGGAACCCCCGGTTTTGGACGGGACTGAACCCGATGTGCGTTTGAGGCTCTCGGTCGATCAGGCAGGTGGTCAGCGCGCCGCGGTGCTGTGGGTTGACGACCGAGGCCCGGGCGTGCCGCCCGAACTGCGCACCCGCATCTTCGAGGCCTTCTACCGGTTGCCCGGTGCGAGCGAGCGCGAAGGCGGTGTGGGCCTGGGCCTGTCGCTGGTCAAGACCATCGTGGAACGGCATGGCGGACGTGTGCACTGTGAAGACCGACCCGGAGGCGGTGCCCGGTTTGTCGTGCGGCTGCCGCTCTGAATTGCCGGCATCGGTGGGGTTTTTGTTGTGAATTCGCAGAGCTTGGCGGGCCAAATGTCCGAATTTATTCAGTTGGTGAAAATTACCTGAACACATTGCATCTTTTGTATTCAGAAAACCGCCAACTCCCCCATGTTGGGGATGGTCGAGCCGCCCGCTGCAACGCACAATAGACTCCGTTGCTGTCACAACATGTCAAACAATCAGACCCGGCAAATCCCACACGTCGCTCAGCGCGTTTGAAACTGGTCTCCCAACGACGTCCCTTCAAGGACTTTCAAAAGCCACCGCAAGGTGGCTTTTTTTTTGGTGCGCCCAGCATGGGCGCACACCTGCGGGTGCAAGTCCCGCTGCGA
>JAZKHJ010000056.1:0-30065 GCA_040385485.1 Pseudomonadota bacterium | reverse complement strand
CTTGGCCTGCGTCATGGTGATGTTGACGTGGTGGCGGGTGTAGCTGCTGGTCTTCACGCGGATGCCGCGTTTCAGGCCTTCTTCACCCAGGTAGGCACCCCAGGCCCAGGCAGCCACCATCAGGTGGATGGTGTTGCCCTTGGGGGACACGCCCAGCTTCTTGTCGCCGATCCAGGTCAGCGGGCGGATATAGCAGCTCTCCAGCTTGTTCTCGCGCACCACCGCTTTTTGCGCCTCCATGGCCTCTTCCATGGTGAAGGGCAACTTCATGCGCAGGATCTTGGCGCTGTTAAACAGACGCTCGGTGTGCTCTTCCAGGCGAAAGATCGCCGTGCCGCCCACCGCGTTGTAGGCCCGCACCCCCTCGAAAGCACCGCAGCCATAGTGCAGCGTGTGGGTCAGCACGTGGATCTTGGCGTCGCGCCAGTCCACCATCTGGCCGTCCATCCAGATCTTGCCGTCGCGGTCGGACATCGAGGGAACGATGGGGCTCATGGGGGTCCTTTGGATTGTTCGTGAGGGGCGCCCAACCGACAGGAAAGGCCGCCAAACCGGCGATTTTACGGTGCCGGGCTGGTCGGCTCCGGTGCCGGAGGTGACGCCTCGGGGTCGGGTCTCGTCAGTTGCCAGCGCACCAGCTTGCCGTTGTTGAACTCGGCTTGCACGGTGGAGAGGCCGGCGTCGGTCCAGCGGTACACCTCGGGCTCGACCCCTTCCGCCGACAGGCGTTCGCCCAGCGCGCGCGTCATCGCGATCACGTGCAACAGCGTGACGCCGGGTTTGAGCTTGGCGTTGAGCATCACCGCACTGTCCACGTGGCCGATCGGGCGGTGGGCGGCGCGTTTGAGCACCGTCATGAGGCGGGTGACGTGCAACAGCAGCCACATCAACAAGCCGCCACCGACAGCGGCGACGCCGGGCCAGCCGGAGGCGCGGTGCGCCACCACCAACAGGGCCGCACAGCCCAGGGGAACGAGGAATTTCTTGAGTTGCATGGGGGCGATTGTCCTTCGGCGCGGCGAGCGTGCTGCTGCGGTTTGTACGCAGGCCCTGCGTTTTCAAGCGAGGCTGCGGGCCAGCTCCATGGCCTCTTCGATGCGGTCCACGCCGTGCACGGTCAATCCTTCGAAGGACTTGTCGTTCTTCTTGGGCAGGTTGGCCTTGGGCACCACCGCCACGCTGAACCCCAGCTTGGCGGCCTCCTTCAACCGTTCCTGGCCGCGGGGCGCCGGTCGCACCTCACCGGCCAGGCCCACTTCACCAAAGGCGATGAAGCCCTTGGGCAGCGGCCGACCGCGCAGGCTGGAGGTGATGGCCAGCATCACCGCCAGATCGGCCGCCGGCTCGCTGATGCGCACGCCGCCCACGGCGTTGACGAACACGTCCTGGTCCATGCAGGCCACGCCCGCGTGGCGGTGCAGCACCGCGAGCAGCATGGCGAGGCGGTCGCGGTCCAGGCCCACAGAGAGGCGCCGGGGGCTCGGCCCACCGCTGTCCACCAATGCCTGGATCTCCACCAGCATCGGGCGCGTGCCTTCCAGCGTCACCATCACGCAGCTGCCCGGCACCGGCTCGCTGTGTTGCGACAGGAAGATGGCACTCGGGTTGCTCACGCCCTTCAGGCCTTTTTCGGTCATGGCGAACACGCCGATTTCGTTGACCGCGCCAAAGCGGTTCTTGATCGCGCGGATCAGGCGAAAGCTGCTGTGCGTGTCGCCCTCGAAATACAGCACGGTGTCGACCATGTGTTCCAGCACGCGCGGCCCGGCCAGCGCGCCCTCCTTGGTCACATGGCCCACAAGCACGATCGCCGTGCCGCTGGCCTTGGCCGCGCGCGTGAGGTGGGCCGCGCATTCGCGCACCTGCGCCACCGAGCCCGGGGCCGAGGTGAGCTGTTCCGAATACACCGTCTGGATCGAATCGATCACCGCGATGCCCGGCCTCACATGGTCCAGCGTGGCGAGGATCTTCTCCAGCTGGATCTCGGCCAGCACGCTGACCTGCGAGCCGTCCAGCCCGAGCCGGCGCGAGCGCAACGCCACCTGGGCGCCGCTTTCTTCGCCGGTGACGTAAAGGGTCTTCACGCCGGCACGCTGCAGCGAATCCAGCGCCTGCAGCAACAGGGTCGACTTCCCGATACCCGGGTCGCCACCGATCAGCACCACACCGCCTTCCACGATGCCGCCGCCCAGCACGCGGTCGAGCTCGTCGTGACCGGTGGGCGTGCGCTGCACGTCGGTGGCGTCGATGTCGGCCAGGGTGGTGACCTCGGCGGTCTTGGCCAGCGAGGCGAAGCGGTTCTTCGACGGCGCGGTGGATTCCGCCACCGACTCCACCAGCGTGTTCCAGGCGTTGCAGTGCGGGCATTTGCCCAGCCATTTGGGGCTGGAGCCACCGCACTCATTGCAGGTGTATTGGGTTTTGTCTTTGGCCATGTTGCTGGGCAATATAGTCGACACCCTCATGCCCTCACGTCGCCCTGCCGCCTCCTTGCTCGTCCTGCCGCCCAGCGTGCAGCCCCTCTCCGCGGCGGCCCGCGCCTACAACCTGCAGCTCACCCGTATCGACAAACTCAAGAGCCAGCTCGCCGAGCTCGATGCCTTGGGCCAGCTGCACCGCCAGGAGCTGCATGGCGCCATCGACCCTCTGAGACGCCAGTTGGCCCAGGGTCAGCGTGAACTCGCGCTGGCGCTCGAAGGTTTCCTTCAGGGCAAGGAACTCAGCAGGGGCCAGAGCGACACGGCTCGCGCGGTGCTCTGCCAGCTCGCGCGCACGCTGGCCGAAGCCGGTGGGCCGGGCAGCGAGGGCATGCGTGAACTGCACGACCGCCACAGCCCGCGCACGCTTGCCCAGCTCCGGCAGGATGCGGCCGACGCGCTGCGCGCGCGGCTGGAGTCGGTGTTGGGCGAACCGCTGGACGACGAAGGCCAGGATCTCAGCGCCGAACAGCTGCTGCGCGCCGGCATGGCGCGCCTGCGCCGCGCGCAGGAAGAGCAGCAGGACAAGAAGCGCGAGGCCGCTCAGGCCAAACGCGAACGCAAGAAACCCGGCGCCGCACTGCGCCAGACCGAGCAGCATGACGCCGACACGCTGCTGCGCCGCCTGTTCCGCCAGCTCGCCAGCGCCCTGCACCCCGACCGCGAAACCGATCCGCAGGCCCGCCTGCGCAAAACTGCGCTGATGAGCGAGGCCAACGCGGCGTATGAAAAGCGCGATCTCGTCACCTTGTTGCAGATTCAGAGCCGCGCCGAACTGGCCGACCCTGCAGCGGTGCACAAGCTCTCCGACGAGCGTCTGGCTTCGCTCACGCTGCTGCTGAAAGCGCAGGTGGCGGAGCTGGAGCGCGAGCGAGCGGGGCGGCAGAGCGCGCTGGCCGACGAGTTCGATCTGCCCGAGGGTTTGTCACCCAACGCCAACACGCTGCTGCAGAACCGGATCGATCAGGCGCGTGCCCTGGAGGCCGAACTCGCCGATGTCGAACACGACCTGGAACAGGTGACGAATGGCGTGCGGCTCAAGCGCTGGCTCAACGCACAGCGCGATGCCGTCATGCGCGAGCGCTGAAGCCCTCGATCAGGGCGCGCGTGATCTCCGCCGCTGGCAGTTCGCGGCAGCCGCTGGTGTTCTGCCCCGACCACAAGGGTGAGAAATCGCCACTGCCCTTGGCTTCCCAGTGCGCGCGCAGCGGCGCCATGGCCGCGCCGGCCAGCGGGAAGGCGGGCGCCACCGGGTTCATCGGGCCGAGTTCGCGCATCACGCGGTTGACGATGCCGCGCGCGGGGCGGCCGGTGAAGAGGTGGGTCAGGGCCGTGTGGTGCGCCGCTTCGCTTTGCAGTGCGGCGCGGTGCAGCGCACTGGTGGTGGCCTCCGTGCAGCACAGGTAGGCCGTGCCCACCTGCACGCCCGAAGCGCCCAGCGCCATGGCCGCGGCCACGCCGGCGGCGTCGGCAATGCCACCGGCGGCAATCACCGGCACGTTCACCGCGGCCACGATCTGCGGCAGCAGCGCGAAGGTGCCGACCTGCGTGGTGAGGTCGTCGGTGAGGAACATGCCGCGGTGCCCGCCGGCCTCCACCCCCTGGGCAATGATGGCGTCGGCGCCGAAAGCCTCCAGCCAGCGCGCCTCTTCCACCGTGGTCGCGGACGCCAGCACCACGCTGCCCCAGCTTTTCACACGGTCCAACAGGTCCAGGTCGGGCAGGCCGAAATGGAAGCTCACCACCTTGGGTTTGAAGCGCTCCAGCAGGTCGGCCGCCGCGCGGTTGAACGGCACGCGGCCTGGGCCGGCCGGCACGGCGTCGATGTCCAGCCCGGCCTCGCGGTAGTAGGTCGCGAGCCAGGCGCGCCAGGCCGCTTCGCGTGCTTCGTCGGGCACTGGCGGGGTGTGGCAGAAGAAGTTGACGTTGTAGGGGCGCGTGGTGCCGGCCGCCAGCGTGGTCAGCTCTCGCTCCAGCGCCTCGGGCGTGAGCATGGCGCAGGGCAGCGAGCCCAGTGCGCCGGCGTTGCTCACTGCCACGGCGAGTGCCGCTCCCTGCACGCCCGCCATGGGCGCCTGGATCAAGGGGACGTCGGTTCCGAGCAATGAGGTGAGTGCGTTCATGCGCGCATTCTCCGCGCGGCCCACCGCCGGGTAAACCCTCAAACGTGTAACAGCGCAATCATTTAACATATTAACTAAATGAGCGAACCCAACCCCTTCATCCACCGCAACCTGCCGCGCCTGCTGCTCGAAGCCCGCGAGGCCGTGATGCTGCACACCCGGCCCAGCCTGCGCGAGCACGGCCTGAGTGACCAGCAGTGGCGCGTGCTGCGCGTGCTCGGCGAACACGCCCGCCTGCCCGGTGGTGTGGAAACCGGCCGCGTGGCGCGCGAGGCCTTTTTGCTCGGTCCCAGCCTCACCGGCGTGCTCACGCGCATGGAGCGAGACGGCCTGATCGCGCGCGGCCGCTGCCCGCAGGACGCCCGCCGCACGGTGGTGCGCGCCACGCCCGCAGGGCTCAAGCTGGTCAAGCGCTTGTCCGCCACCATCGAGTCGCACTACGCGTGGATGGAAGAGCGCCTGGGCAAGGCGCGGCTGGCCCAGCTCTACGCCCTGCTCGACGAGGTGATTGCCCTGGAGCAGCCTGGCGAGGTCGAAGCACTGGAGGAGGACGTCGAATGATGAACACCCACTGGATGCCCGAGGGCACGGTTTACGGCACGTTGCTCAACTTCCAGCGCGAGCACGCGCTGTGGGCGCCTCGCATGAACGAAGCCCCGTACAAGGCGCCCCCGAGCGCGCCTGTGCTCTACATCAAGACCGCCAACACCTTCACCGCTGCGGGTCACGGCATCGCCCTGCCCGCCGGCAAGCCGGTGGTGGTGGCCGCCACGCTGGGGCTGGTGATGGGCGACACGGGCGTGGCCGGCGCCGTTCTGTTCAACGACGTGGCGATCGCGCACGACAGTTACTACCGCCCGCCGGTGAAGTTCCAGTGCGTGGACGGCTTCCTCGGTGTCGGCCCCGAATGCGTGCCGCTGCAACGCCTGGGTGGGCTGGCGGGCCTGTCGGGCCTGCATCTGGAGTTGCGCATCAACGGCGTGCACCGCCAGACCACGGCGCTGGCCGAGCTGGTGCGCGACGCCACCACGCTGCTGGCCGACGTGGGTGAATTCATGTCGCTGCGCACGGGTGACGTGCTGATGCTGGGCAGCGACTGCCTGCCCGACGGCACACGGCCGCTGGTGCACGCCGGCGACACGGTGGAGATCAGCGCCACCGGTTTCAAGCCGGTCGTGCACAGCTTCCAGGCGGAGGTGAAGGCATGAAACACGCCCGCATCGCCTGGGCCGGCGCGGTCCACAACGCCGTGGAGGCCGGCGGCCAGCTCGAACTGCTAACCCCCGCGCTCAAGGGCCGCCGCGTGGCCTTCAACGAGGTCGTGTGGCTGCCTCCGCTGGCACCCAATCCACCCACGCGCCCACGCACCATCCTCGCGCTTGGCCTGAACTACGCCGACCACGCGAAAGAACTGGCTTTCAAGGCTCCGGAGGAACCGCTGGCGTTCCTCAAGGGTGAGGCCAGCCTCACCGGTCACAACGGCTTCACCGTGCGCCCGGCGGGCGTGCAACACATGCACTACGAGTGTGAGCTCGCGGTGGTGATCGGGCGCACCGCCCAACGCGTGAAAAAGGCCAATGCGCTGGACTTCGTGGCCGGCTACACGGTGGCCAACGACTACGCCATCCGCGACTACCTGGAAAACTGGTACCGCCCCAACCTGCGCGTGAAGAACCGCGACACCTGCACACCCATCGGCCCCTGGCTGGTCGACGCCACCGATGTGCGCGATCCGATGGATCTGGCGCTGCAGACCACCGTCAATGGCCAGGTCACGCAGCAAGGCAACACGCGCGACATGATCTTCGACGTGCCCACGCTGATCGAATACTTCAGCGCCTTCATGACGCTGCAACCCGGCGACCTGATCCTCACGGGAACGCCCGACGGCGTGGTCGACTGCCAGCCCGGCGACGTGATCGTCACGTCCATCGAAGGCATCGGCGACCTGGTCAACACCATCACTTCACCCCTTGAGTCCGCATGACGACGATCCAGCACCTCATCAACGGCCAGTCCGTGGCCAGCGCCACCACCTTCGAGACGATCAACCCTGCCACACAGGAGGTGCTGGCCGAGGTGAGCGCTGGTGGCGCCGACGAGATCAACGCGGCGGTGCAGGCCGCCAAAGACGCGTTCCCGAAGTGGGCCGGCCTGCCCGCCACCGAGCGCGCCCGGCTCATGCGCAAGCTCGGCGAGCTGATCGCGGCCCACGTGCCCGAGATCGCACAGACCGAGACCAACGACAGCGGCCAGGTGATCGCGCAGACCGGCAAGCAGCTGATTCCGCGCGCGGCCGACAACTTCCACTACTTCGCCGAAATGTGCACGCGCGTGGACGGCCACACCTACCCCACGCCCACGCACCTGAACTACACGCTGTTCCACCCGGTGGGCGTGTGTGCGCTCATCAGCCCGTGGAACGTGCCCTTCATGACGTCGACCTGGAAGGTGGCGCCGTGCCTGGCGTTTGGCAACACGGCGGTGCTGAAGATGAGCGAGCTCAGTCCCCTCACGGCCGCGCGCCTGGGTGAACTGGCGCTGGAAGCCGGCATTCCACCCGGCGTGTTGAACGTGGTGCACGGCCTCGGCAAGGAAGCCGGCGAGCCGCTGTGCGCGCACCCGGACGTGCGCGCGATTTCCTTCACCGGGTCGACTGCCACGGGCAACCGCATCGTGCAGAGCGCAGGGCTGAAGAAGTTCAGCATGGAGCTGGGCGGCAAGAGCCCGTTCGTGATCTTCGACGACGCGGACCTGGACCGGGCCCTGGACGCCGCGGTCTTCATGATCTTCAGCAACAACGGCGAGCGCTGCACGGCGGGCAGCCGCATCCTGGTGCAGCAGAGCATCTATGCCGACTTCGCGCAGAAGTTCGCCGAGCGCGCCAAGCGCATCGCCGTGGGCGACCCGCTGGATGAAAAGACCATCGTCGGCCCGATGATCAGCCGGGCGCATCTGGCGAAGGTGCGCAGCTACATCGAGCTGGGGCCGAAAGAGGGCGCCACGCTCTTGTGTGGCGGGCTGGACCGGCCTTCTTACGCGGCCGATTTGTCGTCGCGAGTCGCCAAGGGCAACTTCGTGTGGCCCACCGTGTTCGCCGACGTGGACAACCGCATGCGCATCGCGCAAGAAGAAATCTTCGGGCCTGTCGCCTGTCTCATTCCGTTCCGTGACGAGGCGCATGCGATCGAGCTGGCCAACGACATTCAGTACGGTCTCTCCAGCTATGTGTGGACGGAGAACCTGGGTCGCGCGCACCGGGTGGCTGCTGCTGTCGAGGCAGGCATGTGTTTCGTCAATTCGCAGAACGTGCGCGATCTGCGCCAGCCGTTTGGGGGCACCAAGGCCAGTGGCACTGGGCGCGAGGGTGGCACCTGGAGCTATGAGGTGTTTCTGGAGCCCAAGAACGTGGCCGTCTCTCTCGGGTCGCATCACATTCCGCATTGGGGTGTTTGAAATGCTTTCGCTCCAACTTGTGGGCGGGATCGAACGGGCAGGGCGCTCTGCTCCGCGGGTGTCCCCCGACGGCTGGTGCCGTCTCCTCCTTTACCCCGCTGCGCAGAGCGCCATACCCGCTCGACCCGAAGTGGCGTGTGCGCGTTCGTCCGCTCGCATGCGAGACCTGAAGGGCTTCAAGCCACGGAGCCATCAACAAACAGCAAGGAGCACGGGATGGGAAAACTAGCACTCGTGGCCAAGGTCACCCACGTCCCCTCGATGTACCTCAGCGAACTCGACGGACCGCGCAAGGGCACAAGACAGGATGCCATCGACGGCCACAAAGAAATCAGCCGCCGCTGCCGCGAACTCGGTGTGGACACCATCGTCGTCTTCGACACCCACTGGCTCGTCAACGCCAGCTACCACCTCAACTGCGCGCCGCACTTCGAAGGCAGCTACACCAGCAACGAACTGCCGCACTTCATCAGCAACATGCCGTTCGAGATCCCGGGCAATCGCGCGCTCGGGCAGATACTGGCCCAGGTGTGCAACGAGCATGGCGTCGAAACCCTCGCCCACGATGCCACCACCCTGGGCCCCGAGTACGGCACCCTCGTGCCCATGCGCTACATGAACGCGGACCAGCACTTCAAGGCCATCTCGGTTTCCGCGCTGTGCCAGGCCCACTACCTCAACGACAGCGTGCGCCTGGGCTGGGCCATGCGCCGCGCGGTGGAAGACCACTACGACGGCACCGTCGCGTTTCTCGCCAGCGGCAGCTTGAGCCACCGCTTCGCGCAGAACGGTCTCGCACCCGATTACGCCTTCAAGATATGGAGCCCTTTCCTTGAAACCCTGGACCGCCGCGTGGTGCAGATGTGGGAGCAGGGCGAATGGAACGCCTTCTGCGAGATGCTGCCCGAGTACGCCGCCAAGGGCCACGGTGAGGGCTTCATGCACGACACCGCGATGATGCTGGGCGCCCTCGGCTGGAGCGACTACACCGGCAAAGCCGACGTCATCACGCCCTACTTCGGCGCTTCCGGCACCGGCCAGATCAACGCCGTCTTCCCGGTCACGCCACAGACCGGCGCCACCATTCCCGCCGCACAGGCCTCGGCCGCCAAAGGCTACCAAGCCGTCTCCCGACTCTGACCACCATGCCCCACCTCGTCATCCTCTACACCCCCAACCTCGACAAGCCCGAAGCGCAAGGCGGCATCGACATGGGCCGGCTGTGCCGCGTCCTCTGCGACGCCATGCTGGCCGTGCGCGATGAGGCCGACAAACAGGTCTTTCCAACCGGAGGGACGCGCGTGCTCGCCTATCCGGCCGCGCACAGCGCCGTGGCCGACGGTGGCGCCGCCGGCGAGGCTGCAGGCCTGGGCAGCGACTACGCCTTCGTCTACATGAACGTGCGCATGGCCAAGGGCCGCAGCGCAGTGACGCACCAGCGCGTGGGCGACGCGCTGCAGGCCTGCGTCAAGACCAACTTTGCCGCACAACTCGCCGCGCGCCCGATCGGCATCACCGTGCAGGTGGACGAAGGCCACGAGGTGTTCGACGCCAAGAACAGCTCCATCCACCCGCTGTTCAACCGGACCTGACCCCATGCTCGACGACACCCTCATCCAGCAACTCGCGGCCGAGCTCGACCAGTCCGAGAAAACCCGCGTGCCGCTGGAGCACTTTTCCAAACGATTCCCGGGCATGACCGTCGAGGACGGCTACCGCATCGGCCGCGCCTGGGTCGCGTTGCAGATCGCCGCCGGCAACAAGGTCATCGGCCACAAGATCGGCCTGACCAGCCGCGCCATGCAGATGGCCAGCCAGATCGATGAACCCGATTACGGCACCTTGCTGCAGAGCATGTTGTTCACCGCGCAGGCCGGGCAGGTGCTGGAAATTCCCGCCAGCCGCTTCATCGCGCCGCGTGTGGAGGTGGAACTCGCCTTCGTGCTCAAGGCCCCGCTCAAGGGCACCGGCGTGACAGTGGCCGATGTGATCAACGCCACCGAATACGTGACCCCCGCCATCGAGATCATCGACGCGCGCATCGAGCAGTTCGACCGCCACACCAAAGCCATGCGCAAGGTGTTCGACACCATCAGCGACAACGCGGCCAACGCCGGCATCGTGCTGGGTACGGGCGACGAGCGCTACCGCGCCGACCCGCTCACCACCGACCTGCCCTGGTGCGGTGCAGTGCTGAAACAGAACGGCGTGGTGGAAGAAACGGGTCTCGCCGCCGGCGTGCAGGGCCACCCTGCCGTCGGCATTGCCTGGCTGGCGCACAAGCTCGCGCCCTGGGGTGAATCGCTGCGGGCTGGCCAGATCGTGCTGGCCGGTTCGTTCACGCGGCCGGTGGCCGCGAAGGTGGGTGACCTGTTCGAGGCCGACTACGGCGCGCTGGGTTGCCTGACTTTCAAATTCGTCTGAACTTCCCCTCACCATGCAAACCCCCACCAACCCCTTCAAACAAGCCCTCGCCGAGCGCCGTGTGCAGATCGGCCTCTGGCTCGGTCTGGCCAACCCCTACAGCGCGGAAATCTGCGCCGGCGCCGACTTCGACTGGCTGCTGATCGACGGCGAACACTCGCCCAACAGCCTGAAAGACCTGCTGGCCCAGGCCCAGGCCATCGCGGCCTACCCGGGCTCGCACGCCATTGCACGCGTGCCGGTGGGCGACATGGCGCTCATCAAGCAGTACCTCGACATCGGCCTGCAGTCCCTGCTCGTGCCCATGGTCGACACGCCCGAGCAGGCGGCACAGCTCGTGCGCGCCTGCCGCTACCCGCAGGACGATGACGTGAGCGGCCAGGGCGGCATGCGCGGCATGGCCGGCGCGCGCGCCTCGCGCTGGGGCCGCTACCCGAACTATGCGAAAGAGGCCAACGCCCAGGTCTGCCTGCTAGTGCAGGCCGAGACGCGCGCGGCCCTGCAGCAGCTGGACGCCATTGCCGCCACGCCGGGTGTGGACGGCGTGTTCATCGGACCCGCCGACCTGTCGGCCTCGCTCGGTCATGTGGGCAACCCTGGCCATCCCGAGGTGCAGGCGGCCATCGAGGATGCCATTGCGCGCATCCTGCGCGCCGGCAAGGCGCCGGGCATCCTGACCACGGACGAGGCCCAGGCGCGCCACTACCTGGCGCTGGGCGCGGTGTTCGTCGCCGTGGGGCTGGACACCCAGATCCTTGCGCGCCAGACCAGCGCGCTGGCCGCGCGTTTCAAGGCCGATGCGCCAGCCGTGCCGGCACCCGCCAAGGGCAGCGTGTACTGAACCGATCACCCGGAGACACCGATGAACGCCGCCTTGCAACCCACCGCCGCCGCACCCGCCGGCATGCACGCCGACGAATGGGCCGCGCGCGTCGAACTCGCCGCCTGTTACCGCGTCTTCGCCATGCTGGGCTGGACCGAGATGATCTACAACCACATCACGCTGCGCCTGCCCGATTCGGTGGCCGCTGGCGAGAAGCAGTTTTTGATCAATCCGTTCGGGCTGCATTACAGCGAGGTCACTGCGAGCAACCTTGTGAAGATCAACCTTCGGGGCGAAGTGCTCGACGGCTCGACCCACCGCGTCAACCCGGCCGGCTTCACGGTGCACGCCGCCATCCACGACAGCCTGCCCGGTGCGCATTGCGTGATGCACACCCATACAACCGCCGGCGTGGCCGTGGCGTGCCTGAAGGACGGCCTGCAGCAGACCAACTTCTACACCGCGCAGCTGCACGGCATGCTGGCGTACCACGACTTTGAAGGCATCACCATTCACGCCGAAGAGGCGCCGCGCCTGCTCAAGAGCATCGGTGACAGGCCGGCCGTGATACTGCGCAACCACGGCTTGTTGGCATGGGGTGCCACGGTGCCGCAGACCTTTGCCATTCTGTGGACCTTGCAGCGCGCCTGCGAAATCCAGCTCGCCACCTTCAGCATGGGCGGAGCCGCTGCCGCGCTGCCGGTGCCCGAGGCGGTGGCCGCCCAATGCACGCGCGACGCGCTGCAGTTCAACCCGCAGCACGGCGCAGGCCGTGACGTGTTCGATGCGCTGGTGAGGCGGGTGAACCGCCTGGACAGCAGCTACCTGGAGTGATCGTTTGACACAACCGAATTTCCAGAACGTGGCCATCGTCGGCGCTGGCGCCATCGGTGGCTGGCTGGGTGTGCTGCTCTCGCACACCGGCTGCATGGTCAGTGCGCTGGCCCGCGGCGACACGCTCGCGGCGCTGCAACGCGATGGCCTTCAACTGCACGAGAACGGGCGCCTCATCGGCGCACCGGTGAAGGCGTCCAGCAACGCGGTCGCCCTGGGCGTTCAGGACCTGGTGATCGTGGCCGTGAAAGCGCCTGCACTGGCCGAGGTGGCGCGCAGCATCGCACCTCTGATCGGTCGCCACACGGTGGTGCTCACCGCGATGAACGGCGTGCCCTGGTGGTTCTTCAACGGCTTTGGCGGCGAGCGTGCCGGCACCCGGTTGCAGTCAGTCGATCCCGGCGGCGAGATCGATCGTGCCATTCCCGCTCGCCATGTCATTGGCGGCGTGGTGCACGCCAGTTGTTCGGTCGATTCGCCCGGCGTCATCCGCCACCACTTCGGCAACGGCCTGATCATCGGCGAGCCCTCGGGCGAAGCGAGCGAGCGTGTGGCCGCGCTGGCCGCGCTGCTGCAGCGCGCCGGGCTCAACGCCACGGTCTCGCCGCAGATCCAGAAAGACGTCTGGTACAAGCTCTGGGGCAACATGACGGTGAACCCGGTGAGCGCGCTCACGGGGGCCACGACGGACCGCATCCTGGGCGACGAGCTGGTGCGCGGCTTCATCAGCAGCGTGATGCTGGAGGCCAAGGCCATCGGTGCGCGCATCGGCATCCCGATCGACCAGCAGCCCGAAGATCGCCACGCCGTCACGCTCAAGCTGGGTGCCTTCAAGACCTCGATGCTGCAGGACGTGCAGGCGAAAAAGCCGTTGGAGCTCGACGCGCTGGTGACCGTGGTGCGCGAGCTCGGCCAGCTCACCGGCGTGCCCACGCCGTTCACCGACGCCCTGCTCGGTCTTTCGCGCCTGCAGATGCAGACCCTGGGGCTGCGCGCCGGCTAAGGGAGGTCGGCATCCGAAGGAAACGGACGATCCACTGCCGGGATCGCTGGAGCCGAAGCTCAGTGCCAGCCGCGAGGGCATAGGCCAGAGCATGCGACAGCAGCACTCCCCAAAAAAAGGCTTCCCAGGTGGTGAGCCTCAGCACATCCTTCAAAAAAATGAGGATGTTGTAGTGGATCAGAAAGAGCGAGAAGCTGTAGCCCGCCAACAACTTCCATGCATTTGCGAGTCGGGGATGGAATGAAACTCGCCAATGTCGCGATGCCGCCAGCAAAGCAAACAGTGCCATGGATCCTAAAATGCCCGCCGGGAGGCTGTAGGCATTCAGCGTCATGTGATAGAGCGCCGCAGACCCCACGCTACACGCCAGCACGCTGGCGATCCAGATCGAATGGGGCACCCGTTCTAGCCATAGCTGGTTCCATGCCCAAGCGCACAAGCCACCAAAAGCCCAGATGAGCCAGATGTGGCCTGCCTCGCCCGCAGCGTTAGACATCAACGTGTAGTGCAGGGCTGGGACTAGAAGAATGCTGGCCAGCAGCCAGTGCCGGCGAAAAAAAAAGATCCCACCAAACGCTATGTAAATCCACCATTCATACATGAGGCTCCCAATGGGCCTCATGCCGCCGAAGGGCATCGATGGCTTGAGAAGCAGATTGCTCAGGAAGTGCGACGGGGAGGTGTTGTTCGAATAGGTGGAGACTGCCTTGAATACCTGCTTCGTGAGTACCACATCGATGAGAACCGCAACCAGCAGGCAAGGAACGAGGGTGATATAGATCCGGGTTGCACGGTCAAACAGGTATTGCATCAGGCCGGTCTCCCCTTTGGCCTTGCTGCGTAGGGTGCTTGTGACTATCAGGAAGCCCGAGAGAAAGAAAAACCCCACTACCGCGATCGATTGCGGCGGTGGCATCACCGCCGGGGAAGCCGGTCGAGTGGGTAGAAAAAATAGCCCGTAGGCATGGCCAATGAGAACGACCGATGCCAGCGCAAAACGGATGAAATCCAGAAGCAGTGTTGTGGCGGGCGTCACGGGCGAAGGCGTTCAGATCAGTGGAAGAAGGGGATCGGGTGCCCGCGACTTGTCAGGTCAGCGCCGGAAAAAGCTTCACCAGGCCGGTGGCCATCACCTCCACCGACAGCGCGGCCAGGATCAGGCCCATCAGACGCGTCATCACGTTGATGCCGGTCTGGCCCAGGAAGCGCGCGATCGGCTCGGCCAGCGTGAAGCAGATGGCGGTGGCCAGCGCGATCACCACGCCGTAGCCCACCAGCGCGGCGTGCTGGAAGAAGGTCTTGGCCTGGTCGGCGTAGATCACCACGGTGGACATGGTGGCAGGGCCAGTGAGCAGCGGAATGGTGAGCGGCACCACCGCGATGGAGGCCCGTGCCGAGGCGTCGCTCACCTCCAGTTCGTTGGTCTTGGCTTCGGCGGGTTGCGCGTTGAGCATGGACAGCGCCGAGGTCAGCAGCAGCATGCCGCCACCGACCTGGAAGCTGGCCAGCGAGATGCTGAAGAACTCGAGGATCTGCAGACCGATGATGGCGCAGGTGGCGATCACCGCGAAGGCGCTGAACGCCGAAATCATCACCGTGCGCCGCCGCTGCTTGCGCGAAAAGCCCTGCGTGTAGTGGATGAAGAAAGGCACGATCGCCAGCGGGTTGACGATGGCCAGCAGGGTGATGAGCGGCTTGAAATCCATACTGGATTGTGGCCCACCCCCGCCGCGCTGCGCGCGTCCCCCTTAAGGGGGCGCACGCTGGGACCGGCGAAGCCGGATCCTCGCGTGCCCTGGACGATGCACTTCGCGCCGGAGAGGGCGTTTCGGGCAGCGGCGACGCAAGGGTGCTATGGGGTACCCGGCTCGCGTCTTCTGAACATGCCGTAACCCTCCATGAACAGCACCTTGTCGCCATGCTGGTTGAACATCTCCCAGCTGGTGCGCACCAGGCCCACGTCCAGCCGCTTGCTCATGGGCCGCTTTTCAAGGATGGTGTGCTGCAGGCGCAGCGTGTCGCCTGGGAACACCGGTTTCAACCACTTGAGGCTCTCCAGGCCGGGCGATCCCAGGCTGGAGCTTTCGCTCAGGAAATTCGTCACCATCAGCCGCATGGCCATGGCGCAGGTGTGCCAGCCGCTGGCACTGAGTGCGCCGAACACCGAAGCCTTGGCCGCCTCATGGTCCAGGTGGAACGGCTGCGGATCGAACTGGCGCGCAAAGGCCACGGTTTCCTCTTCGGTTGGCGTGATGGTGCCGAGGTCGCGGGTCTCGCCCACCACAAGGTCTTCCCACCAGTACTTGATTTCTGCCGTCATCGTCATCGTCCTCCGGACACATCCAACAAACTCATGGTCGTGTAACTCGCCGCGTCCGACAACAGCCACACGATGGCTTGTGCCACTTCGTCGGCGGTGCCGCCGCGCTGCATGGGCACCAGGTGCTGCAGGTCGCGCACCCGCGTGGGCAACCCCCCCGAGGCGTGGATCTCGGTTTCGATCAGGCCCGGGCGCACCGCGTTCACGCGAATGCCTTCGGCGGCCACCTCTTTCGCCAGGCCGATGGTGAAGGCATCGATGGCGCCTTTGGCCGCGGCGTAGTCCACGTACTGGCCGGGCGAGCCCAGGCGCGACGCCGCGCTGGACACATTCACCACCGAGCCGCCTTCGCCACCGTGTTTCGTGCTCATGCGGCGCACCGCTTCGCGCGCGCACAGCATGGAGCCGATCACGTTGATGTCGAACATGCGGCGCCAGCGCGCCACGCTCATCTCGTCGACCCGCGCGCTCACATCGACCACGCCCGCGTTGTTCACCAGTCCGGTCAAGCGGCCGAGCTTGGCGTCGATCTTCTGGAACATCGCCAGCACCTGGGCCTCATCGGCCACGTCGGCCTGCACCGTGATAGCCGTGCCGCCGAGCTCGCGGATGCCGCGCACCACCTCGTCGGCGGCCAGCGAGTTGGCGGTGTAGTTCACAGCCACCGCCCAGCCCTGCGAGGCCGCCAGCCGCGCGGTGGCCGCACCAATGCCGCGCCCACCGCCCGTGACCAGCAGCACCCCGCCAAGCACCTTGTCCATAACCCGTCTCCTGCAGAATGTGGTGGCATCGCGTACAACACGGGCTCGCCACCGGACAAGCATTACAACAGCGTGAGGAGACCACCATGCGTCACACAGTCGACTACTTTTTTGCCCCGCAGAGTCCCTGGACCTACCTCGGTCACGAGCGCTTTGCCGCTCTGGTGCGCGAGACCGGCGCCCCTGTGCGCGTGCTGCCCATGGACCTGGGCAAGATCTTCCCGCTCTCTGGCGGTCTGCCGCTGCCCAAGCGGGCGCCGCAGCGCCAGGCCTACCGGTTGCTGGAGCTGCGTCGTTTCAGCGACGCGCTGGGCGTGCCCCTGAATCCCGAGCCGCGTTTCTTCCCCGTGGCGGGCGACCCGGCCGCGCGCCTGATCACTGCGGTGGCCATGCACGATGGGGCCGATGCCGCGATGCAACTGACCGGTGCGGTGACCACCGCGGTGTGGGCGCAGGAGCGCGACATTGCTTCCATGGACGTGCTGGCGGAGTTGCTCGCAGAATGCCGCCTGGACGCTGCGCGCCTGGCGCAGTCGCAGCATCCCGACGTGCAGGCCCGCTACGACGAACAAACACAAGCGGCCATCGACGCCAGCGTGTTCGGCGCACCCAGCTACGTGATCGACGGCGAGCTGTTCTGGGGCCAGGACCGGCTCGACTTCGTGGCGCGCAAACTGCGCAGTTGAATTTTCTCAACCAACAACAGGAGCCTTCCCATGGGACACATGATCGAACTCAAGGCCGCTGACGGCACCACCTTTCCGGCTTACGTGGCCGGACCGGCAGGCAACCCCAAAGCCAAAGGCGGTCTGGTCGTGCTGCAGGAAATCTTCGGCGTGAACTCGCACATCCGCTCTGTGGCCGACGGCTACGCCGCCGATGGTTACTTCGTGGTCGCGCCCGCCACCTTTCACCGCGTGCAGCCCGGTGTGGACATGGGTTACACCGAGGCCGACATGAACGCCGGATTCGGCTTCAAGACCGCCGTGGAAGGTCTGCCCGCGCCCGGCGTGATGGCCGACATCCAGGCCGCGATCGACCACGCGGCCCAGGCCGGCAAGGTCGGCATCGTCGGCTACTGCTGGGGCGGCCTGCTCACCTGGCGCGCGGCTTGCACCCTCCAGGGTCTCTCGGCTGCGGTGCCCTACTACGGCGGCGGCATGACGGCAGCGGCCGAAGCGGCGCGGGAGCCCACCGTTCCGGTAATGGTTCACTTCGGTGATCAGGACCATTGGATTCCGATGGACACCGTCGAGGTTTTCAAGAAGGCCCAACCCGATGTGACGGTGCACGTGTACGAAGCCAACCACGGCTTCAACTGTGACCAGCGCGGCTCGTACAACGAAGCCGCCGCCAAGCTGGCTCGCGAACGCACGCTCGCTTTCTTCGCCAAACACATCGACTGAACGGCGATGCGCCGCGCCGGTCTGCTCAGCATCCTGATGGCGGTCTGCACGGCCGGCGCAGCAGCCGACTACAGCGGCCCGCTGTTCGACGCCCACCTGCACTACAACGACGAGGCCTGCACCCACGACACGCCCGCCCCGGGTTGCCCGCATCCCCTGGCCGACGTGCTGGAGCGCATGCAGAAGAGCGGTGTGCGCGCGATCGTCGCCAATTCGCGGCCCAACGACGGCACCAAGGCACTGGCCACCGCACGTGAGCAGACCCGTGCCGCCGGCGTGACCGTGGTGCCTTTCGTGCGCCTCTACCGCAACCGCGCCGACTACAGCAACTGGTTCCGCGACCCCACCATCGTGGACATGGTGAACACCGAGCTGGCGCGCGGCACACCGGCCGGACCCTACCGCGGCCTGGGTGAGTTTCACCTGTACGACAGTGCGAACGCCAACGGCCCGGTGGCCAAGCAGCTCATGGCGCTGGCCGAGGAGAAGGACCTCGCGGTGCTGGCACATGTGGACGATGTGGCGGTTGACCTGCTGATGGCGAACACGCCATCCAAGGGGCAGAAGATGCGCCTGATCTGGGCTCACACGGGTATTGGTGGTTCGCCTGTGGCGCGCGTGGACGAACTGTTCGCGCGGTACCCGAAGTTGATGGGTGAACTGTCGTACCGGCCTGGCCTGGCCTGTGCGGACGGCCAGCTGTGCCCCGAGTGGCGCGCCCTGCTGCTCAAGTACCCCGACCGCTTCATGATCGGCTCGGACACCTGGGTCAACCAGCGCTGGCAATACTACGGAGAGCTCATGAAGGGCTACCGCACCTGGCTCGGTGGTCTGCCGGCCGATGTGGCGCGGCGCATTGCGTGGGACAACGGCGCCCGGCTGTTCGGCGTGGCCTCACCCTGATCGGGGAGTCAGCGTGCCGTTCGCGCCAGGTAGCGCTTGCGCCAGAACACCACGCCCAGCACCGCAGCCGTCAAAGCCATGGAACCCATGGCCCACCAGAACCCGCTCTGGAGGTGGGTCAGCGGGATGAACTCGAAGTTCATGCCGAAGATGCCGGCGATCAGGTTCAGCGGCAGGAAGATCGCGGTCAGCGCGGTGAGCGTGCGCATGATGTCGTTGGTGCGGTTGCTCTGCGCCGAGAAGTGCATCTGCACCGCGGTTTCGGCGTTCTGCTCCAGCCGGCGCACGTGGTGCACCACACGCTCGATGTGTTCAAGCACGTCGCGAGATCGCACCTTGAGCAGCTCCAGCCCGCGTTGGGCCCCGTTGTGCTCGTTGGGCTCCCACGTGTTCAGCGCCTCGATCCAGTCCTGGATCGCCGAGCGCTGGTCTTCGCAGATCTCGTCGAGGTGGTGCAGTGAGATGCGTGCGTCCAGCAGGGAGCCCCAGTTGTTGAAGCGGGCGCCCGGACTGAGCAACTCGGCCTGCCAATGGTCGAGCTGACGCGTGAGTTCGCGCCGCAGATCCAGGTAGCCGTCCACCATCTGGTTGACGATGCGCAGCATCAGGTCGGCCGGGCTGGGTGGCAGCGCAATGCCTGCGGCGCGAGACGCCGCGGTCGTTGCCGTGAGGAGCCGTGTGGCGTAGTGGTCCAGCACCAGACACCCTGCGGGATGGATGGTGAGCAGCACGCGGTCGAACACCGCGAAACCGACCGGACTGGTGTCGATGCGCCGCAGCACCGGAGGGCCTCCGCGCTTGAGTTTTTGCGTCAGCACCTCGCCCGGGTGTGCCAGGTCGGTTTCGCTGTGGCCCGTGGCGAGCCGCCGGAACACGAGAATGTCGTACTGCGAGGTGTAGTCGTAGTGTGAGGGCAGCTGGTTGTTGAGCAGGTCGGAGATGTGCAGGTCCACCAGCGTCATTCCGCACAACACTTGCAGGGTGGACTGCACCGCGCCCTGTTCGAGCTCGAACTCGCGCCGTCCGCAGGCGATCCAGATGTAGCCCTTTGCGGGCAGCAACATAGGCAGGCTCGCGGACTCGCTCACCGAGCCGGGCAGGATGTGGAAGACGCGCATGGGGTGGGACTCAGCCGCGCAGCAGTCGGGCGGCGTCTCGCGCGAAATAGGTCAACACACCGTCCGCACCCGCCCGCTTGAAGGCCAGAAGGCTCTCCATCATCACCGCGTCGTGGTCCAGCCAGCCGTTGATGGCGGCAGCCTTGAGCATCGCGTACTCACCGCTCACCTGGTAGGCGAATGTCGGTACCGCGAATTCGTCTTTGACGCGGCGCACGATGTCCAGGTAGGGCATGCCAGGCTTGACCATCACCATGTCGGCACCTTCGGCCAGGTCCAGCGCCACCTCGCGAAGGGCCTCGTTGGAGTTGCCCGGATCCATCTGGTAGACCTTCTTGTCGGCCTTGCCCAGGTTGGCGGCCGAACCCACCGCGTCGCGGAACGGGCCGTAGAACGCGCTGGCGTACTTGGCGCTGTAGGCCATGATCTTCGTGTGCACCAGACCGTTGGCCTCGAGTGCCGCGCGAATGGCGCCGATGCGCCCGTCCATCATGTCGCTGGGCGCCACCATGTCCACGCCCGCCTGGGCCTGGGTCACCGCCTGCTTCACCAGGATCTCCACCGTGGGGTCGTTCAGGATGTAGTTGTGCTCGTCCAGCAGGCCATCCTGGCCATGGCTCGTGTAGGGGTCGAGCGCCACGTCGGTCATCACACCGAGCTGCGGGAAGCGCTTTTTCAGTTCGCGCACCACGCGCGGCACCAGGCCGTCGGGGTTCAGGGCTTCCTGGCCGTCGGGTGTCTTCAAGGACTGGTCGATCACCGGGAACAGCGCCATCACCGGAATGCCCAACGCCACACAGTCCTCGGCCACCGGCAGCAGCAAATCCAGGCTCAGGCGCTCCACGCCGGGCATCGAGCCCACCGCTTCGCGCCGAGCCGCGCCGTCGAGCACGAACACCGGGTAGATCAGGTCGGCCGGGCTCAACCGATGCTCCCGCACCAGGTCGCGGGTAAACGGATCCCGACGCAGGCGACGGGGGCGGCTGAAGGGGTAGGGTGCGGGGTTGTGCATGGCCTATTGTGGCAAACAGAAAACCTTTGCGTGTGACGCCGGTCCCCTTGCTCCGGGTCGTGTGCGGGCTTGGGCGATCTGAAAATCGGCCGCATTGTGTTGAACTCCACAGTAAGAAGAAATGATTGATAACTTCCCCCGGTTGCCACGGACCCGATGGTGATAGTTTCGAGTCCCAGCCCGCGCGCGGGCCCATTTCATCGACCCATGCTTTCAGTCAAGAAGAACATTGCCAGCGTGCCTGCCGCCGCGAAGTCGGGCGGTCAGGCTGATTTGCCGTGGTCGCTGGACGAGCACTGGCCCGCTCTGGTGGCGGGCTTGGCTGACCAGGTGACCGAAGGCGTCAGCGCGCTTCAAAACAGCATCGACCTGTTGCTTTCGAAAGAGCGCATCACGCGCCTGGAACACCGCGCCCTGAGCATCCCCGTCGAGCGATTGAAAGTGGCCGGCATCAGCGCGCAGCAAATCAACCGCTTCTACGGTGGCCGTATTCGCCAGTCGCACGAAAAAGTCGACATGGCCCAGCTGGCCGAGGGCGTGCTGCAGGAACGCAAGAACGAGCTCAGCGTGCTGGGTATCGAATTGCGCCGAAAACTCAAGTCGGTCGAGGTGCTGGTGGACCCCACGGTGGCCTACACCTTCGTGAACGCGGTGCTTGACTGGGGCCTGCCGTTTGGCAACCGCATCGACGTGCGCATGGACTTGAACGCCTGGCCGAAACACGCGCGCTTGCAGGTTCGTGTTTCCAACGACGGTCTGCCCCCCTCCAGCACAGCCTTGATGGACAGTTTGAGCTGGGTGCTCATTCGCCAGATTGCACAGACCGCTGGCGGCATCGAAATCGCCCGAGAGGCCACCGACGATGGTGTGAATTTCACCGCCATGTTCACGCGCACCGTGCAGGCCGTCGACGGCATCTCCGCCGTGGAACTCTCCGATGACCATTCATCGATGTTCAAGTCACTCTCCGGCATCTATGTGTTGACGATTTCGCCAGCGCTGCAGATCCGTGCTGATGTGCGAGACGCGCTGCGCGAGATTGGTGTGCTCTCCGACAGCGTGGTCGATTTCGAACAGGCTCGTCAGGCGATCCGCAGCCGCATGCCCAACTTGATCGTCGTGGACGCCGGGATCAAAGGGGACGCTTTCGATGTCTTTCAGCGTGAACTGCTGCGTGAGGTCTTCGAGTTCCCCTTCATCGAGATCTCGCCCGACGACAGCTCATTCGACATGTCGGGTTTCGGCGAGTTTTCCATGGCCAAAGTCGGGCGCGGGAACATTCGTGAGGCGCTGGGCACAGCAGTCATGTTCGAGCTGGCCAAGATGATGTAATGCAATTTGCCTACACCAATCTGCAAACGAATTCAATGTCAAAGTTGACAGGTCAAAGTTGGATAACCGTTTTTATTGGTGTACCATTTCAGCGGGCCGCTGAAAGGCGGTTCCCCGCTTTTCCTCCCTGAGCGGGTGCCTTAGTGTGTGACAGCAAAAAGGCTTCCCAACCCGGCCCAACTGGCCGGGTTTTTTTTGTCCGCCCGCCGGCAGGCCTGCCGACAACGCCCCGTCAATGACCGCGGCGCACACTACACTGACCGCATGCTCTGGGTCAAATCTTTCCACATCGTTTTCGTGGCCAGCTGGTTCGCCGGCCTCTTTTACCTGCCACGAATTTTTGTGAATCTGGCCATGGTGCCTCCGGAGAGCGTGGCTGAACGTGAGCGCTTGCTCTTGATGGCGCGCAAGCTGATGCGGTTCAGCAGTTTGCTGGCCGTGCCTGCATTGGCATTGGGTTTGTGGCTGTGGCTGGGCTTTGGAGTCGGTTGGGGAGCGGGCAACGGATGGATGCACGCCAAACTGTTCGTGGTGTTGCTGGCGCTGGGATATCACCACACCTGCGGCGTGATGCTCAGGCAGTTCTCCCGAGGCGCCAATCGCCGCAACCATGTCTGGTACCGCTGGTTCAACGAGGCGCCGGTCATCCTGCTGGTGGCCGCGGTGGTCCTGGTGGTCGTCAAGCCTTTCTGACGTTTTGAAAGCGCGTTCATCCGCCTGGCCGCTGGCGCTTCTGTTTGCCTGCTTGGTAGTGTACGCCAGCTTGTACCCCTTCACCGGTTGGCGCGATCAAGGCGTGGTGCCGCTGGCCTTCTTGCAGGCACCTTTTCCTCAGTACTGGACTGGTTTCGACGTCGCTTCCAATCTGGTGGGATATGCCCCGCTGGGCTTCCTGCTGGCGCTCGCCTTGCAACGCTCCGGTTCCGGCCATTGGTCATGGGTGGTGGCGCTGGGTCTGCCGGCTTTGTTGTCGTTGACGGTGGAGATGTTGCAGAGTTACCTGCCCATGAGGGTGCCGTCGAATGTGGATCTGGTCTTGAATGCTGCTGGTGCTGCGCTGGGGGTGGCGCTGGCACTGCTGATCGAGCGCCTGGGCGCGCTGCGCCGCTGGAGCCAGATCCGCGCCAACTGGTTTGAACCCTCGGCCCATGGGAGCCTTGTGCTGCTGGCTCTATGGCCTTTTGCCCTGTTGTATCCGCAGCCGGTGCCGTTCGGCCTGGGTCAAATCTGGGACCGACTGGAATCGGGCCTCACTGCGCTGCTGGTCGACACGCCGTTTCTGACGTGGGTGCCCGTGCGTGAGTTCGCGCCCGCACCCTTGAGTCCGCTGGCCGAGGCGTTCTGCATTGGTCTGAGCGTGTTGGCGCCCTTGCTCATGGGCTACGCCGACATGCGGTCGCGCGCTCGCCGGACGGTCTTCTGCGGCTTGCTCCTCGGTGGCGCGGTGTGCGTGGCCGGGTTGTCGGCTGCCCTGACCTACGGCCCCGACCATGCTTGGGCATGGCTTACGCCGCAGGCCCAGCTCGGCTTGGCGGTGGCTGTGGTGGCGGGTGTGCTTTCGGTGGCCATGCCGCGTCGCATGTGCAATGTGGTCATGCTGTTGTGCTTGGCGGTGTCGTTGAGCCTGCTCAATGGCGCGCCCATCAGTCCCTATTTCGCGCAGTCTCTGGAGGTCTGGGAGCAGGGGCGCTTCATCCGCTTCCATGGCTTGTCCCAATGGCTGGGCTGGTTGTGGCCCTTTGCCGCACTCGTGTTCGGGTTGTTGGCAGTGTACCGATCAGCGTCAGCGTCCGCACGCGCCTCTAAAATCAATCCATGAGTGAAAACAAGTCTTATTACGAGCGCCACATCTTCTTTTGCCTCAATCAACGAGACAACGGCGAAGCCTGCTGCGCCGATCACAACGCGCAGGCGGCATTCGACCGTTGCAAATCACAGGCCAAGGCGCAAGGCCTTCTGGGCGCGGGCAAGGTTCGCGTGAACAAGGCGGGTTGTCTGGACCGCTGCGCGGGAGGCCCGATCGCCGTGGTTTACCCGGAAGCCGTTTGGTACAGCTACGTGGACGAGCACGACATCGACGAAATCGTGCAATCACACCTGCGTGACGGTGTGGTGGTGCAGCGGCTGGTGACGCCTTTCGACGTGGGGCGCTGAACTTCACGTGCTTGCAAATCAGATCGTGAAACCGGATCGCAAGGCAGAAGCATGAACGCCCAAACCGAAAGCCTGACGATGCCGGGCCCTGCGGGGCAGATCGAGCTTGCCATTGACCGGCCCGAGGGCGCCTCGCGAGGCGCGGCGGTGATCGCACACCCTCACCCGCTGCATGGCGGCACGCTCACCAACAAAGTGGTGCAAACGTTGGCTCGGGCCTGCGTGCTGGCGGGTTTGACTGCGGTGCGGTTCAACTTCAGGGGGGTGGGCGCCAGCGAGGGCGTGTACGACGAAGGCCGTGGCGAGCTCGACGATCTGTTGGCCGTGGTCGCCGCCCATGCAGCCGGTGGCCCGCTGTTTCTGGCGGGCTTCTCGTTTGGGGCCTTCGTCACCAGCCACGCGGCCGTGCGGTTGCACGCGTCGCGCGATATCCAGCGCCTGGTGCTCATCGGAACGGCAGCCAGCCGATTCGACGCAGCCCCCGTGCCCGCGGAACTCCACCCCCGGACCTTGGTCGTTCATGGGGAGCAGGACGATACTGTCCCTTTGTCCAGCGTGATGGACTGGGCCCGGCCTCAGGTGTTGCCGGTATTGGTGGTGCCTGGCGGAGGTCATTTCTTTCACGGCCAGCTCCCGATGCTGCGGGAACTGGTGCTGCGTCATCTGCGCACCTGAGGCTGCGCAGGTTCTCTTTTTTTTACTCCCCTCTAAGGACCGGATTTTGTTGCGTCGTCTTTCTTCTCTTTTTCTCTCTGCCTGTCTTATGGCGGGCGTGGTGTTGCCTGCATCGGCTCAGATACCTCAAGCCCCTGAAGTGGCTGCCAAGGCGTATCTGTTGATGGATGTGACGTCCAGGCAGGTCTTGGCCGCCATGAACCCCGATCAGTCCGTGGAGCCCGCATCGCTGACCAAGCTGATGACGGCCTACATTGTTTTTGACGCGCTCAAGGCCGGCAAGATCAGCCTCACGCAGACCATGCCTGTGAGTGAGCGCGCCTGGAAGATGCCCGGCTCGCGCATGTTCATCGACCCCAAGATGCAGGTACCCGTGGAAGACCTCATCAAAGGCATGATCGTGCAGTCGGGCAACGACGCCACGGTGGCCTTGGCCGAAGGCGTGGCAGGGTCGGTGGAGCGATTTGTCGAACTCATGAATGCGCAAGCCAAATCCCTGGGCATGAATTCAACCGGTTATCGCAACGTGGAAGGTCTGACCGAGGCAGGCCATACGACCACCGCCCGCGACCTGGCCACCCTGGCCAACCGCCTCATGACCGACTTCCCCCAGTACGTTCCCTACTACGCGATCCAGCGTTACCGCTATCCCGGCACGCCTGCGACCAACGACACCAACCGCAACCTGCTGCTGTTTCGCGACCCCAGCGTTGATGGCTTGAAGACGGGTCATACCAACGCAGCGGGATATTGCCTGGTTGCGACCGCGAGGCGGCAAGTGCCTGGTCTGGGTGAGGGAGCGCAGGGTCAGCGCCGACTCATCAGCATTCTGCTGGGCGCTTCTAGCGAAAACGCTCGCGCGGCAGAAACCCAGAAGCTGCTGAACTGGGGATACACCGCCTTCGAGGCCGTGCGCCTGTTTCCTGCGGGCGCCGCCGTGGCCACGCCGCGGGTCTGGAAGGGCAAGTCCGAACAAGTCCGCTTGGGGCGTCCTGAAGGCGTGGTGGTCTCTGTCCCGGCGGGCGAAGGCTCGAAGCTCAAGACCGAGGTGGTTCGCCCCGATCCCTTGGTGGCCCCGTTCACCCGTGGCGACGCCTTGGGCACGCTGCGCGTGAGCTTGGCCAATGGCACAAAAGTGGCCGAAATACCTCTTGTCGTCATGGACACCGTGGAAGAAAGCGGCGTGTTCGGTCGCGCCTGGGACGCCATCCGCCTCTGGATTCAGTGACGCAACTGGCCCCTGCATTGCCAGGGCGCCACCCCCGTGCTACATTAGCGGGCTTTTCGGAATTTTCCGAAGAGCTTTCCGTTTTCGCTTTTTTCAAACGTTTAGGGACGTTTTCAATGCCAACCATCAATCAACTCGTGCGCCACGGCCGGGAGGTCGAAAAGACCAAATCCAAGAGCCCGGCCATGGAAAACTCTCCGCAGCGTCGCGGTGTGTGCACCCGTGTGTACACCACGACCCCCAAGAAGCCCAACTCCGCTCTGCGTAAAGTCGCCAAAGTGCGCCTGACCAACGGTTTTGAGGTGATCTCCTACATCGGCGGCGAAGGCCACAACCTCCAGGAACACAGCGTCGTGCTGGTTCGCGGCGGTCGTGTCAAGGACTTGCCCGGTGTGCGTTACCACATCGTGCGTGGCTCGCTCGACTTGCAAGGCGTGAAAGACCGCAAGCAGTCGCGTTCCAAGTACGGCGCGAAGAAGCCCAAAGCCAAGTAATCCTGGTGCTGAGCCTGGTTCGAATTCAAGGTGCTGTTTGCCGCGTGGCGCGGTGAATCAGCGTAGTGACCCGAAGCGCGGAATTGTCCGTGTGGGTCGAGTAAGTGAGGGTTCCAATGACCCTCGCGGTGTCTGCCAAGGCGCCAACTGAAGCAATATGAGGTGAAAAAATGCCACGTCGTCGCGAAGTCCCTAAACGTGAAATCCTGCCGGATCCCAAGTTCGGCAATGTCGAGCTCTCCAAGTTCATGAACGTGATCATGGAAGGCGGCAAGAAAGCTGTCGCCGAGCGCATCATTTATGGCGCGCTGGAGCAGATCGAAAAGAAGAGCGGCAAAGATCCCGTCGAAATCTTCTCGGTCGCCATCAACAACGTCAAGCCCATGGTGGAAGTGAAGTCCCGCCGTGTCGGTGGCGCCAACTACCAGGTGCCCGTTGAAGTGCGCCCTGTCCGTCGTCTGGCACTGTCCATGCGCTGGATCAAGGAAGCCGCGCGCAAGCGCAGCGAAAAGTCCATGGCCTTGCGCCTGGCAAATGAACTGATTGAAGCCACCGAAGGCCGTGGCGGCGCCATGAAAAAGCGCGATGAAGTCCACCGCATGGCCGAGGCCAACAAGGCCTTCAGCCACTTCCGCTTCTGATCCGGGCCACCGCCCTCTAGAGCATCCAGAACCGAGAGCCCGCATCCCTTGATTCCCAAGGGTGGCGGGCTCGATCCCTTTTCGGAGTATTTCCATGTCCCGCATCACGCCCCTTGAGCGCTATCGCAACATTGGTATTTCCGCGCACATCGATGCCGGCAAGACCACCACCACCGAACGCATCCTGTTCTACACCGGTGTGAACCACAAGATTGGTGAAGTTCACGATGGCGCAGCCACCATGGACTGGATGGAGCAGGAGCAGGAGCGCGGCATCACGATCACGTCCGCTGCGACCACCTGCTTCTGGAAGGGCATGGACATGTCCTTCCCCGAGCACCGCATCAACATCATCGACACCCCCGGCCACGTGGATTTCACCATCGAGGTGGAGCGTTCCATGCGCGTGTTGGACGGCGCCTGCATGGTGTATTGCGCCGTGGGCGGCGTGCAGCCCCAGTCGGAGACTGTCTGGCGCCAGGCCAACAAATACAAGGTGCCGCGTCTGGCCTTCGTGAACAAGATGGACCGCACCGGTGCCAACTTCTTCAAGGTCGTCGAGCAGATGAAGCTGCGCCTGAAGGCCAACCCCGTGCCGATCGTGATCCCGATCGGTGCCGAAGAAAACTTCACCGGCGTGGTCGACCTGCGCAAGATGAAAGCCATCATCTGGGACGAGGCTTCGCAGGGCATGAAGTTCGAGTACCAGGACATCCCGGCCGAGCTGCTTGAGACCGCCAAGGTGTGGCGCGAGAAGATGGTCGAGGCTGCTGCCGAAGCCTCTGAAGAGCTGATGAACAAATACCTCGAAGAGGGCGACCTCACCGAGGAAGAGATCACCCACGGTCTGCGCGTGCGCACGCTGGCGGTCGAGATCCAGCCGATGCTCTGCGGCACCGCGTTCAAAAACAAGGGCGTGCAGCGCATGCTGGACGCCGTGATCGAACTCATGCCTTCGCCGGTGGACATCGAAGACGTCAAAGGCACGGACGATGACGAAGAAGTCACGACCCGCAGGCCTGATGACAACGAAAAGTTCTCTGCACTGGCCTTCAAGCTGATGACCGACCCGTACGTGGGTCAGCTCACCTTCGTGCGCGTGTACTCCGGCGTCATGAAGAAGGGCGACTCGGTCTACAACCCGATCAAGGGCAAGAAGGAGCGCATCGGCCGTATCGTGCAGATGCACGCCAACAACCGCCAGGAAGTGGAAGAAATCCGCGCCGGCGACATCGCCGCCTGCGTGGGCCTGAAGGACGTGACCACGGGCGAAACCCTGTGCGATCCTGACGCCATCATCATGCTCGAGCGCATGGTCTTCCCCGAGCCCGTGATTGCACAGGCCGTGGAACCCAAGACCAAGGCCGACCAGGAAAAGATGGGCATTGCGCTTCAGCGCCTGGCCGCTGAAGATCCTTCGTTCCGCGTCAAGACCGACGAAGAATCGGGTCAGACCATCATCGCCGGCATGGGCGAGCTCCACCTGGAAATTCTGGTGGATCGCATGAAACGCGAATTTGGCGTCGAAGCCAACGTGGGCAAGCCCCAAGTGGCCTACCGCGAAACCATCCGCAAGACGGTGGAAGATTCAGAAGGCAAGTTCGTTCGCCAGTCGGGCGGCAAGGGCCAGTACGGTCACGTGGTGTTCAAGATCGAACCCAACGAAGCCGGCAAGGGCTTCGAGTTCGTTGACGCCATCAAAGGCGGCGTGGTGCCGCGCGAGTACATCCCTGCGGTGGAAAAGGGCGTCATCGAAGCGCTGACCACGGGCGTGCTCGCTGGTTACCCGGTGGTTGACGTCAAGGTCACCCTGCACTTCGGTTCCTACCACGACGTGGACTCGTCCGAAATGGCCTTCAAGATGGCCGCCATCTTCGGTTTCAAGGAAGGCTGCCGCAAGGCCAGCCCGGTGATCCTGGAACCCATGATGGCCGTGGAAGTGGAGACGCCTGAAGACTACGCCGGCAACGTGATGGGCGATCTGTCCAGCCGCCGCGGCATGGTGCAGGGCATGGAAGACATGGTCGGTGGCGGCAAGGCCATCAAGGCCGAAGTGCCCCTGTCCGAAATGTTCGGCTACTCCACGACTCTGCGTTCGATGTCGCAAGGTCGTGCCACCTATTCGATGGAGTTCAAGCACTACGCCGAAGCACCGCGCAACGTGGCTGAAGCCATCGTTGCCGCTCGAGCAAAGTAAGGTTCACCCCCGCTGCAGAAATGCGGTGGGGACACTCAGATGGTCTTTGGCGCCGCTTTGCGGTTGATCTGCTGCCCGTGGCAGGTCAGTGCTGGAAACCTTAAACACACACGGGCTTGTTCTTTTTAAGGTTGCAAAAAATGGGAAAAGAGAAATTTGAGCGGACCAAGCCCCACGTCAACGTGGGCACGATCGGCCACGTTGATCATGGCAAGACGACCTTGACGGCGGCGATCACGACCGTGTTGGCGGCCAAGTTTGGCGGCGCGGCCAAGGCCTACGACCAGATCGACGCAGCGCCCGAAGAGAAGGCCCGCGGCATCACGATCAACACCGCGCACGTGGAATACGAGACGGCCAACCGCCACTACGCCCACGTGGACTGCCCCGGCCACGCCGACTATGTGAAGAACATGATCACCGGCGCCGCCCAGATGGACGGCGCGATCCTGGTGTGCTCGGCCGCTGACGGCCCCATGCCCCAGACCCGCGAGCACATCCTGCTGGCCCGCCAGGTCGGCGTGCCTTACATCATCGTGTTCCTGAACAAGTGCGACATGGTCGACGACGCCGAGCTGCTCGAGCTGGTCGAAATGGAAGTGCGCGAGCTCCTGGACAAGTACGACTTCCCCGGAGACGCCACCCCCATCATCCATGGCTCGGCCAAGCTCGCCCTGGAAGGCG
>JAZKHJ010000055.1:0-4921 GCA_040385485.1 Pseudomonadota bacterium | reverse complement strand
ACACCGTCGAGAGCACGATCAACCTGACCAGCTTCGACGAAGACCCGCGGCCTCCATTTCGCTACGTCACCGCCGGCGTGGCGCCGACACACGCGGCGATGATCCACAAGCCGCTGTACCACGGCTGCATCGACGCCCACGGCGCGGTGCCGTCGCCCGACGGCCGGCTGCTGGCCACCAGCGGGCGCGGCTCCAGCAACATTTATCTGATCGACGCCGAGCAGCGCCGCGTGATCGGCAACACACCCAACCCTGCGTCTGGGCCCACCACCAACCCCGAGCGCCTGAGTAGTGGCCTGCTGCTGGGCCGCGAACCGCACGAGCCCACTTTCACGCGCAACGGCCGCGAGCTGTGGGTCACGCTGCGCGGTGAAGACCGTATTGCCATCGTCGGCGTCGATCGTGCCGTTCGCCAGCTCAAGGGGGCCGACAGCCCGGGCTCCAGCGCGGTTCGCCAATACCTGCCCACACTGAGCGGCCCGGCGCAGGTGTGGTTCAACCGTGAGGGTACGTTGGCCTTTGTGGCCAGCCAGAAGGTGTCGAAGATCGACGTGTTCCGCGTCAACCCCGGCGCGGATGGCCACAGCCAACCGCAGCGGCTGACCACGCTGGACATCAGCGCACAGGACAAACCCGGCTTCACGCCCTTCATGAAGACCACACCCGACGGTGCCGAGGTGTGGTTCTCGCACAAGCTGGCTGATGCGGTGTCTTGCCGCTCGACGCAGGGTGGCTTCGACCTGATCGACACCGTGCCACTCGGCATGGGCGCTCGGCCCAACCACGTTGAGTTCGTGCGCAATGCGCGCGGCAGCGTGGTCTATGCCAGCCTGGCGCGCATCGACGATGGTGGCCCCGGCGGCGTGGCGTCGAGCCCGATCGCCATCATCGACCGCAGCGCTCCGGGCGGACAGCGCAAGGTGGTGGGCACCTTCTCCAGCCGTGGCCGCGAGTCGCACGGGTTGTGGACCAACCCCGAGAACACGCTGCTGTATGTGGCCCACGAACAGGACGAGCTGCCCGGCACGCCCAACGCGGGCCAGACCGTGTGCAGTGCATTTGATGTGAGCGACCCGCTGCGCCCGACCTTCATTGCGCAGATCCCCCTGGGCAATCTGACGCTGCCCTCTGGCGCGCTGCGCAACAAAAAGAGCATCAACCTCGTCTACGTGCGTGTGGGCGAGAAGGGCCAGACGGCATGAGCGGCGCGCACACCAGCCACGGCGCCAGCGCCGCGCACACCAGCGCATTCCAGCGGGATATGGACGAATCGATGGCCCGCATGATGCAGGCCATGCACAGCCCGGGCTACGCAGGCCAGGCCGACCAGGACTTTCTGGCGATGATGATTCCGCACCACGCCGGCGCTGTGGACATGGCGCGGCTGGTGTTGCAGCATGGGCGCGATCCTGTCACCCGGCAGTTGGCCGAGGAAATCATTGCCGGGCAGACGGTGGAGATCCTGAGCATGCAACGCCGACTGCACACCCTGCAGCAGCGCACAGCCAAAGGTGCGGAAGCGGAATTTCCGTCGCTGGGTGGGACGCGGGGGCCTTGATCGACAGCCCTAGGGAAAGTACCAATGAGCGCCACGGAATGAACCAAGCCATGCAGCGCTCTTGATCACCATGCTGTTCCAGTCTGCCGAGTCCCGCTATAACCAATGGGTGCGTGAGCACTACCGTTTTTTGCTGCGCAGTGCGTGGGCGCTCACTGGTTCGCGCGCCATTGCCGAAGACGTGGTGCAAGACTGTTTTGCCAACGCCTGGAAGCACCGGGAGCAACTGCGCGACGCTGCGCTGGCACGGGCTTGGCTCTTTCAGATCATGCGCCGCGCCGCCTTTCGCCAGGCCGCACCCAGCATGCAGTCGCTGGACGATGAAGAGCAGCCCGAGCAAGCGGCGCCCGACGCGGGGCTGGACGACAAACTCGATGTCGTCAAGGCGCTCGCGCGCCTGGCGCCCATCCACCGCGAGGTGCTGGTGCTGTTTTATTTCGACGACATGCCCACCGCCCAGATGGCCGAGGCGCTGGAGATCGCGCCCGGCACGGTGTTGTCGCGCCTAGCCCGTGCGCGCGACGCTTTGAAGCTGGCCATGGGGGTACCTGCGACACCCAAGGCCGATGTCAACGTTACCCCGTTTCGCAGGACCAAGACATGAGCCCCGATACCGACGCGCCTTTCCTGCCCGACAGCGAATTCGATTTGCGCGCGCGCGCCGAGTTGGCGATCGCCTTCGAGGCCAGCGACGCACCGGCACACCTGTACCGAAAGCCGCAGCCGCTGCTGGCGCGACGCGGCTTGCAGCGTTTTCTGGCTGCGCTTTTGCTGGCCGGTGGCACCAGCGGCGGGGTGCTCGCCGTGCGACCGCCAGCGATGGTGCGCGACGCGATCGACCACGAATACCACGAGCGCAGCTTGCGGGGCAGTTTCATGGAGCAGCGCCAGTTGCTCATGCACCTGGGCATGCGGGACGCCAACGTGGTGCCCGGGTTTCCCCAACTCATGCGGCCATGCGATATCGAAGGTCACCTCGCTTACCACCTCACCACGTTCTTCGAGAAGGGCGGCATGGTGACGGTGTATGCCTTTGACCAGTCTGTGGACCTGCGCGAGGCCAGCGGCTGGTGGAGCAACGTGCACTGGAAGGTGATCCGCTCGCGCGAGGGCAAGCCCTTGTTGCTGGTGGCCCAGAAAAAGAAGGCACTGGCGGTCGCGCAGACGGCACTGCAGGCACCTCCCGTGTCCGGGCCAGGCTGAGGCACCGCGTCCCTGTCAACGAATCAACCGCTCACCCCTTTCACCCCAACCGGCGCACGACGCCCAACCACCGGAGACCCCAGAAATGAACCAACAACCCACCTCGCTCCCCCGGCGCCACCTGCTGGCCGGCAGCGGCGCTGCTTTGGCTGCCGTTGGTCTGGCCAGCTTTGGCCGCACCGCAGCCGCTGCTGGTGAGACCGCGCCCGTCGCCTTGGCCGGTGCTGCCAAGCCTCTGCCAGCGTACGTGGGCTGGAAGGACCCGGCCAGCCTGATCGTGCACAGCAGCACCACCATTGAGACCAAGCGCAGTGTGTTCGGCACCAGCGTAATCACGCCGTCCGAGCAGCTCTACATCCGCAACAACCTGCCCGCGCCCGACGCCTCGATCCTGGGCAACCGCGATGCCTGGGAGATCAACATCGAGGGGGTGAAGAACCCGCGCAAACTCACGCTGGGCGACCTCAAGCGCATAGGCATCGAGACCACGGCGATGGTGTTGCAATGCTCTGGCAACGGACGCGGCTACTTCCCCAACAAGCCCAGTGGAACGCCTTGGCAAGTGGGCGCAGCAGGCTGTGTGGTGTGGAGCGGTGTGCCGGTGCGCTGGGTGGTGGATGCCCTGGGCGGCGTGGAGGCCGGCATGGCCTACCTCACCGGCACAGGCGGCGAAAAACTCCCCGATGGACTGGACCCCAAGAGCGTGATCGTGGAACGCTCGGTGCCTGCTGCCGCACTCGCCGATGCCCTGCTGGCCTGGGAAATGAACGGTGTGCCGATTTCGCTGGCCCACGGCGGCCCACTGCGCTTGATCGTGCCGGGTTACACGGGCGTGAACAACATCAAGTACGTCAAACGCCTGGCCTTCACCGCTCAGGAGACCGACGCACGCATCATGTCGCACGGCTACCGCATTTCACCGCCCGGCGCGAAGGGCGACCCGTCGCAGCCATCGGTGCAGGAAATGACGGTGAAGTCGTGGATCAACGGTCCCGGCACGGACGGCGCCCCGCTTAAAGCGGGTGACACACAGATCCATGGCGTGGCGTTTGGCGGCATGAACGCGGTGGCCAAGGTCGAGGTTTCTCTGGACGGCGGAAAAACCTGGCAGCTCGCGCGCATGGTGGGGCCCGACCTCGGCCGCTTTGCGTGGCGGCAGTTTGTTTTTGCGGCGCGCCTGCCGGCGGGCCAGTTCACCCTGGCGAGCCGAGCCACCGACACCGCAGGCAACGTGCAGCCCGAACAACGCATGGAAAACGCGGGCGGCTACAACAACACCAGCTGGGCCGACCACGCCGTGAAAGTGAGCGTGGCATGAAGCGCACAATCCAAAAACACGCGTTGGTCGCTGCCCTGTGGTCGTTGGCATTCACAGTGCTGCCCGTGCACGCCGCCGACGATGCCGCGCAACTTCAACAAGGCAAGGTGTTGTTCGGCCAAGGCGCGGTGCCTGCCTGCGCCCTGTGCCATGCGCTCAAGGACGCGGGAGCCGAAGGCGCCGTGGGCCCCAGCCTGGACGAGCTCAAGCCCGATGCCAAGCGCGTGGCCACCGCGCTGCGCAACGGCATTGGGCAGATGCCGTCCTACAACGGCAAACTCAGTGATGCGCAAATTGCCGCCCTGGCGGCCTACGTGGCCAAGGCTTCGGGTGGATCAAAGTGATGGCTGGTTGGCCACAGCGCTGTTGCGCCAACTGACAAAAAGGACGGGATCACCTGCAAACAGCGATCCCGACTGAGTGGCTGACCCAGGGCGGGTCAGCCACTCACCATCACTTGCCTGGTTTGATGTCGGGGACCACCATCCAGCCAGCCCCCATCATCACAACCGCCGGGAACTTCTCGCCGGCCTAAGTCTTGCCCAGCATGGCCTTGTGCTCGCGGTAAGCCATCAACGCTGGCGACACGCCCAGGTGATTGATCGCACCATGCTTGATGCTGCTGCAGTCTTGCTCGTCGAGCTTGCAGATCTCTGCACGCTGTTGTCAACTCTCTAGCAATGTCAACTGCGCGCCTGAAACCTGTCTCTGCGCATTACCACGATGCATGAATAGGAGTGATCGCAATCCGGCACGCCAAGGGCATTCACGTTGAAAACTCGAACGGCAGCAACCGTTAAGGCTTGTGTGACACCTGCCCAGCCGCACAAGCGGTCGAGCAC
>JAZKHJ010000054.1:0-59191 GCA_040385485.1 Pseudomonadota bacterium | reverse complement strand
CCGGCTACGCCACCGACCGCGGTGTCGAGTGCTACGAGCGCCTCAAAGGCAAAAATGGCGGCGCCACGGTGTTCCAGCCGCTGTCCACCGGCATCACCTTCGCGCTGACCGAAAAAGCCCCGGGCGACAAGATCCCGCTGATCACCGCCGGCTATGGCCGCAGCGAGTCCGCCGACGGCGGCGTGTTCAAGTGGAACTTCCCGCTCTCAGGCACCTACTGGGTCGCCGCCGACACGCTGATCCAGCACATCGCCAAAAAAGAAGGCGGACTGGACAAGCTCAAGGGCAAGAAGATCACGCTGATCTACCACGACAGCCCGTTCGGCAAGGAACCCATTCCGCTGCTGCAGGAACGCGCCTCCATGCATGGCTTCACGCTCAGCCTGCTGCCGGTGACGCACCCCGGTGTGGAGCAGAAAGCCACCTGGCTGCAGATCCGCCAGAACCGCCCGGACTACGTGCTCAACTGGGGTTGGGGCGTGATGAACTCCACCGCGCTGAAGGAAGCGCAGGCCACGGGCTACCCGCGCGAGAAGATGTATGGCGTGTGGTGGGCGGGCGCCGAGCCGGACGTGAAAGACGTGGGCGCGGGCGCCAAGGGCTACAACGCCATCATGATGCAGCACGGCGCCGAGCCCGATGCGGCCGTGGCCAAGGAGATCCTGACCAAGGTGCACGGCAAAGGCCAGGGCACAGGCCCGAAAGAAGAAGTGGGCCAGGTGCTGTACATGCGCGGTCTGCAGGCGGCCATGCTGGCGGTTGAAGGCGTGCGCGCGGCGCAGGAGCGCTACGGCAAGGGCAAGGTCATCACGGGTGAGCAGGCCCGCTGGGGTTACGAGAACCTGAACCTCACACAGGCCAAGCTCGATGCACTGGGCTTCAAGGGTGTGATGCGCCCCATCTCCACCAGCTGCCAGGACCACATGGGCGCTTCATGGGCCCGCGTGCACACCTGGAACGGCAGCAAGTTCGAGTGGACCTCCGACTGGCTGCAGGGCGATGAGCAGATCATCCGCCCGATGGTCAAGGCCGCGGCTGACAAGTACGCCGCCGAGAAAAAACTGACGCGCCGCACCGGCGCCGATTGCCAGAGTTAAGAGGCACCCCCGCCGCGCTGCGCGCGACCCCCTCAAGGGGGCGACACCTAAGGCCGGCAAAGCCGGACCCGCGGTGTCCCACGGTTGAGAGACCGTGGCGCTCGCGGCGTCATCCGAAAGACCGGCGTGCCGTGTCTTCCGAATGGCCCCCAAGGAACACACCATGACAACCCCCAACACCGTCCTCAACGTCAACGGCATCGAGGTCATCTACAACCACGTGATCCTGGTGCTCAAGGGCGTCTCGCTCAACGTGCCCGAAGGCAAGATCGCCGCCGTGCTCGGGGGCAATGGCGCGGGCAAGACCACCACCTTGCGCGCCATCTCCAACCTCCTGAAGGCCGAGCGCGGCGAAGTCACCAAGGGCAGCATCGAGCTGCGCGGCGAGCGCATCGAGAACCTCAGCACCTCCGACCTGGTGCACCGCGGCGTGGTGCAGGTGATGGAGGGGCGGCACTGCTTCGCCCACCTCACCATCGAGGAAAACCTCATGACCGGCTCCTACACCCGCAAGGACAAGGGCGAGATCGCGCGCAACCTGGAGAAGGTCTACACCTACTTCCCGCGCCTGAAGACCCGGCGCACCAGCCAGGCCGCGTACACCTCGGGCGGCGAGCAGCAGATGTGCGCCATCGGACGCGCCCTCATGACCAATCCCAGCGTGATGCTGCTCGACGAGCCCTCCATGGGACTGGCGCCGCAGATCGTCGAAGAGGTGTTCGAAATCGTCAAGGACCTCAACCAGAAGGAGAAGGTCACCTTCCTGCTGGCCGAGCAGAACACCAACATGGCGCTGAAGTACGCCGACTACGGCTACATCATGGAGAGTGGGCGCATCGTCATGGACGGTCTGGCCAGCGATCTGCGCAACAACGAGGACGTGAAAGAGTTCTACCTCGGCATGGGCGGCGGCGAACGCAAGAATTTCAAGGACGTGAAAAGCTACAAGCGCAGGAAGCGCTGGTTGGCATAGTCCAGCCCTGGTTGAAACTCCCGACACCCATACACTGCAGCCATGGCACAGACAGATTTCTTTGACGCCCTTGAAACCCGCTCGCCCGAGCAGCGCGAGGCCGAGTTGATGGTGGACCTTGTGGCGCAGGTGGCGCATGCCCAGCGCAACAGCACCGCATTCGCGGACATCCTGCACGGCGTGGAGGCCATGGGTGTGAACAGCCGCGCCGCGCTCGCACGCCTGCCGGTCACGCGCAAGAGCGAGCTGTTTGAACGGCAGAAGTCGCAACGCGCCACCGATCCCTTTGGCGGCTTCTCCGCGCTGGTGCGCGGCAAGCACATGCCGCGCGTGTTTGCCTCACCCGGTCCGATCTACGAACCCGAGGGCACGGTGCGCGATTACTGGCGTGCCGGGCGCGCTTTGTTCGCCGCCGGCTTTCGCATGGGCGACCTGGTGCACAACGCCTTCAGTTACCACATGACACCCGGCGCGTTCATCCTTGAATCTGGCGCGCACGCGGTGGGCTGCACTGTGTTTCCGGCCGGCACCGGTCAGACCGAGCAGCAACTGCAGGCCATTGCCGACCTCAAACCCGCCGCCTACACCGGTACCCCGAGCTTTCTCCGAATCCTGGTGGAGAAGGCCAGGGAGGCGGGCAGCGACGTCAGCAGCCTGAAGAAAGCCTCGGTGGGCGGTGAAGCCTGTCCCCCCAGCCTGCGGGACTGGTTCACCGAGCACGGCATCGCGGTCTTCCAGACCTACGCCACCGCCGACCTCGGTGTCGTGGCCTACGAGACCGAAGCCCGTGAAGGCCTGCTGATCAACGAGCATGTGATCGTGGAGATCGTGCGCCCGGGCACGGGCGATCCCGTGCCCGATGGCGAGGTGGGTGAACTCGTGGTGACCACCCTCAACGCGGCCTACCCGCTGATCCGGTTCGGCACGGGCGATCTCTCGGCCATCCTGCCTGGCCATTGCCCCACGGGCCGCACCGCCAAGCGCATCAAGGGCTGGATGGGCCGGGCCGACCAGACCACCAAGGTGAGGGGCATGTTCGTGCACGCCTCCCAGGTGGCCGACATCGCCCGGCGCTTTCCACAGGTGCACAAGGCGCGCCTGGTGATCAGCGGGGAAATGGCCAACGACCAGATGTGTCTGAAGGTCGAGGCCATCGAGGCCGACGACACACTGCGCGAGCTGATCGCGGTCGCGGTGCGCGATGTCACCAAACTGCGGGGCGATGTGCAGCTGGTGCCACCCGGCAGCCTGCCCAACGACGGCAAGGTGATCGAGGACGCGCGCAGCTACCAGTGATGCCGACGGCCCGCTCGAACGCGACGTGACTCTGGCTGCAGCGCAGCAGAGGGTTTTCCCAGGCGGCCAGCTAAGTAATTTCCGCGATTTCCCGCTGTCACATGGGGGATACCATTTGAGCGTTCCCTAAACTCAGATGGAGATCTCCATGAAAAAACTGCTTGCTGTCGCTTTGGCGGCCACCGTTTCAGCCGGCGCTTTTGCGCAGGCCTTCCCCGCGAAACCCATCACGTTCGTGGTGCCTTTCGCCGCCGGCGGCCCCACCGACCTGGTGGCTCGCCGTCTGGCCGAAGCCATGCGCAAGCCCCTGGGCGGCGCCAACATCGTGGTTGAAAACGCCGCTGGTGCTGGCGGCACCATCGCCGGCACCAAGGTGGCCCGCGCCAACCCCGACGGCTATACCTTGCTGGTCTGGCACATCGGCATGGCCGCCACCACCAGCCTGTACCGCAAACAGCAGTTCAAGCCGCTCGAAGACTTCGAATACCTGGGCTTGATCAACGACGTGCCCATGACCCTGCTGGGCACCAACAAGCTCAACGCCAACACCTACCGCGACTTCGAGTCCTACATCCGAGCCAACGGCGGCAAGCTCAACCTGGCCCACGCCGGTCTGGGTTCAGCCTCCCACATCTGCGGCCTGATGTGGCAGTCGGCCGTGAAGCTCGACAAGTCCATGACCACCATCGCCTACCGCGGCACCGGCCCGGCCATGAACGACCTGATCGGCGGCCAGGTGGACGTGATGTGCGACCAGACCACCAACACCACCGCGCAGATCGAAGCCGGCCGCGTGAAGGCATTCGCCGTGACGACCGCCAAACGACTGGACGGCCACAAGCTGCTCAAGGACTACCCGTCGCTGCAGGAAATGGGGCTCAAGGGCTTCAACCTGACCATCTGGCACGGCCTGTACGCGCCCAAGGGCACGCCGGCCGATGTGACCAAGAAGCTCAACGACGCACTGCAGGTGGCCCTGAAGGACCCCGAGTTCATCAAGAGCCAGGAAGACCTCGGCGCCATCGTCGTGACCGACAACCGTGTCACCCCCGCAGGCCACAAGGCTTTCGTGGCCAACGAGATCACCAAGCTCAAGACCGCCATCGACGCAGCCGGCCAGTTCGCCGACTGAACGAAGCCCACCCCTGCGGCGCTCTGCGCCGTCCCCTCAAGGGGACGACACCTTGGGCCGGCGGAGCCGGACCCTTGGTGTCTCTGGGTTGAGACTTGCGCGCCGACCAGGCATCGTGACCACATGATCTCGATCCGAGTCGTGGACTCCATCACCGAACTGCAGCCCGCCGACGCGGGCTGCATTGCTTTGAGCGGTTCGCACGGGGGCTTGAGTTCGGCGCGTTATGCGCTCGCGGTGCGGCCACTGCTCTCGGTCTTCAACGACGCGGGTGTGGGTCTGGACGCTGCCGGTATCGCGGGCCTGGAATTTCTGCAAACACAAAACCTTGCGGCTTGCGCGGTGTCGCACACGAGTGCGCGCATCGGGCAAGCAGCCAGTACATTGGCCCATGGCGTGGTGAGCCACGCCAACGCTGCGGCGCAGGCTTTGGGCATTCGCACCCAAGAGCGCCTGCAACCGCAAGTAGACAACCTGAGCCGGAGACAACCATGAATCTTTCCCGTCGCACCCTCGTCGCACTGGCCGTGGCCACCGCCGCCCTTCCTGGCTTGGTGGCAGCCCAGGCCGCCTGGCCGAGCAAGCCGATCCGCATCGTGGTGCCCTTTGCCCCGGGCGGCACCACCGACATCCTCGCGCGCACGCTGGCACCCGAACTCACCAAGGCGCTTGGCCAACCCGTGGTGGTGGAAAACCGCGCCGGCGCCGGCGGCAACATTGGCGCTGACCTGGTGGCCAAGGCACCCAATGACGGCTACACCCTGCTCATGGGCACGGTGGGCACGCACGGCATCAACAAATCGCTCTACTCCAAGCTGCCCTACGACCCGCAGAAAGACTTTGCACCCATCACGCTGGTGGCCGGCGTGCCCAACGTGATGGTGATGAACACCAAGCGCGCGCAGGAGCTCGGCATCAACAACGTGGCCGACTTCGTGAAGTACGGCAAGTCCCACCCCGGCCGGCTCAACATGGCGTCCAGCGGCAATGGCACCTCGATCCACCTGGCGGGCGAGTTGTTCAAGTCGCGCACAGGCATCTTCATGACGCACATCCCCTACCGCGGATCGGGTCCAGCCATGACCGACATGCTCGGTGGCGCCATGGACGTGATGTTCGACAACCTGCCCTCCGCCATGCCGCACATCCAGTCGGGCGGCTTGAAGGCCTTTGCCGTGACCAGCGCGGTGCGTTCCAGCGCGCTGCCCGACACACCCACCGTGGCCGAAGCCGGCGCACTGCCGGGCTTTGAAGCCAGCTCCTGGTTCGGCCTGCTGGCACCCGCCGGCACACCACCCGAGGTGGTGAACCGCCTGCAACAGGAGACCGCCAAGGCGCTGGGCCTGCCCGCGGTGAAAGAGCGGCTCGTGGCACAAGGCGCGATCCCCAGCGGCAACACCCCTGCAGAGTTCGGCAAGCTGATCGAAGCCGAGATCGCGAAGTGGGCGCCGGTGGTAAAGGCCTCTGGCGCGAAAGTGGATTGACCCCCGAAAGAGGGGCACCCCCGCCGCGCTTCGCACGACCCCCTCGAGGGGGCGATGCCTACGGCCCGGCGGAGCCGGTTCCGTGGCATCTCTGGGTTCGGGCATTGCGCTCCGGAGCGCGTTCCCGCTTCCCGCGCCAACCAAGGCAGCCGGAGAGATCCGATCCGCCGCCGGGCCGCCCCAAGGCGGATCAGCCCCCTCGGGGGGCAGCGGACCTCGCGCAGCGGGGGAGCGTGGGGGCCTTCAGACCCCCCAGACGATGTCGACCGCGGCCTTCTCGCAGCGCTGCATCATCTCGATGAATGGCGCGCTGCGCATGCGCAGGCTGACCTGATCGAATTCCGGCGGTACGTCTCCGCGAGCAGCGGCTTCTTCGCGAAGCCTCTTCTGTTCGGCTTCCTCAAGCACGATGGCATCGCGAATGGCCTGGATGCCGGCCAGCATCTGCTGATGCATCACGACGCCCGGCCCTGAGGGGTCTTTGCCGAGAATTTCCAACAGGCGCTTGCCGTGCTGTTTCAGCATCACCAGGTCGCCGGTTTCACGGGATTTGAATCGGTACACGGACATAGAGACCTCCTTGGCGGTTCATTGTTGCACCAAAGTACTCCACAGGGGCACGGGTACAAGCCAGATTCGGGTAAACCCGATTGAAGCTGAATAATTCAAGTCTAAACTAATTAGACATGAACACTCCAGACTCGGCTCTTCAGCGCATTCTTTGCATCGGTGGCGGCCCGGCCGGGCTGTATTTCGCATTGCTGATGAAGCGGCGGGATCCATCGCTCACCGTGACGGTGGTCGAACGCAACCGTCCTTTCGACACCTTCGGCTGGGGCGTGGTGCTGTCGGATCAGACGCTGGGCAATCTGCGTGCGGCCGATCCGGAATCGGCCACGCTCATTGGCGAAGCATTCAACCACTGGGACGACATCGAGGTCTTCTACAAGGGCGGCCGCGTGCGTTCGGGCGGTCACGGGTTCTGCGGCATCGGGCGCAAGAAGCTGCTCAACATTCTGCAAGACCGTTGCCTGGCATTGGGTGTCAACCTGGTGTTCGAGACCGACGTGACCGACGACCAGGCGCTGGCCGCGCAGTACAACGCCGATCTGGTGATTGCCAGCGACGGCCTCAACAGCCGCATCCGCACGCGCTACGCCGACACCTTCAAGCCCGACATCGACACGCGGGAATGCCGCTTCGTCTGGCTCGGCACCAAGAAGACGTTTGACGCTTTCACCTTCGATTTCGTGCAGACCGAGCACGGCTGGTTTCAGGCTCATGCCTACAAATTCGACGGCGAAACCTCGACCTTCATCGTCGAGACGCCCGAGGCGGTGTGGAAGGCGCACGGTATCGACCAGATGGAGCAGGCCGAAGGGGTGGCGTTCTGCGAGCGTCTGTTCGCCGACCGGCTGGAAGGGCATGCGCTCATCAGCAACGCGCAGCACCTGCGCGGCTCGGCCAACTGGATCCGCTTCCCGCGCGTGATCTGCAAGACTTGGGTGCACTGGCAGGATGTTCGCCCCCACGCTCCGCCGCTGCGCGGGTCGCTGCCCCCCGAGGGGGCTGATCCGGCTTGGGGCGGCCCGGCGCCGGATCGCGCGGCGCGGCGCACACCGGTCGTGCTCATGGGCGACGCCGCCCACACCGCCCACTTCTCCATCGGCAGCGGTACCAAGCTCGCGCTTGAAGACGCGATCGACCTGGCCAATGAATTCACGCGCCACGCCAACGCAGATGTGGCCGAGGTGCTGCAGGGTTACGAGGCGCGCCGCAGCGTGGAGGTGCTCAAGATCCAGAACGCCGCGCGCAACTCGACCGAGTGGTTCGAGAACGTGGACCGCTACACCGGCATGGAAGTGGAGCAGTTCGCTTACTCGCTGCTCACACGCAGCCAGCGCATCAGCCATGAGAATTTGCGCCTGCGCGACCCGGCCTGGCTCGAGGGCTACGAAGCCTGGCTCGAAGCGCAGGCGAAGCCCGACACGCCGGTGAAAAATCATCCGACACCGCCCATGCTGCTGCCACTCACCGTGCGCGGCCTCACGCTCAAAAACCGCATCGTCGTCTCTCCCATGGCGCAGTACAGCGCGGTGGACGGCGCGGTGGGCGACTACCACCTGGTGCATCTGGGTGCGCGCGCCCTCGGTGGCGCCGCGCTGGTGATGGTGGAGATGACCAGCCCCACGCCCGAGGGCCGCATCACACCCGGTTGCCCCGGTTTGTGGAACGACGTGCAGCAAGCCGCGTTCGAACGTATCGTGCACTTCACGCACGGCAGCCACGCCCACATCGGCATCCAGCTCGGCCACAGCGGCCCGAAGGGCTCCACACAGCTGGGCTGGGAGCGCATCGACGAACCGCTGGAGTCCGGCAACTGGTCCGTGATGTCGGCCAGCGCCTTGCCCTACGGCCCGCAGAACCAGACGCCGCGCGCCATGACCCGTGACGACATGGACGCGCTCACCGCGGCCTTCGTCGAGTCCACCCAACGCGCCGCCGCCGCCGGCTTCGACTGGCTGGAACTTCACGCCGCGCACGGCTACCTGCTCTCGGCCTTCATCTGCCCGCTGACCAACCAGCGCACCGACGAATACGGCGGCTCACTCGCGAACCGCTGCCGCTACCCGCTGGAGGTGTTCGCCGCCATGCGCGCCGTGTGGCCACAGGACCGGCCCATGAGCGTGCGCATTTCCGCGCACGACTGGGCGCCCGGGGGCAACACGCCGGACGACGCGGTCGAAATCGCGCGGATGTTCAAGGCCGCCGGCTGCGACGTGATCGACGTGTCCTCGGGTCAGACCACGCGTGCGGCCAAGCCCATCTACGGCCGCATGTACCAAACGCCCTTTGCCGACCGCGTGCGCAACGAGGCCGACATCCTGACCATGGCAGTGGGCGCGATCAGCGAAGCCGACCACGCCAACAGCATCATCGCCGCCGGCCGCGCCGACCTCTGCGCCGTGGCGCGCCCGCACCTGGCCGATCCGGCCTGGACGCTGCACGAGGCCGCCAGGCTGCAGACGCGTGCGCTGCAATGGCCACGCCAGTACGAGAGCGGCCGCGACCAGCTGTACCGGGAAACCGCGCGTCAGCAAGCCTTGAAAGACAACACCCCATGAGCGATTCACCTCTGGACCTGGAAGCAAGAGCACACAGCGAACACGCGCACGAATTGCGTTTGTGGTTGCGCCTGCTCACCTGCTCGCAGCTGATCGAAAAGCGCGTGCGCGCCGGCCTGCGCGAGCAGTTCGACACCACGCTGCCGCGCTTTGACCTCATGGCCCAGCTGGAGCGCCACCCGGAGGGTTTGAAGATGAAGGAGCTATCGCACCGGCTCATGGTCACCGGTGGCAATGTCACCGGCATCACCGACCAGCTGGTCAACGAAGGTCTGGTGGAGCGGCTGGGTGTGGACGGCGATCGCCGCGCGTTTCGAGTGGCCCTCACCGACCTCGGCCGCGCCACCTTCACCGAGATGGCACGCCAGCACGAGGAGTGGATCGTGGACGCCTTCGAAGGCCTGAGCCCGCGCGATCTGGAGAGCCTGCACAAGCTGCTGGGCAAAGTGAAGGCCCACCAACTCGACATCAACCAACGAATCGACGAATGAAACACCCCATCCCCGACCACAACCCCATGCGCGGACAATACACCGCGATGGCCGATGCACGCCCCAGCCACTTCGCGCTCAGCGTGAACGAGGGCGTGGCCACCGTCACGCTCAACCGGCCCGAGCGCAAGAACCCGCTGACCTTCGAGTCGTATGCCGAGCTGCGCGACTGGTTCCTGGCCCTGCAGAAAAGCACGGACATCAAAGCCGTGGTGCTCACCGGGGCGGGGGACAACTTCTGCTCTGGCGGCGACGTTCACGAAATCATCGGCCCGCTCACGAAGATGACCATGCCCGAGCTGCTGGCCTTCACCCGCATGACCGGTGCGCTGGTGAGCGCCATGCGCGCCTGCCCGCAGCCCATCGTGGCCGCGCTCGATGGCGTGTGTGCCGGCGCCGGTGCCATGATGGCTTTGGCCTCGGACCTGCGGCTGGGCACGCCAGCGGCCACGGTGGCCTTCCTCTTCACGCGAGTGGGTCTGGCCGGTGCCGACATGGGCGCCTGCGCGCTGTTGCCGCGCATGATCGGCCAGGGCCGCGCAAGCGAACTGCTGTTCACCGGCCGCGCGATGACGGCCGCCGAAGGCCATGCCTGGGGTTTCTTCAACGCGCTGCAGGAGAGCGCCGCGCTGCTCCCCGCTGCGCACAAGCTCGCCGCGCAACTCGCACAGGGCCCCACCTTCGCGCACGGCATGACCAAGACCATGCTGCACCAGGAGTGGGCCATGACGCTGGACCAGGCGATCGAGGCCGAGGCGCAGGCGCAGGCCATCTGCATGCAGACACAGGATTTCAAACGCGCCTACGAAGCATTCGCCGCGAAACAGCGGCCCGTGTTTGAAGGGGACTGAACATGAACCCCCACGCTCATCACTTCGTGTATTCACTGCCCCCCGAGGGGGCGCTGGCCTCCCTTGGGGCGGCCCGGCGGGAGTCCTGATGGTCGCCTTCGAACACCCCCACGGCATGCACCCACCGCAAGCGCAATGGGAGCTGCCCTTCTTCGACGCGCACCACCGCGAGATGGCGCCACGCCTGGCCGACTGGGCCGCGCTGCAGGACGTGATTGAGACCGACGACCGCGCCGCTTGCAAGAACTGGGTGGCGCGCCTGGGTGAGGCGGGCTGGCTGCGCTATTGCGTGCCGGCCGCGCACGGCGGCACCCTGCCCGCGCTCGATTCGCGTTCGCTGGTGATCCTGCGCGAGACGCTCGCTTTCCACTCCCCACTGGCCGACTTTGCATTTGCCATGCAGGGGCTGGGCAGCGGTGTGATCACGCTCGCCGGCACGCCCGCGCAACAAGCGAAGTACCTGAACGCGGTGGCCAGCGGCCAGAAGATCGCGGCGTTTGCGCTGAGCGAGCCCGAGGCGGGCTCCGACGTGGCCGCCATGGCCACGCGCGCGGCGCAGACCGCCAACGGCTGGACGATCGACGGCACCAAGACCTGGATCAGCAATGGCGACCTGGCCGACTTTTACGTGGTGTTCGCCAAGACCGACCCCGATGCGGGCGCGCGCGGCATCAGCGCCTTCATCGTCGACGCAGACCAGCCCGGTCTGGACAGCAGCGAACACCTGCACGTGATGGCGCCGCACCCGCTGGCCACGCTGCGGTTCAACGGCTGCGCCATCGACAGCGACGCGATGGTGGGAGCGCTGCACGGTGGCTTCAAGCTCGCCATGCAGACGCTGGACATCTTCCGCGCCTCGGTGGCGGCGGCCGCGCTCGGCATGGCGCGCCGTGCATTCGCCGAAGCTGTGGCGCAAGCGAAGCACCGCAAGATGTTTGGCCAGACCCTGGCCGACTTCCAGCTCACGCAGGCCCGCCTGGGCGAGATGAGCGCGCTGATCGACGCCGCCGCCCTGCTCACCTACCGCGCCGCCTGGCAGCGCGACTGCAGCGCCACCCAGGGCGCGGGCACACCGGCCTACACCACGGCCGCGGCCACCGCCAAACTCACCGCCACCGAGAACGCGCAGCGTGTGATCGACATGGCGCTGCAGATGTTCGGCGGGCGCGGTGTGCAGGTGGGCCAGAAGGTGGAGAGCCTGTACCGCGACATCCGATCGCTGCGCATCTATGAAGGTGCGAGCGAGGTGCAACTGTTGATCCTTGGAAAAGCAGCCCTGCGCGCTTGAACACACCATCGCCATGTCCACACGACTCATTCCCAGCGCTCAGGTCGACCATTTCGTGCACGACCACCTGCCCCCACCCGAGCAGTGGCCCGAGCTGCGCTTCGACCGGCCCGAGCTGCAGCTGCCCGCGCAGGTCAACGCCGTGCAGGCGCTGTTCGAACGTGCCGTCGCTGCCGGTCATGCCGACCGCCCCTTCTTGCGCAGCGACGAGCGCACCCTGAGCTACGCGCAAGCGCAAACCGAAGTGAACCGCATCGCGAACGCGCTGACGGTGGAGCTGGGTCTGGTGCCGGGCAACCGCGTCTTGCTGCGCGGCGGCAACTCGGTGGCCATGGCGCTGGCCTGGTTGGCCACGGTGCAGGCCGGCCTGATCGCAGTGGCCACCATGCCGCTGCTGCGCGCCAGGGAGCTCGGCGCCATCATTGCCAAGGCACAGCCCGTGCTGGCGCTGTGCGACGTGAAACTGCAGGACGAACTCAAGGCGGCGCTGGCGACCGATCCCACCACCGCCGGCATGACGCTGCTGGTGTTCAACACCGGTGACGCGGAGGTGCCGCATTCGCTCGAAGCCATGGCGGCTCGCCAGTGCGTGCACAGCGCGCCCTGCCCCACGGCCGCCACCGACATCGCGCTGCTCGCATTCACCTCGGGCACCACCGGCACCCCCAAGGCCGCGGTGCACACCCACCGCGACGTGCTCGCCGCCTGCGAAACCTGGCCGCGCCACGTGCTGCGCGCCACGCCCGACGACATCGTCATGGGATCGCCGCCGCTGGCTTTCACCTTTGGCCTGGGTGGCCTGCTGGTGTTCCCCATGTGGGCCGGCGCCTCGGTCTACTTCCCGTCCATTCCCTACACGCCCGAAGCCATGGTGCAGCTGATCGGCCGTGTGGGGGCCACCATCTGCTACACGGCGCCCACCTTTTACCGCCAGATGGCCGCATTTGCGCAGCAGCATGGCATCGGCAAACTCCGCATCAGCGTGAGCGCAGGCGAAGGTCTGCCGGACGCCACGCGCCAGCTCTGGAAGCAAGCCACCGGGCTGGAGATGCTTGATGGCATCGGCGCCACCGAGATGTTCCACATCTTCATTTCGTCCCCGCCCGAGTCGGTGCGCCGTGGCGCCATCGGCCAGGTGGTGCCCGGCTACCAGGCGCGGGTGGTGAACGACGCCGGTGAGCCGCTGCCGGTGGGTGAGGTCGGCAAGCTCGCTGTGGTGGGCCCGACCGGTTGCCGCTACCTCGACGACGAACGCCAGACGAACTACGTCAAGGGTGGCTGGAACCATCCCGGTGACGCCTTCCGCATGGACGCCGACGGTTACTTCTACTACCAGGCGCGCACCGACGACATGATCATCACCGCCGGCTACAACGTGGCCGGCCCCGAGGTGGAAGCTTCCCTGCTGGAGCACCCGGCCGTGGCCGAGTGCGGTGTGGTGGGCAAGCCCGATGACGACCGCGGCCAGATCGTGCAGGCCTTCGTGGTGCTCAAGCCGGGCCACGCTGCCGACGCCGCGCAGGTCAAGGCACTGCAGGACCACGTGAAGCACAGCCTGGCCCCGTACAAATACCCGCGCGAGGTGGTCTTTGTCCCCCAACTTCCGCGCACCGAAACCGGCAAGCTGCAGCGTTTTGCGCTGCGCCAGCAAGCCACCTCGCAACACTGAGACAACCGAGATGAAACACCTGCAACCACCCGGCTGGGCCACCCCCAAGGGCTACGCCAACGGCATCAGCGCGCGCGGCACCCACGTCTTCGTGGGCGGCCAGATCGGCTGGAACGCCAGCCAGACCTTCGAGAGCGACGACTTCATCCACCAGACCCGCCAGGCACTGCTCAACATCCGCGACGTGCTGGCCTGCGCCGACGCCGGGCCGCAGCACATGGTGCGCATGACCTGGTACATCACCGACCGGGTGGAGTACAACGCCCGCCTGCGCGAACTCGGCGCCGCCTACCGGGAGGTGATGGGCAAACACTTCCCGGCCATGACCTGCGTGGAGGTCAGCGCACTGGTCGAAGCGCGGGCGAAGGTGGAGATCGAAGTGACAGCGGTGGTGCCTGACTGAACCCGGACCCCATACCCTGAGGGGGTGGTGTACCCGCTCTAGCACGGCCGCCAGGCGTTTTGAGCGGCGCAACACCCAATCCCACATCACTCATGTGGCTTGCACGCGGCCCCGGTTTCCCTCCAGAATGATTTTCTCGAAAAGTGGTTTTCGAGACTTAAATCACACAGAGGAGACAAACATGACAAGCACAAAGCTGCTGCTGGCGCTGATGGCCTGCGGCTTGGCCACGGGCGCATTGGCCCAGGCTGGCAAGGACAACCTGTCCACACTCAAGCAGATGAAGGTATCGGGCGTCGACCTGAACATTCCACCGGTTGCGCAGGAGGGCAAGAATGCCGATGCGATCCGCGCCAACCTCAAGGCCGTGAAGCTGCCCCCCGGTTTCAAGATCGACCTCTACGCCGTGGTGCCCGACGCGCGCCACATGGCGGTGGCTCCCTCCACCAACATGCTCTTCGTGGGCACGCGCAAGACACGTGTCTGGGCGGTGACCGATCGCAACGGTGACGGCACGGCCGACGAGGTCAAGCCCTTTGCACCGTCGCTCAACTTCAAGGTGCCCAACGGCGTGTGCTGGACCAAGGACGGCTTCCTCATCGTGGTCGAACACAACCGCGTGCTCAACTTCCCCGCCGCCGAGTTCTTCTACGAAGGCCCGGACGTGGCCGTGATCGAGGTGGTGCCTCAGGGCGGCCTGATCCCGGTGGAGGAGGAGTCGTTCAACCATGGCGCGCGCACCTGCCGCGTGGCCGATGACGGCACGCTCTACATCACCCTGGGCCAGCCACACAACGTGCAACCCGCGGGCAAGGTCGACCTGTACGACAAGATCGGTATTGGTGGTGTGGTGCGCATGAACGCCTTCGATGGCTCCAAGCGCGAGGTGTTCTCGCGCGGCATGCGCAACTCGGTCGGCATGGACATCAACCCCAAGGACAAGTCGGTGTGGTGGACCGACAACCAGACCGACGGCCTGGGTGACGACGTCCCGCCGGGCGAGCTCAACCGCGCCACCAAGGTCGGCGAACACTTCGGCTACCCCTACTGGAACGGCAAGTTCAAGGTGGCCGGTTCGCCCGCCGCCACCGACCTGAAAGACATGAAGGAACCCGCCAATGCAGTCTTCCCGCAAGTCGAGTTCCCGGCCCACCAGGCGCAACTGGGCATGACCTTCTACAACGGCAAGCAGTTCCCGGCCAAGTACCAGGGCGGCATCTTCGTGGCTGCGCACGGCTCGTGGAACCGCAGCCAGGCCACCGGTGCACTGATCAACTTCATACCGCTCAACGCCAACGGTACCGCCGGCAAGGCCGAGGTGTTCGCCGAGGGCTGGCTGGACGGCAACGGTGTGTACAAGGGCCGCCCGGTGGACGTGGCACCGATGAAGGATGGCTCGCTGCTGATCTCCGACGACTACGTCGGCGCGATCTACCGCGTCACCTACACGCCGAACTGATCGGGCACCCGCTCGCTGGCGCCAGACGGCCCACGCGGGTCGCCTGGCGCACCTTCACGTTTGAACGGATCTCCCTCCCATGCGAATTCCCATCCTCATGGCCGCCGCCGCACTGAGCGTCGGCGCCGCCCACGCAGCCGACCCCGTGGTGGGCCGCACCAAGGCCAGTGCGGTCTGCGCCGTCTGCCACGGCCCCACCGGCATGTCCATGGTGCCCAACGCACCCCACCTGGCGGGTCAACCCGCCATTTACCTCGTCGAACAACTCAAGAACTACCGCAGTGGAAAACGCCCCCATGAAGTGATGGGCGTGATCGCCAAACCCCTGACCGACGCCGAGATCGAGGATCTCGCGGCCTGGTATTCGTCGCTGCAGATCAGCGTTCAAGTCCCCTGACATCCAAGCCCTCCCCCATCATGCAAGTGCGCTCTCTGGTTCTCTTTCCCCTGGCCGTGCTGCCCGCCTGGCTGCACGCCCAGACCTCCCCCCCACGACCCGAAGTCGATGGTGGCGCCCTCGCGCCGGTCGTCATCACCGGCAGCGGCTCGGCCGACCAGCGCTGGCGCGGCAGCGCCACGGTAGACGTGGTCGATGGCCGCGAACTGCGCGACGGCCAGTTGCAGATCAACCTGTCCGAGGGACTGGCGCGCGTGCCGGGTCTGGTCATCCGCAACCGCGAGAACTACGCACAGGACCTGCAGGTCTCCATTCGCGGCTATGGCGCACGCAGCACCTTTGGTGTGCGCGGCGTGCGCCTGTTTGTCGACGGCATTCCCGCGAGCGCGCCCGACGGCTCGGGCCAGGCGGCCAACTTCCCGCTGGGCAGCGCCGACCGCATCGAGGTCGTGCGCGGGCCTTTCTCGGCGCTCTATGGCGCCTCCAGCGGTGGGGCGATCCTGCTCTACACCGAAAACGGCGGTCGCCCGGGCGAAATCCGCGCAGGTGTGGCGGCCGGAGCCAACGGCCTGTGGCGCTTTTCGACCCAGGCCACCGGCCAGACCGGCACCGCCGAGGCACCGGGCTGGTCGTACACGCTGGACGTGGGCAAGTTCGCCACCGACGGTGCGCGCCCGCAGTCCGCCGCGCACCGCAGCACGGCCAACGCCAAACTCTCGCGCGCCCACGACGGTGGGCGCACCACCCTGGTCTTCAACCGGCAGAGTGCGTACGCACTCGATCCGCAGGGCTTGAGCCGCGCGCAGTTCGATGCCAACCCGGAGCAGACCGCGCCGCAACCCATCCTGTTCAACACGCGCAAGTCGGTCTCGCAGACGCAGGCCGGTCTGGCCTGGGATCAGGCATTGGGCAACGGTCACAAGGTCGAACTCATGGGCTATGCCGGCCAGCGCCGGGTGATCCAGTTCCAGTCGATCCCGCCGGGCAACCAGAACCCCGTCACCAGTCCCGGCAACTCGGGCGGTGTGATCGACCTCGACCGCGACTACTGGGGCTTCAACGCGCGCTGGCGCCTGCAGCGCGAGTGGAACGGCGGCCAACTGGACCTGAGCGCCGGCCTGGCCGGGGATCGGCAGACCGACCTGCGCCGCGGCTATCAGAACTTCACCGGGCCGGCCGCGACACCGACCGCTCTGGGCGTGCTCGGAGCGCTGCGGCGCGACGAAACCAACCGCGCCACCACGCTCGATCCCTACGTGCGCGCGTCTTGGCAGAAAGAAGAATGGACACTCGAAGGCGGACTGCGCCGGGTCAACGCGCGATACGTCTCCTCCGACACCTTTCTGTCCAACGGTGACCAGAGCGGCAGCGTGAAGTTCGACGGCTACCTGCCGGTGGTCGGGGTGCGCTGGCAGCTCGCGCCGCAGCTGCAGGCCTTCGCCTCCGTGGGGCGGGGCCTGGAAACCCCCACCCTCAACGAGGCGGCGTACCGCAGCGACGGCGGCGCCGGGCTCAACACTGCCCTCAACGCATCGCGCAGCACCAGCGCCGAGATCGGCCTTCGCGGGCGCAACGCGGCGGGCCTGTGGAACGCCACGCTGTTCGACATCCGCACCCGCGACGAGATCGTCTCAGCCGGCACGATCGATGGACGCGCGACCTTCGCCAACGGCGGCAGCACAAAACGCCAAGGGCTGGAACTCTCAGCCGAGTACGGCATGGGCAGCGTCACGCTGAGCAGCGCGTACACCTTCCTGCGCGCGCGCTACGGCAGCGGCACCGCCAGCATTCCCGCCGGCAACCGGATGCCGGGTCTGCCCGAACACCAGCTCTTCGCACAGCTGGCGTGGGCCCCGGCCATCGTCTCTGGCATCGGCGGCATCTTCACGCTGGAGGCCCGGCACACCGGCAGCGTGTTTGCCAACGACGCCAATACCCGCACCACCGCGCTGGCGGAAAAGCACACGTTGCTGGGCGTCGGCGCGCGCTTCGAGCAGACCACGGGTGCCTGGACCTGGCGCGAGTTCGTTCGCATCGACAACATCACCGACAGGAAGCACGTGGGCTCGGTGATCGTCAACGACGGCAACAACCGCTTCTTCGAACCCGGCCTGGGCCGTTCGCTTTCGGCCGGGGTGGAACTCACGCGGCGCTTCTGAACCGGGCTGCGCTGCCTGTTCAGGCCGGCAACCGGCCGAACTCGCTCTCGGGATCGATCACCTGCGCCGGCAGGCTGATGGCAAATGTGCAGCCGGCGCTGGAGGCCGCCTCACACCAGATGCGCCCGCCGTGGCGCTCGACGATGCGCTGCGTCAGGGCCAGACCGGTGCCGATGCCCTCGTAGTCCATCGAATGGTGTTGCCGCTGAAACAGGGCAAACAGGTTGGGCGCGTGCTCCAGGTCAAAGCCCACGCCGTTGTCCCGCACGAACACCACGCGCTCACCGGTGCTGTCGGTCCACTGGCCCACTTCAATGCGGGCCGCAGCACGGGTGCGCGTGAAGTTCACCGCGTTCTCCAGCAGGTTGCGCAGCACCTCGGCCAGCAGGATCGCGTCACCACGCACCTGGGGCAGATCGTCGTCGATCACCCACTCGATCGAACGCGCCGGATGTTCGGCCTGCAGATGCCGCACCACACCGTGCACCAGCGGGCTCAAAGGCACTTGCTGGCGCGCCAGCGACACACGCCCCATGCGCGCGTACTCCAGCAAGCCTTCGATCATCAAGCCCATGCGTTTGCTCGCCTTGGCGATCGAGGCCTGGTACTGCAGCAGCTGGCTGTCACCGTCGGGGCCCAGGCGCTCCTGCGCCAGCGCCACGAAGCTGGAGATGTGGCGCAGCGGCGCGCGCAGATCGTGCGAGACGCTGTGCGAGAACACGTCGATGTCCTTGTTCGCTGCCACCAGCTGGTTGGTGCGCCGGGTCACGCGCTGCTCCAGATCGCGCCTGAGTTGGGCCACATGGTGTTCGGCCTCGCTGCGTGCGGTGGCATCCTGCACCACCGCGCTGGCGCAAAGAAAGTGCCCGTCGGCATCAAGCACCGGGTCGATGCCCACCTCGGCTCTGAACACCTTGTCGTTCGGGCCAGGGATGTCCAGCTCCAGCGGAGCACCCAGGCCACCACGCGTGAGCATGGCAAGGTAAGAACCCAGCAAGGCGCGGGAGTGCGCATCGGTAAGACCCACCAGGCTCAGGAAATCCGTGGGCTGCGTGGGCCGGCCTTCCTTGAAACCGCGCGCGTCCAGGGCCAGCCAATCAATCAGCGTGCGATTGATGTGGACCACGCGCAACTCTGCGTCGATGGTCACGAGTCCGCAGGGCACCCGGTCGTACAGGGTGCTGGCGCTGGTAGAGAGTTGGGAGGTGGCTGACGTGTTGTCCATGGCGTCTCGTTCGGGAAGGGACACAGGGAGGGCGATCAGCGGCCGCGCCAGCCAACCACGCAGGTCTGCGGTTGCAGTTCTGAATTTCAGTATCGGCCAAAAGCCGACGCGGTGGTGCGACTTTTTGTCAGGTCCGGGTGGTGTGCTCCAGCCTGCCGACATTCACCTGGGCTTGAGATCCCACGCCGGGATCTCTCGCGGCGCGCTCCTGACGTTGCGCCCCTCCAGCCGCATGGCGGTGAGCCTGGCCGTCATCTCCAGGGTCTTCAGGTCGTCTGGATTCGGGTTGTCCTGCGGACTGAACGAGAAGCAGCACAGGGTGCCGTAAATCTCGCCGCTCTTGAGCACGATCGGCGTGCTGATGTGGGTGCCGATCGAAAACGGCAACTGTTCCAGCAGGGCATTGGCCAGAGGGTCGGCTCGGGCATCGGCCATGTAGCGCGGCAAGCGCCCGTCGACCACGCGCTGGCACCAACTCTCCTCGAGCAGATCCGACCCGCCAACGGAAATGGTCGGGCGCGCCTTGTCGTTTGCCACCTGGCGGAACACACGCCGCCCGTCCACAAACTCTGAACAGAAAACCACGTCCATGTTCATGCGATCGCGCAGTGTCTTCAGCACATCCGTGATGGCCTGGTCCAGCATCTCGTCGGATTGATCGGCGGTTGCCACCATCATTTCTGAGACGGTCACATGCAGGTCGGTGGGCTCATAACCCAGATCGTGTAGATCAAATTTCATGACGTCGATTGTCTTCGCCAAGCAGGGGCTGATCGGGCTTCGCCGGTGTTTCGAGATGTGTTCAATGGTGAACACCACCGCAGGGGGACGCACCGCAATTTCGCCCTTGGGAGCCACCCCTGATGTTTCATTAGCAATTCTGATGAGTCAGGCACTTCACAACGAAACACTTAAAATCAGGGTTAACCCTAAGTGAGTTCCCATGTTGAAGTTTTTCAAGACCCTTTTCCAGACGCCCCGTTTTCAGGTCGGCGTTCGTGTCAATCGCCTGCATCAAGGCAGCCTGGACCGCACCGACGGCCGCGTCGTGGCCCAGACCGCCGAAGGCGTGCTTGTTGAATGGCCGCGCAACGGCTCTGGCTGGGAGCACCCGAACGCCCTCTGCCAGCAGGGCTGATCCGCGGTCGCTTCAGGTCCGAACGCGTCCGTCGCCCGTGAGCATGGACAGTTCCGCGTAGCGCGAGGCCACGTGGTTGGTCGGGCTGAGCGACACCGAATAACCACCGATGGAGGTGGTTCCGATCGACTCCAGCCCGTTGATGAGGCCGTCGCGCGTGATGCGCGAGCCCGCGCGCCGCAGTCCTTCAGCGAAGAGCTTGGCGGCCAGGAAGCCTTCCATGCTGGAAAAGTTGGCCTGCACTTTGTTGCCGCCCTTGCCGATGGCCTCCTGAAACTCGCGCGCGATCGGCTTGGACGCCGCGTAGGGCGTGGGCATGACCTGTGACACCACCACGCCCGCGCCGTCCTTGCCCAACTCGTCGGCCAGCGCCTGCGTGCCCACGAACGACACGTTGTAGAACGTGCCACCGTAACCGGCCGCCTTGGCCGCGCGGATGTATGCCGCACACGACTTGTAGGCACTGATCTGCACCACCGCGTCGGGCTTGGCCGCGTTGATCTTCTCCACCGCCTGCGCCACATCGACCGAATTGCGCTCCACCGTGGCTGTGGCCACCGGCTCCAGGTTGCGTGATTTCAGCGCCAGCACCGTGCCATCGAGGCCGGCCTTGCCGTAGGCATCGTTCTGGTGGAACACCGCGATTTTCTTCAGCCCCAGGTTGGTGAGCTGGCGCACGATGAGCTCGGTCTCGTCGTTGTACGAGGCGCGCAAGTGGAACGCCAGCCGGTTGAACGGCTGGCGCAGGCCCATGGCGCCGGTGAACGGCGCGAAGAAAGGTACGTCGGCCTTGAAAGCCAGCGGCAACGCGGCCACGCTGGTGGGCGTGCCGATGTAGCCGAACAGCGCGAACACATCGGCCGCGATCAGCTTGTTGGTGTTCTCAACGCAGCGGTCCGGCTCGTAGCCGTCGTCCAACTGCAGGATCTCCACGCGCTGCTGATTCACCCCACCCTGGCCATTGAGTTGATCGAAGAACAGCTTGGCACCCGCATGAAACTGGATGCCGAGCTGCGCGGCGGCGCCGGTGAAAGCGGCCGACTGGCCCAGCACGATGCGGTTGCCAGACTGGGCGCGCAAGCTGGGCACGCCGAGAACAGCAGCGCCGGCAACGAGCCCGCTGAACGTGCGGCGGGACATTCCAGAGACGGCATTGGGGCGGTTCTTCATGGGTGGGGGCTTCCAGGGGGCATTGCGGGAATTCGGCTCTCTTGATGCTACCCACCCCCGTACCCTACTGGAGGGCACTTGGTCCACCCATTCAACCGCTCATCGGGACATGCGGCGCGGGCCATGGGTTGACATGCCCGGGTGGGGCGCCGACAGTGGCGCCACGACCGGAGGGAGCACGACGATGCGCGTTTTCATCAGCCACGCCTGGGAGGACAAGCCGCTGGCACTGTCGCTGGCCCAATGGCCCGAATTCATCGATCCCTGGGTCGATGTGCGGAAGTTGCTCGGCGGCGAAAAGCTGGACCCGACCATCATCACGGCCATCGAGGACAGCCACGTCTTCATCGTGCTGATCAGCCGCATTTCGCTGGCCAAGGACTGGGTGGCGCAAGAGGTGAACTGGGCCATGGCGCGCGAGGCGCAAAAGGACCGCGTGTTCGTGCTTCCCGTCGTGATCGAAGCGGGCATCGACCTGGCGGCCAGCGCGCCGCCGTTCCAGCAGTTCGCACAGCGGCTCTTCATCGATGCCAGCGACCGCAGCGACATCGGTACGGCCAAGGCCCGCACGGCAATTGAACAGACTCTCTTTCACTGGGCCAGCGACTGGCTCGACCGCATGGAGCCCAAGGGCGACAGCAACCGCCGCTTCGTGGACACGCTGGAGCGCGATCTGGTCGAATTCCAGACGCGCCTGTATGCGGTGAAGGCCGCGCTGGCCTGGCCGCTGGCCACACTGGTGAAGGACGACGCGGTGGCTCACCTGGTGCAGGTGAAGGATGCCTACAACGTGTTCACCGAGGCCTTCATTCCGCGCCTGGTGGGGATGGACGCCGAGATCCGCTGGCGCTTCGGAGGCGCGGCACAAAAGGGATTTGCCCGCCTCGTGACCTTCATTCGCAACGAGGTCTACCACGGCGCGGCGTTCGCGCTCAACGACGTGATCGAGTCGATCAACGCCTTCGACACCGTGTTGAGCAAGGACGCGGCCGCGCTGTCCACAGCGGATGCCCGGCGGGCCACCCGGATGACGGCGCTGGAGCCGGTGATGGCCGAACTGGTGGAACGCACCGCCGACTACGTGGACACCTTGCGACCATGAACGTCTGGCTTCTGCGCGGCGCACCCTGGCTGCTGGCGGGCGCGTTGCTGCTGGCCGGGGCTCAGGCCCGCGCCGAGCGCACGCCCCTGCAGCGCCTGAGTCTGGGCGATGTGGGTGGGTGGATCGAGGTGGTGGTGCAGGTCGAAGGCCGGCCGGGGCGCTGGATCATCGACACCGGCAGCACCCGCCACATCGTCTCGCGCCACTTTGCCGAGCGCCATGGACTGGCCACCGGCGCCAGCGTGCGGGTGGAGACGGCCGTGGGCGCGGTGAACGGCACCGAAGTGAGCTTGCCCGCGCTGCACATCGGCGCCTGGCGCCATGTGGACCAGAGCGCCGTGCGCATCGACGATCTTGGCGGCGTGCTGGGACCGGCGGGCGATGGCATCGAAGGCATTCTGGGCCTGCCACTGCTGCGGGGTCACGCGCTGGATCTGGACTTGAGGGACTGGACGCTCGCCCTGGCTTCCAGCGCCACGGACACCACTCCGTGTCCCGAAGGCATGCAGGCACTCGATCTCGGCATCTACCGCGGCCTGCCCGTGGTCACCGTTCGCGTGAACGACGGCGCCGCCGAATCCCTGCTGCTGGACACAGGCAACCCGGCGGCGGTGGTGCGCATCGAAGCCACACCGGCCCTCGCGGCGACGCCCGGCCTGGCGCTGGCGGCCAGCGTGAGCGTGGGCGCATTGCAGCGCACCCAGGTACCCGTGGTGCGGCTGAGCGCGCCCGCCCTGCACCGCGCACTGGCACCCGACGTTCAGGGACTGGCCGGCACCGCGTTGCTGGATGGCACCCGCTGGTGGATCGACCTGGACCGGCGACGCGCCTGCGTCGAACCCCGCCGCCTGGCGGTACCGGGAGGCTTCGGACTGTCGCTGGCCCAACGGGGCGAGGCGGTGGTCATCGAGACCGTTCTGCCCGGGAGTCCAGCCGCGCTGGCCGGCCTGCGCGAAGGCGACGCGGTGCACCACTGGGTGAACAGCCCACCGAGCGGTGCGCTGCGCGCGCTGTGGGCGCGTGCGCAGGAGCGCGACGAGATCGAGGTGCAGGCCGGATCGCAGGCGCCGGTGCTGCTGCGCCGCTCGCACTTTCTGCCGGCCCTGCCCTGACTCAGCAGGTCACGTTGCCCGGGTTGGGTTGCCGCTTGAGCGTCACAAGCACGCCCCCGGCATTGAGCAGGCGCAAGGTGGCACCGTCGACGAACTCGACCTGGGTGAAAAATTTCTGTGCGACGTTCAACGGGTTGACCAACTCCGGAATCAAGGGGCGGCTCAGGGAGGCCACGACAAAGCCGCGCATCTCACCCTCGAAGTTGACCTTGGCGGCGGGAACGGTCACGTCACAACCGGTGACGGGTTCGGTGTTGGCACCGGTGAAGTTGTTCACCGAAGACGGCTCGTTGAACTTCAGGGTGAGCGTGCCGCTTTCGCTGATCCACAGGCCCGCCTGCATCTGCACGTCGACCCGACTGTTGGTGTAGCTGCGCGCGGGTTGCGCGCCCAGGGCCACGGTGTCGAGCTTGCGCAGGTCGGAGAAGCCGCCCTGGATGCAGTTGGGCGCGTTCGCTGGTGCCACCGGGCGCAGCACCACGGCGCCGTTCTCCAGGGTGCCCACCAGATCCACGCCGTTGTTCAGGGTGTCTCCGCAGACCCCGTCGGTGGAGTTGACGGTGGCGGTGATGTCGAGCTTGGACGCAAACACCTGGACCAACGGCGACGGCGAGGTGAACTGGATCGTGGTGGTGAAACCGGCGTTGCTCCAGGCGCCACCCAGCGGGGTGACGATCTGCAGCACCGCCAGCAATTCGCCGCCACCGCACGCCGCCAGACTGGCCGCCACGGCCAGGCCCAAGGCATGGATTTTTCGTTTCATGGCCGACCTCCTTCTCAACATGGGGGACGGAAATTCTGATCCTGCGCACCGCCTTTGAATAGAGGGCTCGCCGGCCCGCTCTGCACACTGGGGGGAACGTGCCTCAATCGTCCTGGCGCAGATTCGGAAAATCGCTTTCCAGATGTTCGCCAGCGCCGCGCGCGCCGCTCGCCTGCCGCTCCACCTCTTGCGCGCGCAGCTGCACGCGGCGGATCTTGCCGGAGATGGTCTTGGGCAACTCGGTCACAAACTCGATGCGGCGCACGCGCTTGTAGGGCGCGAGCTGCTGGCGTGCAAACGCAAAGATCGCTTCGGCCAGCTCGGGTCCGGGCACGGCGCCGGGTGCGAGGATCAGGTAAGCCTTGGGCACAGCCGTGCGCACCGGGTCCGGGCACGGCACCACCGCCACCTCCACCACCGCTTCGTGCTCGATGAGCGCGCTCTCCAGCTCGAACGGGCTGATGCGGTAGCCCGAGGCCTTGAACACGTCGTCGGCGCGACCCACGAAGGTGAGGTAGCCGTCGGCATCGCGCGCGGCGGTGTCCCCGGTGTGGTAGTGGCCATCGCGCATCACCTCGGCGTTTTTCTCCGGGCTGTCGAGGTAACCCACCATCAGCCCCAGGGGTCGCTCGCTCAGGTCGATGCAGACCTCGCCCTCATCGGCTTCGTGCCCGTCGGCGTCGAGCAAGCGGATCTTGTAGCCCGGCAGCGGCAGCCCCATGGAGCCGGGTTTGAGCGGCAGGCCCGGCGCATTGCCCACCTGCGCGGTGGTCTCGGTCTGGCCGTAGCCGTCGCGCAGCGTGAGGCCCCAGGCCTTGCGGATCTGTTCGATGATTTCCGGGTTCAGCGGCTCGCCCGCGCCGATCACCTCGCGCAGCGCCAGGCGGCCTTTCCACGAGGCCAGGTCTTCCTGGATCAGCATGCGCCACACCGTGGGCGGCGCACACAGGCTGGTGACGCGGCAGCGCTCCAGCACGGCCAGCAGACCCTGCGAACTGAAGCGCGGCGTGTTGTAGATGAAGACGCAGGCACCCGCGTTCCAGGGCGCGTAGAAACAGCTCCAGGCGTGCTTGGCCCAGCCCGGTGAAGAGATGTTCAGATGCATGTCGCCCGCCTTCAGGCCGAGCCAGTACATGGTGGAGAGGTGACCCACCGGGTAACTCTGGTGGGTGTGCAGCACCAGCTTGGGCTGCGAGGTGGTGCCCGAGGTGAAGTACAGCAGCATGGGATCGGTGGCCAGCGTCGTGCCCTGGGGATCGAACGCAGTCGGTGCATCGTTCGACCCGGCGAAATCCACCCAGCCCGGCTGCGGCGCGCCCACGCAGATGCGCGAGAAGCTGCCCGTGATCGACTCAAACTTGGGCACCTGCACGGCGCCCACCACCACATGCTTCACATCGCCTCGGTCGATGCGGTCGCGCAGGTCGTCGGGCGTGAGCAACGCCGTGGCCGGGATCAGCACCGCGCCGAGCTTGATGGTCGCCAGCATCGTCTCCCACAGCGCGCTTTCATTGCCCAGCACCATGAGCACGCGCTCGCCGCGCTGCACGCCCTGCGCGCGCAGGAAGTTGGCCACCTGGTCGGAGCGCTGCGCGAGCTGCGCAAACGAAAACCGCTCGTCGGTGCCGTCTGCGTCCACGATCCACAGCGCGGTGGCGTCATTGCCGTTGGCCATGGCGTCGAAGTGGTCCAGCGCCCAGTTGAAGGCGGTGAGCACCGGCCAGCGAAACTGCGCACTCGCCGCAGCGGGGTCGCCGCGCAGGGCGAGCAGTTGGTCGCGCGCCTGCAAAAAAGCCTGAGAGGATGGGGTGGGTGGGTGGTTCATGTTGTCTCGATCGTGTTGGGGGTGCCGCTGTCTGCGGCTTGTTCGGTCGGTTGATCGTAGACGCGCGCCCTGCGCGACAGCCGCTCAGTACTTTCCCTAGCGCGGGTTTGTGTCACGGCGGTACACAGTCGCACAGACACGCCACATGCAGCACCCACCCTCCCTCCGCTCCTCGCCACCCCGCACGGCAGGCCTGTTTTTCGCCACGCCCGAACAGCGTGTGGCATTGGCGCGCGAGATGTTCTTTGACGAGGGCCAACGTCCCACGGGTCTTGTTCCCGAACTGGTGATCCAGTCGTGGATGCGCTGCACGGTGGCCAACCGCCGGCCCTCCGAACCGATCAACCTGGAGCCGGTGACCAAGGCGCGCATCGCCAGCGCGCTGGCGCGCAACCGCCTGCTGCTGCAGGCTGCCCGCCACGACCTGCAACAACTCGATGCTGCCCTGGCCGGAACGCCGTGCAAGGCATTGCTCACCGGACCCGACGGGGTGTTGATCCAGGTCACGCCGACCGCGCGCGCGGAAGGCGGCCTGATGCCCCAGGCGGCGCGCGTGGGCGTCAACCTCAATGAAAACCACATGGGTACCACCGCGCCCAGCGTGGTCGCGCGCACCGGTGAAGCCTGTGTGGTGCGCGGCGCCGAGCACTTTTTCACCGGCGTCTCGGTCATGCAGTGCGCCGCCGCGCCGATCCGCAACGCGCGCGGCGATCTGGCCGGCGTGCTGGATCTCTCCATCGAGGGCGAAGCCTTCCGCTTCGATGCCGCAGCCATGGTGCGGCTGTACGCCACCGCCATCGAAAACCGTTTGTTCGAGGCGCAATCGGCCGCGTTGCTGTTGCTTCGTTTCCAGTCGAGCCCGGCGCTGCTGCACACCCCGCTGGAAGGCCTGGCCGCCGTCGACGAACAAGGCCGCGTGGCCTGGCTCAACCAGACCGGCGCCAGCCTGCTCGGCACCGAGCGGGTGCCCGCACAACCCACCGACGCCGAGGCGCTGCTCGGGCTCGGGCTCGAAGACCTGCTCTCGCTCGCCCACCACGGTCGTGCGCAGCCGCGCCAATGCCCCAATGGCCTGACGCTGTGGATCCAGGCCCGACCCGATGCGCCAAGGCCCCCCGCCCCCGGCATCGAGACGCCACCCCTGTCGCCCGCCGACGTACCCGACACGGCGCCACCCGACGCCCCCGCCGTGCCGACCCTGCACCTCGCCAACCGCGCGCTGATCGAAAGCACACTCGCCTCCTGTGACGGCAATGTGTCGCGGGCGGCGCGCCAGCTCGGCGTCTCACGCGGGCTGCTCTACCGGCGCCTGGGTGAATGGCGCACCAGCGACCACCCAACCAGCTGACCGGCAGGCGGTTCATCCCCCACCTGTGGTGGGCGATGACACCACAGCGTGATAGTTTTGGCACTTCGCTTCAGCGCAGCCCCGCCACCATGAATCTTCAACGCTTCCTCGATGCCCAGAACCCCGTCTATGACCAGGTGATGGAAGAACTCAAAGCCGGCCAGAAGCAGAGCCACTGGATCTGGTTCATCTTTCCCCAGCACCGCGGTCTGGGCAGCAGCCAGAGGGCCCAGTTCTATGGCATCGAATGCCTTGACGAGGCCCGGGCCTTTCAGAAGCACCCGGTCCTCGGACCGAGGCTGCACGAATGCACCACCGCCGTGTTGCGCCACACGCAGAAATCAACCAGCCAGATCCTGGGTGTACCCGACGACCTGAAGTTCTTCTCCTGCATGACGCTGTTCAGTGAAGCCGCTCCCGAAGAACTGGTGTTTCGCCTCGCATTGCAAGCGTTCTTCAACGGATCCAAGGACCCGGAAACCTTGCGTCTGTGCGGACTCACGACGCGCAAGTCCCCGGCTGCTCAAGCGTCAGCCGGCCCGCAACACGACCTGTCTTCGGGCACGCTGCTGCACATGCGCTGAGTCGCCGCCGGCAAGTGCCCGGCAGCCACTATGGCTTTCATTGCCAAAATTGCATTGGTCGTTTGGGGAGCACACACTAGAGTCGACAAGGTCATCCACAGCCCCCAAAGGAGATACCTTGTCCAACGAACCCAAATGCCCCTTCTCGGGCGGCGCCCCGAAGAATGCAGTGGCCGGCACCTCCACCAACGCCAACTGGTGGCCCAACCAGCTCAACGTCAAGCTGCTCAACCAGCATTCCCCGCTTACCGACCCCATGGGCGAGGACTTCAACTACGCCGAAGCCTTCAAAACCCTCGATCTCGATGCCGTGATCAAGGACCTCCATGCCCTGATGACCGACTCCCAGGACTGGTGGCCCGCTGACTACGGCCACTACGGCCCCTTCTTCATCCGCATGGCCTGGCACAGCGCCGGCACCTACCGCATTGCCGATGGCCGCGGTGGCGCGGGCTCCGGCACGCAGCGGTTTGCGCCGCTCAACAGCTGGCCGGACAACGGCAACCTCGACAAGGCACGTCGCCTGCTGTGGCCGATCAAGCAGAAGTACGGCAACAAGCTCTCGTGGGCCGATCTGATGATCCTCACCGGCAACGTGGCCCTGGATTCGATGGGCTTCAAGACCTTCGGATTCGCTGGCGGCCGCGCCGACGTCTGGGAACCGGAAGAGATCTACTGGGGTCCCGAATCCGAGTGGATGGGCGACCAGCGCTACACCGGCGACCGCGAACTCGAGAACCCGCTGGGCGCCGTGCAGATGGGCCTGATCTACGTGAACCCGGAAGGCCCGAACGGCAATCCCGACCCGCTCGGTTCAGCGCGCGACGTCCGCGAAACCTTTGCCCGCATGGCCATGAACGACGAAGAAACCGTGGCACTCACCGCCGGCGGCCACACCTTCGGCAAATCCCACGGCGCGGCCAACCCGGGCCAGTACGTGGGCGCCGAGCCCGAAGGCGCGGGCATCGAAGAGCAAGGTCTGGGCTGGAAGAATGCCTTTGGCAGTGGCAAGGGCGCACACGCCATCACCAGCGGCATCGAAGGCCCATGGACCCCCACCCCCACCCAGTGGGATCACAGCTATTTCGAGACCCTGTTCGGCAACGAATGGGTGCTCAACAAGAGCCCGGCCGGCGCCCACCAGTGGAATCCCAAAAACGCCGACGCAGCGACGGCGCCCGATGCGCACGACCCGAGCAAGCGCCAGGTCCCCACCATGACGACGGCCGACATGGGCATGCGCATGGACCCGACGTATGAAAAGATTTCACGCCGGTTCATGGCCAACCCGCAGGAATTCCAGGACGCGTTCGCCCGCGCCTGGTTCAAGCTGACGCACCGCGACATGGGTCCGCTGTCCCGTTACCTCGGCCCGCTCGTGCCGAAAGAAGAGCTGATCTGGCAAGACCCGGTGCCCGCCGTCGACCATCCCCTGGTCAACGAGCAGGACGTGGCCACCCTCAAGGCCCGGCTGCTGTCATCCGGCCTGTCGATCTCCCAGCTGGTCACCACGGCTTGGGCATCGGCATCCACCTTCCGCGGCTCCGACAAGCGCGGTGGGGCCAACGGCGCTCGCATCCGCCTGGCGCCGCAGAAGGACTGGGAAGTCAATCAACCGGCCCAGCTGGCTCAGGTGCTCGCGAAGCTCGAAGCGGTGCAGAAGGACTTCAACAGCGCGCAGTCGGGCGGCAAGAAGATTTCGCTGGCCGACCTGATCGTGCTGGGCGGTTGCGCAGCGGTCGAGGCAGCGGCGAAGAAGGCCGGCCATGAGGTCAAGGTGCCTTTCTCACCAGGCCGCACCGATGCCACGCAGGCCCAGACCGATGTGGATTCGTTCGCCCCGCTGGAGCCCATCACGGACGGCTTCCGCAACCACGCCCGCAAGGGATTCGAGAGCTCGACGGCCGAGCGCCTGCTGGACAAGGCCAACCTGCTCACACTGACCACGCCCGAGATGACGGTGCTGATCGGCGGCCTGCGCGTGCTCAACGCCAACGCCGGGCAGACCTCGCACGGCGTGTTCACCCAGCGGCCCGAAACCTTGACCAACGACTTCTTCGTGAACCTGCTCGACATGGGCACAAGCTGGCAGAAGTCCGCCACCGAACCCGGCGTGCTGGAAGGCCGCGACCGGGTGAGTGGCGCCGCCAAGGGCACCGGCACCGTGGTGGATCTCGTCTTCGGCTCCAACTCCCAGTTGCGTGCCCTGGCCGAGGTCTACGCCAGCAGCGACGCTCAACCGAAGTTCGTGCGCGATTTCGTGGCGGCCTGGAACAAGGTGATGAACCTGGACCGTTTCGATCTGGCGTGATCGCTCCAGGCAGAAGAAACAAAGGGGCCGAGAGGCCCTTTTGTTTGGCTCGAAGCGATCAGCGTGTTCCGCCAGGCAAGACCTGCAGCAGGATGTCCGACCAGATCACCCGCTGGTCCGTTTCGCTGAGCGGCTTCGCGCCCTGGCTTCCCAGAAACCACCCGATGTGCTCGTCGAAGCGCCGGTGGTTCTTGTCGTTCGGGCTGTAGATGTAGAGCGGCCATTCGCGCTCGACCTCACAACCGGTGACGATGGTGAGGTTGCGGTGCGGAAGGATGTCCAGCGGCTGCAGATGCACCAGTGCCAGTTCCCTCACAAGGTGGTCGTGCTCGATCACAAGGCGCGTGCAGGCCAGGCCGGTGAGACCGCCTGTGTGCGCAGCCTGCGGCGTGGGCTGCTCCACCACCGACAGGATGCGCCCCGCCACCACGCGCACCGGGAAATCCCCGCGTGACGTCTGGGCCAGCCGGATCATGGGCGCAGTGCGGGACGGTGGAACACGGAACGGGCGCGGGTGGCCGGAGGCGGTTTGGCGTTCAAGGACATGGGGTGCTCGTGGGGCTTGCGTTGTTGTTGTTCGTCTCTGTTACTCAAGGTAACCGAAGCCCCCCACTTGAAGGATGCTTTGGGTAATGGATCACACAACTCGCCGCCCGGGCCTCCAGGACACCAGCCGAAAGTCCTACCGCCAGCTGCTCAGGCTGTTGCGATCTCCTGCAGCCCCAGCTTCTCCACCATGGCCTTGCGCAGCAGGAACTTCTGGATCTTGCCGGTGATGGTCATCGGAAAGGCGTCGACGAATTCGACGTAGCGCGGCACCTTGTAGTGCGCAATCTGCCCTTGCGCGAAAGTCTGCAGTTCTTCGGCGGTGGCACTCTGCCCGGCCTTGAGCACCACGCAGGCGCACAGCACTTCGCCATAGCGCACATCGGGCACACCCACCACCTGCACGTCCTGCACCTTCGGGTGGCGGTAGTAGAACTCCTCGATCTCCCGCGGGTACACGTTTTCGCCGCCGCGGATCACCATGTCCTTCAAGCGCCCGACGATGTTCACATAGCCCTCGTCGTCCATGGTGGCGAGGTCACCGGTGTGCATCCAGCCCTCGGCATCAATCGCTTCCTGCGTCTTGTCGCGATCGGCCCAGTAGCCCTGCATCACCGAATAACCGCGCGTGCAGAGTTCGCCCACCACACCGCGCACCACGCGCTGGCCTTCAGCATCCACGATCTGCACCTCCAGGTGCGGCTGCACGCGCCCCACGGTGGACACGCGGCGCTCGATGGGATCGTCCACCGCGCTCTGGGTGGACACGGGCGAGGTCTCGGTCATGCCGTAGGCGATGGTCACCTCGCGCATGTTCATGCTGGCGGCCACGCGCTTCATCACCTCAATGGGGCACGGCGAGCCGGCCATGATGCCGGTGCGCAGGCTGCCAAGGTTGGTGGCGGCGAACTGCGGGTGGTCGAGCACGGCGATGAACATGGTGGGCACACCGTAGAGCGAGGTGCAGCGCTCGGCCTGCACCGTCTGCAGCACCGCCGCCGGATCAAACGCTTCCGACGGGTACACCATGGTGCAGCCGTGCGTGAGGCAGGCCAGGTTGCCCATGACCATGCCGAAGCAGTGGTACAGCGGCACGGGAATGCACAGCCGGTCTTCGGGCGTGAGGCGGATCGCCTCGCCCACGAAGAAGCCGTTGTTGAGAATGTTGCGGTGGGTGAGCGTGGCGCCCTTGGGGAAACCGGTGGTGCCCGAGGTGAACTGGATGTTGATCGGGTCGCCGGGCGAGAGCGTGGGACCGATGCTGGCAAGCTGGCTCACGTGTTCCGGCCCGGCCCACGCCGGCACGTCGTTGAAGTTCAGCATGCCCGACGTGTGCCCGTCGCCCAGGCGCACCACCCAGCGCAGGTGTGGCAACTGCTCGGCCGCCAGCGCGCCAGGCGCACTGCTGTCGAGTTCGGGTGCGAGGCTGCGCAGGATGTCGATGTAGTTGCTGGTCTTCAATGCAGGCGCCATGACCAGCGCGGTGCAGGCCACCTTGTTGAGCGCGTAAGCCAGTTCGCTGGCGCGGTAGGCCGGGTTGATGTTGACCAGGATCAGCCCGGCGCGCGCCGTGGCGAACTGCATCAGCGTCCATTCGGCGCAGTTGGGCGCCCAGATGCCCACGCGCTCACCGGGCTGCAGGCCGAGCGCCAGCAGGCCGGCGGCCAGCGCGTCGGTGCGGTGCAGCAGTTCGTTCCAGGTCCAGCGCACGCCCTGGTGCGGCACCACCAGCGCCTCTCGCTGGCCAAAGCGCTCGGCGGTTTGCGCCAGCGTCTGGCCGATGGTGAGTTCGATCAAGGCGGGTGTGGTGGCGCCCCGGGCGTAAGCAGGCTCTGGCGTGGTGTCGGTGGGCATGGGTGTCTCCTGACGATGGCGCGCGGCAGCGCGCATGTGCAGGATCATGGTCCGCCGCAGCGAAGCCCGCACGCCCGGGCTTTCCCTGACGGCAGCTTGTTCCGTTTCGCCACAACCCGCGCAGCCCATGACCCCACGGACGCCCCCCGTCACACGGTGCTGGCCTGCCCGATGAGTTCGGCCGCGGCTTCAAATTCCAGCGCGTCCAGCAGCCGCTCCATGCGTTGCGCCACGTCCGGACCGAGCCGCTGGGCCAGCGCGGCCTGGTGCTCGGCGAAGAACGACAGCGCATCCAGGTCCTGGCCCAGCAGCATCAAGCGAAACGCTGCCATGGCCTCGTCACCGAGCGGCGGAACATCGTGCAGGGCCGGCGGGGACGCCACGGCCAGGGCACACAGCGCCTGCGTGGCGTCTTCCAGTTCGGCCATGGCCGCCCGCAGGGGCGGCCAGAGCAACACCACCGAACTCTCGGGGGCCTGCTCACGCAAAAGGTCTTCGAGCCCGCGCGCCACGGTGTACACCCGCCCCGCCTCGACCAGCCCCGCGACGCCCTTGAGCTTGTGCATGCGTGAGGCCAGCGCGGTGCGCATGGCCTGGTCCAGCCCGGAGGGTGGGGGTTCGTGCCGCAACGGGCCAAACTCGTCGACCATGCGGCGCAGGGCGCTCAGAAACAGCGCCTGGTCACCGCCCATGCGCTCCAGTGCGGCGCGGTGATCGATGCAGGTCACGGCGTCCCAGGTCCCATCGGAGGGCGCAAGAGGCGCCGCAGCGGATGCTGCAAGCACTGGATCGTCCAGCACCACCAGCGACGTGCCGCGCGCGCGTTCGATGTGCTCGCGCAACACGCCCTGGAGATGCAGGGGGTCGAGTTGTTTGTTGAGGTAATCGTTCATGCCCGCGGCCATCGCCTGGTCGCGGTCTTCGGTCTGTGTGCCGGCACTCAGGGCAATCACGGGCAGGTGTGCCAGCTCCAGCTCGTCACGGATGCGTCGGGTGGTTTGCAGTCCATCCATCTCGGGCATCTGCACGTCCATCAACACGGCATCGAAACTCCGGGGCCAGCGCCTCAGCTGCGCCAGCGCCTGTTCGCCCGAGGCGGCGCAGGTGGCCTGTGCACCCAGTTGCTCCAACTGATGGCGCGTCACGGCCAGCTGGATATCGCTGTCGTCCACCACCAGGATGTGCAGGTCCCGCAGGGCATGGCGGACGGCCGGCCGACTGGCCGGCGTGGTTTCCCCGTCGTGCGGCACGCGCAACGCCACGAGCAGCGCCACCAGGCCGTCCAGGCTGAAGTCGATCAGCGGTTGCAAGCACTCATCCACATGGGTGGACGAGCGTGCAGCCGCCAACGCCTTCTCGGCTTTGAAGCTGTGCTCCACCAGGGGTGTGATGCCCAGGGTGCCGGCCAGCCCCTTGAGGGTGTGGGCCACACGCGCGCCCGACTTGAAGTCGCCGGCAACCAGACGGGACTGCAGCTCGTGAATCTGCCGGGGATGGTCGTCGATGAAGCGCTCCAGAAAGCGGGCGTACGCCTTGGCGCTGCCGCCCAGTCGGTTGAGCGCTGCCTGCAGCTCGACGCCCTGCATGTCGGCCAACACCTGGGCAGCAGCGGGCACGTGGCACGCGGCTGGTGCCAGCCCCTCGCCATGCGGCTCCGAGGCAGGCGTCAAATGATCCGGGTTGTGCGGCATGTGCTGGCGAATGGTCCGCAACAACTGGGTCAGATCAAAGGGCTTGCCCACGTGGTCGTTCATGCCCGCCGCCAGGCAGGCTTCGCGGTCGCTGGCCATGGCGTTGGCGGTCATGGCGATCACGGGCAATGCGCTCAAGCCGAGTTCTCCGCGTATGCAGCGCGTGGCGGTGTAGCCGTCCATCACGGGCATCTGCACGTCCATGAGGACCAACTCGTATGCGTCGCTGTCGGCCGACAGCATGTTGACCGCGATCTGGCCGTTGCCCGCCACCGTGATGCGCGCACCTTCACCGGCGAGCAACTCGCAGGCCACCTGCTGGTTGGTCTCGTTGTCCTCCACCAGCAGAATGCGCATGCCCTGCAGCACCCCGCGTCGTTGCGCGCGGGCGGCGGGCGCCAGCACGCCGTCCCGCTCGTCGCGGGCCGCCTTCACGGCATCGACCAGCATGGAGCCGGTCACGGGCTTGATCAGGTAGCCGTCGAGCAGGCTCTTTTCGGTGAGGTCCTTGCTCTCCAGCAGTTCGCGGCCGTGGGCCGTGACCATGATCAGCAGGTCCAGGGCCTCGCTGAGCGGCGACGATTTGAGGCGACGCGCCGACTCCCAACCGTCCAGACCCGGCATGTGCCAGTCCATGAACACGGCATCAAAACGCCGCCCGTCGCGGCGGGCCTGCGCCAGGCATTCGATGGCGGCTTCGCCACTGGACACCACCTCCACGCGCCACCCGTTGGCGTGCGCCATGACGGCGAGCGTATCGCGGGCAATGTCGTTGTCATCCACGATCAACACGTCCAGCGCCGGCGCACGAAGAGAGAGGTCGCGGTCGTCCTGCACCAGAGCAGGCACCTCCAGCGCAACGGAAAACCGGAACACCGTGCCTCTCCCGAGTTCGCTGTCCAGCACCAGTTCGCCGCCCATCAGGGCCACGAGGCGCTGGCAGATCACCAGCCCGAGGCCGGTGCCGCCAAAGCGGCGTGTGGTGGTGGCTTCGGCCTGGGTGAAGCCCTCGAAGATGCGCGCCTGGTTCTCCGGTGCAATGCCGATGCCGGTGTCTCGCACGGCCACGTCCAGCATCACCTGGGTGGCACTGGAGCGTCGCGCCCGCAGCGAGATCACCACCTCGCCGAAAGTGGTGAACTTGATCGCGTTGCCGGCCAGGTTCACCAGGATCTGGCGCAGGCGCAGGGCATCGCCCAACAGCACCGGTGGCACCGTGGGGTCGATGTCGAACAGCACTTCAATTTCCTTCTCGCCCACGCTGGCCGAGAGCACGGTCGCCAGCTCGCGGAACAGGCGGTCGATCTCGAAGGGATGGGGGTCCAGCGTGAGCTTGCCTGCTTCGACCTTGGAGAAATCCAGGATGTCGTTGAGCAAACCGAGCAGCGAGCGCGCCGCGTTCTCGGTCTTGCTGGTGTAGTCGAGCTGTCGCGACGTGAGCTCCGTGCGCTGCAGCAGCGACAGCATGCCCAGGATGGCGTTCATCGGCGTGCGGATCTCGTGACTCATGTTGGCCAGGAACTGACTCTTGGAGCGCGAAGCCGCTTCCGCCGCCTCCGCCGCCTGGATGACCTGTGAGATGTCGAAGCGGAAGCTCACCACGTGCCCGTCGGGCATGGCGCGCTCGACCACGCGCAGCGTTCGGCCGTCGGGGATGCGGCGCTCCCAGTCGCCGCCCTGGCGGTGATCCCGCACCCGCTGCGCGACCCACTCCTCGTTGCGCCCACGCGCCCCCGGCGGCTCGTACAGGGCCAGGCTGGCGCGCACGATGGTTTCAAACTTCGTGCCCGGCTTGAGCAGGTCGTTGATCTCGCGGTAGAGCTCGCGATAACGGTCGTTACAGAACACCAACTGGTCGTCGGCGTCGAAGATCACCACGCCGGCGCCCGTGACTTCCAGTGCGCTGGACATCAGCTCGTTGGAGCGGCGCGCCTGCGCCTCCGCTTCGCGGCGCGCGGAGATGTCGACGTAGGTGGTCACGAAGCCGCCTTTGTTCATCTGACCCCGGCGCAGCTCGATCACTTCCCCGCCGGGCATGGTCCGTTCGAACTGCTGCTTGCGGCCAGCAGTGACCGCCGCGTGGATCAGCTCGCGCACCTGTTGATCCACATCGCCGGGTCCGTAGTCGCCTTGCTCGGCACTGAAGCGCACCATGTCCTCGAACCGACTCACCCCGGGCAGGAGCAGGTGGGCCGGCAGGCCAAAGAGGCGGCCGAAGTCGGTGTTGGCCACCAGGAGGACGCCGTCGCCGTCGATCACGCTGAGCGCGCATGGCAGGCTTTCGATCACGCTGGTGAGCAGCTCGTTGCTGCGCTCCATCGCTTCCGTCAACTGTTTGGCGGCGGTGACGTCCTGCATCGCGCCAGCCAGGGCATGCGCCACGCCATCGCGCACCACCAACTCACCCACCGCGCGTACCCAGATCGCGCGACCCCGGGCTGTGACCAGCGGCAATTCGACGTCGAACGGCATTCCCGATTCCAATGCCTGCTTGAAACCGGCCTCGATGACGGCCCGCGCCGCCGGCGGGAAATACGACAAGGCCTCTTTCAGCGTGGGCAGGTGCCCGGGCTCGCAATCGTGGATACGGCAGGTCTGATCGGTCCAGCGAATCTGTTTGGTGCCCAGGTCCATCGCCCATCCACCCACGCCCCCGATGCGCCCGGTGCGGTCCAGAAAGGCCTGGCTCGACAGCAGCGCCTCCGCGTTCTGGCGGCGCTCGGTCACGTCGTTCTGGATCGCCATGAATCCCATGAATTCACCCGCCTCGGATTTCAGCGGTTGTATTTCCAGTTCGATCCAGTACTCGCGCCCGGCCTTGCTGCGGTTGAGCAGTTCCCCATGAAACGGCAGGCGCGCATCCAGGGTCTCCCTGATGCGCGCGAGCTCGCGCGCATCGGTGCCTTCGAACTGCACAAACTCGCCAGCGCGGCGCCCCATCACCTCACCCATGCTGTAGCCGGTGATGCGCTCGAAGCCGTCATTGACCCAGGTGATGCGGCGCTGGGTGTCGGTGATCACGACCGCGTTGGAGGTGCGTTGCGCCACCAACGCCAGGCGTTCGAGGTTGATCGTCATCGAGCGCGCCAGCGCCTCGGCTCTCAGACGCGCACGCACCGATTGGGTGGACATCCAGGCCAACGCCAGGGTCAGCAAAACGCCCACGCCCAGCACCGCGAAAGCGGGCAGCTGCGTGACCGACTGTTCGAAGGCGTGTGTGCTGCTGGTGTGCAGGATGAAACTCTGTCCATACACGTGGAAGCGCAGCTGCTGGTTGTACGTGGCGGGCGGTGCGAGCCGTGGCTCGCTGGTGCGGGTGATGCCTTTCCCGCCTTCGATGACGTGGACGCCGGCGATCCAGTTCTCCTGTGCAGGCTCGCCCTGGCCCGAATACAGCTGGAACGTGACCAGGTCTTCGGTGACAGCGGTGACACCGGACAGCACATCGCGGGCAATCAGTGGCGCATACAGCACACCGAGCAGCCGGGCTTCCCGCTCCTCTGCGGTGGACGGGAGCTGTCCACCGACGTAGACCGGCAAAAACATCAGGAAGCCCGGCGATGTCTGGCCATCGCGCATCAAGGGCACGGCGGGACTGAGCGTGGTCTCGCCACTGGCAATGGCGTGTTCGATCGCGGCCCGTGGCCGGGGATCGCTGCCCACGTCGGCGCCCATGGAGCCCGGGCTCAGCACCTCGGGCTCGACGTAGCGGATGATGTACAGCGTGTCGCGATGCTTCTGGCCGAACTGCCGCAACACCAGCCCAGGCGCGTCGCCCGCACGCACACGATCAAGGTAGGCGGGCAGCTCCGCGCGCCGCACGCGATCCACCAGACCCAAGCCCCGGTTGCCGGGAAACTCACGCTGCAGATCCATCGAATCGACGAACGCCTTGAACTCACGGCGGTTGACCTGCTCGCTGGCCGCATAGGCCCCGCGAGCGCCCTTGAGCCCGTACACCGATGCCGACAGGCGCTGGGTGACCTCTGTGGTGATCAGCTCGCTCTTGCGCGCGAACTCGGTCTGGGCATCGGCCTGCACGCGGCGCGCCAGGGACCCGGCTCCCAGGACACTGGCCACCAGGCCCAGGCACACGATCGCCACGGTCAGGCTGAAGCTGGCGAGCGTCCGCTGGGCTGGAGGCAGGTCTGGGTTCATGGGTGCAGTCTCTGATGGGGCAGGACACTCAAGTGTCTTGTCGCTGCCCGCAAGCAAGTCCTTGATAAGCGGCAGCACAACCCGCCAGTTGCGAAGATCGGCCGCCAATGCGGGGATCTGCGGGCGGGCAGTGCCGCTTTTCCGCGGTTTGCCACGGCGCAAAAACGCGGAACATGTCACTCTCACCCAACTGGAGATACCAGTGAACACTTCCACCTCCGATGCCACGCCCGAGCGACGCCGAGTGCTGATCGTCGATGACGATCCGACCATGGTGCATGTGCTCGCGCGCACGCTGATGGAGTGCGCCCAGTTGTACTTCTCGGTGCGCGGTGAAGATGCCCTGAAGAAGCTCGAGGCGCACAAGCCCGACCTGATGCTGATCGACGTCGACATGCCCGACCTGAACGGCTACGAGGTGATGCAGCGCATGCTGCACAACCCCGAGACGCGAAACACGCAAGTCATCATGGTCACCTCGCACACCGAGGAGAGCTATCGCCGCCGGGCGATGGAGCTCGGTGCTGTGGACTTCTTTCTCAAGCCGATCAACCGTGAGGAGGTCCGCGAGCGGGTGGACCAGCTGCTGAACCAGGACGTTGAATCGATCGAACTGAGTTTCTCGTCCCAGGGCGACTTCACCAGCAAGACCGGGCAGGTGTCCGAAGCCAGGGGTTCCAAACCACGCGGTCATTCCCGGGTGGAGCTGGAGAACGGCTTTGCGGAAACGCAGATCTTTGCGGAGTTTCCCGCGCCCGCCAAAAAACCGAGCGCAGCCAGCGCTCCGGCGGTCGCGCTGGTGAAACCTGCGCTGCCCGCGAGCCACGCCGACGACATCACCTCGGAGCTGTTCGAGCGCATGTCGGCCATCCTGGAGCAGACCGAATCGATACGCCACACCGACCAGAAGAGCCTGTCGCCCGACGTGTCCCTTCGCATCGCACGCATCGAGGAAGAATGTGCCGAGATCATCCAGTTGCTGGTGACCCTGAGCGACCGAGAAACGACCGATGCCTGAACATGCCGCCACGCCCCGCCTTGGGGCGGTCCGGCGGCGGGTCCGCTCTACGGCGCCACGCGCGCCAGGAAGTGGGCCAGCGCCTTGAGGTCGCCGTCGGAAATGCCGTAGAGCGAGGCGGCCATGATGGTGTCGCGCCCGATGGCCTGGTTGTTCTTGAACTGCAGCATCGAATGCAGCAGGTAGTCCTCGCGCTGGCCGGCCAGCCGTGGCATCTGCTCGCGCCCGCGGTAGTCCGGCAGGTGGCAGATACCGCAGCGCATGCCCTCGGCCAGGGCCTTGCCCCGGGCCATCAGCGCCGCGTCGGCCGCTGTCGGTGAGTTGCGCGCCGGCAGCTTGGAGAAATGCACCGCCATGGCGGTGATCTCTGCGTCGCTCACACCGTCGAGCAACCCCTTCATGGCCGTGATCTCACGCAGACCCTCGCGGATGATCACAAGCTGGTTTTCGATGAAGACCTTGGGCTGACCGGCCAGCGAGGGGATGTTGGGCAACTGGGCGTTGCCGTCCGCCCCGTGGCAGGCCGCGCACGCCATCAGACGTGCCGAGATGTCTTGCGCCCACACCGGGGAACCGACCCAGAAAATCAGGCCCAGGAGCGTTGTTGACACGCCCCGCGCGGCAGACCTCTTCGCCATCGTCTACTTCGCGTATGACACGCGGTAGATCGCGCCGAGCTGCTCGTCGGAGACCAGCAGCGAGCCGTCCTTCATCTGCAGCATGTAGGCCGGACGGCCCCAGAACGACTGGTCGGCTTCGTTCATGAAGCCGGTCATGAACGGCACCACCTGGCTGTTCTTGCCATCGGCGCTGGCCTTGACCATCACGATGTCATAGCCGATCTTCTTCGTGCGGTTCCACGAACCCTTGCGCGCGGTGAACAACACGCCCTTGTACTCGGCCGGGAACATGTTGCCGGTGTAGAACGTCATGCCCATGGTTGCGGCGTGGGGTCCCATGAGGGCCACCGGCTGCTCCACGCCGGCACAGGCGTTGTCCTTCTTGATGTCGGGGTCCGGCAGGTTGCCCTGGTGGCAAGACGGGAAACCGAAATTCAGACCCACCTTGTGCATGCGGTTGACGGTGTCGTTGGGCGAGTCGTCACCCAACCAGTCGCGACCATGGTTGCTGAACCAGAGTTCTTTGGTGGCGGGATGCCAGTCGAAGCCCACGCTGTTGCGCACGCCGGTGGCCACCACCTCCATGCCCGAGCCGTCGGGGTTGTAGCGGCGGATCTGGGCGTACTCGGGCGAGGGCAGCGCGCAGATGTTGCACGGCGCGCCGAAGGGCACATAGAGCTTGCCGTCCGGGCCGAATGCGATGAACTTCCAGTTGTGGTGCTGCTCCTTGGGCAGGTTGAAGGCGGCTGTGATGTCCACCGGCGCGGCCGCGGGGTTGGTGGCGATGCCGTCAAAGCGCAGCACCTTGTCGATCGCCATCACGTACAGCGCGCCTTGGTTGTAGGCCACGCCGGCAGGCTGGTTGAGCTTGTCGACCACGGTGCGCACGCTGCGGCTGGCCCCGTTGTCGGACACCTCGTACACACGGCCCAGGCCACGCGTGCCCACATAGATCTTGCCCTCGTCACCCTGCGTCATGGCACGTCCGCCCGGCAGGCCGGTGGCCCAGATCTCGGCCTTGAAGCCCGGTGGCAACTTGATCTTGTCGATCGGGATGTCCGACGCCGGCGTGGCCGTGTTCTTGCCGGCCAAGGGCGCCAGCGTGGAGGTGGTCATGCTCTCGGGCATGCCTTGTTTCCATGCGGGTGGCGGGGGAGCGGCGGGCATGGCGGTCTGCGCCTGCACAGCGCCCGCGCCCAGAGCGAGGCCCATGGCGAGAACCACAGAATTGATGCGGTGAAAAGGCTTCATGTCTTGTCTCCTGAGGTTTTTTGATGATGGCAATGCACACACCCTGCGCGCCAGTCTGCGCAATCGTGAGCATGGTAACGGTCACGAAGTGGACCGTGAAGCGACTTCGATGCTGCACTGCGCACATCGTGCGGCCATTGCGCCCGGCGGGTTTTGCAGTTTCTGCAAATTTGATTTCCAGCCCGGGGGTTCATTCACCGTTGTGATCGACATAGAGTGCGGCCACGCCCGGCGTCGGTCCGGGCCTGCGCGCGCGCCGCCGCATGCACCCATCACACAAGAGGAGACACACCATGAACGACGACCTGAACGAGCAACTGCTGATCCGCCAGATGGTGGAGCGCTGGGCCGTGTGGCGCGACGCTGGAGACTGGCACCGTTTCGCCACCGTCTGGCATCCGAAGGGCGTGATGATGGCCACCTGGTTCCAGGGCCCGTTTGCCGACTTCATCCGCGTCACGCAAGAGGGCTGGGCCAAGGGCGTGAGCATCCTGCACTTCCTGGGTGGCTCGGCGATCGAGGTGGCGGGCGAGCGCGCGATCGCGCAGACCAAGATGACCATCTCGCAGCGCGGCATGGTCGAGGGTGAACACGGCCCGGTGCTGTGCGACGTGGTGTGCACAGGGCGCTTCTACGACTTCGTGGTGAAGGTCGATGGCCAGTGGAAGCTGCTGCACCGCCAGCCGATCTACGAGAAGGACCGCATCGACGCGGTCGACCCCGCGGCGCAGCTCTCGCTGGACCAGCAGGCCCTGGCCGGCTTCCCCGAAGGCTATCGGCATCTCGCCTACATCCAGACCCGCATCGGCTACACGGTCAAGCTCGACATGCCCATGCTCAAAGGCCCCGAGGTGCAGGCGCTCTACCTCCGGGGCGCGGCCTGGCTGGCCGGTGGCGCGCTGGAGCGGGACATCAACCCCGCCTGATCTGCCCCGCCGGGCGACCTGAACACAACAACACCGGAGACAGACATGCAAGACAACACCTTCTCGACCTCGCGCCGCCACCTGGTGGCCGCCCTGCCCGCCGCCTGCCTGCTGAGCGCCTTCGCGCCAGCCGCCTGGGCGCAGGCAGACTTTCCGTCGCGCGCGCTGCGGGTGATCGTTCCGCAGCCGCCCGGCGGGGGTTTTGACTTCGTGGCGCGTGCGCTGGGCGAGCGCCTGGCCAAGCGCCTGGGCCAGCCGGTCGTGGTGGAAAACCGCACCGGCTCGGGCACGCTGATCGGCACCGACGCGGCGGCCAAGGCCGCGCCCGACGGCTACACGCTGCTCACCGGTTCGGTCTCGAACATGGTGCTCAACATGGGCCTCTACAAAAACCTCTCCTACGACAGCCTGCGCGACTTCGAACCCGTGGGTCTGGCGGTGAGCTACAGCTACACGCTCATCGCGCGTGCCGACCTGCCGTTCAAAACCCTGGCCGAGGTGGTGGCCCACGCCAAGGCCAACCCGGGCAAGCTGACCTACGCTTCGGCCGGCAACGGCTCGGGGCAGCACGTGCTGGCCGCCGCGCTCTGGCAGCTCGCCGGGGTGGAGATCACGCACGTGCCCTACCGCGGCGCACAGGCCGCCTACGCCGACCTGTTGGGTGGCCGGGTTGACATGTTCTTCGACCTCACGCCCACCACGCGCGCCCACATCGAATCGGGCAAGGTGTTCCCGCTCGCCGTCTCGGGTGCCGAGCGCAATGCGATGCAGCCCTCCGTGCCCACGCTCAACGAGACCGGCGTGGCCAGGCTGGATCTGGAGTCGTGGTTCGGTTTCTTCGCCCCGCGCGGCACGCCGCCTCAGGCTCTGCAGCGCCTGCGCACCGAGCTGGCCGCGGTGATCGCCGAGCCCGAACTGCGCGAGGTCTTCGCCAAGGCCGGCGGAAAACCCCTGAACATCGGCGTGGAGCAGACTTCTGCCATGCTCAAGCGCGATGTCGAGCGCTGGACCGCGCTGATCCGCGCGGCCAACATCTCGCTCGACTGATCTCCTCTTTTTCATTTTCAGGACACGCCATGACGTTTCAAGTCGTTGCCATTTCCGGCAGCCTTCGCAAGAGTTCCACCAACACCATGGCGCTGCGCGCCGCGCAGCGCCTGGCACCTGTGGGCATGTCGATCGAGATCGTCGACATCGCCGACATACCGCTCTACAACGACGATGTGCGCGCCGCCGGTGAACCCGCTGCGGTGAGCGCGCTCAAGGCAAAGATCGCCGCCGCCGACGCGGTGCTGATCGCCACGCCCGAGTACAACTTCTCCATCCCCGGCGTGCTCAAGAACACGCTGGACTGGATGTCGCGCCCACCGGCCCCACCGTTCGATGGCAAACCGGTGGCAATCCTCGGTGCGAGCCCCGGCCCGGTGGGCACCGCCCGCGTGCAGTACCACCTGCGCCAGGTGATGGTGTTCCTGAACGCCTTCACGCTGAACAAGCCCGAGGTCTTCATCAGCCATTCGGGCAGCAAGTTCAACGCGGAAGGCGAACTGACCGACGAGACCACGGCCAAGTTCATCGGCGAGCAACTGGTGGCGCTGCGCGCGCTGGCCGAGCGCCTGGCGCCGCGCTGAAAACAACGGGGTTGCCAAGCCCCCGCGACAGCGAAAACGCCATGGTCTGATTAAGATTCCGGTGCCACCTACAAACCCGGAGACACCATGTTCGACACCGCGATCGCAGGCAGCCTGCCCAAACCGGCCTGGCTGGCCGAAACCGAAAAACTCTGGCCGCAGTGGAAGTCGCAAGGCGCCGAGCTGCAGCAGGCCAAGGCCGATGCCACGCTGCTGTGGATCAAGGCACAGGAAGACGCGGGTCTGGACGTGATCGGCGACGGCGAACAGGCGCGCCAGCATTTCGTGCATGGTTTCGTGGAGCAGGTCGAGGGCATCGACTTCGAGCACAAGGTGACGATGGGCATCCGCAACAACCGCTACGACGCGCAGGTTCCGCAGGTGGTGGCTCCGCTGCGCCTGAAGGGCCGCGTGCACGCCTTTGAAGCGCAGCTCGCGCGCAAGCACACCAAAAAGAAACTCAAGTTCACCCTGCCCGGCCCCATGACCATCGTGGACACCGTGGCCGACCGCTTCTACGGTGACAAGGTGAAGATGGCCATGGCCTTCGCCGAGCTGCTCAACCAGGAAGCGCTGGCGCTGCAGGCCGACGGCGTGGACATCATTCAGTTCGACGAACCGGCTTTCAACGTCTACATGCAGGACGCGGCCGACTGGGGCGTGGCCGCGCTCGAAGTGGCCGCGCGCGGCCTCACCTGCACCACGGCGGTCCACATCTGCTACGGCTACGGCATCAAGGCCAATGTGGACTGGAAACAGACGCTGGGCGAAGAGTGGCGCCAGTACGAGCAGGTGTTTCCGGCGCTCGCCAGAAGCAGCATCCAGCAGGTGAGCCTGGAGTGTTTCCACTCACACGTGCCGCCCGAGCTGATGCAGCTGCTCGAAGGCAAGGACGTGATGGTCGGTGTGATCGACGTGGCCAGCGACGTGATCGAAACGCCCGAGCAGGTGGCCGACACCATCGGTCTCGCGTTGAAGTACGTGCCGAAGCAGCGCCTGATCGCCTGCACCAACTGCGGCCTGGCGCCCATGAGCCGCGAGGTGGCCATGGCCAAGCTCGACGCACTGGCCCAGGGAGCGGCGCTCGCGCGCCAACGGTACGGAAGCTGAGCATGCACGCACTGCCCACCGCCGCGCCGGCCGAGGTGGGGCTGTGCCCCGAGCGCACCCGGCACCTGGTCGACGTGCTGCAGCGCGACGTGGACCGTGGCCGCCTGCCCGGTGCGGCGGTGCTGATAGCGCGGCGCGGCCGCGTGGTGCTCGACACCGCCGTGGGTCGGCTCGACCCGGCCCACGAGGCGCCCATGGGCACGGACGCGATCTTCCGCATCTACTCCATGACCAAACCCATCGTCTCGGTGGCGGCCATGATGCTGGTGGAGCAGGGCCGGCTGCTGCTGAGCGACCCGGTCGGCCAGTACGTGCCGGGCTTCCTGCAGCAGCAGGTGGCCGTGCCAGGGCCGAACGGCGTGGAGCTGCTGGCCGCCACGCGGCCGAGCACGGTGCAGGATCTGCTGCGCCACACCGCCGGCCTCACCTACGAGTTCACCGGCAACGAGCACGTGAACCAGCTCTATTCGCAGGCCGGCCTGGGCAGCCGGGAGCAGACCAACGCCGAGCTGTGCGAACGCCTGGCCGCGCTGCCACTGGCGCACCAGCCTGGCACTGCGTGGGCCTACAGCCGCGCCACCGACGTGCTGGGCCGCGTGATCGAGGTCGTCACCGGCCAGCCACTCGGCGCCTTCCTGCGCGAGACCATCCTGCAGCCGCTGGGCATGTTCGAGACAGGCTTCTTCGTGCCACCTGCGCACCACCACCGCATCGCCGAGGCCTTCGAACACGATCCCGACGGCGGCAAGCAGATGCCCATGCACGACCCGCGCGAGGTACCCGCCCTGGAAATGGGCGGCGGCGGTCTCATGTCCACCCTGCACGACTACGCGCGCTTCCTGCAGTGCCTGTGCCATGGCGGTGAACTGAACGGCCAGCGAGTGCTGTCACCGCACACCCTGGCCCACATGACGGCCGACCACCTGGGCAGCGCCATCAACCACGCCGACAACCCGCTGCTGCCCCCCGGCCACGGCTTCGGCCTGGGCTTTGCGGTGCGCACCGCAGCGGGCCTGGCGCCGGTGCCCGGCTCGGTGGGCACCTACCATTGGAGCGGCATCGGCGGCACCCATTTCTTCGTCGACCCGGCGCAGGAGCTGTTTGCGATCTTCATGGCGCAGGCACCGAACCAGCGGGTGCACTACCGGTCGATGATGCGCAACCTGGTGTATGCGGCGGTGGTGGGGTGAAGTCCTGACGCCGTTTGCGGATGTGAGGTGCAGAATGTGTTCAGCGTCCAACGACGCATGGGAGACATACCATGAGCCAAGGATTTGGTGGCCAAGTGCCCGCGCCACATGTGCAAGCGAAGCACCGTGAGGTAACGACGTATCTGGTGGTCATTGCAGCGCCGGAAGGTCCGATTGCCAAACTGCTGCTTCCTGATCGGGAGCAGGTCGCTGAGCTGGATGCCAATACCGAAGAGGTCACCACGATGATCGCGGACCGGGTACCCACCGTTGGAGCGGCCGGGGCCGAATGGGACAGGCTGTTTGCAGCGTACAGCGCCGAAGAGCGCGCCACGGCGAAGATCTACACGCTGGACGCCTGAGACCCCACGGGTTGATGCATCTTGCTTGGGCGCCTGCTTCAGGCTGCAACCGGCCTACCCGGTTGCAGCTCTGCGAAACGAGCAGGAAGGACAGACCGTCGTCGCATTCACCGTTGCCGCCGCGGGGCAGATTCAAAACCAGGGCCTCCTTCGATCAAGTGGGCACCCGATACTGGACCACGCCGCTCTGGCGCACCTGAACCAATGCATCGCCTCGGTCAGCACCCAACCCGGAGACCGGCTTCCACCCGGTCGGTACGCGCTCCCCATGGTGTGGCGCCTGGAGTGAGACCCAACCGTTCGGGAGTGGACATCCACTTCTGGTTTGGCCTCACCCCTTCCCCGGCAACGACTTCAAATACAGATACAGAGCTCTCACATCCGTCTCGCTCATCTCGCGCAGCGATTCAAAGGGCATCACCTGCACCTTCGCGCCATCGGGCCGCTTGCCGCTGCGGAACATTGCGATCAGGGTCTCGGCGCTCGGGTACAGACCCATCACGCTGCCCTCGCCGGGCGTGAGCCTGGCGGCGGGTGGCCAGTCGGGTGGGCCGCCGGGAATCTTGCCGCCCACCAGCCCCACCCCGTGGCAACCGATGCACATGTTGGCCACATACGCACCGTGCGCCAGCGTCACACCTTCAGGCACGGGCTGTTGCGGTGGCAGCGTGTGGTCGATGCGCGCGGCCGCGTCGAGGATGGCGCCGTAACCGTAGAGCGCCTTGACCGGCAGCGGCAGCTTCACCACCGCGCCTTGTCCGCTGGCCGGCGGTAGCGAGCGCACATAGGCCACGAGCGAGGCCAGGTCGTCGTCGGTGAAGCGGTTGTAGTCCTCGCTGGGCATGATCATCAGCGGGCGCCCCTTGGGGTTCACGCCATGGCGGATGGCACGCACCCAGTCCACCGGCTGGTAGGCGGAGACCACGCCGCCGGGCCCGGTGGTGATGTTGGGGCCGGCAATCACCAGGCCACCGTCTTCCACGAAGGTGCGCCCAGTGCCGGCGCTGCCGTGGCAGTCCACACAGCCGCGTGATGCAAACAGGTACTTGCCGCGTTCGACCGCGGCCGCGTCGTCGCGCAGCGCGACCGTGGGCACCTGCAAGCTGACGGTACGTTGCATCTTGCGCTCGGCCAGCAGCACGCCCAGACCGAGGGCAATGGCGGCCAGCAACACGAGCGCGCCCAGCCCCGCGAGCAGCGCCCGCATCCATGTTCTCTTGTTCATCGTTCCGCCTCCTGTGGTGCACCCACGGGCGGCATTTCACGCGCGCGGACGGGTCGGTGTCAAGCGTCGCCGCCGCGCGTCCACGGGATCCATTGAGTCAGGCCTCACCAACCCAAGGACCGACCCGCACGCCCCATGCGTCTGGCAGCCGGGGAGGCTGTCTGCGCTACGAGGTCCGTGCCGGTGGCTGCCAGCGGAAGAACACCGGGTGCACCTTCTCCACCACCGGGCCGTTGAAATCCCAGGCCAGGCACTGGCCAAGATGGGGCGGCGGGCTGCCGTCGGCCGGGGGTGCGAACGAAGCCGAGCGCGTCTGGAAGGCGGCGGTGGCCAGGTTGAACAGCAGCTCGCGCAGGTGGGTGCACCCCTGGATGCCGCCGAGGTGGCGCTGGATGGTGTGACGCCAGCCCTTGCCCAGCACCTCGCCCACCATGCGCTGCATGGGCACCATGGCCTCGGGACACGGGCCGTGCGGATGGGCGTCCATGGCCACCGCGATGTCGCGGATCACCATGGACTCGTCGACCGTGACGCGGATGTGCATGTGGTGCACCGGCTCGCCCGCCGCCCAACGGCGTTCGCCCTCGATCTCGAAGTCGTGCGGCTTGCTGTCGTGCAGCGTGCCTTCGATGTCCCACAAGCCGTCATCGCGATGGAAGCCGCGGTATTCAACGCGGCGGGTGTGCATGGGGGTGCGGGGCTGGGGTGGGGGCAGGGGCAAAACGGTTTCTCCAACAGGGGCGATTCAATGCCCTGATTTTCGGGCATCGGGGGCGGTGGCACACTGATCCTTCCATCGCCCCGGAGACACGCCATGTCACACGATCACGACCACTCCCACGAACACGCCCCGGCCTGGAAACACGACGGCGTGCGCGTGGTGCCCGGCAACCAGCTGGATGGCAACGTGCCGTCGACCCCGGGCATGGACCGCAAGGCGGCGATCAACTTCGCGCGCGTGGGGGCGCAGAAGCTCTGGGCCGGCACGGTGACCATCCACCCCGATGCCAAGACCGGCGCCCACCACCACGGCCCGCTGGAGAGCGTGATCTACGTGGTGAAGGGCCGCGCGCGCATGCGCTGGGGCGAGCAGCTGGAGTTCACCGCCGAGGCCGGGCCGGGCGACTTCATCTACGTGCCGCCTTTCGTGCCGCACCAGGAGATCAACGCCAGCGCCACCGAGGTGCTGGAGTGCGTTCTGTGCCGCAGCGACGGCCAGGCGGTGGCGGTCAACCTGGACATCGAGCCGGTGGAAAAGCCCGAGCAGGTGCTGTGGGTGGATCCCACGCACCCGACCGGCGCCGTCTGAGCCTCAGCCCCGCACCGCGGCCTCCAGCTGCAACGCTGCACTCAGCGCCTTGGCATCGCGCCAGCGCGGACCGACCACCGTCACACCCACCGGCATGCCGTGTTCGCCCACACCCGTGGGCACGTGCACACACGGCACGCCCAGCAGGCTCCAGATCCTGCTGAAGATCGGGTTGCCGGTGGCCTCCAGCCCCAGCGGGGCTTCGCCGGTGGCGCTGGGTGCGATCAACACGTCCACCTGCTGCAGCAGATTCTCGATCTCGCCGCGCGCGTGAATGGCCAGCGCATGGGCTGCTGCCAGGCGCTCGCCGGTCACCGCCGCACCGCTGGCCAGCACCTCGGCAAACGCCGGGCTGAAGAGGCTCGCATGATGGTTGCGCTCGGGCGCGAAAGCGGCCCAGGCTTCGAAACCCATGATGTCCATCTGCGCCTGCGCCAGACCCACCCAGGCGCCGGGCACCACCGCTTCGACCACGCGCGCACCGAGCTTGTCGAAGTGCCGCGCGGCGTGCTGCAACGCGCGGCGCGCATCGGGCGAGGCGAGATCCCAGTGCGGGGTGTGGCAGATGCCCACGCGCCAGCCCTTGATGGAGCTCAACGCCAGTTCGATGCGCGAGAGCGTGCTGACGAAGAACGCGGCGTCGTCCACCGAGCGGGCGAACACGCCAGCGGTGTCCAGCGTGGGTGAGAGCGACTTGATGCCCGCCATGGGCAGCAGGCCGAAGGTGGGCTTGTAGCCGACCACGCCGCAGTAAGCCGCGGGCCGGATCACCGAGGCCGCCGTCTGCGTGCCGAAGGCCAGCGGCACCATGCCGGCTGCCACCGCCGCGGCCGAACCGCTGGACGAACCACCCGGTGTTCGCGGCGCATCGGCGCTGGCGCGCGGGTTGCGCGTGACGCCGGGCTTGAAGGTGGCGAACTCGGTGGTCACCGTTTTTCCCATGACCACGCCACCGCCCTCGCGCACGCTGGCGACCACGGCGGCGTCCACCACCGGGCGGTGCTCGGCATAGATCGGCGAGCCGTAGGTGGTGGGCATGTCGGCGGTGTCGATCAGGTCCTTCACGGCAACGGGCACGCCGGCCAGGGCGCCCTGCGCGCCGGCGCGGTCGACCGCTTGCGCCTGCGCGATCACCTGCGCGGCGTCAAAGTGTTGCCACGCCAGGATGCCGGGCTCCAGCGCCTGGACGCGCTCGACATACGCCCGAGCCACCGTTTCGGCGCTGACTTCGCGCCGCGCCACACGCGCGGCGATCTCGCGCGCGGACTTGTCTTCGATCTTCTGCATGCCCATGCCTTCATCACGTGGGCCGAACAGACGGCCCGTCAGCCCCGCATTTTGCGGGTGACGCTGCGGGATTCGAGCCACTGAAGCGACAGCCGAGGCCGCGTTTTCGTCGCAGGCAAACTGGCCGCCGGTACCATCCGCGCATGAACTACGAACAGATCCTCCTCGAACAATCCGAAGCCTTTGCCCTGCACCTCGGAGACCGCATCGACCGCATGCCCGAGCGCGACGACAGCCACCGAGCGCTGGCCGCCGCCTTTGCGTGCGAGCTCGGCATCGAACACGCCTATGCCCTGCGCATCCTGTTTGCCACCGGCGCGCAGAACGCGGCGTGCGCGATGCTCCATGTGCAATACGACGCCCTGGTGCGTGCCGCCTGGTACGCCTACGCGGCCAGGGACGCCGACTTCCAGGCCATGCTCGACCCGGACAGCGGCTTCACCCTGCCGCAGACCGGGCGCATGGTGCATGAACTGAAAACACGGCTGGCGGACGAACCGGGTCTGGCAGGTTTGGTGAAGCCGCTGCTGGCCATGAACGACGCCTACAGCGCTGCGCTCGGCGACTTTGAACATGGCGGCATCAACCCGATGCACCGCACCGGTTCGGGTTTTCCGGTGGACCTGTTCGACACCGTGGTGCGCTGCTCCAACGGCCTCATGTACCTGAGCTTTCGCCTGCTCGCGCGGCAAGGCCCCCCGAGCGATTTCATCCAGAGCGTTGACGAAGCCTTGGCGGGTTTTGACGATGCGCTGCCCATGGCCTGTTTCCAGGACCCTTCGCGGGCGGGCTGAATCAGCGCGGCTGGCGCTGGATGCGGATGGACTGCACGGTGCCTGAACGGATGCGCACCGTGGCCGTCAGCTTGCCCTGACCACGGTCGTAGAACCAGTCGTCTACCTGCTGGCACGGCACAGCATTGCTGGCGAACGGCTCGGGCACGGGTATCAGGGATTTGTTCTGGAACACCGGTGCACAAAAGCTGTCTTGCAGCTGGGGTGGGCCGCACTTCTGCAACAACGAGACGCGTGAATCACCTTCTTCCACCGTGCCACCGCCGCACCGCAGCGACTCGGCCTGAGCCGGCAACGACAGCAGCAGCACCGCTGCAAACAACCCCACGCGAAACTGCGCACCCATGTAGACCTCCGACTTGCCAGGCCGTTCAGTGTGCGCCGGGAGTGTGTCTGCATTGTGTGTGCGCGGCAACGCATTGACACCGGGAGCTCCGGCACCAGGCCCCGAAAATCCGGTGCCTCAGACCGCCATCTGGTGCGGCAGCAGGCGGTCGTACTCCGTCTTCACCACCGCATAACACTCGCACGAGCGTTGCTCCAGGCCAGCGCGGTCAAGCACCTTGATGCGCCCACGCGAGTAGCTGATCAACCCGGCGGCCTGGACCTTCAACGCCACCTCGGTCACGCCTTCGCGGCGCACACCCAGCATGTTGGAGATCAGCTCCTGCGTCATGGCCAGTTCGTTGCCCGGCAGTCGGTCCAGGCTGAGCAGGAGCCAGCGGCAGAGCTGTTGGTCCAGCGAATGGTGGCGGTTGCACACCGCGGTTTGCGCCATCTGCGTGATCAGGGCTTGCGTGTAGCGCAGCAAGACGTTCATGACCGGTCCCCCGAGCTTGAATGCCTCGACCAGATACGACGCCTTGAGCCGGTACCCACGACCCGCGCTTTGCACCACGGCGCGGCTGGTGGTGGTATTGCCGCCCATGAAGAGAGAGACACCCACCAGCCCTTCGTTGCCCACCACGGCGATCTCGGCCGAGTCGCCGTTCTGCATCACGTACAGCAGCGAGACGATGCCGGAGGTGGGAAAGTAGGCATACCCTTCCGCTCCGCCGGACTCGTACAACACACAGCCCAGAGGCATGTCCACCAGCTCCAAGTGCGGCAGCCAGCGGTTGATGTCTTCGTCGGGCAATGCCGAGAGCAGGTCGTTGAGTTTGATTTCGCTGGCATTGGACACCGGAGCGCCCGGTTCACCAGCACGTTTGGGCGCGCGGACAGCGGCAGTCCTTTTGGACGGTGGGCGGGTGGACATGGCGGCCTCGAAGGAAACCTGCTCCCGGCGTTGCCTGGGCCAGGGCGTCGAATCAGGCTGACGCCAATGTAGTCAGGAACGGCCCGCTCGTATGTACGGTACGGTACACACATGGAGAGCGCCACGCCTCCATGTTGCTCTTCACCAGAGCGCGGAGTCGCGCATGTCCTCGATCTTGCGGCGGCTGCGGCTGCGCCAGATGCTGCGTCCGACAGCCAGCGCCACCAGCAGCAGCAGACTGGCCACCACCAGTTCCCCCCAGCCCAGGTGACGACCCAACCAGACCGACGTCAGCCATGAGAAGGCGAGCAGGCAAACAGCAATGCCCGCAGCGGTGAGGGCGATGTACGGAAGGGAACGCAGCATGGACAGTGAGACTCGTGTGTTCCGAGGAAGGTGCACCAGCGCGGAAGAGGCGAATCGCCTGCCCTGCCGGCCCGACTTTGCATTCTCGCATCAAGGCCGCAGATTGCATCACTACACTCTCCCCTCGCCGTGTGAGCCAAGGGCCACACGGGGCCGATCATGAAAATGCCTACCAAAGGCCTACAAAATGATGATGGACTCGCAATGGATGTGCTGATTCTGGTGATGCTGGTGGCTGCGGGTTTGTGGTTTTTACGCTCGGGCGAACAAAGGCGCCGCATTGCCCTGCTGAGCAGTTTTCTGGGCAAGTACCAGATCGAGGCGCTGATGGAAAACCTCACGCAGGGCTATCTGCGTGCACTGGGTGACGACGACCCGGCGCGGCGCGAGCAGATCCTCAACATGCTGAACGCGGCCGAACAGTCGGTGGCGTTGCAGTTCGGCAGCTTCGCGACCGAGTTCTCCCGGCTCGACGAAGCCCAGACCCGGGTGAGCACACTGCGCGTGGCGCTGCCTTTTGCCGACCGCCTCTTTCCCAAGGCCACATTCGACGTGCGTGAGGCCTTCCGCATTCACGCTCGCGGTCTGGCGGACGCCGCCAGAAACGATCTCAACCGGTCACCGCGGGACAAGGCCTTCACCATGTCGGCCGAGCTGCTGCTGATGCAACACACCTGCCACTGGTTCTGTCGCTCGTTGGCCACCGCCTCCGCACGCACCCTCGTGCGACACCAGACGCCTTACGCACAACTCGTGGCCTCGGTGGCCCCTGCCACCCGCAGGGACTACGAAGCCTTGTTGCGCGGCTGAGCAGGTCCTCAGCCGCCGAGACCGGCGAACACGTTCTGCACGTCTTCGTTGGCGTCCAGCGCGGCGAGAAAGGCTTCCACCTCTTCCAGGTGCTCGGCACTGAGGCTGGCGGGGTCGATCGGGTTCTTCGGTTTGTAGCCCAGCTTGGACGACAGCACGGTGAAGCCCTGGGCGGGTAGCGCACGGCTCACCAGATCGAGGTCGGTCGGGTCGGTCAGGAACACCGTCACGCCCTCTTCGTGGCCCGGGTGAAAGTCCTGAGCGCCTGCTTCAATGGCAGCCAGCTCCGGGTCGGCACCTTTGGTGGCAGGCTCGGCCTCGATCATGCCCACGTGGTCGAAGTCCCAAGACACCGTGCCCGATGTGCCGAGCTGGCCTTTGCGGAACAGCACACGCATGTCGGAGGCGGCCCGGTTCACGTTGTCGGTCAGGCACTCGACCATGACAGGTACGCGGTGCGGTGCAAATCCTTCGTAAACCACGTGCTCGAAGTGCACGGTTTCACCGGTGAGGCCGGCGCCCTTCTTGATGGCGCGGTCCAGCGTCTCCTTGGGCATGGAGACCTTGCGCGCCTGCTCCACCACCAGACGCAGCCGCGAATTCGCCGCCGGGTCGGCGCCGTGGCGCGCGGCGATCATGATGTCCTTGGCCAGCTTGCCGAACAGCCTGCCCTTGGCGTTGGCCGCCAGATCCTTGTGTTTTGCTTTCCACTGCGCGCCCATGGCCATGTTCCTTTGAGTTGACGAGCGAGTTTACGCGTCAGACACCTCGGGGGCGACCTGGTTGATGGCACTGAAAGTGCGTCAGGAACACCTGCCACCCTTGAGAGCGGGCGCGATCGGCTCACCGCGTCAAGGGTGAACGCCGTAGTAAGAGGTGCCACCGCCGGCCCAGCGGCCGGCTTCGGACGTTGCGCGTTCATGCAGGCGTTTGAGCGAGCGCGCTGCCGCGTTGGGGGTGGCAGGTGCGGAGAGCGCCGCCTCGGCTTGCGCCATGGTCTCCTGGATGGTCTGGACGAACTGGGCGCGGGCCGCCGGCTGGCTCCGGAATGCGTTCACGCACGCGGGAGAAGTCTCCAGGATCAAACCTTCCGCCACCACCCGCATGCAGTCGCGTGCAAAGTCCAGTTCCTGGCTGCGCGCGGTGTGGTGCACCACCAGACCGGCACAGAACAGCAATGCGCCACCGAGGGCCACGCGGTGAGCGGGTTCGCTGCATGTTGAAGCTGAGTGGGCGGCCATCCATGAATTCTCGGCCCACGCCCCTGCTGGCGGACGCCCACGCGACGCCGCTGAACGGGTTCATTGCACCGCTGGTGCACTTGTCCCCGCCCCTTTCAGTGGCCAACGTGTGCGCGATGCAGGGTCGCACGGACGACGGCGTCCCGTGGATGAACGAAACCCGTGGCCACCCACTGGAGGGTCCTTCGAGCGTCCTTCGCGGGCAGAATACGCGCATCACCCGTGGCGCTGGCTGTTTCAGCACCTCTAGGGCGGTCACTCGAAGGACTTTCCATGGGATGGGCAATGAAACGCATGACCCGCGGGCCGAGCTGGCTGCTGGTTTTCGTGCTCGCGGCCGTCATGGCGCTGGTGGGTGGCGTGCTCGTGTCCAATTTCATGGGCGGAGAGAAAAAAATCGATCGCCACGTCGAGCGTCTCTACGGGCTGGACGATCCCCGCTTCTTGCAGGAGCTGGGCGTGCTGCTCGGGCCGACGTTCCTGCAAGGCAACCGGATTCAAGCCCTGTTGAATGGCGATCAGATTTTTCCGCCGATGCTCAAGGCCATCCGGGGAGCCCAGACCTCCATCACCTTCGAGACCTACATCTACTGGTCGGGTGACATCGGTCGTGAGTTTGCCGAGGCGCTCGCGGAGCGGGCTCGCCAGGGTGTGAAGGTCCACGTGTTGCTGGACTGGGTGGGCAGCGCCAAGATGGACGAGAGCCTGATCGACACCATGAGGGCAGCGGGCGTGAACGTTCGCAAGTTTCATCCACCCCATTGGTCGCACCTCGGGCGGCTGAACAACCGGACCCACCGCAAGCTGTTGATCGTTGACGGCACGGTTGGCTTCACGGGTGGGGTCGGTGTGGCACCCCAGTGGACCGGCCAGGCGGAGGATCCTGAACACTGGCGCGACACGCACTTCGAGGTCCATGGGCCGGTGGTGGCGCAGATGCAGTCGGTGTTCATGGACAACTGGATCAAGGTCACGGGCGACCTGTTGCACGGCCCTGCCTTTTTCCCCTCGCTCACGGAGCGTGGGCCGAGCCGGGCCCAGATGTTCAGCAGTTCGCCCAGTGGCGGCAGCGAGAGCATGCAGCTGATGTACCTGATGACCCTCACGGCGGCCTCCCGCACGATCGACCTGTCAGCGGCCTACTTCGTACCGGACGAACTCACCACGGGGGTGCTGGTGGCCGCGATGAAGCGCGGCGTCAAACTGCGCATCGTCGTGCCGGGCAAGCACATCGACAGCGACACGGTGCGAAGGGCTTCGCGTGCCACCTGGGGCCCGCTGCTCGCTGCGGGAGCCGTCATCGCTGAATACGAGCCGACCATGTACCACTGCAAGGTGCTGATCGTCGACGGCCTTCTGGTCTCCGTGGGCTCCACCAATTTCGACAATCGATCGTTCCGGCTCAACGACGAGGCTACGCTGAACGTCATGGACGAAGCGTTCGCGAGCGTTCAGACGGCCACCTTCGAAGCCGACCTGGCGCGCTCGCGCCGGGTGACGCTGGAGGAATGGCAAGCGCGCCCCCTCCACGAAAGATGGACCGAGGCACTCGCCTCGCTGATCGGCACACAACTCTGAAGTTCTTCCGCTCCAGAGAGCACCTCGGCAACCGGTGGTGGCACGGATGAGCGCAAGCTCAAGCGTTCGGGTCTCCCTTGAGCACCATGCACTCCCATTCCTCCATGCTGATCAGCCCGCCCGCCGTAGCCGCCTTGTTCTGGTCGCGCCTGGGCAGCACGCCCTGTATGGCGTCGATGCGCTTCCACCCCGGCGCCGGCTGGTGACCGCTGACGGGATCTGGAACGTAACGAGAGCCATCTGTTGGCTTCCGTTGAAAACTGACCCACTTAGAGCGGCAATTTCCATTTAAAGCTGACCCACGTAAGAACCCTATCCTGCTGCTTTTAGCAGCAGGAGATTTCAGGAGTGATAGACGTGGCGACTTTAAGTGTCATAAGACGCTGGGCATTGCGCGAGCAGATGTCCATCCGCGAGATCTCCAGGCGTACAGGCCTGGCTCGCAATACCGTTAAGAAGTACCTGCGGGCGGGCGACGAAGAGCCCCGCTATGCCAAGCGGGCGAGCACCAGCAAGCTCGATCCTTACGCTGACAAGCTTTCAACCTGGCTATTGATCGAGGCAACAAAGTCGCGGAAACAGCGGCGCACTTTGCTGCAGCTCCACACACCAAGTCCGAAAAGGAGAAAACGAAGCACTTATCCACAACGTGAGCTGCTTTGCTCACACAAGCGGGTGGGTCAGCATTCGATGGAAATCTCGGGTCAGAGATCAGTGGAACTCAACAACCTCCGGGCATGCCGGAAAGCAACCGTACCTCTAGTTTTCAAAAGTCCGGAATTCGGGGGAGACGTCAATCTCCCGAACACATCATCGGTAGTGTCCAAGAAACTGGGGGAAGCCCAGGGTAAATTTGACAGCGTTGTTCAGCAGATTGTTCACGCACTGCGTCAAGCGCATCGCGTCGCCGTCGACCACCGTCGGTGCTTGCGCAAGCGGCTGCTCTCTTAAGCGCCTTCTCAGAAATCGATGAGTTCGCCCTTCATGTTTCTCTACGCAAGCCGATATCACGTAATTAGCGCAACGCCTCACAACGAAAGCTCAGTGTGACCAACCCAACCTCACTTCACAAATCACAGCTCCGAGACTCACAGGCGCGGCTCGGTGATAAGGTGATGCTTGCCGCCATAGGTTTGAGCGCATTGGCTGCAGTGGTAATCGGCTTCAATTACTACGAACCTGTGCTGGCGGTTCTCGGGGCGCTTGTGTTCTCGGGAATGGGCTTGGCCGCGTACGTCCTCGGGCGTGGCTCTTTGGGCTCGCGTCTTGTATTGACGTTCACGCTTGTATCGCTCGTGGCACTGCACATCCAACTGGCGCACGGGGAACTGGAGTTTCACTTCGGTGTGTTCGTGACCCTCGCGCTGGTGCTCGTCTACTTGGATTGGCGTCCTATCGTCTTTGCGGCTGGCCTGTTTGCGGTGCATCACTTTTTGTTCGACCGCCTTCAGGCGATGGGACTGGGCTTTTACTGCACTACCGAAGCCAATTTCTGGCGCGTCATGCTGCATGCCGCCTACGTGGTGATTCAGACCGGACTTGAGGTGGTGCTGGCTCTTGGCATGGGCCGAACCGCGCGCGAGGGAGCCGAATTGGTACGCTTGGTGGGAGCGGTTGACCAACAGGATGGGATTTCTTTGGATGTCAGCGCTATGAACACGACCACCCAGGGCGCAAGAGCTTTGCAAGCAATCCTCCAGAAGATGAACGTCGCCGTGACCTCAGTTCAAGCATCGGCAAAGCAGATCGAATCTGTTAGCTTGGAAATCGCTTCGGGCAATCAGGACCTCAGCGCACGCACCGAGCAGGCGGCGAGCAACCTGGAAGAGACCGCGGCCTCCATGGAGCAGCTCACCAGCACCGTGCGCCAGAGCGCCGATGCGGCGCGCCAGGCCAACCAGCTGGCCGCCTCTGCGGCCGAGATCGCCGTGCGCGGTGGTCAGGTGGTGGGCCAGGTGGTCACGACCATGGACGAGATCAACCACAGCAGCAAGAAGATCAGCGACATCATCGGTGTCATTGACGGTATTGCCTTCCAGACCAACATCCTGGCGCTGAACGCCGCGGTGGAAGCCGCGCGCGCAGGCGAACAAGGCCGGGGCTTTGCGGTGGTGGCGGGCGAGGTGAGGAACCTGGCGCAGCGCAGTGCCGAGGCGGCCAAGGAAATCAAGAACCTGATCGGTGCCAGCGTGGACCGGGTGGAAGCGGGCTCCAGGTTGGTGGCCGATGCGGGCCAGACCATGAGCGAGATCGTGGGCTCGGTGCAGCGTGTCTCCGACATCATTGGCGAGATCACGGCGGCCGCTGGCGAGCAGAGCGACGGCATTGGCCAGGTCAACGTGGCGGTGACGCAGCTCGATCAGATGACGCAGCAGAACGCCGCGCTGGTCGAAGAGAGTGCCGCGGCCGCCGAGAGCCTGAAAGACCAGGCCAGCCAACTCACCGACCTAGTGAAAGTGTTTCGCTAGAACTTTGCCTGTTCTGCCATTGGAGGCCGTGAAGCACGCGCTGGAGTTGACCCCGTCCGGTGGACGGTTGCTGGTTTGATTCTCAAACCATTTGGG